>DRHT01000066.1 GCA_011053055.1 Halopseudomonas sabulinigri | reverse complement strand
TGTCGATCAACTTCGATGCCGTGGTGTGCATGTGTCGCGCGTTTCTGCCGCTACTCAAGCAACGCCCAGCCGCCCGCATCGTCAACATCTCCAGCCTGTTCGGGCTGATCACACCTGCAGAGCAGACGGCTTACTGTGCGAGCAAATTTGCGGTGCGCGGATTTTCCAATGCGTTGCGTCTGGAGCTACTCGATACCCCGGTCGGCATAACCGTGGTGCACCCCGGTGGTGTTGCTACCGCCATTGCTACCAGCGCGCGCTCGCCCGAAGGGACTACAGAACAACAGCAGCAAGAAAAAATGGCACGTGCAAAACGGCTGCTACGCATGCCGCCGCCCAAAGCAGCGCAGATCATCCTCCGCGCAATTGAGCGTGACAAGGCCCGCGTACTGGTTGGTAACGATGCGCGCATAATCTCGTGGCTGGAGCGGCTGATGCCGGTCAACTACTGGCGATTACTGCCCGGTATTGCGACCAAAACCGACTGATACCGCCCAACAGCACAAGGACTTAATCGTGAGTTATCTGTTCAGCACCGTTGTCATAATCTTGCTGGTGATTGTCGCCGGTCTTTTTTTATTCACGCTATTCATCAAAAAACGCGTAGAGCTGGGTATGCCACCCGAAGGCCGATTTTTACAAGTTCAGGGCACCCGGGTGCATTACCTTGAACAAGGAACCGGCCCCTGCATTTTGATGATCCACGGCCTCAGCGGCGTCGCGCAGAACTTCGGTTATCAAGTGATGGGCGAACTAGCCCGAGATCACCGGGTTATTGCGGTAGACCGTCCAGGCAGCGGCTACTCGGTACGCCACCCGCGCTCGTCAGCCGCGCTTGATGTGCAGGCCGACGTGATGGCAGGCGTGATAGACGCGCTTAAGCTAGACAAACCGCTCATTGTGGGCCATTCACTCGGCGGCGCTGTGGCGCTGGCAACCGCGTTGCGCTATCCAGACAAAGTCTCAGGTTTAGCTTTGGTCGCCCCACTAACCCACATGCCAAGCGAAACCTCAAAAGCCTTCGCCGCGCTGAATATCCCCTACCCTTGGCTGCGCAAACTGGTCGGCTGGACCTTGGCTATACCACTGTCCATTCGCAATCGCGAAAAGGTAATGGATATCGTCTTCGGCCCCGAAGCAGCGCCGGAAGATTTTCCACTGCGCGGTGGTGGCTTTCTCGGTATGCGGCCTAGCCAGTTCGTAGCCGCCTCCACCGATATGCATGCGCTGCCTGATGTACTTCCGACGATGCAGCAAAGCTATGGCTCGCTCAAGCTACCGGTAGGAGTGCTCTATGGTCGTCAGGATCGTATTCTGAATCCACAGGAACAGGGTCAAGGGCTAGTAGATGCTTTGCCAGATACAGAGCTGGAGCTGATCGATGGCGGTCACATGCTGCCGATCACACAACCCCAGGTGACCAGCGAATTCATACGTCGGGTGCTGTTGAAGGTTCAGAACGCCTGACCGCTACTTGTCACTAAAGCCACCTAAGCCACTGCTAGCCTAACTAGCTAGCAGTGGCTTGCTTCTCCTAAGGACGACCAATCCTGTATCTTTTGTATACACATCTTTCCGCTATTTTGTGAACCAGTCGACGAGTCAGCTTCATTTTCAGCGAAAAAGTGAACCTTGTGCGTTATCGGCTGGTCATCTATGTGTCTATTTTGCATAAACCACAGTGAGAGGATGTCGTTATGAAACTATGGAAAATTACCGCACTGGGTGCCATTGCCATGCTGGGTGTTGTTGGTTGCTCCAACGACCATATCATCCGCACTGAAGATGGCCAGATGATCCAAAGCAATGAGAAGCCCGAAATCGACGAAGATACCGGGATGATGGAATACGAAGATGAGCAAGGCTACGATAACCAGATGAAGCAAGACGACGTTAAAGAAGTCATCGAGCGCTAGGTTATTATTTTGGGCTGGCCACTGCGCCAGCCCAAAACTTCTTTTCTTCCCTTTCGTACCCCCGCTTCATCTACCGCTCCCTACGTACGCCCTCTGTTGTTCAGCATGATTTTGCATGCAACTCTCAAAAAAACAGATCCCGCATTACTCCTTGCAGCTTTTCTGAAAATTACGTCTATTCTTGAAAATGTAATAACCACAACAGCAGGAAAGCTTGATAACCGTACAGGAGCGTTACCATGAAGCATGCAATCCTTGTCGCCTTTGCACTATTCGCGGCCATCACCATGACGGCGTGTTCCAGCGAATACATCATCGCCACTAATAGCGGCGAGATGATCACCACCGCTAATAAACCTAAATTGAACGACAACACTGGCATGGTTGAGTACGAAGACGCCGAAGGCCGCAAAGCCAACATTCGACAGGAAGATGTGAAGTCAGTCATAGAGCGCTGATTATCCCAGAGCGATGGCGCGCGGCTAAAGCGCCATCGCTCAATACTAACCTCTCTTTTGTTTTCCCTGTTCTCTACTATTCTTGCCGCTTGAATCCACTGTAACCACAGACCCATTTTACCCTGCCCACTCGCTAGCGGATCGGAGGCCAATATGAGTTATGTCGATGGATTTATCGTGCGCGTGCCACAGCCAAACGTGAGCATCAGGTGATCTCATCATGAGAAAGGAGTGGGTCGTGCGAAGTAGTATCCCTGCTGGAAAAACACTCCCGCGTCGTGCAGCCAGGTCCGCTCATCTTCCGTCTCAACGCATTCTGCAATAATTGTAATGCCAAGGGTCTTTGCTAATGGCACAAGACCGGTTACCAGATTCTGGGCACGTGGATCCAGCGCCGCCGCGCGGATAAAAGAACCATCGAGTTTGAGCTTATCAAGCGGATATTGCCAAAGGGAAGACAGCGACGAATAGCCCACGCCGAAGTCATCGGCCGCAATCTGAATCCCGCGTTGGTGTACTGCCTTTAAAGGTTCCAGCATCATTTCCGGTGAACCGAATACTCTCTCGGTAAGCTCCAGGGTCAGCCAGCCAGGCGGCAATCCGCTACGCATCAAGACTTTGTCCAGCTTGTTTAAAAAGTCCGGGGCAACAATGGTATTGGCTGTAATGTTGACAGCCACCGGCTTGCCCATGGACATCGCTTCATGACACGCGCGCTCAAGCACCCAAAGATCAAGATTGACGATAAACTGCATTTCTTCAATCACTGGAATAAAGTGTCCGGGCAGGATCATCCCCCGCCACGGGTGTTGCCAGCGGATCAGGGCCTCCGTAGACACAGTTTCCCCGGTTCGCGTGTCAACCACAGGCTGGTAGTAGAGTTGAAACTCGCACTCACTAAGGGCCCGGTGGACTTCGGCCGGCACCCAGCTATAGGCTAATACGTGGTCCTCTTGAGCGAGGGTGAATAACGAGTAGCTGAGGCCGGAACGGCGGGTTCGTTCAAGGGCGATGGTGGCCCGCCGCTCCAGATCCTTTGCCGTTGAGCCGTCTTGGGGAAAGCGGGCAAGGCCCATATTTAGGCGAAGCATGAACTGCAGCAGGCCAACCTTCAGTGGTTCATCGAACAACCGATCCATGGCCTGCATACGCTCAGCGGTATGATCGTCACTTTTATGGCGGATGAGTAGGATAAACTCGTTGCCCCCTATCCGGCCAATGCTCTCACCCTCGGCTAGCGAACGCGTGATGCGTCCGACAGCCTGATGGAGCGCGTGATCACCCAGATCCTGGCCCAGGGCTTGGTTGATGCGCCTCATGCCTACGATTTTAAGCCGAAGAACGGCCCATTGGGCGCTGGGATGGCGGTTGAATATTTCTTCAGCTTTTGCAAGGATCACCCACCGAGCTGGAATGCCCGTAGCCCGGTCAATCTTGGGTATTTCGCCCATGCTAACCTTCTGGTCCTGGTCGTCATCCATTGCAATGGCTAACGCGATCACTTCCCGGCCTCTCGTCGTATTCACAGGGATGAGTTCCCAGGCTACATCCTTGCCACCAACTCTCTGGCGACAACTCTGTAGATCGCCTTTTAAAGCCTTGGTGTGGGCCTCTCGAAGGCCACGGTTCCCCGTCGTTTCGGGGAATAAGTTGTCGATGTTTTCCCCTAGCGAATGCTGGTCTGAATCAAGAATCTTGTCGATATTGTCGCCACCGCCGGCCATAAGCACGCCAGCACTGCTAAGCAAAAGCTTTACACCGGGGGTATCTTCGATTGGAAAATCATCGAGGAACCTGTTCGGATCCCATCCCAATGTGCCATTCGGCATCGGTTTGATTCCTTGATTGTGACGTGAATACGTACAGGGAAGTATGGCACCAATACCAGCGAGTGTATGAGCACCGCTAAATCGACATCTTTATTCTTATAATCATCCCTTAAATTCGGTGCACTCGTAATTAGCGTTCTGCGGCCAAACGGAGAACGACATAAAGAAATCACCGTACAGCGAGCCGCAGGCCGTCAAGATCCTGAAAGAGGTCGAAGGCGGTCGCTTGGCCAAGGGAGTGTGTCGGGAGTACGGGATCTCCGATGCGTTTTACTAAAACCGGAAGCCGACTATAACTGACCAGGTGTTATGCCCGGTTGCTTACAGCCAAACTTGATGACTGGCGCGTCGCTCAAGTAGCCAAAACCGTATGGATGGGCCATGGCGCGCTGGAATATATTGAAGCGGTAGGCGATGACGTGCCGGAGGGTAAACTCACCTCGTTTCCAATGAGCGTGAAACTGGAAAAAGGTGAAGTTGTCGTGTTTTCCTGGATTCGCTACACCTCGCGGGAAGAGCGTGATCGCATTCTTGCGCTCGTGATGGCCGACCCAAGATCGCAAGACCACATGAGCCCCGAATCGATACCCTTTGACGGCAAGCGAATGATTTTTGGTGGCTTCATAATCCTTGTTAGTTAAATACTATCCCTGCGCGTAATCGCCCGCGCGCAGGGATTTCACTAGATGGGCCAATAACTCAGCCCATCAACAACGAGCGTCTCGCTCAGCGCACCACTACTCGTCAACTCATGCCACTCTTAGTGCGGCAGAAAAATGATCAGAAGATACTTGATGCAATACCCGTCTTTACCAGTTGTACTTCACCTCAGCGGTAACCACCCGGCCCCCTTCGTAAAAGCAACCTGTCGAGGAGATGCACCAGGATACGTATTCCTTGTCCATCAGGTTGTTGGCTTTCAATGACAACTGCGCACCGTCCATCGACCGACTCAAAGCGCCCACGTCATAACTCAACGCGGCATCAAACAAAGTGACGCTGGACGATTCGAAGTTATTGGCCACCTCGCCGAAAGACTCGCCGATGTAACGCACCCCGCCGCCCAGCCCAAGCCCGCGCAAAGCGCTGTTCTGGAATACATAATTCAGCCAGGCACTGCCCTGCTTGTTCGGAACAAAGGGCTGCTCATTACCTTCTATCGCCCGGTTGCCGTCTTTGGTAATTTCGCTGTCAGTCAGAGCATAGGCCACGCTGGCATCCAGCCCTCGCGCAAGCGCCATTTTGCCTTCCAACTCCAGCCCGCGTACGCGCACTTCACCGGTCTGCGAGCGGACATTGGTGAGTGCATCACGGGTGAGCACTTCTTGTTGAGTCAGATCATATACAGAGAGCGCCAACAAGCCGTTTCCGGAGGCTGGCTGATAGCGAACACCCAGTTCGTACTGCTCACCTTCGGTGGGCTTCAATGCATTGCCGGTCGCATCTACGCCGGCCGTAGGGGCGAAGGATTGCGAATAGCTGGCATAGGGCGCTATGCCGTTGGCGAACTCATAAACCACGCCCAGACGACCGGTAAAGGCCTCGTCATCCTGATCTACCGTGTTGCTGGTGCCGGCCAGCACATCGGTGGTTTTGCTCTCGGCCTTCGCCATGTCGTACCGACCACCCAGATTGAAGGTCCAGCTGCCCAGATTCAGCTCCTCCTGCAAATACAAGCCAGCCTGATAGCGGTCCTGCTCACGCCGCGTGGTCAACGGCGGCTTGACCGCGTCACCTGTGTATTCCAGCGTGACCAGATCAATGGGGCTTACGCTGAGGCCTTGAAAATGCTCATCGTAGGTGGCGTCTTCTTTCTGATAGTCGAAGCCGACTAGCAAAGTGTGATCTGCCGCACCGGTAGCAAAGCGTGCAATGGCCTGGTTATCCACAGTGAAAGAGGTAGAGTCCTCCGGGAAAGCCCAGGCATAGCGCACCAGATTGTTACCGACCAGGGTGTAGGCTTGAACCCGCTGGGTGTAAGTATCCACCCGCGAGACGCGCAGATTTTGACGTAGCTGCCAGACGTCATTGAGCTGATGCTCAAACTCGTAGCCAGCCATGAGCTGCTCATTGCTGAAAAAGTCGTAACCTGGCTCGCCAATGAAGGTGCTGGCGTCCAGTTTTCCGTAGGGTGAACCGCCATAAAGGGTGCCTACCGCAGGCAATGCCGGTTGCGCACCGCCGCCATCAGAGTCGATATTCTGGTACTGGGCGAGAAAGGTAACCTGGGTGACATCATTGATGATCCAGGTCAGCGACGGCGCAAGGAACTGCCGCTCCTCACTCAGATAATCCACCCGCGAGTCAGCCTCACCCAACTGGCCGACCAGGCGGTATAGCAGATTACCGCTCTCGTTCAGCTCGCCACCCAAATCAAAGCCTATCTGCAGAGCATCGTAACTACCGTACTGGGCATATACCTCATGGACGGCATCGGCACTCGGGCGCTTGCTCACCATGTTGATCATGCCACCCGGCGAGTTCTGGCCATACAGCACCGAGGCAGGGCCCTTGAACACCTCGACCCGCTCCAACCCATACGCGGCAATCTTCGGCTGCGCATAACCCAATACGCCGAAAGGAAGCCGCAAGCCATCGAGATAGCGCCCGGGGGTAAAACCCCGCACAGTGAACCAGTCGTGCCGCACGTCGGAGTTACCGTACTGGCTCACTAGTCCCGGCGTGTATTGAAGGGCTTGGGTCACGTTGGTCGCACCGTGTTCATCCAACTCTTCACGGGTCACCACATTGACCGCTTGTGGGGTACGCATCAGCGATGTGCCGGTCTTGGTCGCGGTGGCGCTGCTGGTGGCCACTATGCTGCCAGCTGACTCAGTGGGTGAGCGGCCATTACGGTTACCCATGACAGTCACCGCTTCCAGCAATGCCGCATCGCCCACTTCTGGGCTTAGCACATACACCCGGTTGCCTCGCTCGGCAGCACTCAAACCGCTGCCCTGCAGCAAGCGAACAAAGCCTTCGTTAACGCTGCACTCACCCGATAGGCCAGCCGAACGCAGGTCGTCGGTCAGGGCTGGTTTAAATTGCACCGTGACGCCCGCCTGGCTGGCAAAATCAGTCAGTGCATTAGCCAGCGGGCCAGGCGCTACCTGATAGCTGTGGCGCGTAACGCCGCTACTCGCGTTGCTGCTCTGTGCATACAGCTGCGGTGCTACTGCGGCCAGTGCGATGGCCATCACCACGGCGCGTACCGGCAGTATTGCCGGCGTAGAGTGAGCGGCCTTTCGGCGGGTCGAGTAATGCGTCATTCCGTAGATTCCTGAAACTGAGAAAAATGAGTTGTCTATGGGAATGACACGCGAGACTCAAGAAGGGGCCAGATCACCGCGAAGTTTTTTGCGACGGCGCTGCGAAGGTCACTACGTCGCCGTTACCGATACCCAGAACCGTGTGCGGTAAACGACATTAACCGGCAACGTCTCCGGCAAGGCAGCCAGTACCTGATCAGTGTTATCCAACTGAAAGGCGCCGCTGATGCGCAGATCCGCAATCGCCGGATCACAGCGCAGCAGGCCCGGGCGGTAGCGTGCCAGTTCACGAGTGAATTCACCCAAGGGCATCTGCTGCGCCACCAAGAGGCCACGAGACCAATCTGCGCCATGTGGATCAACCGGCCGAGGTAACTGCACCGCATCCGCGCTGAAGCTCAGTTGCTGCCCAGCTTGAATAACCTGGCGCGTAGCCGTATGCCTGGGCTGCACTTCAACCGCACCGTCATATACCTGCACGCGGGTAATATTATCGTCCCGGCGTACCACAAACCGCGTACCCAAGGCGCGAATACGACCTTGGCGTGTCTGCACCCAAAAGGGCCGGAAAGATTCATCCGCTCGGCGCGGATCAGCGCCGGTATCAATCAACACTTCACCTCGATGCAGCTTGATTAGCCGCTGCACCGCATCAAACTGCACATCCAATGCTGTGTCGGTATTGAGTTCAAGTTCGGTACCGTCGTTCAATGACAAGCTGCGCCGCTCACCCGTGCGGGTGGCGTAATCAGCCGCCCACTCGCGCCACGGCGTGCTGCGATACGCTACGTAAGATGCTGGTACAAAGGTCATCAGCAGTACCAACGCTTTGATTGCCCGTCGCCGGGAGCTGTCGGTCGCATGACCGAGCACCGGTAGTCCAAGCTGGGCTGGAATCAATCCGAATTTATCGTTAACCAGCTGCGCACGTTGCCAAGCACGTTCATGCTCGGGGTCAGCCACACGCCATTGCGAGAGCCCTTCCAACGTTTGCGGGTTCTGTCTATCTTCATGCAGCAGCACCAACCAGCCTGCTGCCTGCCGCACTGCGGCGCGATCAAGCTTGTCGCTGCTATCCAGCGGGCTCAAAGACTCAGCATGATGCATTGTTCGTATGCCTCCGCCATGTAGCGTTTGACCGTACGCACGCCGATGCCCAAGCGCTCCGCGATCCTTGCGTAAGTAAGCCCTTCCAGTTGCGCCAGAAGAAAGGCCTGGCGCACACGTGGTGCCAAGCCATCAAGCATGAGATCGATTTCATGCAAGCTCTGCAGCAAACTGGCCTGCACTTCTGGCGAGGGCACCTGTTGCTCCGGTAGTGCGGCCAAAGTCTCCAGCCAAGCGTGCTCAAGCGAGCGTCGGCGAAAATGGTTGGATACCAGTCGTCCGGCCACGGTGAGCAAAAACGCGCGCGGCTCCTGCAACTGTTGCTCTGTCTGCAACTCGCGAGAAGTCAGCACCCGTACAAAGGTATCTTGCGCCAGGTCAGCAGCGTCGTGCATGCAGCCGAGCTTGTAACGCAGCCAACCGAGCAGCCAACTGTGATGCGCTACGTAAAGCGCTCCGCACTGCTGTTTTGCGCTATCGCTGGACGACATGAGTTCCCTATCGTGTAGCTGAACGAATTAATCATGAATGAGAATTGTTCGCATTGTATGCAGATAAAATTGCACATGCAAACGCTGCGATAAGAAAGGGGGGGGGGATTAACGCTTATTGTGGCCCGCAGACCGCAGGGAGATACTTATCCAAAGCTTGATGTACCCACCAGCCCGGACAAAAATGCGCTCCCTATCAACGTCTCTGGGGAAAACAGCCTATTCAGCATTGAGGCTGGTTAAAAAGACGACTGCTTACCAATAAAAACTGCCGGGCGCTGCACAAAATCCCTCGGTTGCCCGGCAGCTATCAAACTAGGCGATTCTCATAGGCTCCAGATTAACCACCTGCTCGGCGATATCAGCCAGCCCATCTTTGACACCCGCCAGCGAAATCAGCGGAAATGAGACCGCATCAACAATGTCTTTCGCAGTGGCGCCCTTTTTGCGTGCTGTCATCATTTGTTTGGCCAAACAGATGACCGCAGACAACGGGCTTGGCTCAGGATGTGCGAGCGGCGCGCGCTGCTGCAACACAGCCACGCACAGTTCGGTTGGCAGCTTCCATTCTTCGAGCAAAGCGGCTCCGGCTTGTGGGCTGGTGAACTGGAATCGATCCAGTTCAGCTTGATTGCGATCACCACCCTCGTCTACCGCCGTCTGGACGGCCTTGGCACGATTGGGGGTCGTCAGGTGCAGCAGCAAGCGACCGATATTACTGATGATGCCGGCAGTAAAAGCAACGTCTGCTTCAACAGCGTTGGTTTTCTTTGCAATGATTTTGCAGATTTCGCCAGTCTCGAACGACTCGTTCCAGAAGCGCTTAACATCCAGCCCCTCTACCTCGCCAGTTACCGAGCCTGATAGACCTGATGAAATAACCAGAATCTTCAATCGATCCAGCCCAATACGCACTATGGCCTCGTCGATGGAATTAACCGTGCGCGGCAAGCCATAGTAGGACGAGTTAACCATGCGGAGTATTTTTACCGACAAGGTCGGATCCTTCGCTACCTTGCTGGCTATCGCATCGAGATTAGCGTTGTCATCAGACAACACCTGAATCAGTTCTTTAACCACCTCTGGCACGTTGGGCAGCTTATCTTTTTGCGCCAACAGCTCGCTTATATTCATTATTCAAACTCCTTTGCGATCGGGCACAGCAAAATGTGTTTCTCATTTGCCAGAAACGATCTTTTTTTATAGGTAACCGGAACATGTTTGAATCAGCGCCCCTAGCGAAATGCGCCAGAACACACAAAGCCCGTGGTGCAAGCCCTACGGACAAAACAAAATAGTTGGCCACCGAAGGTAAAGCAAGCAAATCGGCGCTAACTTATTGACCCAAGGCAATGCGCGTACTGTACCTCTCTCCTACCATGTCACTGCATTGATACGCCAAAACCAACAAAGCCGCCTTTGCGCACTCACAGGGCTTGGTCCACGCGGCTGCTTTGGCTACCATAGGCTCATTGGAGCCAATGATGGCGCCTGCAGTTAAACCAATCTGGACGGTCGCAGATGACGCGAACTCGCACTTTGTTCTTTCTGACTTTGTTGGTACTGCTGCTATCCACAAGCGCAGTGCAAGCCGAGCCAATCGTCACGATCAATTCACCGACAGTTAACCTCACCGACTTCAAAATCGGCTATTACGTCGATGATTCCCGCGAACTGGAATACCAGCAGGCGCGCGAGCAGACTTACCGTGAAACCACCAGCACCACTACGCTCGGCACCAATGCTCGGGTAACCTGGTTCAAGGTCATAGTGGATAACGCTTCTGGCGAGACCCGAACCCTCGATGTGCACCTACCACACGCCTACCACGTGCAAAGCGTTGACTTCTACGAAGAGCGCGACGGCCAGCTGATACGCACTGAAACCCTTGATTTAGAAAAAGTCGAAGAAAGTAATCTGATGTACCGCGGCGTCGCGGTATATCCCTTGACGCTGCCTGCCGGCGAAGCCACCACACTTTACGTGCGCAGTTTCGCCTATTCGCATCAATGGTTCTCGCTCGATATTCTGGATGAAGAGCATTCGCGGCAAGCGCTGGTCGGCACCAGTAACGATATCGCCCTGCTGGTTGGCATGATGCTCGCGCTGGTGTTCTATAACTTCCTGCTGTACTTCGCTACCAGCAAGCGGGAGAACATTTATTACTCTCTTTACCTGATTTCCGGCCTGGTTTGGATCGCGCTCTCCTACGGTCTGGTCGCCAGTCTGTTCGATATCTACGGCTCAGAAATCTTCATGCTCAACATCTCGTTGATCACCATGCCGATATTCCTGTTGCTGTTCATGATGGCGATCTTCGAGACCAAGCGTTTCTATCCCACTGAGCATCGCTTTCTGCAGGCACTGCTGATTCCGCTGTGCGGCATGCTGGTATGGGGCTTTTTTGATATCTCTGCCGCGCTCAAACCCGCCAGTACAGCTGCCGCCATCATGATGGTCGTTACCTTTTCGGTCAGTATTTCGCTGCTACGCAAGGGCAACCCACTGGCCAAATTCTTCCTGATTGGCCACAGCTTTTTCGTCATCTTCAACACCATGGCGGTGATCTTCTATAAAGGCTTGATCGAGCCCACCTACTTGGCCAGTCACGGCGTGGGCATCGGCATCATGCTCGAAGCCATCATGTTGGCGTTCATCATTTCCTATCGCATCAAGATTCTCGAAGACATCCGCTCCTCACAGGATGAGCTGAAAAAACAGGCTTCCACTGACCCTCTCACCAAGCTTTACAACCGTCGCTACTTCTTCTCGGAATCTGACTACCTGCTGCAAGTTGCAAAGAACAAACAGCAGCCGCTGGCCGTACTCGCCATCGACATAGATCACTTCAAACGGGTGAACGACAGCCACGGCCACCAGATTGGTGATCAGGTCATCGTCAAATTAGCGCAAACGCTGAAAGCACAAAGCCGCAGCAAAGATCTGCTTGCGCGCTTTGGTGGCGAAGAATTTGTCATGCTGTTACCTGAGACCGATCAGGAGCAGGCCCTGGTCTGCGCCGAGCGCATTCGTACCGCCGTAGAGAAGCAAATCATCGCCATCACCCCAGAGCAACAACTGAGCCTGGCGGTAAGTATCGGTGTGGCGGTAATCAATGCGGAGCATGAAAGCATAGAGGCCGCACTCAACCGCGCAGACAAAGCCCTGTATGAGGCGAAAAACGCCGGGCGCAATCGCGTGTGCATTAATGTCGAAGGCTAGGGTCTACTCGTGCTCCACCCCGTAATTCAGGAAGAAGCCACTGGCTGCGGCATAGCGGCCGTCGCCACCATCCTGGGCAAACCCTATGCGGACATGCGAGCGATGGCGAATGCCATGGGCATTTATGCGACAGACACATCGCTATGGTCAGATACCCGCTACGTGAGGCGCATGCTAGCTGCGGCAAAGGTTGTCACATCTGACCAAGAACTGCCCTTCACTTCTTGGGATGCCCTACCCGATCTAGCCTTACTGCCCATCAAACATCATCAGAAAGATGGCAAAGCATTCTGGCATTGGGTGGTTTTCCAGCGGGTTGACGGGCAGCCTTGCGTGCTGGACTCCGCAAGCTATCTAGACTCGAATATCCGCACCGACTTTGCCGAGATGCAGCCGCAATGGTTTATCGCGGTCGGTACGCAGCCCGCCGTAGCGAGCTGATTCAAGAGGCGCTATGTGGCAGGTGCTTCAGTCGCCAGCACCCAACACCTTCTTGACCGTCAAACCCTGCACCAGGATCGAGAACACCACGACCACATAGGCCATCGTCAGAATCATATCGCGCTCTTCGCCTAGTGGTAACGACAGCGCAAGCGCAACCGAGATACCGCCTTTCAGGCCGCCCCAAGTCAGGGCTTTTATCGGATTGGGTTTGAATTCTTTAAAGGGTTTGAGGGCCAATACGGGTATGCCTACCGCAACGTAGCGGGCTAGCAGAGCCAGCGGGATCGCAACCAGGCCTGCCACCACCGCGTGCCACTCAAAGACGATGATCAGCAGCTCGAGCCCCACCAGCAAAAACAGCACGGCGTTTAGTACTTCATCTACCATTTCCCAGAAGGCATCCAGCTGTTGCTCTGTCTTCTTAGACATCGCGAACTGCCGCCCATGATTACCCAGCATCAAACCGGCGACAACCACCGCCAGCGGGCCAGAGGTGTGCAAGCGGCTAGCCAACGCATAGCCCCCAGCCACCAGCGCCACGGTGACTAATACCTCTACCTGATAGTTGTCCAGATGCTTCAGCAAGTGATAACCCAACAACCCCAGCAAGAACCCCAGCACCAGCCCGCCCACGGCCTCCTGCAGAAACAGCATGCCAATACTATCCAGCGACGCCTCGCGCTGGCCCTGGGCAATACCCAGAATCGCGATGAACATCACCACCGCAACGCCGTCATTGAACAGCGACTCGCCGGCAATCTTGGTGGTGAGGCTAGAGGGCGCGTCCAGCGATTTTAGAATCGCCATCACGGCTACCGGATCGGTTGGCGCCACCACGGCACCAAACAGCAAACAGTAGATAAAGGGTAACGGGCTGCCCAGCCAGCCCAGCACGTACCACATGGCGCCACCCACCAGAAAGGTAGTAACCACCACACCCAAGGTCGCCAGCAATGCCACCAGCCATTTCTGCTCCGCCAGCTCATCCAGGTTCACATGAAAGGCCCCTGCAAACAGCAGAAAGCTCAACAACCCATTCAGCAGCGTCGGCCCTAGGTCAGCCTCGCCAACCAGTTGCTCTGCCCAATCCGCCAAGCTGGTCATACCCAAGTGGTTGAGGCCGAGCAATATGAGCGAAAAGATCAGCGAAAACGCCATGATGGCGATACTGCTGGGCAGCCCGAAGAACCGCGCGTTTACATAACTAAAGATCGCGGCGAGGCTCAGCAAAATGGCGATAACTTCGAATAGAGACATGGTTCCCTATGTCCTGTAGTAGGTAGCTGAAATGAGGGCTACAGCGGCAGCATTGCTCGGCTTCACCCAGAGGCTTACCGAATAAAGCCGCCTCTGCGTAGAAGGTAACTAAAACACGAAAGTCGCTTTATAAAACAAAACAGCCACACAAAAATGGCTGATAAAAAAACACTACAGCGCATGCGCCTAACCGTAAAAAGGCGCGTAACCCGCGCCCTACAGCCCCAGATACTCGGCAATCAAAAACGCCTCGCCCTGCCCTTCCTGCTTACCAAAATAACTGACCGGCTCGCGGGCATCGTCTTCGATATAACCTACCTCGCAATCAATATCGTATTTTTTGGCAAGGTCGTTAAACAGGTTTACCGGGAAATTTAACTGAATGTGCTTTTTTACCGGCTGGCTGATACCCAGCTGCCAGTCTTCGCAGTCATCGCTGTCGCATTCATTGATAAGGGTTACATGATTCGCTTCGTTCGCATCGGCATACGCCTGCAAGGCCGTTTGCAGCTCTGGCAGATTTTGTTTGAGCTTTTTTTCCTGCTTTTCATCAAGGCGGTCGCAGGCGATGAGAACATATATAAGCATGTGGGTTACCCAGGTTGGATTCAGTGGCTACTCTACCACATGGCATCGGCTGGCTTAACGCGCAAACCACCGCCCCAGCGGACGTGCTGACAACCTCAGCAAAATAAAGACAAGGAGTCATATGAGGTACTTTGCAGACATACTGCCCGACGAAACATTTACCCTGGGGCCGCGTGAGATTACCGAGGCAGACTCACTGCGCTTCTGCCAGGAGTTCGACCGCTTGCCGGTTCACCTGGACCCAGCCCACGCCAGCCAGTCGATCTACGGCGAGCTGATCGCCAGCGGCCTGCATACCCTTTCCCTCACCGCCTCCATAGTGGTCGACGGCTTTCTCAAACACACTTCAATGACCGGCGCATCCGGCATGGAAAAAGTGCGCTGGCATCGCCCGGTTACCCTCCCCAACCTACTAAGTGTAAAAGTCACCATCCTGAGCGCCAGCCCACCGCAGCCCGGTAAAGCATTTGGGGTGATTAGCTGCAAGCTAGAAACCACAGACTGCAATGCGCATCTGGTGATGTCTGCGACAGTGAACTATTTGCTTGGTGCTGGTGAATAACAACTGAAATGCAGAAAACACGTAGGTTGGCACGGCCAAAAAACTGGAGCACTATGCCAGTAACTGCAAGCCGGCAAACGCCTCCCCCCAGATGCGGCAAGGACGCCCGCTTACACCTTGAATGCAACGCGCATTCGGTATAACAAGCGACTAATGGTGTTAAGCCGCATGCGGTATAACGTGCACAAATGAGCTAAGGTAGAACATGGAAGATACTGATTTTATGAGACTTTTACTTATAACGCGTGGCGGCCTCCGCGCATTATGTCGACGTGTTCGATCTAATCACTGTTAAGTGCATATATGACCGAGCACGTACAAAAATGCGGAGCATGTGGCGAAGAGGTAAAAGGCGAACTTTATCATCTAGGTTTCAGTGATATGGACGCTGTTTACTGCTGGGATTGCCCGAACGTGCTCCTGATTAAAGATCATGACTTCTTTGAAAAGAACGGAATTACCTTCCCGCATCTCATGCCAGGAGATAAAGGGTGGCAGGAATACAATAAGCACATGCTTCCTTATTATAAGGAGGCGGAGAAACTGTTCCCAGGATGTGGGTGCGGTGGTAGCTTCCGCTTTATGGCTCCTCCCCGGTGCCCTAAATGCAATGACTATCTTGCGGGTAAGGACAAGGACTACGGTGGCAAGCCATATTACCGTTATCACAAGTATGTCTTCGTAACAGTCGGTTCTGTTTACCTGGAAAATGGGCGGTTCTGTGAGAGCACTTAACAAGGGCGTTAGGCATTCCTCTGTGTTTGGCAAATATGCCAACTAACTGATAAACAATTTAAAGCTTTGAGAACCAGTAAATGGACGAGTTGAATAACAAAGACAAAATAAATCTTTCAAAAGTTTTGATGAATACTTTGAATTCAGGTGACTGGAAAGAACTTTTTGCTATAACTGAGTGTGATGACTGCCCACAAAACAGTAGCCAATTTTATAAAGATGTACACTGGAATAATGATAGCTTAAAACAAGGCTGCATAAATGCTGTCGAATTTATTCTTGATGCAAACCCTGTAAATATTAAAGAAATATGGGGGCTAGAAGGTGTTCAAGGCACTTTAAAAAGAAATAAACCAGAATTATACAATGCCATTGAGTCAATAGTTGATGGGGTAGTATTAGTTGCTAATCCTAATGTTAATAATACCAATGAAAGTGTATTCAAAGCATTAGAAGATGCGGAAGTATTGTTAACAACTCAAGGGGCTTCAAGTGCATATGACCGTATGCATACAGCTTTGCATGGTTTTTTAAGGCAAGTTTGTCATAATAATAATATCAGCTTTGTTAATAGTGATGCGATAACGGCATTGATACCGAAAATTAGTAGCTATATAAAAGAACAGCCTGATGATGGACGCAATAGCAAAGTATTCGCCATGCTGCGTGCTGCGGGTTCAATGCTTGATACTATAAATTATTTACGTAACCATCATAGTATGTCACACCCAAATGAGAATTTACTCAAAGAAAGTGATGCAAAATTTGCTATAAATTTAGCTCGGTCAATTATGACTTATATTGATGATCTGTTCGATTAAATGCCTAACAAGTTGCTTAAACGGACAAAAAAAGTTGGCTTTTGCTCGTTCCTCGCTAATTTTAGCCAACGATTTTTCTCCGCTTAGCAAAGCGTTAGGTAGGGAATGGAAGGAAACTTGGTGCCAACGAAAACTTACGTAATTCTTACAGTCGAAACTGCTGCGTTCGTAGCTTCTGTAAGTCTAGCCGTTCTATGGATGTATAGCCCTTCCGGACCTTATGAGCCTTTTTTTGCTGGAACAGCTCTTCTATTCATAGCCACAGAGGGATTTCGTAGGTACGAAGGCAAAGTATTCCAGACGGAGGGAGTGGAGCGCACTCCTTCTGAGCGAGTGAAGCATCACGACACCCTGCGGGATATATTCAAAGAAGAAATAAATCGATGTAGAACCCAGAGCCTTCGCCGGGATGTCATTATCCGCCACGTTAACCGAATGGATGATTACCCGAATATTGAGGGGAAGCGGGGCATTACTTCGTGGTTCAAAGCTGGTCTCCTTGACACCTACCACATGGGAATCATCGTCGGCCTTGGATGGGATGAGCTTGTGGAGGAGTCAGGCGAGTGGAGAAAGATAAATTACAAAGCTGGCGAAGATAAAGAGGCCACACTTATGCTAGTTGGCGAAATCCCTTATGACTTTGTAGAGTCTATGAATATTGACGGAGATGAATATTATTATCTGTCCCATATCTTCTGCCATTTCGCCAATCGTGGTGAACCTTATAAAAGACTCTACTACGCCGAGAAAACTGATATGGGTCATGGCCATGAATACTGGCGGGAAGTCGTGTCGCAAAAGGAAGTGCTGCGAAATACCAAGAAGCATGATCGCAAAAAGAATACCTAACAATCGGCTGCACGGCGCCCGATTTTCAGCCGCTTCGCGGCTCCAAATCGGCGCGTGAGCCGGGCGTTATGAATACAGATAACTAGAATAAATGAGCGAAAAAATGAGTGAGCCCTCCCTAAACGCATTGAAAATTGCATTTACTTACATGCCAAGATCAATTGAAGTAACTAAATTTGAGTACGGTGATCGTTACCAAAAAGTCTTAGACCACATTCAAACGGTGAGAGAAATATTATTGACGAATGACGTCGACCCTGATGAGGTTTATGGTGAAATAAACCCGGAGAACTCGCCTAATTCAACATATTAAGTGGCGAATAAACCGGGGGCAGCAGAACCCCCGGCCGCAAAGCCGGGGATTTTTAATGCCTAATGAACCATCAAGGAGCGTCTCAAGACAGTTCCACCGTATTGCGACCCGCATGTTTTGCACGATAGAGCGCAGCGTCTGCCTGTTGCTTAAGTTCATCCAAACTGTTGGCCTCGCCCGGCACCATTGAGCACACGCCAGCGCTGATCGTCAGGCGTTTACTGGCATCGGAAAATTCGTGCTGCATCGCCGCTTTTTCAATGGCGGCTCGACAGGCTTCGGCGACGAGCCCACCATTGGCCGTATCGGGCAGAATGATTGCGAACTCTTCTCCTCCGTAGCGGGCCAGCATGTCGGTCGGCCTGCGCACGACGCCCTGTAGAACGCGCGCCACATTCCTCAGGCACTCATCACCGGCGGGGTGCCCATAATGATCGTTGTAGTGTTTGAAGTGATCTATATCCAGCATGATCAATGACAGTGGTTGGGTTTGTCGCATGGCGCGAGCCCACTCCTGTTCGAGAAATTGATCAAAATGCCTTCGGTTCTCCAGCTGGGTCAGTCCGTCGGTGAGCGACATTTTCTCCAGTTCCTCCTTGCTAGCAACGAGCGCGCGGTTCCGATTGACGTTGATCAGCGCATAGATCACCAGCAATGCAATGAAAAAAGAACCTGACACCATGATCAGCGCCGGCAAAAAGCTACGTCGGGCATCGATATAGGTCTGTGACGGCTTGGCTTGAATCTGCCAGGTGCGGCCCGCCACGTCGGCCAGCAGGGTTTTATACCCCATATCGCTTACCCACCTTGATGCTCCAGGATCGGCATTACTGTATAGCTGGTTAGGTTGCGCGTCGGTCACGTCTACCACTTGAAACAGCAGACTGGGGCTGTTTCTAATACCAATCGCTTGATTGGCCAGTTCCCCAACCAGGAAGACGCCGTTGATGTAACCATAATGGGCCTCACGCCGCTGTTCCAGGTTGGTCGGTCGGCCCTTATAAAGTGGAGCAAACACCAAAAAACCCTGCTGTTTATCGGACTCTTGCACCAGCTTGATGCCAGCAGTCGCAACCATCCTGCCCGTGTCGCGTGAAGTTTCGATTGCTGCGCGTCGATTGGCTTCACTGGCTAGGTCAAAACCCATCGCAGCACCATTCTTCTCCAATGGCGCTATGAACTGCACAGGGACGTACCAGCTCCGTTCGGCTACAGGAACCACTCTGTTTTCAGCATCCCTTTCGCTAAGACGCCAATCCGGAAAAAGGCGCTGCTGTTCCCTTTCCAAATTCGCTATCTGGTTGCGCTCAATGGATGGGGCCCAAGCAAAGGCCATGATCGCAGGTGAACGCTCGAGTATGCCTTGGGTGATGGATTTGAAACGATCAGCGTCCATACCGGGCACAACCTCGATGGCCGCTTTCAAAGCAAAAAGCACCTCGAGGTTGAGAAGTACCTCCCGCTCCAATACCGCCGCAATCTGGTCAATATCCCCCTGAAATTCGGTGGAAATAGCCAAGGTATCCTGAACGTAAAAGCTACGACTCAATGCCGCGCAGAGAGACAATCCCAGCACAGCCAGGATCACAATTGGGACAAAGGGAGAGCGCTTCAATTTGGCGCCAAAGGCCGCTTGGGCCCCAAAATTCTAACGTGCGTCAAAGCAAAGGCACTCCAACGTAATGATTCAAGTGAATAAACACTGACACTGACCTCGCAGCAATTCCTGAATATGACGATCCATGAGAGCAACAGTTCCGCACAGACGCATAGTGCAGCAGGCAGATTGCCAGCACCATCACTCCGTGTCATATAACTGTCCAAGCTCACCTGACAGCACTCGCTCCTGAACGGGCAAGGACTGCCGACAATCCCGCTTGTGTGATTTCGCCATCCAGACATACGCTATGCGTAATCCTGTGCGCTAAGGCGGTCATCTGCTCTGATCTAGCTCATCTGAATTTAACTAGAGGTAATGACGCATGTCGTTCATTCGTTTGCTTTTCGTTTCTGTGTTGGTGGTGGCAGCCGCGGGCTGTCAGTCGGCGTATTACGGCGCGATGGAGAGAGTGGGCGTTCACAAACGCGACATCATGGTTGATCGCGTGGAGTCGGCTCAGGAAGCGCAGACCGATGCAAAGGAGCAATTCGAGTCCGCCTTGGCGCAATTCCGATCCATTATTCAGATCAAGGATCAGGACTTGGCCACACGCTACGACAGGCTGAACGACGAATACGAAGACAGTAAAGCCGCAGCTAAAGCGGTGACCGAGCGCATTGATGCGGTCGAAGATGTTTCCGAGGCATTGTTCGATGAGTGGGAGGATGAAATTGAGCTATATAGCAGCGCCAGCCTCAAACGCCAAAGTGCAGCCAAGCTAAGCCAGACACGACGGCAGTACCAGGGACTCATCAAGGCTATGCGCAGTGCAGAGGCCCGCATGGAGCCAGTATTACGAGCATTCCAGGACCAAGTGCTGTTTCTAAAGCACAATCTGAATGCGCGCGCGATTGACTCGCTACAGGGTGAACTGGGGAGTATCGAAACCGACGTTGCCCAACTGATCAGGGAGATGGAGAGATCCATTGCCGAATCAGACGCCTTTATCAGCAGCCTCCAGAATTAGAACCAATGAAGTTAGACGAGCAACCACTCCAGACCCTTTGAGCCATAAGGATGGAATATTCTAAGTAACTATCTGAATCTTGTTTGCCGATGATGGCTAGTTTTGGGGATTGTGAGTTGGATCACAATGCCAATAATGCTAATTCTTTTGTATCAGAAATAAGAATCAGAGAATGTGGAGAGCTCAAGAATGAGAGCATTTATTATTATTTTTACCGTCGCCATACTGACAGGTTGCGTAGGCCCCACCGTTCCGGTCCAAGGTTACAACGGATTGACGGTTCCGCCGTCAACGTGGAGAACGCAAAATTATCGTGTCCCGGGTGAAAATACTGGGCTGTTACTACTCCAGCGCGATACGGGCATGAGAGGCGCTGCATGCAAGCCTGGAATTTCACTCGACGGTGAAGATATTGCGCGTATTGATGTGGGTCAGAAGCTTGAGATCCACTTGAATGCCGGGCGGTATTTAGTTCGTGCGAATCCGAATCCAAACTGCGCAGCAAGTGTGGCGGAAACCTATGTAGAGATTGCGGAGTCTAGCACTACGGCTTATCGCCTAGGCTTTGTCGATCGCCAGATGATCTTGGTGCCTGCCGGGCAGTAGCTGGCGCCTGACTATTATTTTGTATCATCGAACAGAGCAGGATAGGCGCTGAAGTCGATCCGACTCCAGCGCCCAAGCTAGCCTTGCGGCCAGAGACTGAAACTTAGCTCTGTGGCTTGATCAGGAACTTCTCTCCGGTGGCTTGCTTGCCGTAAACCGCCATCGACTCCAGTTTTAACGCACCGGCCAAGGACACTTCGTGAGTGTAGCTACTGGCGAAGGTGGTTTTGATCTCGGCGGCGATGCGCTTGCGCATGGCAGCGACGGTGTCCTTATTCAATTTCCCTAACGCGCTGAACAACAAGAAGCCGTTCACACCCCAAGCAAAACCGAAGCTGCGGTTCAGTGTGATGGGGCCGCGATCAAGGCCGCCATAAACGTAAACCTGTTTGTAGATGGTAGATCCATACACGCTGTATTCAGTGATGTCGCGAGAGACGGCCACTTCCATGCAGGTGAGGATATCGCTAGTCAATCGCCCGCCACCGATAGGGTCGAAGGCGATGGTCGCGCCGGTTTCGATCAATGCCTGGGTCAGGTCAGCCATAAAGCTATCGCTGCTAGAGTTGACCACGTACTTGGCACCCAGATCGCGCAGCAAGGCTTCCTGTTCTGGCTTGCGGACGATATTGACCAGGTCGATGCCGTCGGCGATGCAGATGCGGTTAAGCATTTGCCCGAGGTTAGAAGCGGCGGCCGCGTGAACGATAGCCTTGTGACCTTCAGCGCGCATGGTTTCTACCATGGCCAATGCGGTCAGCGGGTTAACGAAGCTGGAAGCGGCCTCAACCGCAGTAGTACCCGACTCCAGTTCCAGACAGCTCTGCACATTGGCACGGAGAAATTTGCGGTAGCTACCACCGCCGATGAAGGCGACGGTTTTGCCCATCAGCGCTTGTGCAGCGGCGGATGAGCCCGCAGCGATAACGGTACCAGCGCCTTCGTTGCCCACGGGTATCGCCTTGCCAATGCGATTTTTAACAGCGCCCATAAACTTGGCCGGGAAATCGGCAGTGATGACCGGGCGATCAGCGCTACCGGATTGCTTGGCAGTCGTCATATCGGCCGCGCTGAACATCACGCCCAGATCCGACGGGTTAATGGGGGCGGCTTCGATGCGGATGATCACGTCGTTCTCGCCGGGCTCGGGAATCTCGATCTCGCGCAGGGCGAGTTCCAGCTTGTTGTTTTCGCTAATGGTGGAAATAAGTTCGATGTTGGTATCTGACACTTTTATTCTCCTGAAAAAGGTAGGTGCTCTGGCACTGCGCTAACCGGTGTTAGCGCATATAACGAGGGGCAAGCCCTTAGCGCCTGAGTGATGCGCGTCGCCGGACTGTCTGATCGTAGCCTAAACAGTGCGCTGCCACCCAAACTGACATGCCTTGGGCTTCGTTCTGTGCATTATTGCGCTAATGATCAACTCGTCGTCTTTTATCCGAGGTCGTGAGGCACACCGCAACCGAGCCCGGTGAGTTGATCGCGCATGCGTAATAGGTGAATGAAGCGAGCCTGGTTACACCGAAATAGCATTTTACCGACGGTCAACTGATCGCTATTGTGAGCGAGAGCCGATGAGTGTTGTTGTCCGCAGCCGGTTGGTGACCAGGGTACTTATGTGGTGTTTATGAGCTGATAGCGCGCTAACAACTTATACACAATGGCATAGTCGCTCGCGGGCCGCTTCGGGTAAAACTGAATTACTTTCGATAATAACAAGGTACAAGGAAAGCTGATGGAGTTTGATATTAATCCTATCGCTATTTTAAAAGATCAGCTGCAAGGTGCCCTGACATCAACCATCGAAAGCGCCCCACAACTGATCGCCGCTCTGGCTTTTTTGTTTTTAACCTGGCTGATCAAAGTCATTGTGGTGAAAGTGTTCACTAAAGCGAGCACGCGATCTGGTTTGCGCCCCTCTCTGCAGGAAGCCCTTCGTAAAATCATCGTGATAGGCATTTGGAGTATCGGTATTTTGATTGCGGCGATGATAGCAATGCCGGGGTTAACGCCAACCAAACTGTTGGCTGGCCTGGGGGTTGGGTCCATCGCCATTGGCCTGGCGTTTAAGGATACCTTTGAAAACCTGCTGGCCGGGCTGCTGCTATTGATGCGCGAACCCATGCGCATTGATGACTATATTGAATGTGAAGACGTGGAAGGACAGGTCAAGCACATCAGCATCCGCGATACCTATATCCGCCGCACTGATGGGGTACTGACCATAGTGCCTAACGGGTACCTCTATTCGAATCCGTTGCGTATTTTGACCGAGCAATCATCGCGGCGCATCACCATTCAATGCGGTGTTGGCTACAGCGAAAATGTGGATGAAAGCCGTGAGGTTATTCGTAAAGCAGTGGAGAGTGTCAAGACGGTCAATAAAGATAAGCCGGTACAGGTTTTTGCGCAGGGTTTTGGCGCGAGCTCAATTGATTTTGAGGTGACATGGTGGACCCAGAGTAGGCCTGTTGATATTCGCGAATCCCGCGACCAGGTAGTAGCGGCCGTTAAACATGCTCTGGATAAGGCAGGAATTGAAATTCCATTCCCACAAAGAACACTGACATTCAGTGGTCCCCTTCCCTTTGCTGGAAAAGACGAGAAAGAGTCGTAACGCCCGTATGGGCCTTGGTCTGGCGTCGGCTCTATTTTAAGCGGGCGTTGACTACCGCGCCTGACGACAGATTTTCTATCCTATGGCAGGTGTTTAGGCTCGGTGCCCATGCCTATAATGCCTCCTACCCGCGAGATTGACTTCGAGACAAGGTGTTTTGACGATGGTTTTAAGCTTTCACCGCAACGTGTCCCTATGATCATGTACTGGTTCAGCATTTTACGTGCAGCGATCAAGAACTGGCTCGATAGTCAGGCCTTTATTTATGCAGCTGCATTGGCGTTTTTTACTGTTTTTTCCATAGCGCCGGTTCTCGTTGTGGTTGTGGCGCTGGTGGGTCTGGTTATTGGCGAGAGCGCTGTTACCGGGCAACTTTTTGGGCAGCTAGAAGGCACTCTCGGTCCAGAAGCCGCCGAGACAATACAAACTGCAGTGGCTAATTCACAAATCGACCAGAGCGGTATCTGGCCGGCGTTGATCGGGATTTTTGCAACCATCGTGGGTGCCACCACGGTGTTCGCAAAAATGCAGCAGTCGCTGAATCAGATATGGGGCGTTGCGCCCCGCCCTGCCCGAAACAACCTGTGGGTATTTATTAAAAGTCGATTGTTGTCGCTCACCATCATTCTGGCGATCGGCTTTATTCTGCTGGTCTCGCTGATGTTATCCGTCATTTCTAGCGCCATTATGGCCTACGCGAAAGATTGGCTGCCTATTCCGGGTGGAACTATGGTGGGTGTGGAGTTGGCCCTGTCGCTGGTCGTGACCACGCTGCTGTTCGCCGCGATGTTCAAGATCCTACCCGACGTACTGCTGTCGTGGCGCGACGTGCTACTGGGGGCGTTCATTACGGCAGTGTTGTTTACGGTGGGCCGCACCCTTATCTCCATCTACCTGGCCTATACAGCAACGGCGTCAGCCTACGGCGCCGCAGGCTCCCTGGCGCTGCTGCTGCTGTGGGTTAACTACTCCTCGATGATCCTGCTGTTCGGCGCGGCCTTCACGCGGGCCCACCTGGAAGGTAGCGGCAGGCAGGTGCGTCCCAAGAGCACGGCGGTACGTGTGCAACGGGAATTGATAGGTGAAGCGCCGAAAAACTGAACACTGATCGCCGCATTACCTCGGCTAGCCTGCAGCGTGCAGCATCACGCTGTAGCTAGTCTTCAGTTGCCAAAAACAGTGGCGCCGCTGCCTGACGTCATCTGCAAAATGTTGGGTGTGTTCTAGAGCCCGATAACCGACTTGCAGCAAGAAAAACATTCCCCTATCAACTATCCCAAAATCACCACCGCTTATACGCCAGACAACATCGCCCAAAAGCCTCCCCGCTCCCCTACTATGGCCATACAAAAATAATAGGAGAGTAAGCGTGAAAAAAGGGATCATCTCGATCGTATTGCTGCTGGTAGTGGCGTGCGGCGTTTTCTGGGCCACAGCCGACAAGGATATGCGCAGGCTGGTTTTGAGCTTCCCCACTAGCCCTAATGTGCTTTTCTGGTCTACCGCGCAGCGCGATGCCGGTTTTCGTGCGTTGGACCGCGTACCAGCCTTGAGCGAGTCGCGGGTCATTGCTGCCGGCGAGAATGTGTACCCACTGCCCGAAGGTGAGCCGCTGGAAATTGGTATAGACATTGATGCTTATATGCGATCGCAACGCGCTGCTGCTTTGGTAATCGTGCAGGACGGCAAGGTGCGGGTTGAGGAATACGGATTGGACTTTGGCCCTGAAGGTCGCTGGACCAGCTTCTCGGTTGCCAAATCCTTCACCTCCACGTTGGTGGGCGCCGCCATCAAAGATGGCTACATCAAAAGCATCGATGACATGGTGTCGGACTATATCCCTGATCTAAAGGGCTCCGCTTACGACAACGTGACGATCAAGCAGCTGCTGACCATGACCTCCGGCGTAGCCTGGAATGAGGATTACGCTGATCCGCAATCAGATGTGGCGTTGTTTAACGGTCACAAGGCTGAGCCGGGCGTGGATGTGACCGTGAGTTATATGCGGCAACTGAAATCCGAAGCGGCACCCGGTACCAAGTGGGTTTATAAAACCGGCGAGACCAATTTGATTGGCGTGCTAGCTAGCTCTGCCAGCAACAAAACCTTGTCTGACTACCTTTCCGAGAAAGTCTGGAAGCCCTTCGGCATGGAGCAGGACGCCACCTGGCTATTGGGCTCCACCGGGCATGAAATCGGTGGTTGCTGCATGCAGGCTGCGACCCGTGACTTTGCACGCTTTGGCTTGTTTATCATGGGCGGTGGTATGGCCGGTGGAGAGCAGGTGTTACCTGACGGTTGGATCGCAGCAGCAACCACCAAGCAGGCGGATATCGGTGTGCCCGGACACGGCTACGGCTATCAGTGGTGGACGCTGGATGACGGTGCCTACGTGGCCCAAGGGATTTTTGGCCAGGGCATCTTTATCGATCCCAAGCGGCAGCTGGTAATTGCCTCGAATGGCAACTGGCCGCAGGCAACTGACCGGCAAGGCGGCAATCAGGCTAAAGAGCGTTTGGCCTTTTACCGGCAAGTGCAATCGGCAATCGATGCCGAGGCAAAGCCTTAGTTTAGTGGGTTAAAGATCACTGCTTAAAACCAGAGCTGGGGAGCCAAGCTGCAGCGACATGCTGATGTTGTTTGGCTCCCCACTTAACCCATAACCCAATGCGCGGCGTTCTGTTGCTCATCGACTGCTAACCTTACCTCTGTTAACGGCAAGCCACCCGCCTCTCTCGCCGGTGGTCCTTCAAACAATCGGAGGTAAACCCATGCATCTCAAAGGCTCCTGCCACTGCGGTCGTGTTCAGTTCTCACTGGAATCCGCTCAGCCCTACCCCTTCAATCTCTGCTATTGCTCCATCTGCCGCAAAACAGCGGGTGGTGGCGGTTATGCCATCAACCTGGGCGGCGATTATCAAACGCTCAAGGTTGATGGCCAAGAGCACGTGAAGGTGTATCAGGCGATGATCACCAATGAGACCACCGGTGAGCCGCGACAAAGCTCGGGGCAGCGGCATTTTTGCAGCGAGTGCGGCAGCGCTTTATGGCTGTGGGACCCGAACTGGCCGGAGCTGGTACATCCACAGGCTTCTGCCATCGATACGCCTTTACCGATGCCGCCGGAGCGCACGCACCTGATGCTGGGCTCCAAGGCGCCCTGGGTTAAGGTGCAGGCCGGCCCGAACGACAAGCTGTTTGATGAGTACCCCCGAGAGTCGTTAGCCGAGTGGCACGCGCGGTTGAGGCTTGGTGGTTAAGACTTAGCGCTTTAAAGTAGCCGTTAGTTCGCGCCTGCCGAAGGTGCTTTGCAAAACCGGAATAGCCTTGAGAACCATGCCTAAAATCATACTCTGCCTGCTGATTACTCTTGCTCTGCCGCTACAAGCCGCCCCCCAAGAACGTGCCGACTGGGCCGCAGAATTTGCTGCGCAGGATGCCGTAGGCACCATTGTGGTGGTAGATGAGCGCGTGCCGAACAAGCCTATTACTTGGGTGCATAATCAGGAGCGCGCTGCGCAGCGCTTCTCGCCCGCCTCTACCTTCAAAATTGCACACACGCTGATGGCGCTGGATGCTGGCGCGGTGCGCGACGAGTTTCAGGTATTCCTATGGGATGGCGTTGAGCACAGTTTTGCCGGACACAATCAGGATCAAAACCTGCGCTCCGCCATGCGCAATTCAACCGTTTGGGTTTACCGAGGTTTTGCAAAAGAGATTGGCGAAGCTAAAGCGAGAGACTATTTGCAACGCCTTGATTACGGCAACGCGGACCCTTCCGTAGAGCAAGGCGATTATTGGATTGATGGCAAGCTGGCCATTACGGCCGAAGAACAAATCGAATTCTTGCAGCGTCTCTACCGCAACCAACTACCCTTCACGATTGAGCATCAACGCCTGGTTAAGGATTTGATGATCGTAGAAGCCGACCGAAATTACATTCTGCGCGCTAAAACTGGCTGGGAGGGTCGTTACGGCTGGTGGGTTGGCTGGGTTGAATGGCCAAGCGGGCCGGTATTCTTTGCACTCAATATCGATACGCCCAATCGGTTAAGCGACCTGCCAAAACGAGAAGGAATCACCCGCGCCATTCTCGCAACCATCGATTCCGAGCTTAAGTGAGTATCAAGCCGCTGGGCGCTTTCTGGCGCCTTGCAGCGTTCGCCAAGCTGACCAGGAATATAACGCCAGAGCGAGCCAGATAAGCGCAAAGCTGGCCAGCTGTATGCCGCTGATGGCTTCCTCGAATACAAACACCGCAATCAAGAATTGCATGCTTGGATTGATGTACATCAGAAAGCCCACCGTGGCCAAGCGCAACCGTCGGGCCGCTCCAGCGAAGGCCAGCAGCGGGATCGCAGTCACCACACCACTCGCTACCAGCAGCAATAGCGTGCGGGCATCCTGAGTAAAATGCGACAGCTGCATCTGGGCCAGCGCAGCCAGAGCTAGTAAGGCTAACGGTAACAACAGCAAGGTCTCTACAAACAAGCCAGACAACCCATCAAGCAAGATCTGTTTGCGCAGCAAGCCGTAGGTACCAAAACTCAGCGCTAGAATCACAGCAATCCAGGGCATGGTCCCCAGAAGGGCCAATTGCACCAGTATGCCCAATACCGCCAACGCAACCGCCACACCCTGCAGGCGCGCCATACGCTCGCGCAAGATCAGCATGCCCAGCGCCACATTCACCAGAGGCGTTAAAAAGTAGCCGAGGCTGGCCTGTAGCACATGGCGTGTTTCTACCGAGTAGATATACACGCCCCAGTTCAACGCAATCAACACGGCACAGGCCAACACTCGGCCCAGTCTTCCGGGGTGCGCTAATGCCTCCACTACCGGAGCCCAACGGCGCATCAAGGTGATAACCAGCGCCAGAAATACGCACGACCAAACAATCCGGTGCACCAGTATTTCGTAAGCCGGTACGCCATCAAATAATGCGAAGAACAGCGGAAAGCAGCCCCACATCATGTAGGCGCTGAGGCCGTAGGCGATGCCCTGGCTATTTTCGTTGAGTTTGCTGGCCATTCAAAGCTCGGTTAACTAAGAGTGTATAAGTCCCGCCAATTCTACAGACGCTGCGGCTACTGCATAACGAAACTCAGACGCGGGGCCAAATAGAACCCCATGTGCAGCCATAGTGACTATAGGTCATCTTTGATGATCACTTGCGGCGCCCCTTGCATCAGAATATGATTTATACACGAATCATATACGTTGCATATATTCAGAGGTCGCTATGGGTATTGTCAAAATCAGTGATGAGCTGCACGAAGATGTGCGCAGGGCTAGTTCAGTTATGGTGCGCTCCATTAATGCTCAAGCTGAGTACTGGATAAAAATGGGCAAACTCGCCGAGGCCAATCCGGACATGTCGTTTTCTCAAATCATGCGGGAGCAAATGCAGCATGCCGACATTGATATGAGGAATATCGTCAGTGGATGAAATAAAACTGAAAGGCCCAAAGGAGCTGGAGCTAATGCGCGAAGCCGGTCGGCTTTTGGCGTTAGTGTTTGACCATCTGGATAGCCAGGTAACAGCCGGTATCTCCACGATGGACATCAACAATCTGGCGGAGCGGTACATCGTTGGACAACTTGGCGCCCGCCCCGCCAGCAAGGGCCAGTATGGCTATCAATATGTACTGAATACTTCGGTTAACCACGTGGTGTGCCATGGCGTACCTGCAGATACCCAAATACTGAAAACAGGCGACATCGTTAACGTTGATATCACGTTGGAAAAAGGCGGGTTTATCGCTGACTCCAGCAAAATGTATATGATTGGCGATGTGCTCCCGCTCGCAAAACGGCTAATCGATACAACCTATGAAGCCATGTGGCAAGGCATCCGAACCGTTAAGCCGGGCGCCACTTTGGGCGACGTTGGGCATGCCATTCAGCGCTACGCAGAGCAACACGGTTACTCCGTTGTGCGTGAGTACTGCGGCCATGGCATAGGTCGGGAAATGCATGAAGAACCGCAGGTTATGCATTTCGGTCAGCGTGGCAAAGGCCTGATTCTACGCGAGGGCATGACGTTCACCATTGAGCCGATGATCAACCAGGGCAAAGCCAAGGTTAAGCAGAAAAAAGATGGCTGGACCGTAGTGACCGCGGATAAGAAGCTATCGGCGCAATGGGAACACACCATCGCGGTCACATCGTCTGGCTACGAAGTACTTACGCTCCGGGATGATGAGCGCATCTAAGCAATACGCCTTACATGCTGTAGCCTTGTAAGAAGGACTTATCGAATGAATATGCGCGAGTTTTCTGCACAGTCAGGCCTCTCAGCCCACACCCTCCGATACTACGAAAAGATTGGCCTGCTGCCGGGAATTCAGCGCAACGCCAGCGGGCACCGCGCCTTTACCTCACGGGATCTGGAGTGGGTCAATTTCATCGTTAGGCTCAAGGATACCGGCATGTCGTTAGGTAACATCCTGGCGTATTCCAAACTCAGAGCCGCGGGCGATAGCACGCTGGGGAGAAGACAGCACATTCTGGAAGAACACCGAGATGCACTGAAAACCAGAATAGAAACCGAGCAGCTGCACTTGAAAGCCCTGGACGCAAAAATCACGCACTACCGATCCCTAAAAGCCCCTTGACTTAGAGTTAGCTCTAACCTGCATTCTGCCTCCACACAAACGAAAGTGGAGCGCGATCATGAGCAAATCGAGATACCAGGCTGGCCTTGAAAAACTAACAGAAATAGATGGCGAGGCAGGCCACCAGGTGATCGAAAGCCTTAAGGATGTGTGCCCCGATCTGGCCAAATACACCATCGAGTTTCCGTTCGGCGATATCTACTCGAGGGAAGGTCTGGATATAAAATCGCGGGAGATCGCTACTGTGGCTGCGCTGACGGCTATGGGGCATTGCGCTCCGCAGCTGAAAGTCCATGTGCACGCCGCATTAAATGTGGGTTGCACGCCAGAGGAAGTGAAAGAAACCATACTGCAAATGGCGGTATATGCGGGCTTTCCGGCGGCGTTGAACGGCATGTTTATCGTGAAGGAAGTGTTGGTCGAACGAGGATTGCTTTAGGTGTCAAAAGCCTTCAACTGGATATCGCAAACGGTATCGTTTATTGCTTGTACCGTTTGCGAAAACGCGTTGTTCAACTGGTCGCGCCCGGCTTGTCCGTCGCAGACATGATCTCGGTATACCGGCACACACGATTGCGTCCGCCGGCCTTAGCGGCATAGAGCGCTTTATCCGCCAATACCAGCAAGGTTTCAAGGTGGTCTGACTTGCCTGGTTTGAGACACGCGACACCCACGCTAACAGTTAGTACCAGCTCACCCTCTTCTAGTACCAGCGGACTTGCCTCAATGCTTGCCCGCAAACGTTCTGCAACCTCGACGGCCATCTGCTCGGTCGTATTTTCTAGCATTATTGCAAACTCTTCGCCGCCAACGCGCGCGAGTATGTCGGTTTCTCTGAGAGCCTGGAGGGCCATTTGTGCCAGACGCACTAAGGCTCGATCACCTACAGCGTGTCCGTAGGTGTCATTCACCTTCTTGAAGTGGTCGGCATCAAACATAATAACGGCCACAGTGCTATTGGATCTCGCCGCCTTTTTCAGCGCGGTTTCACCCAACTCAAAGTAATGACCACGGTTGCTCAGGCCCGTGAGGGAATCGGTACGAGCAGTTGTTTCAAGCTGAAGATTGACTCGCTCAAGCTCTTGCGTACGGTCGGCAACGCGTTGTTCCAGATGGGCGTTGAGTTCGTTCAACTCTCGTGTTTTACGAGCCAAGCGACGAACCAGGTCACGCAATACAGACGAAAGCGTTTTGACTTCCGCGTAATCCTCGCGTACTTGGAACAAGGTATCCGCTTTTTCAGGATCCCACTGATTCGCCTCTCGCGTGATGCTAAGCAAAGGTCTGGTGGTCCAACGCGCTGCAAGAGAAACGAACAGAAGCAAAATAGGCGCGACCAATAGCCCAACAATGATCAAAGACTTCTGCAACTCTCTCGCCGTGCCGAAGGCCTCGGCTGCGGGTTTACGGACTAACACCAACCAGTTGAAACTTCTGTACTCGGCTGCCCCCTGCAACCGAGTGAAACCAACAAGGTAGTCCTGCGCCTCAGCCAAGCTGTCATTGAAAGCGAGCTTTGTGGTCAGGTGCCCGGAGTTGCTAGCCTTGACCTGCTCAATCAGCGCATCAGGCAGGCGCTGACGCGTACTACCGGGCGGGCCGATCAACACCACACCGGATTGATCAGCCACGATGAACTCTGCATTGAGCCGCCTGCGCAGGGGCGTCATTAACGACTGACCCATGTTGGCAACCCAATCAAGGTATAGATGAGCGCCTAGCACCCCCAACAACTTGCCCTCTTCCGAGCGCAGTGGAAGTGCCAAATCTAAAAAACGCAACGGCGCGGAGGTCGGGTTATAGAGTTTCTCAGCTAACAGAATGGCATCATGAGCATCACCCATATAAGGTTGTTTTAACGCTTGATTGAACCAAGGTCGCTGACTCACGTCAGCCCCCCGCAGCAGCCCTCCATTACTCTCGACGACAACCCCTTCGGGAGAAACAAAGCCAATCCAGGCATAACTAGAAAAGTTATCTTGCAGCGAATCAATTATTGGAGCGAGCTCTGCTTCTCGCCCCTGCTCTAATAACGGGGTAATAAAAGCGGAAACCACATTGAAGTCGTTATAGCGTTCAGACAAATCGAGATCGATTTTATCTCGGAACTGAATCGCTATTTCTTCCAGATTTTGACCGGTCGATGTGCGCAATGCTTCAACCGCAAGATTGCTGACCAGCCAAGTGCTGCCGGCCGTAGCCACAACAGCCAAGCCGCCAAAGAGCAGGATAAGACGGCTTTTAAGCGTGTTTATTATTTTGATGAGGGAAATCCTGCCTAGCGTCTATTGGGCATATCGTATAGCCACTATAGCTATCCTTACCCCTTTTCGGCTAGATGCAGACAATGCTCATCTTGTTTTACACCAGCTCGCGCTTCTCGCGCCGCGCCACCTGAATATCTTTCACCGTAGCGATGCCAATGACCGCCAATACGGCGAGTGATATCAACGGCCAGATCAGTACATATAACGCCAATATAAAAGTTTGCATGTTCGTTCCCGTTATCTGGCTGGTGCGCTTTTGCACACCAGCGGATGGAGTCAATTCAGCTTAGGCTTCTGCGGCAGGCTTGGCTGGATCGTAATTGATGACATTTTGATCGATCTGCGAGAAATCGAATTCGCTTGAGCTCATCAGGCTCACAGCAATGCAGACGATAGTGCTGACGCCATACGCCATCAGCGAGGCCAGCAGCACGGTGTAATCGCGCAGGAAGCCGACGCAGAGGAAGGCCAAGCCGATAGCGCTGATTGCGCCGACGATCAAGCCTACGCGACGTCCGCAGAACCCAAAGGTCATCAGGCCCAGCACCACGCCACCGCCCACAGCTGCGAGCAACTCAAATAGCACAGCAACGGCGCTGACCATAGGCAGCAACTCGAAACGCGCGATGCAGAACATCAACAGACCAGCGACAACCGCTGAGGTGAAGGCCGCATTGGTAACGCGATTCCAGAAGCAGCTGGCGATGACGGGAAAGACGATGGCGCCCCAGAGCGCACCAACGAAGACCAGCATGATCAGGATGTCCATCGAGAAGCTAGCAAGGATTACCCCAATCAGCGTGGCGACGACCATGGTCAACCGGCCGATAAACAGCATCTTGGTGGGATCAGGTTTGTTTTTGGCAATGTTTTTGCCATACACATCGGCCATAACAATCGCCGACATGGCGGACAAATCCGAGTCAGCCGTTGAAGACAATGAACCGATCACCAGGATGAAGAACAGCCCGATAAAGATGGGCGACAGGTACATCGACACCATTTGCGGTATCAGGTTGTTCATGTCGCCGTCGATAGGCTCCATGCCGGTCATCAGCGCCATCAGACCGATCATGCCGAGCCCGATCACAATGGCGCCGTAGCCGATTGTTGCGGTGATAAAGGTCGGTTTTATGTGATCTTCACGTACCGCAAACAGCCGCTGCGAGATAGTCTGGTTGCCGATAGCGTAAGCCAGCACCGCTACAAAGAAGGGCGCGCCCTGATTGAGGATGGCGTCCATCGAGAACAAGTTCGCCTGTTCTGGCGTGAGGAAACTCATACCGTCCGATAATGTCTGCGGCCCGCCGAGTGCAAAGAGCACCGCTGGAATGATCAGAATGGCGACCGCCATCATTGCCATCAGCTGCGCAAAGTCAGTAAGTACCGAGGCGCGAAAGCCAGACCATAAGGTGTATGACAACACCCCTACCCCGGCGATCACCACGCCAGCCTGGAACGACAAGGGCGAGAGAACGGAAACCAATGCACCCGATGCAGTGAAGTTAACCATCAGGCTGATGATGCTACCCAGAATATTGGAGGACGCGAGAATCAGCTGGCTGGATGAGCCATGCCGCGCGTGAATCAGCTCACCCAAGGTGTGCGCGTTCGGCGCCAGCTCGCGAAAGCGGCGACCAAAGGGATAGATAAACAAAATCATCAGGGCGCCCCACAACCCGTAATGCAAGGGGCCAGAGATGCCGTAGGTATAACCCGAGGTGGCGGCTCCGTAAAACGAGGCAGCCCAGATCCAGGTGGCGGTCATGCTGGCTGCGCCAAGACCAAAACCGATCTGATGGTTGGACACCATGAAGGCGTCGGTATTTTCCTTTTTCTTCTTGATCAGCAAGGTCAGTAGATAGGTGCCGCCGTAAAAGGCCGCAAGCAACACGAGGACGGTCAGTGTCGAGAACTGGTAAAAACTTTCTTCGTTCATTGAGTACCCATAGGCTTTGCAGCCTGATCATCCTTCGTAGCAACCAGAGTTCCATGCAAGGAGCGGCCGCCACAGGACGTAAGCAAAAACAGAACATCTTTCTAGGTATGTCTGCAGCGAGATGAAGACCACGGTTGGCGGTCTGATGGTGCAAGATCGAGCGTCGTAAACGCCGTAGTGATGGGGGCCAGATAACCGTTCACAGCAGATCGCGAATGCGCACTGAGAAGGTCGGACCGGTCAGCCACCCTACGCGCTCAACCGCCCCCCGTCCAGGCATGCTTCCCAGCAACGACGCGCTTTCTAGCTCTACATGGGCAGTTGGTATTCACTGCCGACGGTTAAACTCAGCTATCCGGCGCGGCTGTAAACGGGCGGCTCTGCACGACTGAAGCATTACGGGGACGACTGAAAAACACCTTTGGGCGATAGGCGACTTTGATGATTTTCACGCATCATCGCCTAGGACCAGACTGTCGCCGGAGCATGGTGCGCTGGCCAGATATTCAGCTAATATCCTATTTCGGTTCTATCTGAATTCAGAATTAACCCACGTCGAAAAACAGGGACGTAACCTCATGAAAACCCGATCGTTTGCACTAATAGCTGGCCTGATTTTCGGCACTGGTTGCGCGGTGAATGACCCAACTTTCACCCACCAGGGAAAAACCCCGGAACAGGCATCAGAGGCCTATCAGCAGTGTTTGTATCAGGCTGAAATTGCTACCGCCAACGCAGGTGCGACAGCGCCCAAATATGACGGCAAGGTGTCGGATGCGGTGAGTTCGGGTGTAGCAGACGGGATTGCCAGAGGGTATGAACAAGGAAATTTAGTAAACCATTGCATGAAAATGCAGGGTTATAGCAAATCCTCATGATTGAACCGAGCGTACATCCAGACACCTACATCCATATACGTATTCTGATGGGCATGGTGACGAGTCTTGCGCTAGCCCGCCTGTTGACCGGACTGGCGAGATTCGTCCAGCACCCTGGTCGTATCCGGGTTCATTGGATTCATATTGGCTGGGTGTTTTTTTTGCTGCTGGCCGTGCTGCGGTTCTGGTGGTTTGAATATACGCTTTCGAATGTATCCGCCTGGAACTTTGGCAGGTACATCTTTGTTACCGGATTCGCGGCGCTGCATTTTTTCCTGGCGACCATGCTATTCCCTGATGATATGTCGGAATTTGACGGGTATCAGGGATATATGGAAGCAAGGCGCGGCTGGTTCTTCAGCTTGGTTGCTGCTCTGTTGATTATCGATTTGATGGATACGCTGCTGAAAGGGCAACAATACTATGCTCAGCTGGCCTTTGGTTTTCCTTGGGCAGATATCGTACTCATTACTGGCGCGCTGCTAGCCACGCGGTTAGCCAGCAAGGCTTACAACATTATCTATCTAGGCGCTTGCCTGGCATCACAGGTTCTGTGGGTGGTATTCCGGACAGCCCAAATGTAGTCGTGTGGGCAAGGCTGGAGGTTCTGGTGACAGTGAAACCGTCCAGCCTTGCATGACGTTATTCTATTGAAGCCCCTGGCGCTCGATCACATCCGACTGAAGCATGATCGATCCACTGCAAACATCCCCTTCCTCTGCTCCATCCAGCCATCTTTTTAGATAAGTGACACGCTCCAACGTAAGAGAGGCCCTGGAATCTAATGTGCACATCGGCAGCACACTACCGTAATAACCCTCCTCGTCCATGTGTGGATACTCTAGTGCAAGGTCTGCATCGCGTGATGTGATCCAGGCCAGCTGAGCGCTTTTTAACTTATCTAAAAACAGCTTATCGTCTGAGTAAATTTTCCGTATTTCGTTATAAACACGATTAAGCTCCGCGTCTGCCTCTTGGTAGCCCATATCTGCACACCCAGACATATCTGTTTGTGTTACCGCAACGTTTAAGCACGACTCATATTCTGAAGCCTGTGCTAGCGGCGCGATGGTTATAACCGTGAGCAACGGAATAAAACGCATTATTTTCAAAATCACCTCCGCTAAAAAAACAACGGTCCCTGCTGTCAGGCGGTTTGCAATCAACCAGCAAAGAGCATCCTCTCTCAATTTTTTACAAGCTCGTGCAGAAAGCATAGGCGGTGTGGCATCGATGAGCCAAAAGGCGCTGCTTATTTCTACAAAAAACCAACATAAATCGTAGTAATGATGCTTGAGCCCATCGCCATTTACTGGTATTTCAACAACACGATGTGGCTTGCTGCCCTGCCCTGTTCATTGGCAGCACTGAGAACCCACATCGTTTCCAGCTAATTGGGAGGCATCATCATGACACTACACGCAGCTGATTTTATTGCCCGCAAGGGTAAACACCCCATCACCATGCTGACCGCCTACACCTGCCCGGTTGCCCGTGGCATTGAGGCGGCGGGTGTTCCGGTGATTCTGGTCGGCGATACCGTGGGTATGGTGGAGATGGGTTTTGAAAGCACCCGTGATGTAACCCTTGAGCACATGGAGTATCACATTGGCGCAGTACGCCGGGGTGCGCGTAATACGCACATCATTGGCGATTTGCCCTACCTCACCGACAGTGATCCGCAGACGGCGCTGACTAGCGCTCGACGTTTGATCGCAGCCGGCGCCAGCAGCATCAAGCTGGAAGGCCCCAAGGACGATATCATTCGGCATCTGGTTGAAAATGGCATTGCCGTGGTGGGCCACACGGGGCTCACGCCACAAACCGCGACCTCGTTCAAGAAGGTCGGCAACACCGAGGCCGAGGCTCAACGCATTCTCGATGAAGCCAAACTGATTGAGCAAGCCGGGGCCTTTATGGTGGTGCTGGAGCACATTCCCTATAACCTTGGCGGGCTAATCAGCCGATCACTCAGCATTCCGACCATTGGCATTGGCGCGGGGCCGGAGTGTGATGGCCAGGTGTTGGTAATCAACGATGCGCTGGGGTTAGGTGACTACTGGCCGCCGTTCTCCAAACAGTATGCGCATGTCAGCGATACCATCCTAAAAGTGGCCCGCGACTTTACCGCCGAGGTAGAGTCGTTGGAATTCCCCAATAACATTATCCAGTTTACCGGCAGCGGTAAGCGCTGATGCCTGCTCACTCATAGCAGACGCGTTATCTTATAAAGCCCGCCCACTAGCCCTTTAGGGGCGGGTATTCTCACTGCCTTTAGGGTAGTAACGATCAGCTTTGGAGGTTGTCTGAAATCCGAAGTCCGAAGTTCTTAATTAACTTACTGCAACGACCCAAAGTCACCAACAGCTGTACCCTTCACTCTTACCATCCCAACGTTAGACTGTGAGTATCAATCCAGACGATCAGGGAGGTCACATGCAAACCATAGGCTTACTCGGCGGAATGAGCTGGGAATCGACTCAGAGCTACTACGCAGCCATAAATCAGGGCATCAAACAGCAGCTGGGTGGCTTGCACTCGGCCAAACTGGTGCTCTACAGCGTAGACTTCGCCGAGATCGAAGCGCTCCAGCAACGCGGCGATTGGCAGGCTGCGGCTGATATTCTCGGACACGCCGCACTATCACTGCAAAACGCCGGCGCTGACTTTCTGGTGATAGCCACCAATACCATGCATAAGGTGGCAGACGAGATTCAGGCACAGCTGCGTATCCCACTGCTGCACATTGCCGATGCCACTGCAGCGATGCTGCTGCAACAAGGCGTTACCCGTGTCGGGTTGCTGGGCACGGCGTTCACCATGGAGCAACGTTTTTATCGCGAACGGCTGGAAAATCAGGGCATTGAGGTGCTGATTCCCCATGCAGATGAGCGCAATGACGTACATCGGGTTATCTATGCTGAACTCTGCTTGGGTGATATCCGCAACAGCTCACGCGCGCGTTATCTCGAGATCATCAAGAACCTATCCGAACGCGGCGCACAGGGCGTGATTCTCGGCTGTACCGAAATTGGTCTTTTGGTTAACCAAAACGACACCAAAACGCCGCTGTATGACACTGCGATAATTCATGCTGACGCCGCCGTGAACAAAGCGCTCGCGGAGGTTCGCGATTAGCTTGCAACCCTGTTTCCATTTGTTCTGTTTGCATCTACCTTTGATAAACCGACTTCCCGCACAATCGGAGCCCGCTTGGACGCCTATCTGTTATTTCTGATCATTGCTGTCGCTACCGTGATGAGCCCTGGCCCTGGCGTCTTACTGACGCTGACCAATGCGATTCGCTTTGGCGTTCGCGGCGCTATCGGCGGGATGCTGGGCTTGGCAGTGGGCGCGTTTATTGTGGCTGGTGTTTCCGCCAATGGGCTGGGTTTGTTACTAGCAACCTCGGCTGTGGCTTTTACCGCGATCAAGTTTATCGGTGCGGCTTATCTGATTTATCTGGGCATCAAACTCTGGCGCTCACCCGCCACCCCGATCGAGTTGTCGCGGCGCAATCGCAGTAGCCTGTTTCGACAGTTTATTGAAGGTCTTAGTTTGCAGCTGACCAATCCGAAAGTGGTGTTCTTTTTTCTTTCGATATTGCCTCAGTTCGTAGACTACCGCGCTGGCCACTTCCAACAGTTTGCACTGCTGGTTGTCACTTACAGCTGCGTGCTGATGATCGTTCACCTGCTCTACGCGTGCCTGGCCCGAACCACCCGCCGGTGGTTGGCCTCAGACAAAGGAGGCCGCCTGGTGAACCGTCTTGGCGGCGGCACCTTCATCTGTTTTGGCCTGGGTTTGGCAGCCACCAGCCGTTAGGCCTATTGCTGCAACGGCTACGCACTGGGGGCAGTGGCGCAGCCGTCTTACCCTATTCCTGACACCCAAGGAGCTCCCGTGGCCGAGATTACCTATCCTATTCATGGCGCCTGCCAGTGCGGCGCCATCACCTATGAACTCTTGGCAGCACCGCAAGCGGTGGTCGCGTGCCACTGCAAGGAGTGCCAGAAGCTATCGACCAGTGCTTTCAGCATCACCGCTTTGGTACGCGCCAGCGACATACGTTTCAACGGCCCACAATCGCACTGGAGCCGAATCGCGGATAGCGGCAACATCAACGCAGCGGTGTTTTGCGGGACCTGCGGAAACCGTATTTACCACCTCAATCCGGCACAGCCAGACGTCATCAAACTCAAACCCAGCAATCTATCGGATACCCGTGTCATCCAGCCAACCAAGCACGTGTGGATAAGCGAGAAGCAGGCTTGGTTTACTATCCCGGATGGCGTAGCGGTATTCGACAAAGATCCTTGAGATCACCCCCTTTTGTGCCTCCATTGGCAAACTACATTTGAGCCCTCTTTCCGGGCAAGCTAATGCGCCCACTAGTAAGCTCGGCCATCCACAGAGAACCTAGTGTCTAAGTTTTGCCCAAGAACAAGGCAGGTACACATCTTTTATTGTAATGCGAATCATTATCTTTTAATGTTGCGCAATTGAACTGCCGCCAAACGGCGGTCTGTGTTCTGTCACTCCTAGACCAGACTGCGCCATGCCCCCGATTGAACCCAATTCCAGCATCAATGTTGCTGCGCTTTATAGCGAACATCACGGCTGGCTCTTTGCCTGGTTGAGGCGAAAGCTGGGCTGCTCGGAGCAAGCAGCGGATATGGCGCAGGATACGTTCGTACGTGTGCTGGTACGCGATGCGGTAATTTTCAACCCAGTTGTCCATTTTACTGCGTTTAAGCAGCCGATTTATTCAGCTCGATTTCCTGCAATTTGCCGGGGTTGAGTGACACAGCACCCACAGGCTTCCAGTTTCGGGTTGCCTTGGACCAGCGCCGAGGATTC
>DRHT01000065.1 GCA_011053055.1 Halopseudomonas sabulinigri | reverse complement strand
GACGACAGTTGGTACCAGGCTGGCGAGATAGCGCGATGGCTTCGCGCTTGAATTCAGGGCTGTATTTTCTGCGTTTGGACATGAACACTCCTTTGGCACATTGTGCCTCTTTTCAAGAGTGTCCGCAGTAACGGGGTAGAACCCATCAAGGTTTGCATTTAATAACGCCATATCCATGCCCTGACCGATAAACACCAGCTCCTGCCGGCAGTCACCGGTTTCTGTTTGCCAGTGCTTCATGATTGCTTGCAGCGTTTGTTCGTCTTGTGGCCAATGCGATTTGTCGACGAAACGCCACCAGCGCCCAGCCTTGCCGTAACGCATCAAACTACCGGCTTGCGACCAACTACCTGCCTCCTGCCATTTGCTGGCCAGCCAGAAAAAGCCTTTTGAGCGCAGCAGCTTGCCGTTGCTCCATTCGCTGCTGATGAAATCGTGAAACCGCTGTGGATGAAAAGGTTTGTGCGCGCGATATACCGTCGAGGCGATACCGTACTCTTCGGTTTCCGGAACATGCTCACCGCGCAGCTCCTGCAGCCAGCCAGGTGCCGTCGCTGCGCGATCAAAGTCAAAGCGGCCGGTATTGAGTATCTCGTTCAGCGGTACCTGGCCCATGACCATGGGGATGATTTTTGCGTGGCGGTTAAGACCGCGCAATATGGCTGCCAGTTCGTCACGGGCGGCCCGGGAGATCAGATCTGCTTTGCTTATCAGTAGCACGTCGGCAAACTCGACCTGTTCGACCAGCAAATCGGTAATTGATCGTTCGTCGTCCTCGCCGAGCGTCTCTCCCCTGCTTTGCAGGCAGTCTGATTGTTGGTAATCGGCAAGAAAACTCAAACCATCGACTACCGTTACCATGGTGTCGAGCCGCGCTACATCGGCTAGTGCGATGTCATTCTCGTCTCTGAAGGTGAAAGTTTCGGCCACGGGCAACGGTTCGGAGATGCCCGTCGACTCAATCAACAGATAATCAAAACGACCTTCTTTCGCCAAGCGCCCTACTTCTTCGAGCAAGTCTTCGCGCAAGGTGCAGCAAATACAGCCATTGCTCATTTCGATCAGCTTTTCTTCTGCGCGATTGAGGCTTACGTCGCGCTGCATTTCGCTGCCGTCGATGTTGATTTCACTCATGTCGTTGACGATAACCGCGACTTTGAGGCCGTCACGGTTTTTGAGTATCTGGTTTAACAGGGTGCTTTTGCCGGCGCCTAGAAAGCCGGAGAGCACGGTTACGGGGAGACGATCAGGCATCAAAGATTAATCCGTCATATTATTGAATCAATAATTATAGTTATAACATAACATTAATCAAGGCAAATCCATGCCCTGTTCCCCTCATGATGCGACATTCAAAAACATGAACATCTTGACCTGGCCGAGGCCGGTGCGTTACTCAGTTACCCTCGACCATAGGTAAACAAGAATAAGGAAAGCTGATGTACAGCGTTGACGACATCACCCTGCAAACCTGGCAAGTCACCGGCCTACAAACGCGTGTTGCGACCCTGGGTAGCGGCCCGGTTGCCTTATTCATTCACGGCTGGCCTGAGTGTTGGTACTGCTGGCGAGAGCAGATGGTGGCTCTGGCTAACGCCGGCTATCAGGCGGTTGCACCGGATATGCCAGGATTCGGTGAAACCGAGGCGCTGCCAGAAATCACTGACTACAACCTGATACGTATTTGCGCTTTTATGCAGGGTCTGGTTGAGCAAGCCAACGCTGGCGCACCGGTTTTGCTGATTGGGCATGATTGGGGCGCCATTAACTGCTGGCAGTTCATCCAACGCCATCCCGAATCGGTATCGCGGTTGATCAATATGAGTGTGCCGCTGCGTCCGGTGGCTGATGTTCCACCGGTTGAGTTTTTGCGTGGTTACTTCGGTGAGAACTTTTTCTACCAGATTTACTTTCAGGATCCGGGCGTAGCTGAAGCAGAATTTGATGCTGACCCAGAGGGCATTTTGCGGGCACTGTACTGCTCCCCTGAAACACCCCGTGACCCTCCCCTGCTGGGTCGCTCAACGAACGAAGGTGGCGGTTGGATTGGTCGCCTGGGCAAGCCAAAAGAGCAACCGGACTGGTTGTCTGATGAAGCACTGGCTTACTTCATCAACGCTTACCGTCACAGCGGTTTTGCAGGCGGCATCAATTACTATCGGAATTTAGATGAGAACTGGCGACTGATGCTGCCTTGGCGCGATAGCCCGATCACCTGTCCGGTCTTGTTTATTGTCGGCAGTGCCGATATGACCGTCCAGGGCGCAAGTGAAGACAAGTTGCGGGAGATGATGGGTGACCGCTTACCCGATGTGCAGATTAAAATGCTGCAGGGCAAGGGGCACTGGATTCAAAGCGAGGCGACTGCCGACGTCAATGCGGCCATGCTGGCGTTTCTACCAGCCTGATTGGCAACCCAGAAAAACAACAACCCCCGCACGCGGCGAGGGTTGTTGTATTGCCAGATACAAAGTCAGAGCAAAGCGAACAAAGATTGCGTAGGCAATACACGAAAGTCGATCGACATCATCAAACTCAGCGCCGTAATAGCTATGATCGAGAAGCCGAACAGCTTGCGCGCCCATACACGGTCATCCACTTCCTGCTTGTAACCCGATAACGCGATCACCAGCCACCAGATGCTGACCAGCAGCGCAATCACCAGATACCCGTAACCAGCAAAACCGGACAGCGAGAGCATCAGTGCTGCGCCGGCGAACGCCACTATGTACCAGACGATATGTTGCTTGGCGACCTTGATGCCTTCTTTTACCGGCAACACCGGTATCCCAGCAGCGCTGTAATCATCAAAGCGGAAGATGGCAATCGCGTAGGAATGCGGCATCTGCCACAGGCAAAAGATCAGTAGGAGCAAGGCGGCGCCGGTATCAAACTGACCGGTGACGGCGCAGTAGCCTACTACCGGTGGCATTGCGCCGGAGAGACTGCCCACCAGCGTGCCGTAGACCGAGGTGCGTTTAAGCCAAAGGCTGTAGAAGCCCACATAGATGATGAAACCGAACGCCGCCAACAGCGTGGCTACGGGGGTGGTAAACCACCACAACAAACCAAAGCCGACTACACCCAGCACAATACCGTGGGTCATGGCTGCCAGCAGAGAAATCTGCCCGGTGACCAGAACCCGCTCGCGGGTGCGCTGCATGTGGCCGTCGATATCGCGATCGATGCAGTTGTTCATCACGCAGCCACTGGCAACCACCAGCGACAAACCAACCACGGTGGCCAGCAACAGGGTCAGATCAATCTGCCCCTGCGCTGCGAGAAAATACCCGCCGGCCACCGCAATCAAGTTGCCGAAGATGATCCCCGGCTTGGTGATCAACAGATAGCGTTTGAGTTTCAATTGAACATCCAGGGCATCATCAGCATATCGGCGTTAACCATAATCCAGATGGCCAAGCCTACCAGCATGATGATGATCAGCACGGTGAACAGGAAGGCCAACAAATTCCACCGGCCTTCCGAGGAGGTGTTCATGTGCAGGAAGCACACCAGGTGCACCACTACCTGTACGACCCCCATAGTCAGCATGGTAACCAGTGCGGTTTGGCGGCTGAAATCACCGCTCATGATCATGCCGAAGGGGATCACGGTGAGAATCACCGAGAGTACAAAGCCAATCGCGTAAGCGCTGTAACTGCCGTGCCCGGCGCCGGCGTCAGTAGATGCGTGACTCATGCGGCAACTCCCATTAGATAGACGATGGTGAACACGCAGATCCAGACGATATCGAGAAAGTGCCAGAACAGGCTGAGGCACATCAGGCGTGTATTGTTCTGCGGCGTCAGGCCGCGGGTCTTGATTTGCGCCATCAATACCAGCATCCACACCAAACCGGCGGTTACGTGCAAACCGTGCATGCCAACCAGGGTAAAGAAGGATGACAGGAAGGCGCTGCGATCAGGGCCAAAACCTTCGACGATCAAATGATGAAACTCATTGATCTCCATGCCGATAAAGCCGGCGCCCAGCAAGAAAGTGGCGGCGAGCCAACCCAATGCCTGACTCTTGGAGCCGCGATGGGCTGCGAGCATGGAGAAGCCATAAGTGCAGCTACTGATCAGCAGTAGAAAGGTTTCGCCCAGCACATAAGGCAACTCAAAGATTTCCTTGCCGCTGGGGCCGCCCGCGGTGTGGTTAACCAGCACCGCGTAAGTGGCGAATACGCAGGCGAAAAGCACGCAATCGGTCATCAGATACAGCCAGAAACCGAATACCGTGTTGCCGCCGCTGTCGTGGTCATGCTCGTGGTCATGGCCTGCGGCGTGATGGGAACTCATTACATCCGTCGACATGGTTTAAACCTGCTCTGCAAATGAGGTGGTGTTCAGCGCCTGACCATGCGCTTCAAAACGCGCGTGATGCTGGTTTTCAATGCGCTCGATTTCATCGGGCTGCACGTAGTAGTCAACGTCCTGGTTGTAACTGCGCACAATGAAGGTGGCGATCATGCCAAGGAAGCTCAGGCCAGCGAGCCACCAGATATGCCACACCATGGCAAACCCGAAGACTGCGCCCAGCAAGCCAATGACCACGCCAGCAGCGGTGTTTTTCGGCATGTGGATTGGGCTATAGCTGGCTGGGCGCTGGTAGGCAGTGCCCTTCTCTTTCATGTCGTAGAACGCATCAATGTTGTGCACAGTAGGCAGCTCCGCGAAGTTGTAGAAAGGCGGTGGTGAACTGGTCGACCATTCCAGCGTACGGCCGCCCCATGGGTCGCCGGTCAAGTCGCGCAGTTGCTCGCGGTTCTTGAAGCTGACGATCAGTTGCGCGATCTGGAACAAAATGCCGCAGAAGATCAGTGCAGCACCGCAGAAGGCAACGATCAGGTAGGGCTGCCACATGGGGTTGTCGTAGTGGTTCAAGCGGCGTGTCATACCCATGAAGCCCAGTACGTAAAGCGGCATAAAGGCGACGAAGAAACCGGTGATCCAGCACCAGAAGGCACCCTTGCCCAGGCGCTCGTCGAGCTTGAAGCCGAAGGCTTTCGGGAACCAGAAAGTGAAGCCGGCCAGATAGCCAAATACCGCGCCGCCAATGATGGTGTTGTGGAAGTGGGCGATCAAAAACAGACTGTTGTGCAGCACGTAGTCCGCGCCCGGCACGGCCAGTAGAACGCCGGTCATGCCGCCAATGGTGAAGGTCACCATGAAACCCAACGTCCAGAGTACCGGCGTGGTGAAGCGCACACGGCCACGGAACATGGTGAACAGCCAGCTGAACAGCTTCACACCGGTGGGCACCGAGATAATCATGGTCGCCACGCCGAAGAAGGCGTTGACGTTGGCACCCGAGCCCATCGTGAAGAAGTGATGCAGCCAGACCACAAAGCCAAGCAAGGTAATAGCACCGCTGGCCCAAACCATGGAGGTGTAACCGAACAGCTTCTTGCCGGAGAAGGTGGAAATCACCTCAGAGAAAATACCGAACGCCGGCAGGATCAGGATGTACACCTCGGGATGACCCCAGGCCCAGAACAGGTTGATGTACATCATGGCGTTGCCGCCAAGCTCATTGGTGAAGAAGTGCATGTCCAGGTAACGATCGAGCGTAAGCAGACCCAGGGTCGCGGTCAGGATCGGGAACGAGGCGACAATCAGGATGTTGGTAAAGGTGCAGGCCCAGGTGAAGATTGGCATCTTCATCAGGGTCATGCCTGGGGTACGCATCTTGAACACGGTGACCAGGAAGTTGACCCCCGTCAGTAGCGTCCCCAGCCCCGATAACTGTAGCGCCCAGATGTAGTAATCGACCCCTACCCCCGGACTGTAACCGAGCTCGGCCAGCGGCGGGTATGCCACCCAACCAGTGCGAGCGAACTCCCCTACTCCGAGCGAAATATTGACCAGAATCGCACCGGCGGCAAACAGCCAGAAGCTCAACGAGTTGAGGAACGGAAAGGCCACGTCGCGTGCGCCAATCTGCAGCGGCACGGCAATGTTCATCAAACCGACCATGAAGGGCATGGCCATGAAGATGATCATGATCACGCCGTGGGCGGTGAAAATCTGGTCGTAGTGCTCCGGTGGCAGGAAGCCCTGCTCAGAACCCTGCGCCATTGCTAGCTGGGCACGCATCATGATCGCGTCGGCAAAGCCGCGCACCAGCATGATCAAAGCGACCAGGATGTACATGACGCCGATTTTCTTGTGGTCAACCGAGGTCAGCCATTCGGACCACAGATAGCCCCACTGACGGTAGTAGGTCAGCGCGGCGACAACAGCGAAACCGAGCAGCGCCACCACGGCAATGGTGACCATGATGATGGGCTCGTGAAACGGCACGGACTCAAGGGTAAGTTTGCCGAACATCTTAGTGAGACTCCTCAATACGGGCGTTCATGTGCATGCCGGGCATACCGGCATCTGCGTGCTCAGCGTGGTTCATCGCGTGATGACCGCCGTGGGCGTACTGCATGAGAATGTGCTGATAAAGCGTTGGGCTGACCGCACCGAAGTAGCGAACCGGGTCAGCTTTGCTTGGCTCGGCGAGTGCTGGATAGTTGCTTGCGTCGAGGGTCTCAGGGTTACTTTTGACCTTGGCAACCCAGTCTTTAAAGCCGTCTTCAGAGGTGGAGATGGCCTGAAACTTCATGTCCGAAAAGCCTTCACCGCTGAGGTTGGCAGAAATTCCGTCGAAGCTGCCCTCATGGTTGGCGATCAAGTGCAGTTTGGTCTGCATGCCGGCCATCGAGTAGATCTGGCTGCCCAGCTGGGGGATGAAAAAGGAGTTCATCGCCGATTGGGAGGTGATCTTAAAGTTCACTGGGGTATCTTTCGGGAAGGCAATCTCGTTGACCGTAGCAATCCCCTGCTCCGGATAGATAAACAGCCACTTCCAGTCCAGCGAAACCACTTGAATTTCGATCGGTTTAACGTCGGAATCCAGCGGGCGGTATGGGTCCAGTTCATGGGTGCTGGTCCAGGTGATAGTGCCGAGAATGGCAACGATCACGCACGGCACCAGCCAGACCACCAACTCGATGCGGTTAGAGTGCGACCAGTTAGGGTGATAGGTCGCTTTGGTGTTGCTGGCACGGTACTTCCAGGCAAATGCCAAGGTCATAACGATGACCGGAACCACCACAATCAGCATCAACAGGGTCGCGGTGATGATCAGCGACTTTTCGTCCATGCCGACCTGACCCTTGGGATCCAGCAGCGCCATCTTGCAACCGCCCAGCAGCAGCAGGGGCAGCCATACCAGGTGTTTCAAATATCCAGAGAACTGCTCTATTTTCATGTTGCGGCCTTGTTGAATGAACTGGCGCCGCGCCGCGAGCCGGACGACGATGCCTTGATTTCTCCCGTTTCGCCGGGTGATTCTTGAATCAATCGAGCTGTAAATGGCAGACGCGCGGGGACACGCGACAGTCGCTACGGCGAAATCGAGTCATACGCTGTTGGAATCGTTTTTAGTCAGCATGGGTAAAACTGTGCGCTGTCCTGGCGGGCACTCGCTGGTGATGATTGCGGCGGTAGCAACATTGCCATGCAGCGAACCAATCGGCCTGCAGCCAAGCACTGACCTTGTGACAAGGGCAGGTATCCGTGTGACTTGAAACTCAAGCACGCTGACTCAGGGCGCAAATATTACAAAATATTTCAGCGCAGACTGCAAACCGAGAATACGTCTAAAGCAGGGGTTTGCGACGCCCAAGCGAGGGATTTTAGGCAGACAACTCGCATAGGTTTGAGTTTGTTAAAGTCAGCGAGAACCCCGGATATGCTGGGTTGCAGGCCGCTTGATACGGGGTCGAAAAACAGCGGTTTCTGCCCGTGCGACTATGCGACCATGTGTCGCGCGAGTCTTTCAGGCATCAGGGCTTCTGATTGATCCATGTCATACTTTTTTGCACTGTTGCGTGCTATGGGCTTGCAGCAGGGGCAGGATGAAATCCAATTACCGGCTATTACCAGGCGCCTAAATCTTCGAGGTTTAACATGACAAAAAGCACTCATCCTCTGTTTGGAACCGCAGATGCTTCCTATCAGGCTGCAGGCGAACTCGAGGGTATTCACCAGCTGGTAGCTGATTTTTACCAGATAATGGACAGCTGGACGGGGGCAGCGAAAATACGCGCCATGCACAAGGCGGATCTTAGTCAGTCTGAAGACAAACTGACCTGCTTCTTGTCCGGTTGGTTGGGTGGGCCGCGCTTGTATCAAGAGCGCTACGGCTCAATCAGCATTCCTGCCTTCCATGCGCAGTGGTCAATTGACGCCGAAGCACGTGATGCCTGGCTGGGTTGCATGCAGCAAGCGATTGATCGGCAGCCCTATAGTGCTGATTTCAAACGCTATTTACTGGCGCAATTGAGCATCCCGGCCAACCGCGTGGTGCAGGCGAGTCAAGCTCGGCAGCAAGCCGCGCAGTAGACGTGTGCCGCCGCCTATTCAGTCTGCTTGCCGATGCTTCCAAACCCGGGTTCAGTACGCGAAAACAAGTATTTTCCTGCCTTTAAGGCCGCCAGCGTAGCCGAAGCAGCCATTCCAACGGGGGTGGCATTGAGAAAGAGATCAGGGTGAGTTTGTCTTCGCCTTATCAGCCATTTGTATACCCGCGTCGCATGCTCCATACCACTGCTACGCGCAGCCATTTTCATGTAACGCTCACCTTGTCGGAATCACGGGTTTATTACTCGAAAAACGCTATTGGGATTACTGCTCTAGCAGGTGTTTTTCTTTGTGTTCAAATAACTTTCTATGGCGAATTCCATCGAACCATAAGCAAATATAGCCAGCCTTCCTGCCTCTGCTGATTAGCCGTCACCCACCAAGCTATGTATGATAGTTACATATGTAAGCGATCAGGCTTCTTGCTGAAAAGCAGAAACAGGAGTTGAGATCACCCCATTAAGCGCTCTCTAGGAGGCTGCACATGAAGAAGGATCCCACTAAAGGCTTTATCGCACTACTCGGCTGGGCACCCAATGCGGTGGAAGCCGCAGCCACCTTTGATCGGCGCTACGTGGTTGTTGCCCCCGAGTGGGCGGAAGAATATTGCAAGACCCATGACATTCCCTATTTACCCTGGAATTTCGAGCGCTTGAATGATCGCTCAGTGGAAATAGCACAAACCCTAAAAGATATGGGGGTAGATGTTGCCATTCCCCTTTTTGAAGAAACCGTAGAATGGGCTGGCGCGATCAACTCTGTATTGCTAGACAATCCCCGCCTGTTTGGCCAGGCCATGTTGATGCGCGATAAGTCGCTGATGAAGCGCCGTGCCCAGCTTGGCGGCATCCGCGTCGGTATCTTTGAAGAAGCGCATGATCGTGAAGATGTCATTCGCTTTCTTAAGCGAGTCAATCAGACGCTGCTCAAGCTCGATGGCGATCCGAATGACCCGATCCACTTCAAGGCTTTCGATAAAGCGGGCTGTTTAGGCCATCGTGTAATCCGCACGCCGGATGATGTGGACGCCATCCCTGATGACGAATTCCCATCGTTGATGGAGTCGCATCTGGACGGCTGGGAATTTGCAGTAGAGGCCTGGATTCACAACGGCAAAATCTCCTTTCTGAATATTTCCGAATACGTACGTTTGGGTTATTCAGTGCACGTGCCCGCCTCTCCTGCGCTTGAAGCCTATCGCCCGCAGATCGTCAAACAGATCGAAAAGCTGATCAAGACCTTCGATATCGAGTTCGGCATGATCCATCCTGAATACTTTGTTACCAGCGACGGGGAAATGTACTTCGGCGAGGTTGCTTACCGGCCACCGGGCTTTAAGGTATTTGAGCTGCTGGAGCGTGTTTACAAGGGCTTTAACGCTTACCACGCGTCAATGCTGGTCTTCGATCCAAAATCGACCGAGGCGGAAGTTAAAGCTTACTTCCCAAGGGAAATAGAAGATGCGACCGGTTTCGCCGGCTGCTTCGGCGTGTATCCCCGTCGCCGGGTAGTCAGCAAGCTTGAGATGCCCGCAGAGACCGAGGATCACCCTTACTTCGAGTCACACGAGCTGACTACCCCGGTAGAAGAGATGGTAACCAAGCGCACGGCATTTGGTACCCACTGGGGGCTCTTGTATTTTGTTGGCGAAGACTCGAAAGTCATGCACGACTTACTCAAACGTCAGGAAGAACTCGACTTCTACGTGTAGCACATCGGGTTCCGGACCCCTATCATGGGTCGCAATAGTTTGGGCAAGGGGAAGTATGTGACAAACAGCGATACCGTGAATCAGGCTGATGACAGCAAGCTCGCCCTGTTGCTGTCCCGGTTTGATGACGCCGTTCAGGCGCTGGATAATGCGCCCGAATTTGCCAAAATCGGCAAGCTCGATCGGGTATTCGATACGGCTCGCCGTGTCTTGATGCACGATGGCGGCTGTGTTGGTTTGGCCGCTCGTGCACAGGCTACGGAGAGTGCCGGTGTGTTTATGGGCTCGGACTGGGATAGCCCGCAAACGCTAATTCCTGCGCTGACCGGTAACACCCTGCGCAGCCCGGATGCTAATACGCTGGTTATTGAGGCACTAAGCCAACTGCGACTATTGGCGGTGTCCCGGCAAGATTACGTGCACCCATTGATGAGCGCCGAGCAGGCGCATCATTTTTTGACTCAAGTGCTAGCCAATAATTTAGTTTTGCTGTTCAGCCCGCCCAACGAAGCTGAACGCGAAAATCAGGGTAAGTTGGTAGCCCTGCCCCGCAATCTCCTTAATCATTTGGCCAATTGTATTGGCTATGAGTACATCATCGATCAATTGATTGATGAGATTTGGCGAATTCAGCAGCAAAGGCCGATTCAGGTCAGCTCTGTGCGCCGCATGATTACCCAGATATCCATTTGCCAGGCTAATCCTGAGATCGATCTTGGCAACAGCGGTCAGGGCGCCGATAGATTGGTCAGCAGCCTATTTGGCCCCACGCATGCGTGTCGTGAAGATCCCGGTATCGAGGTTTATCAGCAGCGCCTTGAGTACATGGACAACACAGCATTGCAGAGTGAGGCCACCGGCTTTGCGCGCGCGATGCACGACACTGGCTTGGTTTCCGCCTACCACACGGTGCTGGTGCGGTATTTGCTCAACGAAGGCGAGCACCTGCTGTCTGAAGCATTAGGGTTGTCCTCGACGGGTCGCGACTGCCTGATGTGTTACCGCGAGCTTGCGCTAAAACTGATAGATATCTGCGTATTTCCGGCGACACCACAGGCTATATACGGTCTGTCGTTGATGCTCGAGCGTGGCATTCTTTACCAACCGCCCGTCGCGCCGGCGATGTGGCGGCAATTGGGCTTACCGCTGAGTAACTACTCACGGGAGAAGTTGGCGATGGCTTTCGGCAACCAAGCCAGCCCCGAAGCATTTCTGCTCGAAGGTGTGCTCTGTATGTTGGGCCTACCATTAGGCGTGGGTCAGGGTAATAACCCGACTTGCCAATCGGCGCGTGCTTTGTCCATATGGGCCTACAATGACCCCGACTACCTGCTGCAGATGGTGACGTGGGCCGCCCGCGATGACGAAATTATCATGCACTTTGAAGGTCAGGCTATTTCTTCACAGGAAAGCCTGTCGGGCGTCGCCACCAGCATACCCATTGACCTGGACCCGGTATCACTGATTGTAGTGCCGCACCTTGACCGTATTTATGCGGAGATGGGTAGACGCTGTATCGGTCGGGAGGGCGATCCTCACCGTTGGGTCAATCCTGAATTTCATGGTTGGTGGGCGGGTCGTGGTTTTCGGCTCAGTGTCGATGTGCCGACCGGTAAACTGGTAGATCTGGATGACTTCCTGCGGCATTTCTACGCTGCTTATCATCCGTATCACAACGGCAATCAGCCGTTGATTCATCCTCAACCTGCCGGCATTGCGGTAACCGATAGCGCCGCCCGTTTTATCGGTTGGCATGCCATCACCATCTTGCGCGTCACTCTCGACCCAAAGGATGTGATGCGGGTTTATTTCTTCAACCCGAATAACGATAGTGGCCAGAATTGGGGCGATGGTGTAACCGTCAGCACAGCAGGTAATGGCGAGCGTTTCGGGGAAGCCTCATTGCCCTTTGAGCAGTTTCTCTCGCGCTTGTATATATTCCATTACGATCCGTTGGAACATGGCGAAATGGCCACCGTGACACGCGGCGAGCTGGATGAAATCATTGGCTATATCCATCGCAGCTGGGGCGCTGATCGCCTGCCCGCAGGTGGCTTACAAGGCGCTAGCGGCCAACCAGACTGATCAGCCTATGGACTGATCAGTCGTGGTGATTTCAAGGTGCTCAACCCAAAGGGCGGCTACCAGTAACCCGTCGAGCACTAGCTCGATGGGAGGCTCAGAGCAACCCACAGCATCTCAGAGGGATTTGTCCCAGAACATCGCGTTACCCATATTGGGGTCCAGTCCGTAAGGCGCAAACCCCAGTGCGCGGTAGGCGGATTGGGCCAGCTTGTTGCCCTCCAGTACCTCCAATGTCAGTTTGCCGCAGCCGCGCTGACGGGCGATATCTGCGACCGCTTCCAGCATCAGACGACTAACGCCCTGCCCGCGCGATTCGCTGGCGACTATCACGTCGTGAATGTTCAGAAGTGGCCGGCAATCAAAAGTAGAAAACCCTTCAAAACAATTAACCAAGCCTATGTATTTGTTATCTTTAGTCGCCATGACTCCGACATAATCCAAACGCTTTTCGAGCGCACCCGGCAAGGCTGCACGTACTTTTTCAGTGAGTGCCTCGCCACCGCCCATCGGGTCCAGCGCGTAGCTGTTAAGCAGCGTGACCAGCGCATCGCGATGATCAGAAAGGCTTAAATCAACCGCCACTATTAGTATGTTTTCATTCATATAACTTACTCCGGGCTGGCCTGTAGTTGTGCTTTCAGTGTGGTTAGCTGTTGATTGCCGGGCGTTAACGCCAAGCCAGCCTCTATTACAGCTAAGGCCTTCTCACGCTGGCCGACTGAATTAAGAGCCACTGCATACACATAACGGTAGTGCTGATTATCCGGCTGCAAATCTACCGCTCGGCCAAGCGGCAAAAGCGCCTGACTCACCTGCTTTTGACGCACCTGCAACAGTCCCAGGCTGAAATGCAGAGAAGCTGCTTGTGGGACTCGCTCTAACGCTTCACTCAGCAGCCGCTCGCCATCCGGGTCGCGCAAGGAGGAGCGGTATAGATCGGCGAGGTTAACGTAGGCAGGTTCGAAGTAAGGATCGAGCAGCAAGGCGCGTTGATAAGCCTCTTCAGCCAGTGCTAACTGGCCGCGGCTTTGATAATAAACCGCAAGGTTGAGCTGTGCTGACGGGTTGTCTGCATTGCTGTGCTGATTTTCCACGTACTCGTCCAGTGCTTTCTGAAAGTCTGCGCGCTTGTCTGCGGGTGCCTGGTCCGGTGGAATATCTAACAGTTGTGCTGCCGCTTGCATACGGACGGTACGAACTGGATCGGTCAAGAGCGGCGCAACCATTTGCCAGCGGGTTACGGGTGCCAACTGGCCCAATCCCTCTAGGGCGCCAAGGCGCATCCGGGGGTCGGGGTCGCGCAACGCGAGCACCAGATCCCCCAGCACTTCAGGCTGTGGCCAGTTTTGCAGCAGGCTGGCCGCTGTTGCGCGGGCAATGACCGGCTGGGTTTCGTTACTCAGCAGTGTCAGCAGCGCATCAGGTGATTGCTGGACTCCATTACGGGCGTCATGCAGGGTTTGCGCGAAGTCCTGATGGCCCTGAGGTACATGACCGTACCACTGCTCAACCTTATCCGCGGCCCACTGCGGACTCTGGTCTTCGTGGCAGCTGTTGCAGGCATTGGGAACGCCCATACTTAGGGTCTGATCTGGCCGAGGAATGCGCAGGCTGTGATCGCGCCGAGGGTCAACGCCCATGTAGGTGGTGGCGGGCATGTGGCAATCCACACACTGCGAGCCAACGTCCGTTTCATGGAAGTGGTGCTTGGGGGTCTGATATTCGTCGGCTACGTGGCATTGCAGACAAACACCATTACCGGGCGCGCGTAGCTCCAGGCTATGCGGGTCGTGGCAATCGCTGCAGGTGACGCCGGCGTCATACATTTTGCTTTGCACAAAGGAGCCGTGCACAAACACCTCATCTTGAATTTGGCCGTCGGCGTGATACAGGCCTTGATCCAGGTTTGCCAGCAAAAAGCTCTCTACCAACTGTTGCGCGGGGGTGTTGTCATCAAACAGCTTGGCGCGGCGGGAATGGCAGGCTGCGCAGGCTTGAATCTCGGTTTCTGTGGTTTTCGCTACACTACGCTCGGGCTGACCGCTTTGCGGGTTGTGTTGCCAGATAGCTTTGCGGCGCTCATCAAAGTTCAGCGTCAAACCTTTGCGGGATAGTTGCTCGGGACTGAGTTGTTCTGGGTCAGCCGTCCATTTCAGATGCAGCGAACCAGGTCCGTGGCAGGACTCACAGGCCACGTCGATATCGTCCCATTGGGTGTCGTAGCTATTGCTGACCGGGTCATAGTTGCGCTGCAGATTGGTGGAGTGACACTCCGCGCAGGTCAGGTTCCAGTTGAAGTTGCGGCCGGTCCAGTGAAAGGCTTTATCCGGCTCATCGCCATTGAACTCCGGGTTGAGCTGAAACCAGCGCTCACCACCCTCCTCCTTTGGCCGTGCATCCCAGGCCACGCTAAACGCTTGATAACGCCCGCCGGGCAATGCCAGCAGATACTGCTGCAACGGATAAACCCCAAAGGTATAGCGCGCGACGTAGTCTTGATACAGGCCTTGATCGTCAGCAGTATTGACCATGAAATCAGCGCCGCGACGGAAAAAGCGCGTAGTTACACCACCGAACTCGAACTTCACGTCGTTGAAGTCGCCCAATACGCTGCTTTCGGTGCTTTCCTGCATGGCCAGATCATGGTGCGAACCAGTAAAACGCTCAGCCTGCTCGGCGTGACAGCCCACGCAGTTTTCCATGCCGACAAAATCGGCTGTGGGTTGCGGCTTGGTAACCGGTTTGGCCGCAGCGGGCGCAGCGACTGGGGAGGCTGGAGCCGCGACGTCGCGAGCGGGTGTTACCGCTTTCGCAGCGTGCTGAGTCCACCACCAACCTGTCACGGCTAGCAGCAGTACACAGATGGCAGCCAGTAGGTAAACAGCATTTTTTCGGTTGCTTTTGGTGCCTTCGGCGTTCTGCGTGATGCTGGATTTCTGCTGCTGGGATTTTTTGTTGTTGTGCTGACTGCTCATCGATAACGGCCTTGTTCTATTTGGGCTAAATCCTAAATCACACTGCTGACGTGCAACTAGCCTGCGCGCCGGATACGGGTTCCCAAAGTATGGCTCTGGCCTGGCTCCAGCACGCGTGTATCGGGCCCTGCATTGGCCGCCTCGACGCACAGCATACTCAGGTAGCCATCAGCCGGAAACTCAGTCAAACGCAAACTCTTCGCCTGCCAAGGGTTCCAGACCACCACAGACTCACTACCTTGACGCTCAACCACCACGGGGCAATCCGCATCGTGCAATTGCAAGTCGCCTGCGTGTCCGTAATAAATACGATCAAGCTCCGCAGCAAACTGCACATCGCCGGTTTGGGTTTTGTGCGTCCAATCATCTAGCGCGTCGATATACGCGGCGTTCGCCAATCCGCCGATACGTGCTTGATGAATATCCCTGACAGGCAGATAGGTATGCAATGCCTGGCTCAGTTTTATTGGCTGTTGACCCAGGTTGGTGGTGGTCAGCTGCACATCAATCGCCACACCCAAACGAAACTCGACGTATACCTGCCAAGGCTCGCCCGGTAGTTGCTCGCTAATGTATTTGGCGGGCAGATCAAAACGTAGATACACACCCTGTTCACTTTCCTCTGCCGCGCTAAGCTGCCAAGGGGCGCGTCGCGCTATGCCATGCGCTGAAGTTGAGCGGTCACCGCCAAACCAAGGCCAGCACAGCGGAATGCCTCCGCGCAGAGACTTACCCGGTAGCTGTGGGTCATCAGGGCTGACCCACAATAACGGCGCTTGACCGGTAGGTGTGCATTGCAGCAGGTGGGCGCCTTCAAAGGCAATTCGGGCGCTAACAATGGGGTGGGAAACGTCAAGAAAACGCTTGCCCTGGGCATTGCTGGTTAAGGCGAAACAGGCGGCCAAACGGCTTGGGTCAAATGTCATGCGGTGTCCATTCCAGAGCATGTGTGATGGAAAAGGCGAAGCCTACAAGGTAGCACGCCCGCGCGGCAATGCGAGCTTCTGTGCGATGATAGCGCCGCTGTTTTAATAACAATCCCATTAACGTCGCCAGGGGAGCTCGGGTATCAATAGTGCCGGTTGAAAGTAAGCAGGAATCTAGCCTGTTGTACATGATCCTTTTATTTCAACCAGTACTCGTGTGCCGCGCTGAGAACATACCGCTATCGCGGTCAAACCCTGGAACCTGATCCGGATAATACCGGCGGAGGAAGCGCGACATGCTGTATTTGAGTATGGCTGCTGTAGTAGCGGCTCTATTGTTGTTTGTGTGGGTCGGCCTTACGGCCCGTCAACCCGATGCCGGACTGGATGATTACATAACCGCGCGCAACAGCCAGGGCGCGCAGGCGCTGGGGCTATCTTTTTTGGCTTCGGGTATGGGTGGCTGGATCCTCTTTGCACCGCCAGAAGTCGGCGCTTTGGTCGGCCCTATCGCGCTTGCGGGTTACGCCGTGGGTGCGGCCCTGCCCTTCATTGTATTTGCCTTTTGTGGTCCGGCGATCCGCCGCGCGCTGCCTGAGGGTCGTAGCATTGGCGAGTTCGCCCAAGCCTGCTTTGGCGGCGGCGTACGCCGCTGGGTAGCGCTGATCTCATTGCTGTACATGAGCTGCTTTCTGATTGCCGAGCTGACCGCCATCGGTGCCATTACCGGCATGCTTTCTGACGTTAACCCTGCTCTGGTGATTGTGGGCGTTGCCATGGCAACCTTGGTTTACACCGTATGGGGCGGGCTGCGCGCCAGCCTGGTGACAGACCGCTGGCAGGCCTGGATGCTGCTGGGTCTGTTGTTAGTGGTCGGTTATGTTGCGCTGCAACGTTTGCCGCACATAGACACCAGCACTCCACTGCCCGGCATACCCACAGGTGCGGCACTGAGCGTCGCACTGACGCTGGTGATCGCAGTCACTGCGGCTAACCTGTTTCATCAAGGTTACTGGCAGCGCGTGTGGGCGGCAGAGGACTCCAGCGCACTCGGCAAAGGTGCATTGCTTGGTGGTTTGACCACGATATTGGTAGTCGCTGTCGTGGGCGGCATGGCCATTCTCACGGTAATGAGCGGTGCGGATATTGGCTCTCCGCCGATTCCGTTCTTCGCCATGCTCAGTGATGCGCCCGCTTGGCTCAGCTTGCTCGCTCTGCTGCTGGCCATGACACTGGTTGCCTCGTCTGTCGATACTCTGCAAAACGCCATAGCGTCTCTGGCCGTGACCGAGAAAAAAGGCCTTTCGCTTAGCGCCGCTCGCTGGTTCACCGTACTACTGATGCTGCCGGTGGTGCTGATTGCGCTGCAGGGGATCTCTGTGCTGCGGCTGTTCCTGATTGCGGATTTGCTGTGCGCTACCGCAGTGGTGCCAGTGCTGTTGGGGCTGTGGTCGCGAATGACTCCCGCAGCGGCCATTGCTGGGGCGTTAGCCGGTTTACTTGGCGCAGTGTTACCGGGCTGGATTGTGAGCGGCAGTCTGGTTCAGGGCTTGTTAATCGCTAGCTTTCCTGGCGGTGTGCCAAGTCTAGGACCATTTGCCGGTGCCTTGTTGGCTTCTGCGTTGGTCAGCGTGCTGGTTGCTCTTCTTGCGCCGCGCAGCCAGCCGTTGCAAACCCAGGCCTGAGCACTGCTAAGCAGCCAAGGCCGCTGCGATTCTGCGTAGCGGCCTTGGCCATAGATTGATTTATATCTTCAGCCCTTTGATGTTGTGTTGTGACAATCACGGCAAAGTACGCGCAAGCGATCTATAGTCACCCAAGCCAAAACAAAAATAGAAGGCTGCGATGACTATGGAACACCATGATGTGATCATCATTGGTGCCGGTTTGTCCGGCATCGGTACTGCTTGCCATCTCGCCCGCGAGTGCCCAGGCCAGAGCTATTTGATACTTGAACGCAGGCAGGCCGTGGGCGGCACTTGGGATCTCTTCCGTTACCCCGGCATTCGCTCTGATTCTGATATGTTCAGCTTCGGCTACGCTTTCCGTCCCTGGAATGCCCTGCAGACACTGGCTGACGGCCCCGCGATTCGTCAGTACATTTCCGATACAGCCAAAGAGCACGGCGTTAGCCCGCATATCCGCTTTGGCCAAGAGACCCAGGACGCCGATTGGGATTCCGCTACGCAGCGCTGGACCGTCACTACTCGCGACAACCAGGGTGAGGAACAGAAGTTCAGCTGCCGCTTTCTGATTAGCTGCACGGGTTACTACGATCACAAACAGGGCCACCTGCCAAACTTCCCCGGCGTTGATTCTTTCAAAGGGCGTTGCATTCATCCGCAACAGTGGCCAGAGGATCTCGACTATCGCGGTAAGCGCGTGGTGGTGATCGGCAGCGGTGCTACGGCCGTTACCCTGGTGCCAGCCATGGCTGAGGACGCTGCGCATATCACCATGTTACAACGCTCTCCCTCTTATATTATGTCGGTGCCTGCGCATGACACGCTGACCTCAGTGCTGAGCCATTTGATGCCCAAAAGCTGGGCCTATCGACTGGCGCGGCGACGCAACATCGCCATTCAACGCTGGATTTATAAAGCCGCCAAGCGTTGGCCGGAGAAGACCCGACGCTTCCTACTCAAGGGCGTTAGCAATAAGCTGAATGACCAGAGCCTGATGCCCCACTTTACGCCACGTTATATGCCCTGGGATCAGCGTCTCTGCGCGGTACCCAATGGAGATTTGTTTACCGCCATCAACAGCGGCAAGGCGTCGGTGGTGACCGACCAGATCGCCGCGTTCACCGAAAACGGTATTCGCCTAGCGTCTGGACAGGAGCTGGAGGCCGATATTGTCATTACCGCTACAGGGCTGCAGTTGCAGGTGCTCGGTGGCACCAAGCTGACGCTGGATGGCGCGCCCTGCAAGATTAACGAGCGAATGACTTACAAAGGCGTGCTGCTCGAAGGCGTACCTAACATGGCGTGGATTTTTGGTTATACCAATGCACCCTGGACGTTAAAGGCAGATATCGCTGCGCGCTATGTGTGCCGCTTACTGAACCACCTGCAAGCAACAGGCCTGGCGGTCGCACAGGCAAACGATCGTGGCGCTAATCGGCAGTCTCACTCAATGATGGGCACATTGGAGTCGGGCTACATTCAGCGCGCGAATGCGGTCCTGCCCCGCCAAGGAGCCGAGCTGCCTTGGCAAGTACTTAACGCCTATGAAGTGGACTCAGCCATGCTGCTAGAGGAGCCCATCGAAGATGAAATCCTAGAACTTGAACCGCATCAACGCGGTAATCCAACGCCTTCGCACGGCTCATCCAAAGCGGTGGCTTGATTACCTGACCTGATTAGGTAGCTCAATCAACCGAAGTCGATAGCGTCGCTGTTGCTTCGGTTTTTGGTTCCACCAACCAGAGTACGAACAAAGCTAATGCTGGCATGCTGCCGCCTAGCAATGCGGCCGTCAGCCAGCCGCCGTGCGCGTAGCCCCACACGCCCACAGCGCTGCCTATCGCACCACCAACGAAGAAAGTAGCCATATATAGCCCATTCAAACGGCTACGCAAATCAGCGCTCAGGCCATAGATCGCGCGCTGCCCCAGCACGACGTTGGCGGAAACGCCAAAATCGAGTAGTACCGCGGCCAGCACCAGTAGCATCAGCGATGTTGTGGAGCCCAAAGGCAGCAGCAAGGTAATGGCAAAGGAGCCAATCGCCAGAAGCATGGCGCATAGGGTTGCCGAGCGCGTCCAGCCAGCGTCAGCCACTCGCCCGGCCAACGGGGCAGAGACCGCGCCCGCCACACCCGCCAGGGCAAAAAGCGCGATACCCGATTGCGACAGATTAAAAGCCGGGCCCGCCAACAGGAGCGGTGTGGTAGTCCAGAACAGACTGAATGCGCCAAACATCATTGCCTGATAAAAAGCCCGGCGCTGCAAAATCGGCGTGTGCAACGCCAGACCACCCATCGATGCCAACAGACTGCCATAGCTTAAGGTCGCGCGTGGTGCACGCGGCGGTAGTAAAACACGGATAGCGACACCCAAAAGCAGCATCACCACCGCAGAGAACACAAAGACCGCATGCCAGTTGTAAAGGTCGGTAATGAAACTGGATACCGGACGCGCCAACATGATGCCGAACATTAAGCCGCTCATCACATTACCAACCACCTGACCGCGGCGTTCTTCGCTAGCCAAATGCGCCGCCAGCGGGACTATGACCTGCACGGCCACGGCACCCACGCCGATCAGCAGCGAAGCAGTCAGAAATAACACCGCGTTATCGGCCAGCGCAGCGCCCAATACCGCGACAATGGAGAGCGCGAGCATGGCCAGAATTAACTTGCGGTTCTCTACCAGATCGGCCAAAGGGACCACCAGCAGCAAGCCAATCACATAGCCGATCTGAGTCAGGGTGACGATCAGGCCGGCTGACTCCGGTGACATGTTCAGCGCTTGGCTGATGGGGCCTGCCAGTGGTTGTGAGTAGTACAGGTTGGCGACGATCAGGCCACAACATAGCGCCAGAAAAAAGGTCATGCGGGCTGAGATGTGATGGTCGGAATGCGGCGACGCAGACATGCTTACTCCAAAACGGCGGTGTGCAGAAGCGGAGTATTAACGCACACTTGTTCGAGAGTAGTCGAAATAATCTGTTGTGGCAGTCGCAAAACACTGTTGCATTTGTAGAGCAACTGCATCATTTACCAGCTGCCGCGCATCTCTTTTTTAGCCGCTCGCTGGACCTGCTCCGGGTAGTCGTCCGACAGATACCAAATGCCTTCCAGTTCTGTCTGGCCGCAAACCGCTACGCAGCAAGAACACCATATCGCTACTGATCCAGGGATGGCGATACCAATAATGATGGCCGCTGATATCAAAGCCCCGAGCCAACTTACCCGCAGAAACATCAATAATCTCAATATTGGTGATCTGATGTTCGTGGATAAAGAATTCCTCCGCACTTTCTGCTAACTCTTCCCCGGTTCGACTACCGCCGCCCATGTAGTGCCGCGCTGCGATCAAGGCGTTGTCATCATCGCTGACGGTGATGACAACCTGTTCGGAGAGATCACTGATGCTGCCTAGCCGGTCAAGAAAGGTTTCCAGTTCTACATCAGCAGCAGCAAAGATCACAGTGCCAATGCGCAAACGGCTTTTTAGCCGGTAGGCGCTTTCATCAGAGTACTTGGTGCGTAATTGATCCAAGGCTTTGGAGGTAACTCGCGCACCGGCGCTGTATGCCAATACGTTGATACGTTGGGCGTCAGTATGCTCCGCAAGTAGCTCCAGCAAGGTCGCTAGCGCATCGCTCGATGCTTGGGCGCGATGTACATCTTCGCGGATCAGGTAACGAAAAATATTTTGATGAGAGGGCCATGCGAAGGCAAGCCCAACATAATCCCGACCGGAAAAGTGATCTATTTCCGCAGTCAGTGCGGTTGAGTTAAGAAAATCCACTTTAGTGCCGTGTACATAGACCAGGATTTCGCGATCCTGGGCTTCGGCTAGCTCAGCATTGATTGCGGCGAAATAGGCTTGCGCCTCATCTGTGAGCGCAGCGGAGGGAGCGGCCATGCCAGCCGGGAACCGCGCTTGTTGAGCTACCGAATGTAGTTTGAGGGGCAGTAACAAGCCGGTCTGGTCGGTAATTGACGCTTCGTAAAGGTCGTTCCACTGGGTATTTTCATCACCGAGTTGCACTACGGCCTGCCCCAGATGCAGACGCTGGGTGATGTCGTTGCCGTAGTTGAGACCTTGTTCAGTTATTTCCGGCTCGCGGTTGGTCGCGTAAAAGATCGACATGCGTGGTATGCGGCGTGCCGGCAGCAAGTGGGCAAAGGGGTCGACGAGGCCGTCGCGGTAGAGCACGGGGGCCGGCATGAGCATCAAGGGTTGGGGTGCTGCGCAAGCGGTCATTATTAACAGCATGCAACAAAGCCAAGCGCGTTTGAGCCAGTCAGCGTTTACCGGACAGTGGGAGGATGATTTTCCGTGAAGATGCATAACCGCCTTGCAGTCGGTTGATCCTTGATACAGACAGCATTCACCCGCTCATCTTTTGGCAGTTTATACCTTATATGCGCAGCAAGATCAGCTAATGCCGTGTTTAGGACATGCTCATATTTAGCGCTGCCATTTTCTGATCATCGCTTAAGCTATTGTCATCCAATGCTGTAGCCAGGCTTGCATAGGCAGTGGTTAGCGCGGATGTCAGGCTGCTCAACTGTTGCTGCACCTGCTTGACCTGCTCCGGGTCGGCGGCGGCGCGTTGCAGCGCGGCAAGTTCTGCCTGCTTCTCTGCAATTTGTGCTTTGAGTTCGCGGATATGCTCGATCAAACTCTTGATGGTGTCGGGAAGGTCACTGTCGGCGACTGCCTGATCCTTATTGCTGCCTGCAGCTCTGGCCTGAGCCTGTTCGGATAGTGTCACCTTAATCCCCTGCCCCAGCTCGCGCACCGATTTGGCTTGTTCTTGCTGTCCCTCAGGCGCGGCGACAGGCGCCGCAGCTGGTGATGTGGACGTTACCAGAGTAGGAGTTGAATCTATGCGCATGCCGACCTCACGTGTGGCTATAGGTCTATATCGGCATCAGTGATCTTATCTTTATAGCGCCCCCCAGCTTTGACGTGCCTACCCAGAAACCCTTATATTGCTGCCCGCTGTGCAAACAGCTTCGTTCTCGGGGCGGGGTGCAATTCCCCACCGGCGGTGATAGGAGTCAGCTCCTCAGCCCGCGAGCGCTCTGACAGAATTTCTCAGTCAGAGGTCAGCAGATCTGGTGTGATTCCAGAGCCGACGGTCATAGTCCGGATAGGAGAGAACGCGTCAGTTGCCTGTGCCGCCGCGTGTAAACGCTCGGCCCTGCCCTGCCCGTTCGCCCTGATTCACCTTTGTCCAGGAAGTAACTGATGAATCAGAGCTCGACGAATTTCACTTTTGATCGCAGCAACCAGCGGGTTGCCTTCATCCATGCCTCATGGCACGCAGAGATCGTACTGCGCTGCCTGGATGGGTTTAAAAGTCAGTGGCAAGAACGCGGCTACGATCCGGAAAATATAGACGTGATCGCGGTTCCCGGCGCCTATGAAATCCCCCTGCAGGCCAAGCTTTTGGCAAAAACGGGCCGCTACGCTGCGGTCGTTTGCAGTGGACTGGTAGTAGATGGCGGAATTTACCGGCATGACTTTGTTGCCAATGCGGTTATTTCAGGTTTGATGCAGGTGCAACTGGAAACCGAAGTTCCGGTTTTGACGGCCGTACTCACGCCCCATAACTTTCATGAGCATGATGAACACCGGCAGTACTACAGCCGTCATTTCGTTCAGAAAGGTGAGGAGTTGGCCGCCGCTGCAGATGGCGCGATTGCGCTCACATTGGCGACCAAGGCCAGCTGAAGGCTGGCTTTTATGCGCTAGCTACCTTCAATGCGAAAGCCCACTTTTAGTACAACCTGATAGTGGGCGACTTTTCCATCTTTTACGTGGCCGCGGGTTTCAACTACTTCAAACCACTCCACATGTTTAACACTCTTGCTGCATTCAGCGACAGCAACCTGAATCGCATCTTCTATGCTGTTGCTGGATGAACCTACCACTTCAACTTTCTTGTATACATGATGGTTTGACATTGCGGTCTCCATTTGTCTGTTGTGTGTCCACACTATGGAAGACAGCTATGCCGCCCAAGGGTTCAGGCTCATTTGCGGATCAAAGCAGCGGCGCATTGCAATATGCTATAGGCTCCTTATAATTAGAAATGCAAATCACTATCATTAATTGAAAGCGACTAATAAAACAGGGAGTTCTCCATGGCTGCGCGTTTTCCTCTGCAGGCGCTTGCGCTGGCAATTTCTACTGCTTTTCTTCTGAGTGCATGTGGCGACGAAGACAAAGCTGCTCAGTCTGCTGCTCCAGAGCCGACTGCCACCGCTCCAGCCGAGGTCGCTGAAACCGCACCCGCTGCGGCATCAAATGACAACGCGGTAGCACCCGAAGCGGTTGTCAGCCACTACGCTGATCTGGCCCACGCCACCTACGAAGATGCACTGACCACCGCCAAAGCGCTGGATGCTGCAACCGACGAACTGATCAAAAATCCTACGGCCGAAACACTGGCTGCAGCAAAGCAAGCCTGGCTGGCCGCTCGCGTGCCTTATCAGCAATCGGAAGTTTTCCGCTTTGGTAACGCCGTGGTAGATGACTGGGAAGGTCAACTCAACGCCTGGCCCCTAGACGAAGGTTTGATCGACTACGTTAAAACTGACGGTTACCAGCATGCGCTGGGCAACGATGGCGCCAACGCCAACATCATTGCCAACACCGAGCTGACCATTGGTAGCGAAACAATGGACCTCACCACGTTAACGCCTGAGCTGTTAGCCAGCCTGAACGAAGTGGGTGGCTCCGAAGCCAACGTTGCAACCGGCTACCACGCTGTTGAGTTCCTGCTCTGGGGCCAGGATATGAATGGCTTTGAAGCAGGCGCCGGCGAGCGCCCTGTGACTGACTACGCTAAAGGCGAAGACTGCACTAACGGTCATTGTGATCGCCGTGCTGACTACCTGGATGCCGTAACCGATTTGCTGGTCAGCGACCTGGAGTGGATGGTGGGTCAATGGACGGCGGACACCGAAGGTAATTATCGAGCTGAGTTTGTTGCCATTGAGCCTCAAGCTGCTTACCAGAAAATGCTCTTCGGCATGGGCTCGCTGTCACTGGGCGAGCTGGCTGGTGAGCGCATGAAGGTGGCCCTAGAAGCCAACTCCTATGAAGACGAGCATGACTGCTTCAGCGACAACACCCACAACTCTCATTATTACAACGCGCAAGGCATCCAGAATGTCTACACCGGTACTTACCAGCGCGCTGATGGTACTGAGATGAGCGGTGCTTCCTTGTCTGATCTGGTCGCTGCAAGCGATGCCGAACTGGACAAGAAGCTGAACTCCGAGCTGGCCTCCACGATGGCGGCGCTGGGCGAAATGAAGAAAACAGCCGAAGCCTCTGAAAATCCTGTTAAGTTCGACATGATGATCGCCCCGGATAATGCCGAAGGCGCCAAGATCATCAACAACGCAATCGCAGCACTGGTTGAGCAAACGGGTTCAATCGAAAAAGTAGCGGCTATTGTAGGGGTTGATTCGCTCCAACCTGACGACGCTGGCCACAACTTCTAAGGCCAACTGTCGTAACAATAAAAGCCGGTGGTGCGGTACCTTCCGCTACCATCGGCTTTTTTGAGTGAGTATGATCAGCAATCGCAGTTACTCCTCTGATAAACGGTAAATACGTTTTATGCCTCGCCCTACTACCCGCTTTAACGGGCTGTTTGCTCCCTTGCTGCTGCTATCCAGCGCTGCCATGGCTGCACAGTCGGAATACCCCATTCAAGACACCCCTATGACCGGTGGTGCCGGCAGTGTGACGCAGCACGATCACAATGCCTTTTCTCTTCCGCAAGGCAATCTCTCGATTACCAAGCGTCTGGATTTCAGCGTTGGCAACAGCTTCTTTCGCAACCCTTGGGTGGTGGCACCGTCCAGCACCGATGCGCGCGATGGCCTTGGGCCGCTGTTTAACACCAACTCTTGCCAGGGCTGTCACATCAAAGATGGCCGAGGTCACGCACCTCCGTCAATTGATGAGCCCTCAGTCTCGCTGTTTTTGCGTTTAGCGGTACCGGCCGATGCTGAACGCGATGCTGAAATACTCAAGCGTCACGGCTTTGTTCCGGCGCCGGTGTACGGCAGCCAGCTGCAAACCTCAGCCATCCCAGGCATGCAGCCGGAGGCCAATATGGTTGTCGAATGGCAGCCGGTTGAGCAGAAGCTGGCTGACGGCACAGTAGTGATGTTACGCCAGCCGATTTACCATATAGAGTCGCCAAACTACGGCCCGCTACCAGATAACCTGTTGATATCCCCCCGGGTTGCTCCGCCGATGATTGGTTTGGGCTTACTGGAGTCTATCGCTGAAACTGACATCCTAAGTCGTGAAGATCCCGACGATAAAGATGGCGATGGTATTTCCGGACGGGCCAACCGCGTTTGGGACAAAACCAGCGAAACCACGGTACTGGGTCGATTCGGCTGGAAAGCGGCTGAGCCTAATATTCTGCAACAGGCGATGGGTGCGTTTGCCGGGGATATGGGGCTCACCTCTAAGCTGAGCCCACAAACTGACTGCACGCCTGAACAGAAGTGCGAGACTTTCCCTAATGGCGGCGAGTTGGAAGTCAGCGACAAAATCGCCAACTTTATCGCTTTTTATTCCGCGAGCCTGGCGGTGCCTACCCGACGTGATATGGATGCCCCTGAAGTAATGCAAGGCGCTGAGTTGTTTAATCAGCTGAACTGCGCCAGTTGCCATACGCCAACCTATACCACCGCCAAGGTTGAGCGTGAAGACCTAAGCGATCAGGTTATCTGGCCCTACACTGATATGTTACTGCACGATATGGGCCCTGGCCTGGCGGACGGCCGCGATGAATTTCTTGCCGATGGTAACGAATGGCGCACGCCACCACTCTGGGGTATGGGCTTGGCGCAAGGTGTGAACCCAACAGCTGGCTTCCTGCATGATGGCCGCGCCCGCACCCTGGAAGAAGCTATTTTGTGGCACGCAGGTGAGGCGCAAGCCTCGATTGATCAGTACCGATTGTTGCCTGCCATCGAGCGTGCAGCGTTACTGCGTTTTCTCAACTCCCTCTGAACGAGAACTATCCATGACACTCCTGCATCGCATTGGCTGTTGCACACTACTGACCCTCGCGTGTGCCAGCGCCGCCCAGGCAGAAACACCCCGTGCCGCGTGGCACGCTCAGATTGGCCACGGTTACAGTCAGCTTGCGGACGCTACCAGCGAGCTGGAAAAGACCGCAGGCAGTTATTGTGAAGCGCCCTCACCTGCCAATCTGCAACAGCTTAAAGAAACTTGGCTAGCCGCATTCAGCGCATGGCAGGCTGTGCGTTTTGTGGGCTTCGGTCCCATCGAAGAAAATACCCGCGCGTGGAAGTTTCAGTTTTGGCCAGATCCAAAGAACCTCACAGCCAGTAAGGTCGATTATTGGCTCAATAGCGATAAGAGCATCACCGCTGAAGCCGTTGGCAAAGACAGTGTTGCGCTTCAGGGTTTCCCCGCGGTTGAATACCTCTTATACGACGAGCGCATCACCGCCACCGATAAAGCGCTACCAGCAGAGCGCAGTTGCGCGCTAATGACCGCTATCAGCAGCAACCTGGATGCTAATGCAGATTCGTTGAATGCTGATTGGGCTGCACTGGAAGAGCGCTACCTCAGCGTTGAGGATTACGACAGCGGTACGCTGCAATCCGCCATGCAGTCTCTTGAGTTGATAGCTGATTGGCGTCTCGCCGGGCCAATTGGTCAGCGCAGCAACAGCAAGCCCAATCCCTACGTGGCCGATGCATGGCGCAGTGGCCAATCACTCAACACCCTGCATGCGTCACTGAAGGGCTTGTCTGATTATTTTGTGCCTGGCTTGAATTTACTACTGGCGGAGACGGACCAAATCGCCTTGGCAGAACAGTTCAGTCAGCAACTGAACAAGACGCTGGCGCACTTTGATCAACTGCCCTCGGACATCGCACCCTTGATGGAAACCGAGGAGGGGCAGAAAAGCCTTAAGGCGTTGCTAGACGACGTTAATGCTACCAAAGCCCTGCTGACCGGCCCCATATCGGGTGCGTTGAGTGTCGTGCGCGGTTTCAATTCCAGCGATGGAGACTAATCCGTTGTTAAGTCGTCGCCAGGTTTTACGCGCGGGCTTTGCCGGTGCCACCTTGCTAGGGCTTGCCGGCTGTTCAGCGCGGCAGCTCAACAGCAGCAGCGCACCTCTGCAGCTGTTGAGTGCGGTCGATGATGATCAAGGCCAGCATTACATCACCGCCGTCAGCCAGAGCGGTGAGCAAGCCTTTATGGTGCCAGTAAGCGAACGTTGCCATGGTGGCTGCCCGCAGCCACACGGCGATCATGTGGTGATCTTTTCACGCCGACCTGGTCGGGAGATGCACGTAATCAATACCCGCAGCGGCAAGCTGGAGCGCAGCATCCAGGCTGGCGAGGGGTTTCATTATTACGGGCACGGTGTCTATAGCCCAGATGCGCGCTATCTGTATGTCACCATGAATGACTACACCACTTCCGAGGGGCTGATTCGGGTCTACGACGCGATGAATGGCTACCGCGCCTTAACCGACTACCCGCTAGACGGTATTGGTCCCCACGAGCTGCGCCTGCACCCTGATGGCGTGACCTTGGTGGTCGCGCTCGGCGGTATTGAAACGCATCCTGATTACGACCGTTTAAAACTCAACACCGCGAGCATGCAGCCGGCGCTGGTATTAATGGATCGGCAAAGCGGCCGTATAACCCAGCGCTTCGAACCTTCGCATCATCAACTGAGCTGTCGCCACTTGGACGTCAGTCCGGAAGGCATCGTTATCGCAGGTTATCAGTACGAAGGGCCCGAATGGGATACGCCGCCGTTGATTGCCAAGCTGGATACGCGGGACATGCAATTCAGTGAACCTGAGTTGCCGCTTGAAGAAGTGATGGGGTTGAAGAACTACACAGCCAGTATTGCCATAAGCCCAACCAGTCCGTTCACCGTTATTACCGCGCCCCGTGGTGGTCGTGCGATTATTATCAATCACCACACAGGCGAATTGGTGCAGCGCGTAGCAGTGCCCGATGTGGCTGGCGCCCTGCCCTTTGGGCAGCACGGCTTTTTGGTATCCTCTGGAACGGGCGGTTTATTTCTATTGGACGCTGCGAGTGACCAACCTCAGCCCCATGGCAGCTACGCGGTACATTGGGACAACCATCTGACCCCAGGTAGGCTACGTCAGGCTTGAACTAACGCTTTGAGCAGGCATTAAAAAAGGCAGCTAATCAGCTGCCTTTTTTATCGCTAGACACCAGACCAGGCCTCAGCGACTAGCGACCATGCGCTCTATGCATTGGCGCGACTCTTCTGGCAAGTTGGTAAAGTGCAAACCGGTCCAGTACTGCTGTCCACTGATGCTTGCCCGATTCCAGAGGCTCTCAGCATCGAACAAAAACTCACTCATGCCGTTGAGCGTCATTGGCAGATTTACTTGCAGGGCAAAAGAGCGGAACAGATCCAGAGGACGCTCGCTCAACAACATCAGCCCCTCTGCATGCAAATCTACCACACGACCCAAATGATCTCCGGTGTCCAAATCGAAAACTTCAAGGCTTGTGCTCACTGAGTGGCGCTCCAGTCGTCTGCGTTCTTTTGATTTTTGTTCATCTACCACGGCAGTCTTCCTCGGCTACCAGACTGAAATGCTCCACTCAGAGTGTGGTTCAATTTCATGCTAGCGAACAGCCATCTTCAGTTTGAATGTGTATAGCAATCGACATTTTTTGAATCTTTTCTCGCAGCGGTTGAAAAACACAAGATGCCATCGATTTTACCGATAGTTGCCTGTTAAGGTTAGGCTTGTTTGGCTCAGAACCACAAGGATCTCCGATGTCATTTAACAAAGTTTTAGCGTTGCTGGTTTTCTGCTGTATGGCGCCCTTGGCAGCTGCCCATGAGTTTGATGCGGGTGAACTGCATATCGATCATCCATGGTCACGCGCGTTGCCCCCGGTGGCTAAAACCGGGGCTGCCTACCTGTCTATTGCTAACCACGGAGAACATGACGACGAGCTGCTCGGCGCAGACACACCTATTGCCGGCAAAGTAGAAATGCATGAGCACCTGCACCAGGGCGGCTTGATGAAAATGCAGCAGGTGCAGACTTTACCCGTTGCCGCAGGTGAAACGCTGGAGTTCCGGCCCGGCGGCTATCATCTGATGCTATTCAACTTGGAGCAGCCGCTGGTGGCCGGAGAGCACTTCCCGCTGACGCTGCATTTTGCCGAGGCAGGTGACATCGAAGTGATGGTGAATATTCAGGCCGATGAAAAGCCTAAATCAACTGGCGACGCACACGCCCATCATTGATCCGGGTCTTTCGGTTCCCGGTCGAGCAAATGAAAACGCGGTAGCTCAAGATGCCAACGGATGGCAGCCAAGCGAATGCTCAGCACGGCCAGCATAGCCACTAAAGCGGCGAGACCCTCGCCCAGCGCGAAATGCTGCAGGGCAATATAGATTAACGCTCCGGCAATGCAGGCTGTGGCGTAAATCTCTTTATGGAAGATCAGCGGTATCTCGTTACAGATGATATCGCGCATTACCCCACCGGCAACGCCAGTCATTACCCCCATGATCACCGCAGCACTGACTGGCACTTGCTGCGCCAGCGCGACTTGGGTACCCAGCACAGTAAAAACGGCCAGACCAAAGGCATCTGCAATCAGTAAACCACGCTCATTGATCGGCCGGGTAAAGCGCACCCAAAGCACCGTGCCGATAGCCGCGAGCGTTGCAACCAGGATGTAGAGGTCGTTGCCAATCCAGCTAACAGGGTGATGATCTAGAATCACATCGCGCAGGGTGCCACCGCCCAAAGAGGTAACGATGGCAATCACCAGTACGCCGAACAGGTCCATTGATTTGCGTCCAGCCATCAGCGCGCCGGTAATGGCGAATACAGCGACGCCGAACAAATCAAACGCGTAGAACCAGTTCATTTGCACACTCAACTAGCAAGCCGCGATCAATCCTCGCGGGTGGGGGTGCGCATGGTAACAAACTCCTCTGCGGCCGTGGGGTGAATGCCCATGGTCGCGTCGAACACAGCTTTAGTCGCGCCAGCTTTTACGGCTACTGCCAGCCCCTGAAGGATTTCACCCGCTTCCGGGCCAATCATATGAATGCCGAGAATACGGTCATCCGCTTTATCAACCACCAATTTCATAAAGCTTTGCTCGCTGCGCCCTGCCAGTGTGTTGCGCATGGCACGGAAGCGGCTTTCATAAACGCGCAGCTTATAACCTTTGGCACGCGCGTCCTCCTCCGTTAAACCCAGAGTGGCTATATTGGGAATGCAGAATACGGCGGTAGGGATGTCGTTGTAGTCGACCGGTACGTACTCATCCGGCTTATACAGCCTGCGTGCCAGCGCCATGCCTTCGGCCAGAGCAACAGGGGTAAGCTGCATAGTGTCAGTGACGTCACCAATAGCAAAAATCGAAGGCTCGGTGGTTTGATAGTGTTCGTCTACCTTCACGAAACCTTTTTTATCCAGCATGACCTTGGTGTTTTCCAGCCCAAGACCATCCAGATGTGGGCGACGGCCGGTTGCATAAAGCACTAGATCAGTTTCGATGCTTTCGCCATTGTTCAAGGTAACCAGCAAGCTGCCGTCGGACTGCTTCTCGACGCGCTCAACATCAGCGTTAAACGTCAGTTCCAAACCTTTGGCACTGAGTGTTTGCGACATGTGCTCACGCACGCCTTGATCAAATCCGCGCAAGAACAGATCGCCACGGTATAGCAGCCGAGACTCGCAACCTAAGCCTTCGAAAATGCAGGCAAACTCAATCGCGATATAACCGCCGCCCACCACTAGCGTGCGCTTGGGCAGCGCTTCAATGAAGAACGCCTCGTTGGAGCTGATCACATGCTCACGACCGGGAAACTCAGGAATGAAGGGCCAGCCGCCAGTAGCAATCACAATTCGCTCGGCGCTATAGGTGGTATCACCGACCACCACATGATGCGCATCCTGCAGTCGCGCACGGCCGTTGATCAGGGTGACGCCAGCGGATGTCAGCAAGTTGTGATAGATGCCGTTCAGACGGGTGATTTCCTGATTTTTGTTTTCCAATAAACGTGACCAGGTGAACTCAGGTGCTGCTATGTCCCACCCAAAGCCTGCGGCGTCGGCGATGTCTTCAGCAAAATGCGCTGCGTAAGCAAATAGCTTTTTCGGCACACAACCTACGTTGACGCAGGTGCCACCCAAGTAGCGGTCTTCGGCAACTGCCACTCGCGCACCAAAACCAGCAGCCATTCGGCTGGCGCGCACGCCACCTGAACCTGCGCCTATGACAAAGAGATCAAAATCGTAGTCAGACATACTGGCCTTTTCGCGTTTGAGTAGGCGCACCAGCATAACGCAAAGCTAGTCAAAGGGCAGCCCGAGTGCGCTTAAACTACCTGGCGCAGCTGCAACGTAACGGGCTGCCTGGTTGGCCGGCCAACGCCCATATAAACAAAGCCTTCACGCTCGACCAACGCCGGCTCGTACTGGTTACGACCATCGAGTAGCAACGGGTTACGCATTAAACTGCGCATGAGGGCAAAGTCGGGTTGACGGAACTGCTTCCACTCGGTCATCAGGACCAGCGCATCGGTCTGCCGCAACGCCTCATATGGATCTTTCAACAGTTGTAACTGCCCTTCGGCAACGGCGTGCGGATAGCACTGCTGGATATTCTCAGCGGCTATTGGATCAAAGGCGCGAATCTGTGCGCCCGCGATCAGCAACGCCTCGATAAGTACCCGGCTGGGCGCATCACGCACATCGTCGGTGCCCGGCTTGAATGACAGCCCCCAAATGGCGATGCTCTGGCCGCTTAAATTGGGGCCAAGCTGGTTTTGAAGGCTACGTAGTGGCCAATTTTTCTGCAGCTGGTTGCGCGCTTCAACTGCCTCAAGTATTGGCATGCGGGCAGCTTGGCTGGCGGCCATGTGCAAAATCGCGCGAATATCCTTGGGAAAGCAAGAGCCGCCATAACCGCAGCCGGCGTAAATGAAGTGGTGGCCGATGCGCTGATCCGCACCTATACCCTTGCGCACTTGCTCTATGTCAACGGCAAACTCGTCGCAGAAAGCAGCCATCTCGTTTATGAAGGAGATCTTGGTCGCAAGAAACGCATTGGCGGCGTACTTGGTCATCTCTGCCGAGCGGCGTGACATGACAATAATGCGGTCGTGATTACGCACAAAAGGCTCGTAGAGCTGATGCATCACGCGTTGAGCTCGATCGTCTTCGGTGCCGATAATAATCCGATCGGGGCGCATAAAGTCATTTAATGCGTCCCCTTCCTTGAGAAACTCCGGGTTACTTACCACCCGATGCCGCCAATGCAGTTTGTGCTGTACACAGTGTTGATCAAGGATGTCCTGAACTCGGCAGGCAGTGCCAACCGGGGCGGTGGATTTGCACACCACTATGCTGGGTTGGGCTAGTTGCTGAGCCAGTTGATTGGCCACTGCAAGGATTTGCGAGACGTCTGCCGAACCATCCTCGGCAGACGGCGTGCCGACGGCAATAAAGACCACGTCCGCGTCGTGCAAGGCAATATCCAGTTGGTTGCTGAAACCAAGACGTTGTCCGGCAATATTGTTTCTCAGCAGTGCTTCAATGCCGGGTTCGAATATGGGTGATCGACCTTGCTGCAACAGCGTTATGCGCTCTACGCTATTGTCTACACAAGTGACCCGGTTACCCATCTCAGCAAAACAGACCGCCGTTACCAACCCCACGTAGCCACAGCCAATGACGCATATCTGCATGATGTGCTCTCCTTTAATGAACACATTCGATTGCGCCAGTCACGCATGACTTAGGGATGACCGAGAGATGAAAGCTTTATGAACACCACATTAAATGCGAATGACTTGCATTTAATGTGGTGTTAGGTATCGTTGACCCACCTAGCGTGCATGAGAAGTCATTCTTGGAAAGCTCAACTGATCAGCGTTTGACCCGTATCGAACGGGTTCTCAGCTACATACATTGCAACCTGGACGACTCACTCACAGTAGAGCGCCTGGCGGCGCAAAGCTGCTGGTCACGCTGGCAGTTTCAACGGGTATTCACGGCGGCTACCGGTTTTACCGTCGCTCAGTACATCCGTCAATTACGCCTCAGCCGCGCTGCTGAGTTATTGGTCAGCACCCCGCAGCGGCAGCTGGATATCGCTCTTAATTGCGGTTTTGATACCGAGATCAGTTTTAGTCGTAGTTTTCGGCAGATGTTTGGCTGCTCACCAGGCACTTATCGACAACGTGGGCGGCGCACTGGAATGCTAGCGTCTATCAATCTTCAGGATGTGCCCCGTCTCCCGTCGGATATGAGCAAGCCGATGTTATCGATTCGGGTGGAGAATCGCCCTGCATTCCAGGTCTGGGGCATCAGTGCCCCGGTCAATGGCTTGTTTTCACCTGCCCCGGACTTTGCCAGCAGCGTGCCACGTGTCTGGAATAGCCTGACTAGCTTGGCGCGCAGCGCGAAGCGAGACCCGGACAGCCTAACGCTGATCGGCGTACTCGATCTGACCTGCGTCGAGAACAATCAGGGCTGTTTTCCCTACTGGGCCTGTCTTGAGGCGAGCACCGGCCACTCACCCACAGGGTTAGCGACTCTGACAGTACCGGCGCAGGAATACGCCGTTATCCCGCATCACGGCTCGCTAGATAATCTGCAAAAGGTGCTGGAATGGTTTATTCGCCATTGGTTGCCCGAGTCAGGTTATTGCGGCGTAAACGGCTTTGATCTGGAGATTTACGATCAGCGTTTCAGTTCAGACAATGCACAAAGCTACATGGAGTATTGGGTGCCCGTGCGTCCGCGTTGAATGCGTTTGGGTTTAATCGGATCGCCTCCCCTCAAATCAGCAGCTGTAACGTTGCGCCATGCCCCAAAATGTTAAGTCACAGCTCTAACAGAACCTATAAAATAGAATCATTAGCATTACCATTGATTCATTATCTGTCCGGAGTCGCGATGAACCTGCAACCTCTCTTTCGCCATACCCTGCTCGCTACGGCGATTTCCAGTGCAGCGTACTTACCCACGCTGCATGCCCAGGAGCAAGATGGAAAACTGCTAGATAGCCTTACGGTCTATGGCAGTACCTACCGCAACACGGCTACTAAAACGCAGTTGAGTCCGGAAGAGACGCCGCAGGGTATTTCTATTGTTGACGAGCAAGCCCTGGAAGCGCGCGACGCGGACACAGTGGCAGAAGCGCTGCGTTATGTGCCGGGGGTGAATACCGAGTTACGTGGCGGTGCGGTCAATCGGATAGACCTGTTTAACATTCGTGGCTTTATCAACTATCAGAATTTTTACGATGGCCTGCAACTGCTCTATAACGACTGGAACCTGCAGCCACAGGTCGATATGCAAGCGGTCCAACAGGTAGAAGTGTTTAAGGGCCCCACCTCAGCGTTATACGGCTCGATGCCACCCGGTGGCATGGTCAATCTAATCAGCAAAAAACCATTACAAGAGTCTTACAACAGCCTTGAGTTGAGTGTCGGCAGCAATAACCTGAAAGAGATCACGCTCGATTCAGCCGGCCAGCTTGGCGACTCGGATCTAAGCTATCGCTTCAATGGTTTGGCCAACAGCAGCGACGGCCAGGCAGAAACCTCTGAAAACGAACGACTAATGCTGGCGCCGTCGGTTGACTGGCAAATCAGCGATGCCACCTTGCTCAACCTGAACGCCTACTACCAGAAAGATCCTGATATGGGGATTTACACCACCCTGCCCGCTCAGGGCCTGTTTCAGGACAACATCAATGGCGACTTGGACGAAGATGCCTACAGCGGCGACGCCAACTGGAACACCTACGAGCGCGAAGTATTAATGCTCGGCTACAAAATTGATCATCAGATCAGTGATAACTGGAATTTCTTGCAAAACTTCCGCTATCAGCACGGCGATGCCTACCAGGAAAACACCTACACTACCGGTCTGGCAGCAGATCAGCGCACCCTCGACCGTCGAGCCTATATCACTGATGAAACCAGTGAAGGCATCACCATCGACAACCAGCTGTCGGGCATTGTCATAACCGGCTCAATTGAGCACAACCTTCTGTTTGGCCTGGATTACCTCAAGTTAGACAGCGATATCGGCTACGAGAATGCGGCTGCGCCCTCAATTGATATCTACAACCCAAACCATTATCAGATCAATGGCAACGCGCTCGACTTTGCTGCATCGGGGTACAGCAGCCAGTTCAACATCGAGAAGGAACAGATCGGCGCTTACTTCCAGGATCAGATACGCATTGGCCAACTGGTTCTGATCGCTGGCGGACGCTATGACACTTACGAGTCTCGTGAGCATGGCGTGCAGTACGGCCTGAATGTCGATGGCAAAGTGGATCAGAGCAACACCTCCTGGCGTGCCGGGGCGCTCTACGAGCTTGATAACGGGCTATCTCCTTTTATCAGCTACGCCGAAAGCTTTGAGCCCGTCAGCGGATTAGACCGCTTGGGCGGCACCTACGAGCCCTCCACTGCTAATCAGTGGGAAACCGGCATCAAATACAGCACACCGGACAAACAGACCACAGGTGCAATTGCGCTTTACCGCATCGACAAGGAAAACGTACTTACCCGCGACCCCAACGGCACCGCTTACGACAAGATTCAAACTGGTGAGGTGCGTTCACAAGGCTTAGAAATCGAGGCCCGCAGTCAGATAACCCGCAACCTGAACCTGATGGCCAGCTATAACTACCAAGATGTGGAGGTCACTAAGGACAACAGCGGATTAGAAGGGAAAACGCCGGTTTGGATTCCTGATCAGACCTTCAATACCTGGGCCAGTTACGACATATTCAACGGTCCGATGGCTGGCGTCACCCTAGGCGGTGGGGTGCGTTACATCGGTGAGGCAGAACTGGATGCACTCAACTCCGACAGAGTTCCGTCAGCTACCTTGGTAGATGTAAGTGTTGGCTACGATCTTGGAAGTCTCGACAGTACCCTGGATGGTGCCAGCGTCAAACTGACAGCCAACAACCTGTTCGATGAACGTTACTACAGCTGTTTTGATGGGCTGAACTGCTGGTTTGGCTCTGAACGCAATGTGCAGGCTAGCCTGCGTTACGACTTCTGATACAGCGACGTTAACAAAGAAAGGGAGGCTTAGGCCTCCTTTTTTTTATTGATTCATTGTCCTGTGTTCCGGTCAGGTCAGGTGCAGCAGTTTGGGTATAAGGTAAAAGACTAACGCCAGCATGCAAGCAGCACCCATCCACAGCAACACAATGCCGGATGTATTATCGCGGCGTGAGAATCCTACGCAGACGAGCAATGCCCCAGCCGAAAATATCACCAGGCTTTCCCAAAACAACGCATGCTCCATATCTTGACTCCTAGGCATCTGCAGGCAGGTAAAAGATTCAAACTCTCCTGAGTATAGAATCAAATATCCATCAACAGTTGGTTGAGCCAAATCAACGCTTAGCGCTGCAAGGGTAACGAATCAGGTTAATCAGAGGAAAGGCAAGACAATATTGCGAAATTACGGAGTAGTGGGGTTTTAAGGCAATTATCAGGAAGGGAGCGACGCTTTGAAACCCGCATGGAAATTGGTGCCCGGAGCCGGGGTCGAACCGGCACGATCTTACGATCGAGGGATTTTAAGTCCCTTGCGTCTACCAATTTCGCCATCCGGGCTAAATATACATATGTAAAGATGGAGGCCGAGGTCGGAATCGAACCGGCGTTCACGGATTTGCAATCCGCTGCATGACCACTCTGCCACCCGGCCTCATAAGGGGGCTATCACGCTGTGGATGACGTCAGCGTAATATAAAAACTGGAGCGGGAAACGAGACTCGAACTCGCGACCCCGACCTTGGCAAGGTCGTGCTCTACCAACTGAGCTATTCCCGCACACATTTACAACAATCGACCCTAAAGTCTCGAGAACTCGCGAGGCTATGCGCCCCACCCCGACCTCGGAAGGCCGTACCCAACCAACTGGGCTATTCTCGCATATACCTACAACAATCGACCCTAAGGTCTCGAGAACCCGCGAGGCTGTGCGCCCCACCCCGACCTCGGAAGGTCGTGCCCAACCAACTGGGCTATTCTCGCATATACCTACAACATTCGACCCTAAGGTCTCGAGAACTCGCGAGGCTATGCGCCTCACCCCGACCTCGGAAGGTCGTGCTCATGCCACTGAGCTATTCCCGCTTTGGAACGGCGCTAATTCTATCTTTCTGCGCGATCCTGTCAAGTCATTGATTCAAAAAAAGTTATTTGTTGCTATTTTGATCAGCGTCGGGGCGCAAATGAGGCCAGGCGGCCTTTAGGTAAACTATCATCGACCAAAGCGTCAGAACGGCAGACATGGCCAGCAGGATGTAACCAAGCACCACCCAATGGGTAATCAACGGTGGATTGGCGAGCAACACCACCAGTGCGACCATCTGCAAGGCGGTTTTGTACTTGCCGAGCTGGGAGACCGCTACGTGAGCACGCGCTCCCATTTCCGCCATCCATTCACGTAGTGCTGAAATTACCAGTTCACGGCCAATGATAATGGCCGCAGGTGCCGTGACCCAGAAATTAGCGTGATGCTGTACTAACAACACCAGCGCTATGACGACCATCAGCTTGTCGGCAACTGGATCCAGAAACGCGCCGAACGGCGTGCTCTGCTGCAGTTTGCGCGCTAGATAGCCGTCCAGCCAATCAGTCACGGCGGCCAGTGTAAAGATCAGTGCGGCGGCAACATAACTCCAGTGATAGGGCATGTAAAACAGCAGGATGAAGATAGGAATGAGCCCGACTCGCGTCAGGGTCAAAATATTCGGGATGTTCATATTTTATGCAACCTCGTCTAAGCGGGCATTCTAATCGCTATGCAGGGCAGCATAAATCTGTTCCGCAAGTTTTTTACTGACGCCCGGCACTTTAGCCATCTCCGCAGCGCTCGCACGCTTCAGTTCTTGCAGCCCACCAAAGTGCTTGAGCAGCTCGCGGCGGCGCTTTGGGCCGACTCCGGCAATACCCTCGAGAGAAGATGTGGTACGTGCCTTGCCGCGCCGCTGCCGATGCCCGGTAATAGCGAATCGGTGTGCCTCATCGCGAATATGCTGGATCAGGTGCAGCGCCGGTGAGTGTCCGGGCAATACCAGTTCATTGTGCGGGTCATTCAGGTAAAGGGTTTCCATGCCGGCTTTGCGGGTCGCACCTTTGGATACGCCCAGTAGCGTCAGATCATGGATGGCCAGCTCCTGCATCACTTCCATCGCCATGCTCATTTGCCCTTTACCGCCGTCGACAAGCAGAATGTCGGGCATCTTGCCCTCGCCATCCTGAATGCGGCTAAAGCGCCGGACAAGCGCCTGACGCATGGCCGCGTAGTCATCGCCTGCTGTTACGCCTTCGATGTTAAAACGTCGGTAGTCGCTCTTCAGAGGGCCTTCAGGGCCAAAAACCACGCAGGACGCGACCGTTGCTTCGCCACTGGAATGGCTGATGTCATAGCACTCTAGCCGAGTCGGCACTTCATCCAGGTTGAGCGCCTGTTGCAGCGCCTCGAAGCGTGCCTGCGTATGTTGGCGATTGGCCAATAAGCTCGCCAGTGATTGTGTGGCGTTGCTCTCGGCCAGCGACAGCCAGCGTTTACGGTTGCCACGCACGTTATGGCTGATGTTCAGGCTGCAGCCGCGCGCTTGGCTCAGTGCCTGGATGATTACCGGAAAATCCTCATGCTCGGCATTGACGATGATTTCCGACGGTACTTCGCGTTCGGCTGTACCCAGATAGTATTGAGGCAAAAACGCGGCCAATACTTCTCCTGATGTTTGCTCGATAGGTACCCGTGGGAAGTGGTTCTTGGTTCCCAGCACCCTGCCCTGGCGCACCATAACGACGTGCACGCAGGCACCGCCAGGGGTGACTTCTGCAGCGATAACGTCGACGTCACCCTGCTCGGTATCCATGCTTTGCTGATCCTGCACGCGGCGCAGTTGTGATATTTGATCGCGCAATTCGGCTGCGCGCTCAAAATTCAGGCTCATCGACGCTTGCTCCATCGCCTCGTTCAACTCGGTGGCTAACGAATTGCTACGTCCTTCGAGGAACATAACTGAGTGGCGCACGTCTTCGGCGTACTCAGCTTGATCTACCAAGCCAACGCAAGGCGCTTTACAGCGTTTGATTTGATACTGCAGGCAAGGTCGCGTGCGATTGTTGTAATAGCTGTCTTCGCACTGGCGCACCATAAAGGTTTTTTGCAGCAGGTTTAGGCTTTCGCGAATCGCACCGGCGCTGGGGTACGGCCCAAAGTAGCGGCCTTTGGCACGTTTTGCGCCACGGTGAAGGCCCAGCCGTGGAAACTCGTCGTTACTGGACAGAAACACGTAGGGGTAGGATTTATCGTCCCGTAGCAGGATGTTATACGGTGGACGGTTACCCTTAATGAGGCTCTGCTCTAGGAGCAGAGCTTCGGTCTCATTGGCAGTGATAGTGGTATCTATCTGACCAATGCGCGCTACTAAAGCGGCCGTCTTGGGGCTAAGTCCGGTAGCGCGAAAATAGCTGGCCAAGCGTTTTTTCAGGTTTTTCGCTTTGCCCACATACAAGAGCTCACCCTGAGCATCGAACATACGATACACGCCGGGTTTGTTGCTGGCAGTTGCAAGAAACGCTTTGGGATCAAAAATAACGTCAGCCATGCTCACTGTTGCGAGGTATCTACCATGCCATTGCGCACAGCCAATAGCGTCAGCTCGACATCACTGGTAACGCCAAGCTTTTCAAATATGCGATAGCGATAGGTATTCACTGTCTTTGGGCTCAGGCAGAGTTTGTCAGAGATACTGTTGACCTTCTCGCAGCCCACAATCATCAAAGCGATCTGTATCTCACGCTCGGATAAGCAATCAAAAGGCGATTCACCGCCCGGATTAAGGTGCTTAAGCACCAACAGCTGGGCAATGTTTGGGCTGATGTAGCGCTGGCCGGAATGCACTTGTTTGATGGCAGCGACCATCTCTTCCAATGCCGCGCCCTTGGTGACATAGCCAGCGGCGCCGGCCTGCATCAAGCGGGAGGGGAAAGGTTCTTCGTTGCAGACAGTGACGGCAATCACTTTGATGTGTTTGTCGTGCTGCACTAGCTTACGGGTAGCTTCGAGCCCACCAATGCCAGGCATACGCACATCCATCAACACCACATCCGGGCGCAACGAACGTGCTTGAGTTACTGCGGCTTCGCCACTGTCGGCTTCGCCAACCACGGTAAAACCGGGCACATCACCCAGCATCCGACTAATACCCATGCGAACCAAGTCATGGTCATCAACTACCAGTACCTTGATCAAGATCCAACCCCTTGCGCAGAAAACCGTACGTTATTATTCCATCGCGTTGTTACACGGTGGCGGCATCCTAGCTCGTTGCCTTTTCTATAATCAGTAAACGTCAGGATCAAAGCTTTGAACAAATGGCTAAAAAAACTGTCCGGACGCATCTGCAGCCGCCACAATAGCAAAACGGCCGAGCAGATGAAATGACTAGTACTTCAGCATTTTACCTACAGACCTGCTCTACAAGACTTAGGTAGCATGGGCGGAGCAATGCCGAAACGGCACACTGAAGAGCAACATCAAGGTTGGCCGATATGACCCGAGAAGACCGGTTCGCGCAGGCGGGTAAAACCGCTGTCATGCAGAATGTTCACGGTACCATCAGTTTTCTGTTGGCTTATCCGCCGTTCAATCTCATGGAACACGCACACTTGGCATGGCTAGTAGAGCATGCACAATTGCGCTTTTATGCCGCAGGTGAGCAGATACTGCATCCGCAGGATGGGCCCGTGCAGCAGTTCTTTGTGGTCAAGCAAGGGCTGATTCGCGGCGAGCGGTTGATTACTGGCCAGCAGGAGCCCGACACTACGTTTGAAATCAGCACTGGTGAATGCTTTCCGCTGGCCGCGCTGATCGGTGAACGCGCCACTCGGACGGTACACTTGGCCGGTGAAGATACCTTTTGTCTGACCATAAACCGCAATGATTTTGTCAGCCTGTTCCGACGCTCGTTACCATTCCGCGATTTTGCCCTGCGCGGCGTCAGCAGCCTGCTGGACCAGGTCAACCAACAGGCGCAGCAGCAAGCCAGCGAGAGTCTGGGCTCGCATTATTCGCTGGATGCGCGCCTGGCTGAATTAACCGATCGCGCCCCAATCACCTGCACATTAGACACACCTATTCGCGCAGCGGTCAAGCTGATGCACGAGGCCAGCGTGGGCAGTATCGTTATTACCGATGGACGACAAGCGCCACTCGGCATATTTACCCTACGTGACCTGCGCGGTTTGATTGCCGATGCCGCTACCGACCTTGAACAACCAATTAGCCAGGTGATGATCGCCAACCCCAGTCACCTGCCCTCCTCAGCCAGTGCTTTTGATGCGGCCATCGCCATGACCCGCCAACACATAGCGCATATCTGCCTAGTCGATCAGGGGCGCCTTACTGGCGTGGTGTCCGAGCGGGATCTGTTCTCTCTGCAGCGGGTAGATCTGGTGCATATGGCCCGCACTCTACGTGAGGCGCCTACGCTAGAAACGCTGGTTGCGCTACGTAGCGAGATTCGCCGCTTGGTTGACAGCATGTTGGCGCATGGCGCCTCTTCCACGCAGGTCACTCGCATCATTACCTTGCTCAATGACCACAGCGTATGCCGCGCCATAGAGCTGTGTATTCAAGAGCAAGGTGATCCGGGCGTGGCCTTCAGCTGGCTGTGCTTTGGCAGCGAAGGTCGGCAGGAGCAGACACTGCATACCGACCAGGATAACGGCATTCTGTTTGTCGCCAGCTCAGCCGAGCAAACCGAGCAAACTCGTCAGCTACTGTTGCCCCTGGCTAAGCGCATCAACCAAGCACTGGCGGCATGCGGCTTCACTCTGTGCAAAGGCAATATCATGGCCGGCAACCCGCAGCTTTGCCTCTCGGCTAGCGAATGGGCTGAGCGTTTTGGCCGGATGATCGAGAGCACTACACCAAAAAACCTTTTGGCCTCCTCTATCTACTTTGATTTTCGGGTGGTCTGGGGCGACGCTGACGCGGCAGAACGCATGTTTCAATCGGTGCTAAAACGCATCAACGGCAACAGCTTGTTTCAGCATCAAATGGCACAGAACGCGCTACTTCATCGGCCACCTATTGGCCGCTTGCGCGAATTTATTTTGGCCCGCAGTGGTACTGAAAAAGACACCTTAGACCTGAAAATTCAAGGCTTGGGGCCCTTTGTAGACGGCGCGCGGCTGCTGGCCTTAGCCAACGGCGTTACCAACAGCAATACTCTGGCGCGTTTGCAGGCGCTGCGCGCAGCTGGCGTTATAGAGCCCCTGGATGCCGACGCCTACGTCGAAGCCTACCAGTTCATTCAACTGGTGCGCATGCAACAGCACCAGGTTCAAGATCGCGAAGGCCAGCCCCTGAGCAACCGCATCGACCCCGACAGCTTGAATCATCTAGACCGCCGCATTTTGCGTGAATCTTTCCGTCAGGCAAAGCGTCTACAAGCTAGCTTGGCGTTGAGATATAACCTGTGAATCCGCTGGGTTGGCTGCCGAAACGACGTGCCGATTTATTGACTGACCAGCAGCGCCAGCGGTGCACGCAGTTACCCCGCGCGCAGCCACTGGACAGCACCGCGCTCAGCGCCACACGCTTGGTGGTTGTGGACCTGGAAACCACCGGTTTGAATGTCCATCGTGACCGCATATTGTCGGTCGGCGCTGTGGTCATTGAAAACAACTGCATTGATCTCGGCAGCCAGTATGAATGCACCTTGTACCGAGAGAACCACCAGGTCAGCGAGTCGATACTCATCCATGGTATTGCCCCGAGCGCAATTGCTCAGGGGGTAGATGCAGCTGATGCCCTACTGGATTTCATGACGTTTTCCGGCGAGTGCGTTTTTATAGCCTGTCACGCTGCCTTCGATCAGCGCATGTTGCTGCGCGGGCTACGTCTAGATTTGGGCTACAAACTACGCCACAAATTCCTGGACGTTGCCGAGCTCGCCCCCATGCTTTGCCCAGAAGCTAACTTGCCTCAGGGCGGCCTGGACGATTGGCAAGCTTACTTTGGGTTGCAGAACAGCCAACGGCATAACGCTGCCGCCGACGCATTGGCCACTGCAGAAATTATGTTGATATTGCTGGCTAAAGCGAAAGCCCAAGGGTTAACCACTCTGGCGGAAGTCAAAAGCCGTCTGGGTCAGTGGCGCAGATTGCGCCATGCACGAGTTGGCAGTTTTTGAATAAAATCGCTATCTACCGCCAAACACCCTTTTAAAATCCGGTTTTACCTTCCATTCTCTCATTTCGCGCTAGTCAAGACTGGCACGAAAAGACAATGGCTGTTAATTTGCGCGCCCTTACCTCATTGCGCCGGAGTATCGGATGATCAAGCACCCTTGGCTCAAGGGCTCTATAGCCCTTGCTATCAGCACCCTCGCCCACCCCGTCCTTGCCAATGGACTTTCCATTAACGAACAAAGCGCCAGCGGCATGGGCACCGGTTTTTCCGGACGTTCCTCTTCCGCTGAAGACGCCAGCACCCTGTTTGGCAATCCTGCAGGTATGTCCAAGCTAGATCGTGCGCAAGTCAGTGGCGGGTTTGCAGTGATCCAGGCCAAGAGCGACATCAGCAACGTAAACACAACTGTTTCCGGCACCAGCGATGGTGACATGGTGCCAGTGGCAGCCGTACCTTTCGGCTATTACGTAACGCCGTTGAATGAAGATTGGCATTTTGGCATCGGCATTTATGCACCCTTCGGGCTTATCAATGATTACGAAGATAACTTCCAGGGCCGCTACCACGGTGTTTACAGCAAGGTGCAAGTGGTTACCTTGCAGCCCACGCTGAGCTACCAGGTGAATGACCGTGTCGCCATCGGTTTTGGCCCAACCATCAACAAGATTGATGGCAAACTCACCAGTGCAGTGCCGAATGCACTTGCTCCTGGCGTTGGCGCAGATACAAATGTGAGGGTCAAAGGTGATGATGTTGGGTACGGTTTCAATGCAGGCGTACTGGTGGACATCACTGATTCATTGGCGTGGGGTTTAACCTACCATTCCAAGGTCGACTACACACTCACGGGTAGTACGCGTGTGACTAACGCACCCACCATCCCTATCCCAGGCGTTCCGAGCCTTAACGGTAACTACGACGCCAGTCTTGAGTTCACCACCCCGGAATCGGTCGACACTTCTTTTACCTATCAGTTAAACGACCTGTGGACCCTGTACGCGGGTGCGACCTGGACACGCTGGAGTCGGCTGCAGGAGATCGTTGTTGAAAACAGCGATGTGCCTGCGTTCTATGCTGCTCAGCTAGGTACCGTAACAGAAGAGATCAAGTGGAAAGACGTCTGGTCTGCCGCTATTGGCGCCGCGTATCAAGTCAGCCCTAACTGGGTGTTGCGCGCCGGTTATACCGTGGACCCTTCACCCACCGATGACGACGACCGCACCGCACGCATCCCTGTATCGGATCGTAAGATCCTATCGTTGGGCGCTGGCTGGGATATCAATGATGACGTCACGCTAGATATGGCTTACTCGTACCTGCGCGAAAGTGAAGGGTCGGTCAACTATGCCGATTACAGCGCTGACTACCGCAACAGCGCCCACGGTGTATCCACACAGCTGACCTACCGCTTTTAAAGCAGTTGTAACCGCAATAAAAAACGCCCCGAACCAGTCGGGGCGTTTTCATTTCTAGCGACTGCGTTGGACCTTAGTGATCTATGGCAGCGCCTGCACCACGGGGTACGCGAATATCTTCAATCATGTGCTGGATGTGCTCCGGCGGTGCTTTGGTGAAGGACGCAACCGTCACAGCAGCAATGAAGTTGAAGACCATGCCCAAGGTACCAATACCTTCTGGCGACACACCTAACCACCAATGTTCAGCCGTGTTCAGCTCAGGGCTGATGAACTTGAAGAACACGATGTAGCTAAAGGTGAAGGTCAGACCCACCAACATTCCGGCAATAGCTCCTTCCTTGTTCATCTTCTTAGAGAAGATACCCATCACGATAACTGGGAAGAAAGACGCTGCCGCCAAGCCGAAGGCAAAAGCGACCACCTGTGCCACAAAGCCCGGTGGGTAGATGCCAAACAAGCCGGCAATCGCCACCGCCACACCTGCAGCCACCCGCGCGGCCAGCAATTCGTTCTTCTCGCTGATGTTGGGTGCCATGTTGCTCTTGAGCAGGTCATGCGATACCGACGTTGAGATCACCAACAGCAGGCCAGCTGCCGTAGACAGCGCCGCAGCCAGACCACCGGCAGCAATCAAAGCGATAACCCAGCCAGGCAAGCCGGCAATTTCCGGGTTTGCCAACACCATGATGTCGCGGTCTACATATAGCTCGGTGGCGGCATCGGTCGGTGCGTTACTGAGCAAGCGTTCACCACTAACACCGCGCTCGCCGGTAAACGTTGGGTTGCCCACGAAAGGCGCACCTGGACCATATTGAATCACGCCATCGTTGTTCTTATCCTGCCAAGCGATCAAGCCTGCGTTCTCCCAGGTCGACAGCCACTCAGGTACCTGCTCGTACTGCGCATCAACTACGGTATTCAGCAAATTGGTGCGTGCAAAAGCGGCAACAGCAGGTGCAGTGGTGTAAAGAATCGCAATGAAGAACAGAGCGTAACCTGCTGATTTACGAGCATCTCTTACGGTTGGCGTGGTGAAAAACCGTACAATTACGTGCGGCAAACCAGCAGTACCCACCATCAGCGCCATGGTGATAAAGAACACATCAATCGTCGATTTGGAGCCGTCCGTATACGCGCCAAAGCCAAGTTCGGCACCTATCCCATCCAGTCGTTCGATGACTGATTGCCCTGTACCTATCACTTCGCTACCAAAGCCGAGCTGCGGGATTGGGTTGCCAGTAATCATGATAGAGATATAAATGGCCGGAACCATGTAAGCGAACATCATTACGCAATACTGCGCTACTTGCGTGTAAGTGATACCTTTCATGCCGCCCAATACCGCGTAGAAGAACACGATCGCCATACCGATGATGACGCCGGTCGCGATGTCCACTTCCAGGTAGCGTGAGAACACGATGCCAACACCGCGCATCTGGCCTGCCACGTAGGTAAAGGAAATAAAGATTACGCAGATAACCGCCACTACACGGGCCGTCTGTGAGTAATAACGCTCACCGACAAAATCTGGCACGGTGAACTTGCCGAACTTGCGCAGATAAGGTGCTAGACACATCGCCAGCAGCACGTAACCACCGGTCCAGCCCATCAGATAGACGCTGCCGTCGTAACCGGCGAAGGCAATAATACCTGCCATAGAGATGAAGGAGGCGGCAGACATCCAGTCAGCGCCCGTGGCCATACCGTTAGCGATGGGGTGTATACCTTTGCTCGCGACATAGTACTCGCTGGTACTGCCCGCGCGAGACCAGATCGCGATCCCTATGTAGAGTGCGAAGGTCGCCCCCACAAAGAGGTAAATCAACGTTTGCGTATCCATTGCAGGACTCCTGTTCTTATTCTTCGTGGAGGTCGTATTTGCGATCGAGCTTATTCATCTTCCAGACGTACACAAAGATGAGTACCACGAAGGCATAGATGGCGCCCTGCTGGGCAAACCAGAATCCCAGCGGGAAGCCGAAGAACTGGATGTTGTTGAGTAGATCGACGAACAGGATGCCGGCACCGAAGGATACTGAGAACCAGATGACCAACAGGATCATCATGAACCGCAGGTTTTCCCGCCAGTAGGCGCGTGCAGCGTCTTCTTTTGACAAGGACATTAGCGTCTCCAATTTTTGTTGTTATTACACACAACAAGGTAGCACCCAGTTGAGTGGTAAGAGACTAAGACTTTGGTAGAGTGCGGCGTAGTGCAGCTTTTTTAGATCGCGGAACATTGATTAAACAACCGATATAAGCCACTGATAGAAATCACTTATTTTGGTATTTATATGGCTGTTCTATGCATTCTTAGACTAAAGCCTCATGTGCAGCGTGAGGCTTGGCGTTCAAGCAAGTATGGCGGAACCCACCTCCACCGCATATGAACAGTCGGCGCGCTGCGGCAAGCCAACTATTCATATGCTTAGCAGAACAAACGATCCCTTACTCCGGCAAGGCGTAAGCAATGATGGCGTCGCCGGCTTTGGTACCGGTTGAACCATGGCCGCCAGCAACCACTACCAAATACTGCCTGCCATCAGCACCCAAATAGGTCGCCGGGGTTGCTTGGCCGCCAGCTGGTAGGCGAGATTTCCAGCGCTCCTCACCGGTGCGCAGATCATAACCGCGCACATAGTAGTCCATGGTTCCACTAAGGAAGGCCACGCCACCGCGTGTGACGATGGGGCCGCCAATGCCCGGAACGCCCATCTTGAACGGCAGCGGAATAGGTGCCAGATCGCGCACTGTGCCATTCACGCGCTGATAGCGGGTCTCGCCGGTGGTGAGATCAACACCTGCCACATAACCCCAGGATGGCTGCTGGCATGGCAGGCCAACGGGCGACATAAAGGGCGCCATGCTGGTCGCGTAGGGCGCACCGAAGTTTTCGTTAATGATCGGCTCGCCATCTTTAGTGACGAAGCGGCCAGTATCGTTGCCCCGCGGTATCAGTTTGGAAGTGAACGCCAGGTAGACCGGCATAGCAAACATGATCTGACGGTCAGGATCGATCGCTACCGAGCCCCAGTTGAAGACGCCAAAGTTGCCGGGATACACCAGGGTGCCCTGCTCCGATGGTGCCGTGAAACGACCTTCATAATGCAACTGCTGGAACTGGATGCGGCAAGCCAGTTGGTCTAGCAGGGTCGCACCCCACATATCCTTGCCAGTGAGGGTTGGCGGGTTGAAGGAAATAGCCGAGACCGGTTGCGTAGGCGCGGTAAAGTCACCCTTGGCTGCGCCCTGCGGTACTGGCTCCTCGGTAACCGGCAGTACGGGCTCACCGGTTACCCGGTTCAATACGTAGATCTCGCCCTGTTTGGTGGCTGCGACCAAAGCTTTGATACGTTGGCCTTGAATAGTCAGATCTACCAGGCTCGGCTGAGCTGGCACGTCGTAGTCCCAGAGGTCGTGATGCACGGTCTGAAATACCCAAGCCACTTTGCCGGTGCTGGCGTGGAGCGCCAGTATGGATGATGAGTACTTCTCCACGGCTTCACTGCGGTTGCCACCAAACTGGTCTGGAGACTGATTGCCCATCGGCAGATAGATAATATCCAGCTCGGGATCGTAACTGGATACGCTCCAGGAGTTGGGTGCGTTCTCTGAGTAGGTCTCGTCTTCGGCTATGGGCGCTGTGTTATCCGGTTTCTTGCTGTCGAAATTCCACACCAGATCACCGGTGAAAATGTCGAAAGCGCGGATCACCCCAGAAGGTGAAGTAGTAGAGGCGTTGTCGTTGACTGCCCCGCCCACGATGATCACCTTATCGGTCACCACCGGCGGCGAAGTCGAGTAATAAGAGCCCGGCGTTACGTTGGGCATATTGGCCCACAGGTTGATGGTGCCATCATCTCCACCAAAACCAGGACAGATGCTGCCATCAATGGCGCTGATCGCGATCAAACGCCCATCCGACGTAGGCACAAACAAGCGTTGACGACAGTTGCCCGCTGCACCCGCGTAGCCTGCGTCACGTTTTACCTTCGGGTTTGGATCGCCAGACATCGCCTGCCCTGCAGCCACATTCTGAGCTACACCCGCCGCTTTAGACGTCACTTCAGCTACGCTCATCTGCAATCGCTCAGCATTGTCTACGCTGGCGTTATTAGTCGTAGCGCCCTGATCTGCATCTGGTCCAGCATCATGGTAAGACACACCTCGGCAGGTCATATGCTGGGTGGTTACGGTGGGGGGTTGTTTGAGTTCTGGATCAAAGCGCCATAACTCTTCACCGGTGGTTGGGTCCAGCGTGATAACGGTGCCGAAAGGTGTGCAGATGTACATGCGGTCATCCACCACCAGCGGTGTCACTTCATAGGTGGTCTCACCTGGATCACTACCATCGCGAACTTGGCCGGTGTTGTAGCGCCAGGCTTCTTGCAGGTCATTCAGATTATTGGGGGTGATCTGATCCAGTGGCGAGAAACGCTGGCCTGCGGCTGTGCGGCCATAAGCGTGCCACTCGCCATCTGGCACTGCGTCCGCACCTACCTGGGTGCTAATGGCCGAAGCCATGCGCTCCTCGCTAAATGCACCCATGATTCCTTGCTGTTGGGTCAAGGCATAACCCGCTACGCCAGCGGCCACCAGCAAAGACAGCCCCAGCATGCCGGTATAGGCAATCTGGCTGGTTTTGTAACGCATACTGCGCCGCACTGACGGTATCAGCAGCAACAGCCCTAGTCCGACCAGTAGTCCGCCACGGGGAGCGAGCGCCCACCAATCGAAGCCGACTTCCCATACGGACCAGGCGAGTGTTGCCAAAAGCGCTACAGCGTAGACCATCAATCCCACCGCACGACCGGCCAGCAACAGGCCGCCAGCAGCAACCAGCACCAAGCCGAGCAGTAGATAAAACCAACTGCCCCCTAAAAGACCGAGCCAAGCGCCACCTGCAATACAAACAAGGGCACAGAGCAGTACCAGCAAGGCAAGTAGGGTACGCAACATAGTTCCTCCAATATTTCCGAATGTTTCAATGCCGCCAGTGTAGCTGATGAGCTAAGCTCTGGCTTTACATTGACTATTCCAGAGGCTCGCCATGCTCCGTTTAATGCCCTTTTCTGTACTTTTCGCTGCGTTATTCACCGCTCTGCTTTCTACCTCGGCAAGTGCATTTTCGCTTTCCGACTTGAGTCAGCAGGATGCCAGTGCAGGCTTGAAAGACGCGCTGACCCAAGGCGCCGAAATGGCCGTAAAAGAGCTAAGTGCTCCGGGCGGTTTCAGCGATAACCGGGATGTGCGTATTGAGTTGCCCGGCAACCTTGGCAAGGCGTCGCGCACCTTGAAGATGATGGGCATGGGCGGTCAGATTACCCAGCTCGAGGACAGCATGAACAAAGCGGCAGAAGCCGCAGTACCGCAAGCGCAGACGCTGCTGGTAGATGCCATCAGCAAGATGAGTGTGCAGGATGCAAAGTCTGTTTTGACCGGCCCAAGCGATTCAGCCACCCGCTATCTTGAAAGCAGCAGCCGCGACCAGATTCGCGCTCTATTCCTACCGGTGGTTAAAAACGCCACGGACCAGGTTGGACTGGCCCAGCAATACAACACGTTCGCCTCGCAGGCCTCAAGCTTCGGTGTGGTTGATAGCGACGCCGCCAACATTGAGAGTTATGTAACCGAGCGCACCCTTGATGGTCTGTTTGAGATGATCGCTGAGCAGGAAGCGGATATTCGTAGCAACCCAACTGAGGCGGCTACCAACCTGGCTAAAAAGGTATTCGGCAGTCTCTAATAGCGAGATAAGCAAATATCTACCGCATCGACAGCGCCGCATTATCAAGTGCGGCGCTTTGCTATTTACCCTCGCAACAAATCTGCCAGTGCCGAGGTGACCCGACGAGTCATCTCATAAGTAAAGTCGTTAGACGCGACCGGGTGCGACCCCAACCTGACCAAACTTAGCTCCGCGGCTGAATTTACATGCACTAACTGGCCGTGCACACCCATGGCTTCAAACACCTCATCGGGGTTATGCGAGACCCACCATTGGTTGTGGTAGGAGTAGCCATCCATACCTTTACGACCAAAACGTGCAAACGCGTCACGGTCGCCACCGCGCTGTATTTCGGTAATCAGTTCTGCCGGCACGACTTGCTGGCCATTGTAATGCCCACCAAGCCGTAACATTTCCGCAAAGCGGCCAAGGTCTCGCAAGCTCGCGTTCAGGCCGGCTCCTGCCCACTCGGTGCCTTTGGCATCCAGCAAAATATAGGCGTCTTGCTCGGCACCCAGTTTGCTCCAGATGCGCTCGTTGATTTGCTGGGCCAGCTCTTTACCGCTCACGCGGCGGATGATCCAGCCCAGCACCTCGGTATGCACAGTGCGATAAGCAAAATGCTCACCATGCCCACGAGCCGCGCCAACGGATGGCAAGTAATCATAAAGACTGGTTGGCCCCGTCCATTGTGAGGACTGAGTAATGCCCGCCGATAAACCGTAGTGAATGACATCAGAAGTGCCATCGGCGTACACCTCTGAATACTTCACATCCGCGGTCATATCCAATACCTGTTGCACTGTCGCACCGGCCCAGCCCGATTCAGCCAGTTCGGGAATATGCTCGGTTACCTGTGAATTAAGGTCCAGCAGGCCTTCCAGGCTCAACATATTGGCAATTAGGCCGGTGAAAGATTTGGTGACCGACCAGAGCATGTGGGGGCTCTGCGCATCTGCCATGTTTGGGTAGGATTCGTAGACCACCTTGCCCTGATGGATGATCAGCATGGCGTCGGCGTAAGAACGGTCAAGGAATTCGGCAAAGCTGATATTTTCACCGTCCAGCATCTCGATAGACAGCGCATCAATTTTCGCTGAAATATCTGCGCTCGCGGGTAATGCCGTTACCGGGCCATGCCCTCGTCCAATCTGACGAGAAGGTATTAGCTCGCGCATATGCTGGAATGCCCACCGTACCTTGGGGTACTCGACTAGATAATCCGAGCGGTTGATCTGTTTATCAGCTGGCGCAGGAAAACCCTGCATATAACGCAGTTCAGCCAGTGGAATGCTGGCTGAACTTGGAAAGCTGGGAGCACCTTTCTCTTCCGACGCAAAAAGAACGCGCGAGTGGCGCGCTGCGAAACCGACTGCGTTGAACATAGCTAGCCAATCCTGTTTTGTTGTTGTGTGAGTAAGCTTTCCTTGAAGCTAATCAGCACTCAACCGCAATGCAAGTGATCGGCAGCTGCCACGCCAACAAGATTAGGTGCCCATAAGCGAAATGAATGCCTGCGCGGTCAGTCGTCTTCCTTTACCTTTTTAGCAATTTCACCCGCGTCCACTTCTTTAAGGTTCTCGCTATTCACTTCACCTTCCCACTTGGTATGCGGCACATCCTCTTCGGGTGTGGGCTTGTGGGGCAGGTCGTTTTCACCGGGATGCTTTTGATCAGTTGTCATGGTTATCTCCTGGTGGGCCAAAATGGAGTGGCCCTGTAGTTGTGATAATACAATAGCCAAGAGGTTCGATTTAATGCGGCGATTCAACGCCGCTCCCTGACGAAAAACCTTGAACTACTACCCAGCCTCCGGGCTCTACAGTTATGCACGCCCAGACCTTGCACACCCAATGCCTTCAGGAGAATGTGATGAACACCAAACTCAAACTACTAAGTTCAGCGCTATTTTCAGTCGCCCTCGCTAGCAGCCTGTCGGCTGTCGCGACCGAATATGACAACGCCCCAACAATGGATCGTAATACCAGCAATGCCACGTCCAGCTCACAAAATTCGGCTGAAAGCCGCACCAATGTGATAGAGCATGATGCGGGTGATGCTATGGATGACGCTCGCCAAAAACGGTTGGACAACATCCAGACCGATGATCGTGACCAGAGTAACCGGAGTACACACCCAGCGGGCACGGGCACTATCAATAACGGCGCTGGCGGAGCTACGGGTACGAGTAATGGCACCAGACCTGGCACCGACATGGGTAATGGAGCCGGAACTAACTCAGGCACCGGCACTGGAATGGGAACACGGCCCGGTCCGGCCGGTGGCGGCGCGACAGGAACCTCCGGAGCTACCGCGCCTTAGTAACGACTGTCTCGAGCGCTGCTCTAGAGTGGCGCTTGAGATAATTATCTCGGCAAACTCAAGGTTCTATCCGAACGATAGCAATGGCGTAGGACACCTGCTGATGCCGAACAGAGGATAAGATTATGAAAAAGTTACCTATTGCCTGTGCGACAGCTGCCGCAATGCTATTGAGTTGCACGGCTTTAACTGCATACGCCACCAGTGACGAGCAGCCTCACGCGCTCAGTGATGGCAATCAACAGATGCAGCAAGAAGCTGACTCGAATGACTCCGAAGGCATGGACGCTGAAAACTCGGACTATCTGCAAGGTGAGGATCTGGAGACATTTTTTGAGAAAGCCACGGCTAACAACATAGCTGCCATAGAAGGTGCCAAGGTTGCCTTGAAAGAGGGCTCGCCCGACATTCGGGTATTTGCGCAGACAGTGTTGGATGATCACACGGCCTTGAATGAACAGCTCACCGCCCTCGCAAAACGCTTGGACATTGAAGTATCCACCGATGCCAGCCTGGTTAATCAAGGCAAACAGTGGATATTAGAGCGGCGCGATGGCGAGTCCTTTGATGCGGCTTATCTCAACAGCCAGATAACCGAGCACCAGCGAAGCATAGAGCTATTCAAAAGCGCGCAGCAAAGCCGTGATCAGGAAGTCAGCGCTTTGGCGGAAAAAGCGTTATCCGGATTGGAAGCGCATCTGGACATGGCGAAAAAACTCTCCCGTGAGCGCGCCGATGCAGAATAAGCCTCAGTTGTACGTGAATATGACCCGGCATCGCGCCGGGTTTTTTATGCTTTAAGCCGCTCGCCTTCAGCTTTAACCCCAGGCGATACGCTTTGCTGTTGTTGTGCACAGCGCTCGCCTCCGGGGTTGCAACGTGACGATGCCGGAATGTCGCCTAACCTATCTGTGTAGAGAGTTTGTGCACCGCAGCGATCTCCCCGCTCCAGATCATCTCGTAATGTGCTGTCTGCATCACCGAGGTTACCTGCCGTGGCGTAAACAAACCCCAGCAAATACCTTCAGGTTGGCGCACAGAATGAAAGCGTATTGCAGCAGCAGTCGCCTTTATAGCGCCCTGCCCCAGCAGCCGCGACGCACTGTAATCGGTGGGCGAATAGATGGCGTCATGACGCGGCACGGCCAAGGCATCCAGCGTACCGGTCTCATCAAAGCGCGTGGTGAGCCCGCGAAACACAAAGCGCTCATAGCGCAGGTCCGGCACGCGCGACCAGTAGGTCTGCTGGTGATGCCGCACTTCGGCCAAGGCTGTTTCCATGCTGTCGGCCAGGTATAAAACCCCAAATGAGCCATCGCTGAAACGCGAGCCATCGGGGTTTACGTGGGTAAAGGGCGCCGCCGCGTAAGAACAACCGGGAATGCCGAAGGGAATATCCGCGCGCGGGATCAGCTCCAACCGCCCGGCCTGATTGGCAAGCCGAGGATTAGTGAGTGCCTGCAGCGCATAAAGTGACTCAAACTCGTCCGCGCTGGCCACGTCATCAAAGATCGCAATCGGCGGAAACTTGGAGTTCACCAAGCGGTAAGCGCGTATATCCGCTGCGGGCAGTGCCTTGAGGCTACCCGCCGTTACCACTGGCTGCCACGCAGCACATCAAGGCGCCGGAAGGTTTCATACACCGCGACTATATCGCCGCTGCCCATCACCTCAAGCGGCGACCGGCCAAGAAAGAAGGCGTTCTCGTTAGGCATGCGCATAAAACCGTAGATGTTTTCCGGATTATCAAACACCGTGCGCAACGCGCCGTGCATGTTCAGCACGAAGCTAACGCGGGTAAGCTGATCGCGATCCAGATTAATCGCCGCCAGGCCATCCGTACGCTTTGCGCGAGCATAGGTACTGTGCGAGACCCGCAGTATTGCCTCCCCCTGCTCCCCGGTGGCACCCCACTTATCGAGGATGGCAACGGCAGCGCGCAGGCCGGTGGCAGCGGTGGTTTTTTCGGGGGCGGTAGCGGTCAGCTTCAGCATGTTTACATCCACATTAAGCGTGTACCTACAAATACTAGACCTGTAAATAGGTATTTGCAAATACATGCTTGTTACCAAGTGACGGTCTACGCCTGAATACCTAGCCCATGCTGCTAGGCCGTCATAAGTGGCTTGCTCAAGGCCAGCTAATGACTGAATGGCGGCCTAGTTCACTGCCGCCGCCAAACGCTCGCTAACCAGGGCTGCTGCTCGCGCGGCAACCCCGCTGGCCGGTAAAAGTGCTCCAACTCGCTAAAACCCGCAGCCTGCATTAGCGCCTGCCAGGTTTCCAAGCGGTAATAGGCCGCGTAACGGTCGCCGGTCCAGCCTTCTTGATCGTCACCCCGTGGATTGGAGCTGAACAACACGCCGCCTGGCTTGAGGCTCTGATGTAACTGCCGCAGCGCAGCAGGCAGTTTGCGGCTCGGGATATGAAAGAGCGCGGCATTGGCAAAAATGCCATCAAAGCGCTGCTTGGGCAGATCCAGCGCCAAAAAGTCTTGTAGCCACACTTCGCATCCGCTGTCTTCGCGCGCCATGGCCACAAAGCGCTCGCACCCATCCAGCCCGGTCGCGTGATAACCAAGGGCGGTAAAACGCTGCAGGTCACGCCCCGGCCCGCAACCCACATCCAGAATCTGCAAGGGTGCTGGCGCCTGAATATGCCGCAGCAGCGCATCCATGTTCTGGCTCACATCGTGATCGCGCGTCCCTTCCCGAAAACTCTCTGCGTTGTGCTGATAATGCTGCAGGGTAAGTTGGGCCAGCCGCGCCAGCTCATCCCGCCCGCCCGACACTCGCGCTGCTTGAGCTAACTCCAGCGTTCCTTCATCTTGCTCACCGGAAAAAAACACCTTGAGCACCTCCGTAAAAACCGGATTTTGCGGCACGGCCAGCGCGAACAAAGTCATGCTGGAGCGAAGCTTTATATCATCAGGCGAACCTAGAATCTGCGCCGCTGTGCGCTCCCGCCAGCCAAGCAAGGCCTGGGCGCAAGCCTCCAGCCTTGGGCCGAGCACCGGATGCGCGGCATAAGCGCTCGCTTCATCAAGATCGCTTATGGCGTAGCGCTGCGCAGTATCACTGCGCCCCAGCCCCGCCAACTGCGGGAATACAAACCACATCCAATGGGTTTGTTTGCGGCCAGCCTTCAGCTCGTCCAGCGCGTGATTGTAAGTGTCAGTTTGGGCATCGAGAAAGCGTTGCAGTTTGTATTGGTCGGGCATGAGCTACAGGTCTCCAGTTGGCTTGGGGCGGCGGTCGGCAACGGGCGCGTGCTCTGCCATCAGCTCGGCAACCCAATCAATAAAAACCCGCAGCTTCAGGCTGATATGCCGGTTTGGCGGGTAGGCCACGTAGAGCGGCATGGGCTCCAGCGTCCAATTTTTAAATAGCGGCACCAGCTTGCCCTCCGCCTCGTGTGTACGAGACATATATTTGGGCAACCAGAGCACACCGAGACCGGCAAGACCCGCTGCAAGGAAGGCAACACCGTCGTCCACAGACAGCATATGCTGGCCCTTGATGTGCAGCTGCTCGGTGTTGTTGCGCATGGCATAGGGCAGCGCCCGGCCAGTGCGAGCCCATAAAAAACCAACGGTACGATGATGCGTGCCTTCGAGCTCTTGCGGGTGCAACGGGGTGCCAAATTGCTCTAAGTAACTGGGCGCGGCAAACACACCCAGTTCAAGATCACCTACCCTGCGAGCCATCAACGACAGATCCGTTAGCTCGCCACCACGCACCACGCAATCTACGTTTTCATCGATCATATCCACCACCCGATCACTCACGCCCATATCAATCTGGATATCAGGGTAACGCTGGTAGAAGGAAGGCAGAGCAGGTACCAGAATCATACTCGCCAGCGGACTGGGCACGTCGACGCGCAGCCGTCCTCTGGGCAACGCCGAAGCACCGGAGATGCTGGTTTCAGCGTCTTCCATCTCAGCCAGCAGCTTTATCACTCGCTCGTAGTAAACCGCGCCATCGGCAGTCACGTTAACCTTGCGAGTTGTACGGTTCAGCAACTTGACCCGTAGCCGCGCTTCCAGCTGCTGCACCAGCTGGGTAACGGTCGTCTTGCTCATGTGCAGGGTTTCAGCTGCCTTGGTAAAGCTACCCGCCTCCACCACTCTGGCAAAGGCCTGCATCGCATCAAAACGGTCCATTTTCGCCTCGGCTAACCAGCGGATTGTTTGAGATTCACAAACAGTGAAGGCTACTGTTGCGCGTTTATCGCGCCCGCACAAGCGCCTAACGTTTGCTCATCGGGCTTTAACAAGCCCGCCACAATCCAATGAAGAGGTAGTTATGAGCAAACGTGACGTAGTCTTTCCCGCCGGACGCCATGCCCTGTACGAGCAACACCATTACTCGCCGGCCATTCGCTCCAACGGCTTTCTGTTCGTCTCTGGGCAGGTTGGCAGCAAGGCAGACGGTACACCCGAGCCGGACCTGCTGGATCAGGTAGCGCTGGCGTTCAAGAACCTGAATGCCATCCTGGAAGCGGCCGGCAGCAGCTTTGACGATGTGGTAGACGTGACCGTGTTTATCGTCGACCCGCAATCACACTTCGAAACTATCTGGCCGACAGTTGTGAAAGAGCATTGGGGCGCAGCGCCCTACCCCAACATTACCTGCGTGGGTGTGACTTGGCTGGCCGGATTCGACTTTGAGATCAAAGTCATTGCCAAGCTGCCTGAGGCGTAACGCTGCACTCGTGCGCAGCAACAACAGCTATCTGCCAGCGATCCTAATTCGCTATTCAGCGCTTTGCTGGCAGATAGCATCAACTAGCCCGCCTTCTCACTGTTAAACCGTGCATGTGTATCCGAGCAATGATCAATCGCATGGCGCATTAAGTACGCAGCGGGAGCGCTATACCAATGGCGATAAAAGCGGCACCACAGCCCTGATTGAATCGACGCCCGACCTTGGTCAACCAGATACTGATTCGGCTCGCCAAGCTGGCTACCAGCAACTCGATACTGAACTCGACGACGGCAAAGGTGCCCGCCAGAACAGCAAACTGAATCTGCAGGCTACGAGTGGGATCAATAAATTGGGGCAGGAAAGCGACGAAGAACAGAATCACCTTGGGATTGCTGATGGCAGCCAGCAGGCCCTGCCTAAACAGCACCCTACCGGACTTGGCTACCACCGCTGTGTGAGCGGGTAACCCTATGGGTGGCGAGCGCCAGATTTGTATGCCGAGCCAGACCAGATAAGCACCGCCCACCCATTTCAGTACGCTTAACCAGAACAGCGATGATTTGAGTAAGGCCCCGATGCCAAACATCGACACCGCGATCACCATAACGAAACCAAGGCAACCACCGATGATGGTGTAGAGCGCCATACGGCGACCGTACAAGGCGCCATGGGAAAGCGCTAACAAGCCATTAGGCCCCGGTGACAGCGACAAACCAATCACCGCCAGAACGTAAACCAACCAGGTTTCAAATTGCATGTGTGGGTTCCATGGCAGCCTTACTACTCCGATAATTTCGTTCTGCCGTTCAAGGCTTGGGCAACGCCCATAGCCTTCAGCCAACGGCATGAACTGAATGAAGCCACGTAAAGTTACATTTAAAACGCAGTTTTTACGTTCACTTTGTTGTCATATGAATAATTGGCGCGCTGCAGGATGCATCCGACGCCGGTATGAATGCGGTCAGCCTGAGCGAGACAGTCAAATGAACATACTTCGTAGTGTCGCCCTTTTTGGCATTTCAAGCCTGTTGCTCAGTGGCTGTGCCAACAACCTCTATGCCAGCCCCTACAACTCTGCGCCTCAACAGCATGCTCAGGTATACCAGTCGCAGCCGCGGGTAATCATCGTACAGCCAAACCGGCAGACCTATGGCCAATCCACGCGCATCTACGGCCAGCAGGGTCAAGTGCAGCAATACAACTATTACCCCGGCCTACAACATCAGCAGCCGAGGCGGCATCAGTTGCCGCAACAATATCAACAGCCCAGTTATGGCCAGCAACCCGGGTACAACAGGCACAATCAATACAATCAGCCTCGAGATCGTTGGCCGCAGCACCAGCGCCCCAGTCAGCAGCGAAATAACCAATATCAACGGCCAAATTACCGCGCACAACAACAGCTGTACAAGGAGCAGCGTGCCTACGAGCGTGAAACTCAGATTCGGAACCGCGACAGCATGCTGCGCAACGCCAGGCCACAGCAGTATGAGCAGAGCCCGCAGCGAAATCAGCACCGCAATTACGGGAGCGGTAGTCGCCAGCAGGGTTCAGGGCGCTATTAATAAGCAGCTCGGGAAACCGACCTTAGATGACTTCTATATATAGAGAATGGCCGACGAGCCGATCGGGTTCCATAAGCACAAAAAATAGGCACGCATTAGTGCGCGCTGTTGGTCGGACCGCTTTTTAGTCAACGCCCATAAAGCCCAAGCACCGAAGGTGCTCTAGGGTAAAGGCGCTATTTGGCTGACGTAACGTACTTCAATACCTCAACCACCTGCTCGGGGGTCTGCGCCCAAGCCATCGCTGCTGCGTCCACTTCCTTCAGGGGATGGATGATGTCTTCATCGTGCAGGGTAATGTAAGGCGTGCCCATGGCGGCGCAATAGCCGGCATCGAAGGCGGCGTTCCACTGTTTATACTTGTCGCCGAAGCGGATCACGGCCACGTCGCACTGTTCCAGCAGCGTCTTGGTGCGAATGCCATTGACCTTGGCGGACTGGTGATCGCGCCAGAACGGCGCCTCGGGCTTGCCCAGTACATCGCCGGCGGCATCGCTGGATTCGTGGTGAGTTACAGGTGCGGTGAACTCTACCGGCAACCCGGCGGCTTCTGCCCCGGCTTGGATCTGCTCGCGCCAATCGGTATGGATCTCACCGGATAAATAAACAGTCCAGATCATGCGGTACCTCAGTTGTGTTCGGGTAGGTGAGAGGAGCGCGTCCTCGCGTGTAAGCACATGCAGCTTAACAAAATGAACAGTCCTGCTCAGGCGGCATTACGCCTGCTGTTGTTTTATTGTCTCACTCAGCCCCGCCAATACCCTCTCTACTGCAGACAACGCGCCTTCCATATAGCCGCCCTGCTCAACCGCTGCCTCGCTGCCGATCAATTGCACGCGGTCTGTCCATGGCGGTGCGAACGTAAACTTCGAATCCAGTGAACCATGCTCGCCCGATGAGCCCCGGTCCTGCGCTGTTGCCGTATAGGGATCAGCCGCCCAGTCGTAAACGGAATCGTCAATCGGCTCTGCCGCCTGCTCACCAAACAAACGCACCAGCTGAACACGGCAAGCAGCTTTAAGCTCAAGCGCACTCAGGCCTGCGCGCTGCGCGGCATTAACTCCGAAAAAGCCAAATAACGCAGCGCCCTGTTCATTGCACGCGTCGTGAATTTCAGCCAAGGGTCCGATACGACTGAAGGCGTCGCCCGATAACCCCGCCTCACGCCAGAACGGCGTGTCATAACGCGCGACATATTTAGCATGCGCAGCCATCCAGGTCGGTACCGCCATCATCGTCTGCACATTCTGCTCAGGCAGCGATGGGCTGAATTGAATGCTCGCAGTCAGCCGAGGCGGCAACGCCAGCCAAACATGCGAGTAGAGAGGCAGCTGGCCTGGCGTGTCAGCAAACACCAGACTCAACCCGTGCTCTTCCAGATGCAAGGCCTTCAGATCAGCGTTCAGGTGCATCTGCTCTGGCGGCAATAAGCCCGCCAGTGCCTGCACCAGTTGACTGGTTCCGCCCTCGACACGCATCGACGTATTACCCGGTAGATACCCCGCGCCGCGCACGGCACCCGTGGCCCGGTCCTCAAGCATGGTCGCACCGGTGGTGTATTGCTCAAACACCGGCAAACCCAACTCAGACACCAGATTATGCATGCGCAGCTGAAAGTCCGGCCAGAACCACGACGGCCCAAGATCAAAGCCGCCTGATTGGGTGGACAGAATGCGGCCGCCTAGCCGATTTTGTGCTTCAAATAGATCAAACGCGATGCCCTGCTGACGTAGCCGGTAGGCGGCATACAGCCCTGCCAAGCCACCTCCGATAATGGCAATTTTTGTTTCAGACATGGGTTACCTCGGAGGCGAAACGTAGCAGGTATCAGATAAATATTAACTCCGCTATCTTCGTCGGAGTGAGCTTATAAAAATGTTCATCTGACCCCGATTACTCGGCATGCTTTCGTAACGTGTCTAGAAAATCGGGAAATATATACATGTTGCTGCGGGCATCGTGCGGCCATATCGAGCACCACCATGATAGCTCACCGGCAACCGATAACGATATGATCCTGGCTCAACACATCAGCAAGGAAGCCACATGCAGAAATGGAAGGATCACCCGCCAAGAGAGGACGCTATTGATGTGGTTCTTAGAGCATCACCTGCCTTTCTTCAGAAACACGGCCCTTTGCTCGCGAAAGCCCTCCCGCCTGTAATTGGGTTCGGTATCTTTCTGCTGTATTTTTACCGAAATAACTTCTATCCCAGCTTCGACCTTTTCCAGTTCTCGTCGCTACTGCTAGCTGCTGCTTGCATTGGGTTTGCCATTGCCGGGGGCATTATCATTACTATGATGCTTCCTGGCGCCGCTATTTTTCACTGGTTTTTGAACACGGAGAAGGTTAAAGAAGAGCTCTTGTATGCTCTGCCCTATTCCGACGAGGCTAGAAGTAAAACCGTATGGCTACTCGTGGTGTTAGCCTATTTTGGGCCTTTTTGTGCTGCCGGCCTTGGAATCACAACCGCGTTGGTGATCGCTCCTGGCCTTTTCCTGATTACTTGTCTGATTTGGCCAGCACTGGTTGCACTAGGGTTCGGCATTGCATTACAGATACGTTTCGACCTCCCCCGTTGGAGCTTCTTTAACTACGGTTATACCTCTTACATAGCTCAGATGTTTTTGGTCCTGCTGCTATCTATCGTGCTTCGAAGCAGCCTGCCAATCGTTCAGAATTTAGATACCTTCTGGCACTACCCAATTCTCTGGGCTATACCCCTGGTCATCGCATTTATGATGGCGATCTGTTCGATGGCTCACTTCGCAGGTTGGAGCGCGGCCCTGCATTTCGGCATATTTTTTGGGTTCTTTGTGGCTGCTTACAGCGGCGTGCTCACAACAATCCCCGAAAAAACAGTGAAAGGTTTAGGCCTTGGCGCCTACGAAGCAGAAATAATCATGCTTGATCCTGCTTTCTGCGACCGCGACCTGAGCGAACTTGGCATAGCTGAGGACTGCACGCTGCGTAATGTCCATGTGGTCTGGTCCTTTGGTGACGCTATTCTGCTGCGCCCCTCGCTGGATCAGCCGCGACATGTAAGGATTCCCACTGAGTTTGTCCGCTCCATAGTTCAGTCGGCCGACCGGGGTTAGTCACTAATCGACCAAACCCCTGGCGTTTAAACGTAGCCCCGTTATTCGCTCAAGGCTTAGCCAAATACCCAGGCAACACCTCTACCCTTTTAAGCCACTGCGCAATATGGCGATAAGGCGTTAGATCAACATCCCCCTCCGGTGCCAGTGCTACATAGGGGTACACCGCGCAATCCGCAATGGTGGGGCGACCAATCGCTAGCCAGTCGTGCTGGGCAAGGTGGGCGTCTAGGATTGGCAGTATTACCGCGGCCCTCGCTAATGCAGCGGGCTTGTCCAGGTCATTACCAAACTGGGTGACCAGACGGGCGGCGCATACGCTGTGCTCTACTTCATTGCCGGCGAAAGACAACCACTGCATGATCTCTGCCTGACCCTGCGGGTGCGCGGGCCACCAAGCTAAGCCGCCATAGGTGCCGGCGAGGTACACCAGAATCGCTTGCGAGTCTCTCAGCACAAGCGGGCCGTCTTGCAGCACTGGCAGTTGACCGAGTGGATTGATATCTAAGAGCGGCGTTTTTTTGTGCTCACCGTTCACAAAGTCTACCGCGACCAATTCAAGGTCGAGGTTTATCAGCGAGGCAAACAGCCGCACTTTGTAGCAGTTGCCTGAAGGTTCTAGGTCATAGAGTTTCATTGGGCGTCTCCGGTGATGAGTTGGTTGAATTCAAGAACGTTGCCGTCGGGGTCGCGAATAAAGAGCGCGACCCGTCTGGGACCGATAGGGTGTGGGCCTTCGGTAATGGTGATGCCCTGCTCGCCCAGCCAGGTTTGCAGCCGCTGGAGGTCATCGACGATAAAGGCAGGGTGCGTAATACCCGGCAGCTTTATGGGTGCATCCAGCAATGCGTTGTGTGCGTTGGCGGTGCGTGTGCCGTTAAAGATGAGGTTGATGCGCACGCCATCGGCGCTGAGCATTTCGTTGGCTTCAAACTGCGGGAAGCTTGCGCTCTCGACAAAGCCAAGTGATTGGTAAAAATTGATCGCGCGGGATGTGTCGCTGACGCGTATTCCGATATGGTCGTAGGCAAGAATGCGGGCGGGGTTTGCTGGGGGATTCATGGGTTGGGCACTCCAGTTGACATCAGTCGCTGCAGTGTCCGCTCGGTAACGTGTTTGACCTATGGTGTGAGCCTGACAATACCTATGCACTAAATGCACAAATCGGAAGGTGGTGATGGATAGGCTCAAGGCAATGGCCAATTTTGTTCGTATTGTCGATCACGGCAGCTTGAGCTCGGCTGCCGATGCGACTGGACAGTCGGTGGCCTCGCTGGTGCGCTCGCTTGCCGGGTTGGAGCGTTACCTGGGCGTACGCTTGTTGAACCGTACCACTCGGCGCATGGCGCTGACCGACGAAGGCACTCAATACCTGGCCTGGACCCGCCGCATACTGGCGGACTTTGACGATATGGAGCAGCGTCTGGAGGCGCAGGACGGCCATATTCGCGGCCTGCTGCGCATGACCGCGCCGGTTGAGTTTGGCCAACGCTACCTTGCGCCGCTGGTGAATGAATTTCTCAGAACGCATGCCGAGTTGAGCGTTGAGCTGAGCTTGAACGACCAGTTGCTACCGCTGCTGGATGAGCGGCTGGACCTTGCCCTGCGCATCGGCCATTTGCCCGATTCCGCCATGGTGGCGCGCCAGGTGGGTGCCACCCGGCTGGTGACCTGTGCGAGCCCCGAATACCTCAGCACTACTACCGCGATAGATAACCCTGCAGCGCTGCAAGACCACGCCTGCATCACGGTGGCATTTCAAGGTAAACACTGGTACTTCCGGCACAACGACAAACAACTGGCTGCAGAAGTTACCCCAAGGCTTATCTGCAACCAGATCCGCGCCGCCAGCCAGGCTTGCGTGCAAGGCGTTGGCATTGCGCGTTTTATGCATTATCAAGTGATCGATGAGTTAGCCGATGGGCGCTTGGTCAGGGTGCTCAAAGACTTTGAACCGGCAGACTTGCCGATTCACCTGGTTTACCCGCATTCGCTGCAGCTCTCACCACGCATGCGGGCTTTTGTTGAATGGGCATATCCGCAACTAGAAAAGGTAATACCTGATCCGGATGAAACCTAACTCGCCTTCGACTTTTTCTTTGGCAGTTCTTCATTCAGCCGCTCCAGAAACATCGCCAGCGCTACTTCTTCGGCTTTGAGGCCTTTACGCACGCGAGGCTTGGGAAGCTTGGTCAATTCACCTAGGTTGAAATGCTCCAGTACGGCTGGATGGATATAACATTTGCGGCAGACTGCCGGGGTGTTGCCCAGTTGTTTGGCAACGTCTTTGACCATGGTAACAACGTGCCGTTTGGCGTCGGATTCTGGCTGCCATTCCAACTCCCGCAAAACGGCCAACGCCATAGCGGTGCCGGCCCAGGTGCGGTAGTCCTTGGCGGTGAAGTCGGCCCCGGTGAGGCTATGCAGGTAGTCGTTCACGTCGGACGAGCTGACAGTGTGACGATTGCCCTCTTCGTCCAAATATTGAAAAAGGTCCTGCCCCGGTATCTCCATGCAGCGTTTCACCACATTGGCCAGGCGACGGTCTTTCACGGTGATTTGGTGTTCTACGCCACTTTTGCCCCGAAACTGAAACTGGATCTCACTGCCCTTGATATCCACATGACGGTTGCGCAGGGTCGTTAAGCCGTAAGACTTATTCGCCTTGGCGTACTGGGTGTTGCCAACGCGAATCAGCGTGGCATCCAGCAGCATCACCACGGTAGCCAAAACCTTTTCGCGGGTGAATTTTCGTTCGGCGAGTTGTGCTTCCAGTTGTTTACGCAACTTAGGTAGCGCGTTACCAAACTCCTGCAGACGCGCGTATTTGTCCGCGTCGCGCACCTCGCGCCAGCGTGGGTGATAGCGGTACTGTTTGCGACCTCGAGCGTCCCGGCCGGTGGCTTGCAGGTGGCCACGCGGGTCAGTGCATATCCACACGTCGGTATACGCGGGTGGTACGGCGAGCGAGTCGAGCCGACTGATCTCGGCTTTGTCTGTAATGCGCTCGCCCTTGGCATCAAAATACCTGAACGTATCCCGCCATTTTTTGCGACTAATGCCGGGCTGGCTGTCGTCAACGTAATGCAGGTCGGGCGGCAGGTCTACGTGTAGCTCGGCATCGGACATTGGGCGGCTTCCTTGGTGACCAATCAAAGTGCATGTATCTGATTGACCGCAAGCTGCTGCAGTGGTGCCAGCGAGCGACACCAAAATAAGTAAATCATATTTGGGTGTCGCGTCTTGGCTCAACATAGGTATTCAACAGCAGGTAAATGTGGATACGATGAAAGCTTGAGCCATGCCCCTCCTCCCTTAGAAAACAGCGGAAGCGCCGAATATGATCACCCTACATCACCTGAACCAATCTCGTTCCAAGCGCATTATCTGGTTGCTCGAAGAGCTCGGCATCGAGTATCAATTGGTTGCCTATCAGCGCGACAGCGTCACTCGCCGTGCGCCCGCTGCGCTCAAAGCCGTGCATCCCTTGGCCAAGTCGCCGGTGATTCAGGATGGCGATCTTGTGCTCTCGGAATCCGGCGCCATTGTGGATTATCTGGTCAGCCGTTACGGTGCAGACACGTTGGCGCCTGCAGTAAATACGCCTGAGCACGGGCGCTATATTCAATGGCTGCATTTTGCCGAAGGCACGGCCGCCTATCCGCTGATTACCCTTTATCTATTGAGCGCCGACAGCAGTCAGAAATGCTTCTTAGGTGACTTTGCGCGCGAGCAGATGCTGGACGTGCTGACCTACGTGAATGACGAGTTGGCTAACAAGGATTATCTGACCGGGGCGCAGTTTTCCGGCGCAGACATACTAAACTCCTTCGTGTTTGAGAAAATCAGTGAAACCCGCGGCCTAAGCCAGTTCCCCCATATTGAATCCTATTTACAGCGTATTCTGGCGCGACCTGCTGCGCAAAAAGCTGAGGCGCTGGAACGAGAGCACGATAAAGACCCAAGTTGATTTGTCTGAGCGCACTTTAACTCTGCGTTTGGACAGCGACGCTGGCATGAAGATACTCCTCGGCGCTTGCTTCTCTGCAGTTCTACAACGGTTGTAACAACCGGTCTTGCCGATCAAGACGGCCAGAGCCGGCAACAATTTATACCCGTATTGGGTAGCAGGAGAACGCTTGAATGAAGCATGACGAAGTTGATCAGAGTGACGCTCGGACCAAACCCTCCGAGACGTCGCCAGACCAACATGAGCCTCGTGAGCCGGTTAGCGAACGCGAGGCCAGGAACCGACCCCAGAATCCTAGCGAAGAGTCACTGACCGAGGGGGAGCGCGAAGCGGTAACCGAGCATGGCAACTTGTCTGCTCTCTCTGTTTACGCGGTTGTTTTGCGCGAGGGCGAAGGCGAGCTAAAACGACCCGTCACCTCGCTGTGGTGGTCTGGTGTGGCGGCGGGCGTGGGGATTTCGACGTCTGTGCTTACGGAAGGCGTTATTCGTGCGAAATTGGGGCTGGATCACCCCTACCTGGACTTGCTGCAAAGCCTGGGTTACTCCTTTGGTTTTGTGCTGGTGATCCTGTGCCGGCTGCAGTTGTTTACTGAAAATACCATCACCGTTGTGCTGCCTATGCTGGCTGAGCCATCGCGCCGTCGGTTTTACTGCACGGCACGCCTGTGGGGTGTGGTGCTGGCGGCCAATTTATTTGGCACCTTCATGACGGCTGCCATTAGCACCTATGGCGGCGTTATTACTGCCGATACCCTGACTGCCGTGCTCGAAATATCGCGGCACGTGGCAGAACTAACACCCGCTGAAGCCTTTCTGCGCGCGATTCCAGCTGGATTCTTGATTGCCGCACTGGTGTGGATGCTGCCATCAGCCAAGGGCTCGGAGGTGTTGGTTATTGTCATGTTTACCTGGCTGATCGCGGTAGCGGGCTTCACCCATGTGATCGCCGGCTCGAACGAGATTTTCTTCCTGGTGCTCAGCGGCGACATGAACATATTGACCGCCCTGACCTACCATATTTTGCCGGTACTCATCGGTAACGTACTGGGGGGTACCGGACTGTTCGCCATGCTTGCCCACGGCCAGGTGCACGAAGAGATACGCTGAGACGAGGTTGCCGAGCGGCAACCCGTATAAGCGAGTTGCGGTTTGTAAGCGATTTAGCCCGCTTCCCTGCGTCAGGACCCCTTGCCGCAGGATTTAGCGAAACCTCAACGATTGATATGCGCCGGTTGGCCCCTCCTCAAACTCACAGCCCAACTGGGCGGCCAAAGGACTGGCCATCGCTGTGCTGGGTTGAGTGAAAATACCCGCCAACTGGATGATCCGGCCATCTGCCAAGATAATATCCGCGCCCTCCTCGCCAACCGCTACAACGCGTTCGCGCTCCAGGGTGACGCCACGCAGTTGCAGGCTCGCCAGCCGCTCCGCATCGGGCTCAAACACGCTGTTGAGTAATAAGGTGGTTGGCCCTCAATCGGGCAACATCAGCGCGTGATGCATGGCAGCCACAAGAGGTTTACCACCTATTCCGGTCCCATGAGCCCATACTGCGGTTAGGCTGATGTCGGCTATCTGACTACCGGGGCGGCATCAGTTAAGCAGCGCGACCTATTAATAGCTGCCGACGGACGGATTAGCACTCACTGTTTTTGGCAAAGATAAAGGCAAAAAAATCCAATGAAACATTCCCTCACGCTTACCCTGGCGTTGTCAGCGCTGGCGCCTATGCATGCCTGGTCACAACTGTCAGACAGCCTGATCCCCGAATTCACGGCGACCGTACTGACGGGCGAGCAAATCAAGTCTACACAGTTGATCGGCCAGCCAACCATCCTCATCGTCACCCCGAGCAAGGGTGCCGCCGAAGACACCCGCCTGTGGGCGAACGCGCTGCGTGCCAACATTGATCCCAGCCTGGTGCGTATCCGCGATGTATTGGCGATCGATCTGCCGTTCTTTATGAGCGAAGAAGATGCTATTGGTCGCGCCAAGGCAAAAATACCCGCGCGGTATTACGACCAGACCTGGCTGTTAAACGAGTCGACGCTTGAAACGGCTTTGAGCATTCCGCGCGACAGCGCGAGTGCCTTTGTATTTGTGCTGGATGCGCAGGGCCAGGTTGTCGCCCGCGTCGAGGGCGAACCCAGCGATAGCAAAATGACCCAGGTGCAAACGGGCATCAGCTCAACCCAATAGCAAAGTACGCGGCTATGGCCGCAAAACTTTTATGCGCTCAGCTTGGGCTCTCGAAACGAATGGTGTCATTCGGTTGTCTTATTTCTTACCAGCCAACGAGAGCTGCAAGCCCATCACGGATTGACTGTCCCGACGTGCAACGCTGCTCTTTCCTGTTACGCATCAGGGAGTCTATGCAATGCCAATGATCGAATTAAATGGCGTAGAGATCGCCTACCAAGACACTGGCCCCCACGGCGCCCAGGCCATACTACTCGCGCATTCGCTGTTCTTTGACCACCGCATGTTTGAACATCAGGTAGAGCGGTTTTCCGAGCACTACCGAGTGATTGCGTATGATCAGCGCAGCCATGGGTTTACCTCCAACCCCAAGAACGCTGAGTACGGCATGGATGCGCTCACCGAGGATGCTGCGGAGCTGATCAAAAGCCTGGAGCTGGGCCCGGTACACATGGTTGGCAACTCCATGGGTGGTTTTGTCGCCTTGCGCCTCGGTGCACGATATCCGGAGCTGGTACGTTCAGTTACGACCGTGGGCTCGTCTGCCGACAAAGAGCACAACACTGAGCAGTATCGCCCCTTGGTTCAGGCCTTAAAGGACCACGGTACTGGGGCGGTTATGGATCAACTCATGTACACCATGTTTGGCGATACTACGCTTGCTGCCGAGTCGCAGGCCACTCTGCGATCAACCTGGCGCAGCCGAATGGGCGCGCTGCCGCACGAAATTGGCGCTGCAGCCGAAGCGGTAGTCGAGCGTCAGAGCGTGGTCGATGAACTGCATCTCATCAAGGCGCCGGTTTTGGCGATTGCGGGCGAGGAAGACCACGCTTACAGCATCGACCTTTCGGAGCAGATAGCCGAAGGCGTACAGAATGGGCAATGCATCGTCATCAAGGCCGCCGGACACTCAGCTAGCCTCGAAGCCCCGGAGCCAGTTAATACAGCGCTGCAAGCTCACTTCAAACGGGCGGAAGCTGCGGATCGATGAAGGGTTTATAGGCCCTTAGATCAGTTTCAAAAAAAACGGGACCCTAGGGTCCCGTTTTGCTTTTGGCGTTGCTGATTAGGGGTTGGAGTAGCTCGCCGACTGCCCAAAGAAAGTACGCAGTGCACCTTGTTCGGTCGGTGTTAGCCCGAGGGTGGTCATTGCCGCGATCCAAGCGGTGTTGACGCCATCCAAGGTCAGACCTTCGTTGGACATGCTGATATCGGTGGCTGAGTCGGTGGCATCAAACACGATGACCTTGTCGGCGCCTGCCGTATTGGACCAGGGCTGCCAAGCCAGCTCGTTTTTGCTGAACTCGCCGTTTGGATTACCTCCACGCGCGAAGTCCGCAAGATAATCCATCATTGCGTTCTGCAAGTCCTTGCGGCCAGGTTCGTTCTGTGTGGTAAAGGGTAGATTGAACAGCCCCTCACCGGCACCATGGAAGAACGAAATTTCCGAGGCATGTCCCGCGCCATAGATGAAATTGAATGGTGCCGGACCAGACTGAGTGCCCCAGCGGAAGTCATAAGCGTACGTAGCAGGCTGATGCGTGGTAATCACGCGCGCTAGTTCATCTACATACTTCGCGCGCCAAGCACGGCCGCCGTTATAGCCAGTGACTTCGTAGGTGTCTTTGTCTTTTTGGGTGGGCAGAACATCATCAAGTGTCTGAGTACCTTCAAAGGCGACATCCAAGAGGTCGAGCCAGCTCTTACCTGCAGCGGACGGGATAGTGCCGCCTACGGTTGCCTTTAGTGCTCCGCCATACAGTGGCATGAACGACTTCTGCTCGTACTCGTTTGCGCCGAGTATCACCGGCACATTGTTGAAGTCCCCGGAGGTGAACGCGGGTAACCAGCCACCAACAGGGATAACGGTGCCGTCTTCTATACCGCCGTATGAACTCAACTGGCTGTAGTTGAATACGGCCTGGTAAAGGTCGCGGCCTTGAGCAGCGCGCAGGTAGGCGTTCAGTGTGCCGGCAACCTCCATATCCTGGCGCATCTGAGTTGCTTGCGCTGGGCTGATTGGCGTAGCGGGCGTCTTGCGATCCTCAATCAAACGAATCAGCCATTCGATATGGTTATTCGTCGCAGTGCGCGCATTGCTGGTGCTGCGTGTTGTCATCGCACCGCTTTGCGATACCGCCTGGTGAAACAGACCGCCGTCTGCTTCAGGCGATACCAGTAAGTTAAGCACGTTATGTGCGCCGGCAGATTCGCCTGTGATGGTGACGTTATCGGGATCACCGCCAAAGTCGGCGATATTTGCCTTAACCCACTTCAATGCCTGGATGGTGTCCAGGGTGCCAAAGTTACCAGAATCAGATAGCGGGTCCGCGCCGCCGGTTTGCACATCAGGATGGAAGAACCAGCCCAAGGGTCCGAGGCGGTATTGCAACACCACCATCACCACATCTGAGTTCTTTACCAAGGCCCGGCCATCGTACTGCTTGGCGGTACCAAAGTTGTTTGAGCCCCCATGGATCCAAACGTACACCGGTAACTTTTCGCCCTGATATCCGGCGCGGTTGGGTCGATACACATCGGCGATCAAGCAATCTTCGTCGCCAACCATGGTAGAGGTACGCTGCCAGCGTGTGGTGGTTTCCGCTTGCACGCATTCCGCGTGACGCTGCGTGGCATCGCGAGTCCCCGTCCAGTTTTCAGGTGGCAGCGGAGCTCTCCAGCGTAAATCACCAACGGGCGGTTTGGCATAGGGCAAGCCGTGCCAGATTAGCGTGTCGTCTTCGACCAAGCCTTGAACTTCGCCATTGGCGAGGGTGATTTTGGCGCTGGTAGGCTCGATGGTATCGTCATCATCGTCGCTGTCATTGCCGAAACAACCGCTCAGTGCGAGCGATCCGGCAACGGCGAATGCCAGGGTCGTTAAAATCGGGCGTGATGACGTTGATGAAGCGCCACCTTTTTTATAGGTACCAGAACGCATTGGCTATCTCCTGAGTCATTATTATTGTTTGGATACTTGCGCCCAGTCGGGCAGAACTCAGTGTAGTGCTGGGATGCGATACCGCATGAGACATAAGCGACGCCTATGTCCTGCATGGTTGTGAGCTTATGCTGATGTTTGGTTGTTACTTAGTGCTTTGGTTTTACTCAGCAGCGGCCAGCCGAAACGCCCGCCTGCGATGGCTCAGATAAATCAGCGTCAGCGCCCCTATCAGTAGGGCCATCGACAGATAACGCGATGGATCCAGCGGCAAACGGTTGTTGCCGAGCCAGCCAAAATGATCAATCAGCAGACTCATCAGCAATTGGCCTGAAATCACCGCCACAGTCGCCGCTGCCGTGCCCACGCGTGGCACAGCAAAAACAATGGCCAACATGTAGACCACGCCAAACAGCGCACCAATTAGCTGCCACTTGGGTACAGTGAACAAGGTCGCTTCTTTCGGCGATTCAAAGAAGAACATCAGCAGGAAGGTGATGACCGCACCCATAGCGAAGGTCAGCCAGGCGCTTTCGACTACCCCTGTCTGCGCGCCGAGTTTTCCGTTGATCGAAGATTGTGCTGCGAGTACAGCGCCGCCTAATAATAGCAATGCAAAAACAATGGGTAACATGCGTTATCTCTCCTTTTACATTAACCAAAGGGCAGCAAAAATTATCACCAGTGCCAAGCCGCGATAACCATCTACTGCACGCTTTTCGCTGCCGAGCAGACCGAAATGATCAATCAGCAGACTGGCTGCGACCTGCCCGCACAGGATGCCGACCATGGTCATACCGACGCCCACCAGCGGCGTGGCGATGGTCAGAATAATGACGTAGATCGGCCCAAGAATGCCGCCGGTCAACATCCACCGAGGCTGCGTAAAAAGCTGCCCAAGCAGGCGCCGCCGAGTGAATACCAACACAAGCGACAGCAGCAGTGCACCGACCAGAAAAATCGACAAGGTGGCGGAAAGATGACCAACCTGCTCGCCAAGCGGACCCAGCAGTCCTGCCTCCACCGACAGCCCCATGCCTGCTACCAACACCATCAGCAAAATAATTGCCTGTTGCATACCGCCTCCTTTACTTAAGCCGGCAAGCGTAATGCGCAGCTGTTATTGCTACAATCCGTGCAAATCACAAAGGACTATTGCATTTTGGACAACTCGCCCAGCTTGCTCGCGCTACGCCTGTTTGTACGTGTCGCCATGACGGGAAGCTTCGCTGAGGCCGCAAGATTCTTCAGCCTGCCCGCCTCTTCGGTATCGCGGCATATTGCCAACCTGGAAAAGCACCTAGGCCAGCGCCTGCTGTTCCGGCATACCCGCGCCGTGCGCCTGACCGATTCCGGTGAGCGCTACTACCAGGATGTGAGGCAGATACTGGAGAATCTAGAGCTGGCCAATGAGCAGGTCAGCAGCGGCGCAAGCGGCCCGCGCGGGTTATTGCGTATCAACGCGCCTGTGGCCTTTGGTCAACGGCATATCGCCCCGTTGCTGGCGGAGTTGCAATCGCAGCACCCGGCACTGGATGTCGAGCTGACCTTAAGCGACGCCTTTATCGACCCGGTACAAGAAGGCGCAGATGTGGTTATACGTGTTGGTGCGTTAAGGGATTCCAGTTTGGTTGCGCGGAAGCTAGCACCCCAACGCTTTGTTGCTTGTGCTGCGCCGGCCTATATCGAGCGGCACGGTGAGCCATCGCACCCAGACCAATTGGCGCAACACAACTGCCTGGTTTACAAAGGCACCCGCGGCATCCAGCCCTGGTACTTTCGCCAGCCTGCAGACCCTGAGCTGTTTCAACGTTATGACGTTAAGGGCAATCTTTACGGTAACAACGCCGAAAGCCTGGTTGCTGCAGCGCTGCAAGGCCAGGGCGTCGTGTTGTTTCCCACCTGGCTGCTGTATGAGGCGCTGCGTGAACGTACTTTGCTGCCCATACTGGTTGAGTTTGAAGCGTCTGGCGAACCGACACTGGAAGGCATACACGTGATTTATCCAGAAAATCGCCTGCGCTCCTCAAAGGTCGCCGCGTTTCTGCAGCATCTTTTCCAGACAATTGGCGAGCGTCCTTACTGGGATGTTTGAACCGTCAGATGTTAAGCAAACACCCGACCTCTCGGTCGGTTGTCTAACGCCCCACTCCCAAATACCAATAACACCAAAAGTCGCTTGACCCTGAAGCTATCACTGCCTAGGGTGGCGGGCGAAATTCTCCCCGAGGCATCCATGACCCACCGCTCTAAACTGCCCTCTACAGTCTATCTGTTAGGGTTAACTATCTTCTCGTTGGTCACTGCCGAGTTTATGGTAGCGGGCATGATGCCCGCCCTGGCCGAGGCCTTTTCGGTAAGCCTTGCCGAGGTCGGCAACCTGATTGCCTTCTATGCCGTGGGGATGGCGTTAGGTGGTCCGCCGGTCACTATAATGTTGCTGGCTCGGCGCGTGAGCAATAAGCGCGCCTTGGTTGGGCTATTGGTTCTTTATGTTTGCGCTAGCGCACTGGCAGCTGCGGCGCAGAGCTACTTGATCCTGGCAGTAGCGAGAGTAGCTATGGGTGTGTCCAGCGCAGCCTGCATTGGCCTGTCCATTACGATATGTGCGGGCCTAGTGGCAAAACATGACCGGGGCCGCGCCATCTCAGTGGTACTGGCCGGCCTGATGCTTTCTCCCGTCGCTGGCGTTCCGATGACGGCCTGGGTTGAGCAACATTTTGGCTGGCGTGTCAGCGCCTGGATCGTGGTTCTACTAGCGGTGGTTTGTACCTCCATCGCCGCTATACGCCTCCCTACCGCCCCTCCCGGCGGCGAGCCGCCATTGAGTAGCCAGTGGGTTGTGTTAAAGAACCGCAGTTTGTGGGGTGCTTATCTCACTAGCGGCCTGATCATCGGTGCCACATTCGCAGCATTTAGCTATTGCACGCCCATTTTGATCGAAGAAGTCGGCGTAAAGCCTGGCCATGTGGCCCCGTTGCTCGCGTTATATGGCGTAGCGAATTTGCTGGGTAACACGCTTGTTGGCCGAATTGCCGATCGTCATACCATGTCTGCCCTAGGCTGGGGTTTAGCATTGATGGTCTTGGTGCTAGCTGGTTTTGCCCTGGCCGGTGAACACACTTGGCTCAACCTAGTTTGTTTTATTGCGTTGGGTTTGACCGGTGTAGCGCTGAACCCAGCCATGGCAGCGCGAGTGATGAAAGCTGCCGAGCCTATTGCGATGGTCAATACCTTACATACATCGGTGATCACGGCAGGTCTGGCGTTTGGTAGCTGGGCCGGCGGCGCGGTAATCGAGCAAGGTTACGGCCTACGTGCCCCACTCTGGGTGGGCGCAGCCATTGCCTTTGTTGGTTTGCTCAGCGTTTGGCGTCCAGTGGTATTTAGGCCGAAGGTCGAGGCTTGTGTATGAGGCATTTGCAGCGATATCTACGATAAGATGCTGGTGCGCATAGAGAGGATGAATCTCCATTCAAGACACTGAATGTAATGCTCCCTCTAGCCCCGCAGCGTTAGAAACAACCTCAGATCCAGCTCCAGTTGGTGATAGTCCACCTCCATGTGCTGGCACAGCTTATAGAAGGCCTTGTTGTGCTCCTTCTCGCGCAGGTGTGCCAGTTCATGTACCACGACCATGCGCAGCAAAGGCTCCGGCAAGGTTTTGAGCAGCGCCGATACCTTGATCTCATTCTTGCGTTTTAGCTTACCGCCCTGCACTCGGCTGACAAACTGATGCTGGCCCAGTGCGTTATCGATGACGTGCATGCGGGTATCAAAAAACACCTTACTGACCGGATCGCTACTGCGCATGTGTCTTTGCTTCAGGCGCTGAGTGTAGTCGTAGAGTGCGGCATCGGTTTGGATCGGGTGCTGATCCTGTGCTGGGTAACGCTGCTCAAGCCAGGTACTGAGCTGATCGCGTTCAACTAGCTGTTGCACCTGCTGTTGCAGGCTGGGGCTGTAACCGCTGAGATATTTGAGCGTAGGTGCGGTCACTGGCGTTTAGTCCTGCCGTATCCAGGTTTGGGAGCGACCGAGTACAGGCATACCGATATAGCCGCGCACTTCTAACTTATTGCCGTTCTCGATCAGTCGAGCATTACTGCGATACACCTTGCCATTCTCTGGGTCGAGAATATGGCCATCGGTATATTCCTCACCTTCCCTAACCAAACCAGTCAATATGGTCAGCCCGACCACGGGCATATCTTTGTTTTCGCCCTCACATGCCTTGCATGTGGGGCTTGCCTCTGTACCGGGTTGGGGAAATACCTGTTCGATAGTGCCTTGTAGAGCGCCGCTCTCTTCGCTTATGCGTATCAGGGCCCTCGGCTTGCCGCTGACATCATCGATACTCTTCCATAGGCCAACAGGCGAGTCGCCGCCCGGCCAAGCCAACGAAGATGCGAGTACGATCATTAGCGCAAAAATGGCTCGCAGGATTTGGAATGTATTCAGCATGGTATGCATCTCGCTTTGGTTCAAAGACCGTCGAACTAATATAAACAGGTGCTGGAATTATCGCAGATTACCGTGAGAGGCAGGAGACGGAAATTTATTGGATCGCTCCGCCAAGCATTTGTTTAGACTCATAAAAAAGGCCATCTCAGTGGATGGCCTTGGAATGACTTCATGCTGCCGGAGAAATCGGCTTTTCTGGATACCAAGCATCCTGCAGCGGGCTTACTTCGACAACTGCCAGTTCACTGCGGCCCTTCAGCCAAGCTTCGACGGATGCACGCTGCTCTTCACTGACAGAGCCACGCTCATCTAGGCAAACTATGCCGAAGCCTTCAGTGCCAACGTAATCCAGCCCATTGGCGTCCATAGCTTCAGTCAAAAATTGATCGAGGAAATTATCAACGTCCTCAACTTCCAAATCATCTTTAAATTCCAGATTTAGCTCGAAACCCAATTCCTGAAATTCGTCAACACAGAGTTTTTTGCGCAAACGACGCGAGCGATTAGTAGCCATGAAAGTTCCTCTTGGATGATGTTAGCGCGGATTGTAGCAGCCAACGGGTGAGGCTTCCTGCCTATTGCTGATCAAGCCGCCGAATGGGCAATACTGATATCCATACGAATATATCTCAGCACTGAAACCGAGCAGTCTTGTCGATGGAAAAACAAGCGCGCACAAAAAAATCCAACCACCTCAAAGTGACTGGATTTTTAATTGTTTGGTCGGGACGGAGTGATTCGAACACTCGACCCCTTGCACCCCATGCAATTAAATAGTAGATTTCAAGAAACAGGCTTGGACATATATAGACGCTTGTAAGCTAGTAAGAATGCGGTATTCAGGATAAAATAGTGTCTGCATAAGTCTATTGAAATACACCCAAAGCTAGTCAATTGGTTTACCCCTGGGTTTACCCCTCAAGGAGCAAGCATGGCGACACAACACCCCAAAGACAAGGCCAAGGGCTGGACAGTTTTAGAGCTGCGAGCCATCACCCCGGCAAACAAGGGCGACACCCTAGCCGATGGTGGCGGTTTGCTTGGTGAGGTCCGTGTACTCAAAGATGGCACGGTTTCCGTTCGGTTCAAGTACGCGTTTAAATGGCAAGGCAAGGTGTGCTGGTTCCAGTGCGGTACGTGGCCGAGTACCAGTCTTACTACAATCCGTGATGCAAGGGACGACGCCCGGCGGTTGGTGCGCATTGGTAAGAACCCTACCGACGAAAAAAAAGCCAAGCGCATTCAAGCGCAGCAAAGCACTAAGGAAACGATTCGTCAAGCCGAGTACGAGCGCACCCAGGACCGTACAGTCAAAGACCTGTTTGATACCTGGATCAGCGACGGTGTAGCAAGGCAGGATGAAAACGCGGAACTAAAGCGCCTGTTCAACAAAGACGTGCTACCAGTCATAGGCGTCAAGCTGTTGCGCGAGCTTAGCGACAAGGATATTTTGGCGATGTTGCGAAAAATCAGAAACCGTGGCGTTACTCGCCTTGCCGTGGTTGCGTACAATGACACCAACCAGATGCTGGCCTGGGGCGAGAAACGCCAACCTTGGCGCGGTCTGCTGATTAACGGCAATCCTTGCGATCTGGTAGACATAAATAAGCTGCTGCCAGAAGACTACGAGGAAGAACGCGACCGCACCTTATCAGCTGCTGAAGTCCGCGAATTGAGCGATATATTCAGGCTCACGGAAGCTGATTGGCTGAATGCACCAGACCGACGCGCCACACCACGTCCGTTCCCGCACAGAAGTCAACTAGCACTATGGATTTGCCTGGGCACGCTTTGCCGCATCGGTGAACTGCTCATAGCCCGTTGGGAGCACGTCAATCTAAATGAAGGTGTCTGGTATATCCCGCGTGAGAATGTGAAAGGCAGACGCGGCAAGAAGCAAGAGCATTACGTTTTCCTGTCCGACTTTGCCAAACGGCAGTTTCAGGCATTGAAGCAAATCACAGGCGAGTCAGAATGGCTATTTCCCGCCAAGAACAAGAAAGGCGAAGAAACGCATGTGTGCCCCAAATCAATCAGCAAGGGCGTAGGCGACAGGCAGGAGCGATTCAAGGATCGTAAGCCCTTGAAGAACCGCCGCCATGACAATACTCTTGTGCTAGCCGACGGTGCCAATGACGAATGGACGCCGCACGATCTACGCCGAACTGGGGCGACCATGATGCAGGCGTTGGCTGTGTCACTGGACATCATTGACCGCTGTCAAAACCATGTTATAGCAGGCAATCGGGTCAGGCGGCATTACCTGCACCACGACTACCAGAAGGAAAAGACTGAGGCATGGCGCAAGCTGGGCGAGAAGCTGGACGTCATTTTGAGTAACCGCTGAAAGCACGCCCCGGTTGCACTTCCCCAGAGAGGGTCGGGTTCATCAACTAGATCTTTGGGCGATACCAGCGCAATCTACGCGCCGATAAATACGGTTGCGGTGCAGGCCGCATTGTTGCCTGACATACGGGCAAGGCTGCGATGAGATGCAGGGCAACGGGCCGGTGTGGCCCGAACCTTGGAGGCTACTCATGGCAGACCATCACGATCACCACAACCCGCAGGGGCTTAATGCCCTGTTTACCACGCCCACCGCGCTCATGCTCGATACCCGGCTCACGCCGCTGGAGCGGAATGCGTGGCAAGTCCTGCGCATGCTGCGCGGTGCAGACGGTTTGAGCCCGCTGGCGAGCCTGGGGCAACTGCGCCGCTATCTCACTACTACGCCCTTGGGGCAGCGTGCAGGCTACTTGACAGCGCGGCGCGTGCTCGTGGTGCTGCGTCTGACCGGCTGGATCAGCCTGGTGGGGCAGCATTGCGATCCCATGACCGGCCATGTTCTGAGCGAGCGGTATCGGGTGCATGAACAGGTGCTGAGCTTTCAGCAAGCGTGCGAGCTCGATGCCGGTCTTTCACAACTCCTTCAAGAATCCTTGGGCAACGATAATAACCAGGTGGATCGTGTTGCCATGCACATCCGGGAAACGCTGGAACACGCGCCCACGGTGAGCGATGACGCGGCCCCCGAATCGCGCCACGACGACGATGAGCCCCCCGCTCCCATGCCGCCAGCGCAAGCGGATCAGGACGCTGCCCAAGCGTCGGCGTCTGGCGATTCCGTCAGCGGCACGGCGAGTCCGCAGCAGACCGGTCAAGCCCAGCAGATAACCCGCGAGCAAGACAGTACGTATACAACGTATCTGTATAAAAAAGAACGTACGTACCGCGCACGCGCGCATGAGGATGGCGATTCGATGTCATTGCCCGTGGCATTGCCGCCGTGCCTGGGCAGTGCCAAAGCCGATCAGCAAAAAGACGTGCAGGCTGCCCTGCGTCGGCTGCCACCTGAGCATCGCCAGGAAGTGCTGGACGAATTACAGTCACGCAGCCAGAGCGGCATGGTGCGCAATGTCATCGCCTATTTCTTTGGCTTGGTCAAGCGGGTGCTGGCTGGCGAGTTTCGTTTATGGGCGGGGCGCAAGGCACCACCACCCGCCAGTGCTGCACAACGGGCTGCACCTCGCACGACGGCGACAACTCAACGCGCCGAGACGCACCAAGAGCCTGTCCCCAAGCCCGCATCACGCGAAACCGCGCTGGTACATATCGCCAACATCCGCACAATGCTGAATGCGCCGATGAACGCCGGAGACCTTGCTGCTGAGGCAATCCAGGCAAGGGGATGGCGGGCTTGTCCTGCCTAGCCCTCGCCTTGGCTTCGCGGCCTAGCGGCCTTGACCAAGAGGCGCTGCCTCTTGGAGCACCGTTCTCGCCGAAGGGCAAGGGTGCAGGGGGTCAAACATCCCCTGCACCCAGCCGACAGGCTGATGCGCTGCGTAGGCGTCAATGGTGCGCTACGCCGGGTGCTCACCCGTTCGGTGCTCGCCTGTGGCTGCGCGCCGCTGCGGCTTGCGCGCCCGCCATTGACTCCCACTTTGCGCGCCTTCCTTTGGCCAATTGCCCACCGCCGTGGTGGGTGCTGTGGCATTGGCTTTGCACGCAAGCTGCCTGTGCAGGCGTGACATGGGAACCATGTCATCCCTGCGCAGGTAGCCGACAAGGCCGAAAGCCGCGTCAGTGCCGCAGGTGAGGGGCTGGTGCGCATGCTGCCGCAGCGCCTTTTACCGTGGCACGACACCGATGCTACGACATGGGCCGTCACTGCACGCCGCAGTGACGGCCCCACGCACGCCAGCAATAATACGGGCGAGCGCTACTTCATATTGCCTGCGGCATACATGATGATGGCCGTCCTACACTGACCGGACAGTTGCCAAGACCGATGGGCTTAGTACATCGGCACCCCAGCAGTGCGGGTTCCTTCAAGCGCTGGCCCGACAGGGCGGAACCCACCCAGGTATGCCCAGGCTCCTGCTGCATGCCGGCCCCTACTCATGGGGCGGAGCCTTCTTTCATCTGCTTGCACTTATCCCTTTTCGCGCCTACGGCGCACTGTCCCTCGCGGCCATACCTTGCGTGCCATGCGCAAGCCGTCGCCGCTTTCTTATCTCACTCACTTTTAACAAGGGGGATTCATCCACGTTCACTGCATTTTCATCTCGCAGTACCTCCGCCTGGCCTTCCAACAGGAAGCAAGACGGATGCCTTATTCGAGGCTCTGGTGTCTCCTGAACACCATGCCCTAGCCCCCACGGGATCTCGCTCAGCGAGTTGGCACCAACACTAACCATTGAGTTTCAGGACAACGCAGCAGTACCGACAACACGTTCACCCGGAGAGGCAAAGATGGACGACTTGACCTATACCCTGCGCCAGCTCTGTCAGCGCAACCGCGACGGCAGCCACGCGACCCAGGCCGACCGCATGCGCTCGCTGGCTCTGGCTGCGCGGCAATTGCGCGAGGCTGGTTTCCGACAGATGAAAGCCTCGTCGCTTAAGGGCAAGCACGTCCAGGCGCTGCTGGATCGCTGGCAAGACGAAGGCCTGTCAACGGGTACCCTCAAAAACCGCCTCGCGCATCTGCGCTGGTGGGCCGAGAAAACTGGCAAGGCGGGTATTATGCCGGCGGACAACACGCAGCTTGGCGTAGCCGAGCGCCGTTATGTGACCAATGTCAGCAAGGCTCGTGAACTGGGGCCAGACCTTGTTCTGGTCACCGATGCCCATGTGCGCATGAGCCTTCAGTTACAGGCCGTGTTCGGATTGCGCCGTGAAGAAGCCATCAAGTTCCAGCCCAGCTATGCGGACCGGGGCAATCGCATCACCCTCAAAGGTTCCTGGGCCAAAGGCGGACGCGAGCGCAGCATTCCCATCACCACGTCCGAGCAACGCGAAGTGCTTCAGGCGGCGCATCGTCTGGCGGGAACTGGGTCATTGATCCCGGCACACAAGAACTACATCCAGCAACGGCACGTCTACGATGGTCAATGCAAGGCGGCGGGCCTGAGCCATATGCACGGGCTTCGGCATCAGTACGCGCAAAGCCGCTATGAAGCGCTGACGGGGCGGTTGGCCCCTGCGGCTGGTGGGCCATCAACCAAGACCTTGACGCTTGCGCAGCGCGTGCAGGATGCCCAAGCACGGCAAGTCATTAGCGGGGAGCTGGGGCATGAAAGGACGCAGATTACAGCCGTCTATCTTGGCCGGTAGACCAAGCTTATGAAAGCTATTGATTGAATAATAAATGATCAGGCCACTCGTCATATTCGTGCAGCGCGTCTTGGTGCGATAAGCCTTGTAAAGATGAATCGCATACCTTACCCTGGCCGATGAAACACGCCTCGACAAACCGATACCCACCGCCCGGCTTAACGTACAACGGAAAGTCAATATCCAGCGCTGCACACTTTCGACGAAAGTGTCCGACCAGCACAGATAGCGCTGACACCTTGTCACGCCTCTCACGTGTAATACGCCCGTGACGCCTATCCCACTGGGCGTGATAAACCGTCTTGTTCCCCGCCCTAAAAACGTTTATCAACAAGTCTCGCTCCATCTCTGTCAGACATAGACCGATGCCTTGTGGCGTACATAGCACCCAACAATCATCGATCAGTGTCCAACACGGCTCGACCGGCATGGACGCACTCTTTAGCGAGCTCCAAGTAGATGGTCTCCGAGCTTTGGGTTTAGGAATGTCAGACACGGCAACCAGCTTGTCGTTTGCCAGCCTGATCAATGCACAACGGAACTCGTTGGCGCCGATATGGGCAGGCAGGCAAATGTCCGCACCAGCATCCAATGGGGTTTCAAGGCGGCTCCGAAAAGCCGCCATCATCTCAAAATGGTGTATCAGTTTTCAATCGCTGCACTGTATCAATTTACACTTGCTGCTGACAACCCGCTTCAAGGCATTGACCGCCTCACCCCGGTTGAGTACCCGACGCAGCTCATTCCTGAAGGCGTCTTTGACAAAGTAGTCGGCCAAGAACGCAGTTCGCAGCAAGCGCCCCCACCGAACACCCGCCTCGTAGATGGGGTCTCCCCGCGCGGTCGATCCAAATCTGGCCAGCGCTGCAACTGCGCTGGTGTTTCCACTCATCACCGAGGCTGTCAAGTGAGCCAGGGTATCCCAATGTTTTTCAATCAAGGCGGTGTCGACATTGGCCTCGCAAACTGTTACGATTTCGGGTGGAATGACCGTGCCACGCGGCACGTACAGATGGGGCTGCTTCAACTCCTTCAGTCGTGGGCACAGATCGAACCCCAGTAGCCGGGCCAACGCCATGGCAAAGTCGGTGTAGCCGTGAGTGTCCACCGCCAACTGGCTCGTCTCGATGGACTCTTGGCGCACGACCCCTTCAATGGCGACCCCTGCCTGGCGCACATTGAGTACAAAAGGCTGCGCGTAGAAGATTCCCCATCGGTCTCGCACATGGGAGTAGATGCCAATCGAGGACGTGTTGCGTCTTGGGTCCTGACGGGCATGCCACACCCGTTGGGTGGTCTCCATGCTCATCATGTCCGAAGATGCCAGATCAGATCGACCCCAAGTCGCAGCGACTGGGTGGCGTTGCATAAACTCCAGTGCCGCCTGGCAGGCCTGACTCCAGTCGAACAGCCGCTTCAGGAAGCCCCCGTGGTGCGAGCCGCGGCGCGACCCATGATGCCCGCCGCCGTAGCCGTAGTCACTACGGAATGCCTGCAGGTCGCCTGCCGGCTGCGGGGTGCCTGAGGTGGTGGCGCCGCAGTTTCGCGCTGGCTTCGTTCGATGATCTTGTCGAGCTCGCCACGATCGAGCCAGACGCCACGGCATTGCGGGCAGAAGTCGATCTCGATGCTCTCGCGGTTGCTCATCGTCAGCTGAGCGTCTTTGCAGACAGGGCATTGCATGGCGATCCTTTGGCAGTGCTGGGGTGACCTGGTCAGACTGCATCGGGTCGGACAAGTTCATTCAGGGATTCGGAGTGTGATCTGCCGTCAAGCGGCAGCCGCACTCGACACCGCACCAGCGGCCGCCCGCGCAGTCGTCTTGTAGGCCAGCAGTCGCAACGCGTTGACCACGACGATCAGCGTCGAGCCTTCGTGGAACAGCACCGCGGTGCCGATGTTCAGGCCGAAGATCGTGGCCGGGATCAGAACCGCGACGACACCCAGGCTCACATAGAGGTTCTGCTTGATGATGCGGCTGGTGCTGCGCGACAGGCCGACAGCGAAAGGCAACTGCGCCAGGTCGTCGGCCATCAGCGCGACGTCGGCGGTTTCCAGCGCGACATCGGAGCCCGCCGCGCCCATCGCGATGCCGACTGTCGAGTTGGCCATTGCCGGCGCGTCGTTGACG
>DRHT01000064.1 GCA_011053055.1 Halopseudomonas sabulinigri | reverse complement strand
TTCTTCTGGTCGCTCTCCGCGGCCATTGACGGCAGCGCTAGCGCGCAAGCGCACAGCAGCAAAACCGGGCCACGCAGCAGTGATTTCAACATAGTTGGCAAGATCTATCTCCAGTTAATCGCGGACCGGCGGAGGTGCTATCACCTCACGCGAACCGTTGGTACTCATTGAGGTCACCACTCCGGCCATTTCCATAGACTCAATCATGCGAGCGGCGCGGTTATAACCAATTTTCAATTTGCGCTGTACAGAAGAGATCGAAGCGCGGCGGCTCTCAGTAACGTAACGCACTGCCTCGTCGTACAACGCATCTTCTTCACTATCATCACCGCCGCCTTCGTAGCTTCCAGCGCTGCCGGCACCATCATCGGCGCCGTCGAGAATGTCCTGGATGTAGTTTGGCGCGCCGCGCTTTTTCCATTCTTCAACCAAGCGGTGCACTTCTTCATCCGATACAAAGGCGCCATGTACACGCACCGGCAAACTGGTTCCCGGAGGCATATAGAGCATGTCACCGTGGCCCAGCAACTGCTCGGCGCCACCTTGGTCAAGAATGGTGCGCGAATCGATTTTACTGGATACCTGGAACGCCATACGCGTTGGGATATTGGCCTTGATCAGACCCGTGATCACATCTACCGAAGGGCGCTGGGTGGCCAAAATCAAATGGATACCGGCAGCACGTGCTTTCTGCGCAATCCGGGCGATCAGTTCTTCGACCTTCTTGCCGACGATCATCATCATGTCGGCAAATTCATCGATTACCACTACGATCACCGGCAGCGCTTCAAGTTCCGGCGCCTCATCCTCCATGCTCTCACGCCGGTACAGCGGATCACGCAGCGGTGTGCCGGATTTCTCGGCATCTTTCACCTTGCGGTTATAGCCCGCCAGATTACGCACGCCCAGCGCGGCCATCATCTTGTAGCGACGTTCCATCTCGGCGACACACCAGCGCAGCGCATTGGCCGCCTCCTTCATGTCTGTCACCACGGGTGCCAACAAGTGCGGAATGCCTTCGTAAATCGACAGCTCCAGCATCTTCGGGTCGATCATGATCAGCCGAACTTCTTCTGGCGTGGACTTGAACAGAATGCTCAGCAACATGGCGTTCACGCCTACCGATTTACCCGAGCCAGTAGTACCGGCCACTAGCAAGTGCGGCATCTTGGCCAGATCAGCCATGACCGGATGACCGCCAATATCGTGCCCTAGTGCCAAGGTGACCGGAGATTGGGCATCATCGAACTCGCGGGTTTCCAGCACCTCAGATAGCCGAACGATCTCGCGATCTTCGTTGGGAATCTCGATACCTACCGTCGTCTTGCCCGGAATCACCTCAACGACGCGCACACTGATCACCGCTAATGAGCGCGCCAAATCTTTAGCCAAGTTAGAAATCTTGCTGACCTTAACCCCCGCCGCGGGCTGAATCTCAAAGCGGGTAATCACCGGGCCTGGCTGTACTTTCTCGACTTCCGCATCGACGCCAAAATCCTTCAGCTTGATTTCCAACAGGCGCGACATGCCTTCCAGCGACTCGGCAGAAAAGCCCTTGGTCTTCTTGCTCGCCGGATCAAGCAGCGAGATTGGCGGCAATGAGCCCGGCTCTACGCTGTCGGCAAACAACTTGGACTGCTTCTCTTTCTGCAATCGCACGCTGGATTCCGCTGGTTTGGTATCCAGCGGCACAATCTCTGGCGGCACACGACTTTCGCGCGCAGCGGTGTATTTAGCTTGTGCTTCTTGGCGCTGTGCACGCGAGGCATCTGCTTTGCGCTGCTCGTCGGCGCTGAAAGCGGGCTCCTGACGAGCAGACGGTGCCTTTGCAGGGCGATGCGCCGGTGCATCGCCCTGCACCCGCTCATCAGCTCGGCGCGAGCGCCAGCCGTTCCAGGCACGCTTGAGCAAATCGAGAAAATCCAGGGTGATGCGGCCCGTCAGGTCCATCACGCGGAACCAGGACAGGTTGGTGAATACGGTGATACCGAAAAGGAACAACGTCAGAAACAGCAAGGTGCTGCCCTGCATATTGAGAATAGGAAATGCCAGGTCACGCAGTAACTGACCTAGAACACCACCGGCACCCGCCCCTTCCGGAAAAGACTCAGGTGGCGCACCGTGCAATGCAGCTAACGCGGTTCCCGCCAGCAGCGTCAGGAAGAATCCAATCACGCGCCAGGTAAACAACCAGCCGTTCCAGATGAAAGGCAAATGCCGCCGCTGGAACATCTGCCATACCTTCACGCCAACGATCAGCGGAAACAGAAAAGCCAGATAGCCAAGCGTCAAAAGTAAAACATCCGCGATCCAAGCACCCATGCGCCCGCCCGCGTTCTGTACGGTTACCGGTCCCGCACTGCGGGTCCAGCCGGGGTCGGCCGCGTTATAGGTGAACAGCGCCATACACAGGTACAGGCATAGGGCGATCATCGCCAACAGTGCGCCTTCACGCAGTCGCAGCGACAACTGTTCTTGCCATGCTATGGGGTGCTTCTTGGCTACGGTATCCTTCAAAACGGACGCTTCCATCGTGGTTAAGGCGATTATTGTACGGTCTCTACCAATGCTTTTCACAACCGCAGAGCATAATAGCGTTAACCATGACCCGTTATAGGCTCATCGGTTCCCGCTAACGGGTTGTCTTTCTTGATCAAGGACAATAACTTATAAGGCAATATTGATAAACCATTTGAACGACGAAACGCACCTGAGGAACTCATGGGTCAACTAACCTGGCTGGATGCAAGCAGCACCCATTTTCCGCCCGCACGGCGTGCACTGAAGTCACCCAATGGGTTGCTCGCAGCGGGCGGTGATCTGTCGCCAGCGCGCTTGCTGTCCGCTTACCGGAACGGCATCTTTCCGTGGTACGAAGCTGGCCAGCCGATTCTATGGTGGTGCCCCGACCCGCGGACCATACTCGCACCATCAGAACTGCATATCTCCCGCAGCATGCGAAAAGTCATGCGCCAGACTAGTTTCAGCGTGACCCTGGACCAGGATTTTCCTGCAGTAATGGCCGCCTGCGCTGCCCCTAGACGCGACACCGATGCGACCTGGATAACCCCCGCCATGCAAGCCGCCTACACCCGAATGCATCATCAGGGACACGCGCATTCGGTTGAAGTCTGGGAAGCAGGCGAGCTGGTGGGCGGTCTGTATGGCCTGGCGCTGGGCAGGGTGTTCTTCGGCGAGTCGATGTTCAGCATCCGCACTAACGCATCCAAAATTGCATTTATCACCTTGGCGGAGCATTTAAGCGAGTGCGACTTTGTATTAATTGACTGCCAAATGCCCACCGACCACTTATTCAGCCTCGGCGCCCGCAGCATGTCGCGGGCCGACTTCCTGCAACAACTCGCACAATTCTGCCCAGCAGACTCACCATCAAACTGGCAAGCACAGCGTTAAGCACAAACAAAATCAGCCTTTGAAGGCACTGCTCGGCGGCCCTATACTGAATTGCACTCCGCCGGGAGCCAGACCATGACAGACCTGTCTCAATTAAAGTTTTACGCCACACAACCCCATCCCTGCAGCTATCTGCCTGGCAAACAGGCCACCACCCTGTTTCTAGATCCACAACAACCGCTGGACGTAGAAACCTACAGCGAATTATCGGATATGGGCTTTCGCCGCAGCGGCAATCATCTTTATCGGCCGCACTGCGGAGACTGTAATGCCTGTATTCCTGCCCGCGTGCCAGTTGCGGTCTTTGAGCCAAACTCGCAGCAAAAGCGCATCCTGAAGAAAAATCGCGACCTGCAGGTAGAAGAAATCAGCCCCTTCCCCAGTGATGAAATCTATGACTTATACCAGCGTTACATCTGTGCACGGCATGCCGACGGTGACATGTACCCGCCCAACCGCGAGCAATTTGCTTCATTTTTAGTGAAAGACTGGCATTTCTGTCGTTTCTTCACTTTCCGCGACGCTACCAATAAGCTGCTGGCGGTGGCGGTGACCGATAAAATGGCCAACGGCATTTCGGCGGTTTATACCTTCTTCGACCCGGAAGAACACAAGCGCAGCCTGGGCCGCTTCGCTATCCTTTGGCAGATCGAGCACACTCGCAGCCTGGATATGGATGCGGTTTATCTGGGATATTGGATCAAAGACTGCCGCAAGATGAATTACAAGACCGAGTACCGCCCCGTAGAAATGCTGGTCAATCAGCGCTGGGTGCGCTTGACCTAAACCGCACCTATCTGCCCCTCACCCGGCAATTATTAAAAAAAGTCCAGCAAACTTGGCGCTTGGGCAGTTTTTCAGGCACAATTGCTCACCTTTTTTGCGGGTATTAATCTCTAAACGCCCGTCTGCGAACAAACCCAAGAGGTCATTGCTTAATGGCGAAAGAAGAAAGTATTGAAATGGAAGGCACCATCATCGACACGCTGCCGAACACCATGTTCCGTGTAGAACTGGAAAACGGCCACGTCGTGACTGCCCATATTTCAGGCAAGATGCGTAAAAACTACATCCGCATCCTCACTGGTGACAAGGTTCGCGTTGAACTGACGCCCTACGACCTGACCAAAGGTCGTATCACCTACCGCGCCCGCTAATACGGTCGCCCAGCCGGACATCCTCCTCCGCTCGGCTACAGCAACGTCTACCTCTTCGCTTCATCCGGAAAATTTTCGGGTGAGCGTTGCTGCGTCTGTAATGTAAGTATTTACAATACCCAAATTACAGGCACAAAAAACCCGCTCACCTGGAGCGGGTTTTTCGTTTAAGCATCTAGCTTAGCGGGCCATGTACTTGCCCAGCTCGTGCTTGCCGATAGCCGCGCGGTGTACTTCATCCGGGCCGTCAGCCAAACGCAAAGTACGCTGCATCGCATACATGTGCGCCAGTGGAGTATCTTCCGATACGCCAGCACCACCATGCATTTGAATCGCACGGTCAATTACGCGCAGGGCCACATTAGGAGCGACGACCTTGATCTGCGCGATCTCGCTCTTGGCAACCTTGTTACCTGCGGTGTCCATCATGTAAGCCGCGTGCAGGGTCAACAAGCGAGCCTGATTGATTTCAATGCGCGACTCAGCGATCAGGTCGATGTTGCCACCCAGCATCGCCAGGCGCTTACCGAACGCTTCACGCTCTACAGAACGCTTGCACATCAATTCCAGAGCGCGCTCTGCTGCGCCGATGGAGCGCATGCAGTGGTGAATACGGCCTGGCCCAAGACGACCCTGAGCAATTTCAAAACCACGACCTTCACCCAGTAGCACGCTATCGTAAGGAACGCGCACGTTCTCCAGCAGGACTTCAGCGTGACCATGTGGCGCATCGTCGTAGCCAAATACTGGCAGCGGACGAATCACTTTCAGGCCAGGAGCGTCCATAGGCACCAGAATCATCGAGTGCTGCTGGTGCCGTGGGGCATCAGGATTGGTCAGACCCATGAAGATCATGACCTTACAACGTGGGTCACAAGCACCGGAAGTCCACCACTTACGACCGTTGATTACCCACTCATCGCCTTCGCGACGGGCATTGGCTTGCATATTGGTTGCATCTGAAGAGGCAACACCTGGCTCGGTCATGCCGAAGCAGGAGCGAATTTCGCCGGCCAGCAGCGGCTTGACCCAACGTTCTTTCTGCTCATCGTTGCCGTAGCGAACGATGGTTTCCATGTTACCGGTGTCTGGAGCGCTGCAGTTGAATGCTTCTGATGCCAGACCAGAGCGGCCCATCAGCTCAGCCAGGGGTGCGTATTCGAGGTTGGTCAAACCAGCACCCAACTCGGACTCAGGCAGGAACAAGTTCCACAGACCCGCTGCGCGCGCTTTGACCTTCAGCTCTTCCACGATAGCAGTAGGCTGCCAGCGATCGCCCTCGTTAACCTGCTCGTGAAAGATGGCCTCAGCCGGAAAAACGTGCTCTTGCATGAATGCATCTACACGCTCACGCAGGTCTTTAACTTTGGGGGAATATCCGAAATCCATAATGGTTGCCTTTGGTGGTTGGGATCGACGTTGAAAATGCTAGATGACATAGCTCGATTTATCTAACCTATTTTTGTCGTGTATTAACATTCATAAGCAATATATACTTGGCCGATCCGCAGACCTGTTTGTCTCGTCATGAGCCATTTAAGTAAGGAAGTTGCGATGAACCTCAGTAAGGTCGATCTGAATCTGTTCATTGTGTTTGACGCAATCTATACAGAAGCAAACCTCACACGCGCAGGACAAATCGTTGGCATCACTCAGCCCGCGGTAAGTAACGCCCTCGCCCGCCTGCGTGAAACCTTCAATGACCCGCTGTTTGTGCGTACGGCACAGGGCATGGTGCCTACGCCTATGGCGCAGAACATCATCACCCAGGTGCGTAGCGCCCTACAGCTGCTGCGCGTCTCTGTGCAGGAAAGCCGTAGCTTTCTGCCAGAGCAAGCCACCAAGACCTATCGCATCAGCATGACTGACCTCACAGAAGCCGTCATTCTGCCGCACTTGGCCGGCCGCATCCGCCGCATGGCGCCGAATATCAATATAGACAGCTTTTTGGTTAAGCGCCGGGAAACCACCAAAGAACTGGCGGCTGGCCGTCTGGACTTTGCCATTGACGCCCCACTCAACACCGATACCCAGGTGCGTCACGTTAAGCTATTTGAAGATCGCCACGTGTGCGTCATGCGCAGGGGCCATCCGCTAGCTAAAAAAGACAAAATCACGTTGGACGACTATCTGGCTCAGTCGCACATCCATATTTCCAGTCGCCGTAATGGCTTGGGGCATGTGGATCTTGCACTGGGTAAGATGGGCATACAACGCCGCGTCGTGATGCGCTCGCAGCATTATCAGATGGCGCCGTTGGTATTGGAGTCAACCGACATGGTGATGACAGTGCACGAGCGGTTCGCAGAGCGTCACGACCTACACTGGACAGTCCTGCCGATTGAAGATGTTCCGGCAATCGAGACTCACCTGTTCTGGCACGAAAGTACTGATCAGGACCCCGCTAACCGATGGATGCGTGAGCAGATTATCGATCTGTCGCAGCAGCTAAAACGCCAGCACCTCAAGGCCAAAGAAGCAGCAATTGCTCAGCTCTGAGCTCGGCGCACAATAAAAAAGGCAGCCCAAAAGAGGCTGCCTTTTTTGTATATTTCACTTCAGCTTAAATCAGTAACTATATGATATTAATTAAGAAGCTTTTTTAACATCATCATTTTCTAACTGCCACTCAGTCAGTCCTGACTCCTGCAGCAACTGCTTTGCCAACACGCCCAGTGTCATGACGGCCTGCTCGGTTGCTCGGTTCCAGGGGATGCCACAATTCAACCGCAAGCAGTGGTTAAACTGATCCGAGTTACTGAATACCACACCCGGACAAATACTAATGTTGTGTTCCAGAGCACGATTAAACAAGGTCAGAGTATTTACCCCGCCGGGCAAACTGATCCACAGGATAAACCCGCCCTTGGGCCTAGTAATCTGCGTGCCTTCCGGAAAAAATTGCTGAACGGCGAGCTGGAATAGACTGAGATTTTTACAATACTCCTGCCGAATATGCCGCAGGTGGCGGTCATACCCGCCGTTTTCTAGATAGGCCGATACTGCCATCTGACTGACGCTGCAAGCTGAGAGCGTGGTGAACGTCTGCAACTTCTCAATTTGCTCTTGATAGCGCTTGGTAATCAGCCAGCCTGTGCGCAAACCAGGAGAAATCGTCTTGGAGAAGCTAGAGCAATAAATCACCGTATCAGAACAATCAAAGGCTTTGAGTGCTTTGGATTGACCGTGATCGAACATCAACTCACCGTAGATATCGTCTTCGACGATAGGTAAGTTGCGCTGCGCCATCATGGCTACCAGCTTGCGCTGACGATGCTCAGGCATGGTCGCACCCATCGGGTTGCCGGCCCGCGCAGTCAACACCAGCGCCTTGATAGGCCACTGACCCAGAGCAGACTGCAGAGTTTCCAGGCTAAGCCCCGTATCCGGGTCGGATGGAATTTCTACTACCTTGAGCTCAAGCAATTCACACAACTGCACCAAGCCGTAATAACTTGGCGACTCGGTGGCAATCAGGTCGCCGGGTTTGGTTACTGCCCGCAGCGATAACTGTAACGCCTCGACGCAACCGTTGGTGATCACCACATTAGCTGGATCAATAACCGCGCCGGCGTCACGCATACGAATAGCAACCTGGCGGCGTAACGGCTCGTAACCTGGGCTAAAGGTATAGCTGAAGGCTTTCTGCGCATGAAAACGCGTCACTTTGCTCATCTGCTGATGCAGTGCGCGCAGGGGCAAGAACTCGCTAGACGGCACTGCCGCCCCCAAGGGCATCACGCCATCACGGCGCGCCTGGCGCAAAATCTCGGTAATAATGCTGCTGCGAGTAACCGCGTAAGGCGCCTCAACCTGGGCTATAGCGGGCGTCGCCGCAGTGAGTGCTGGGGTTTGGTGTACGTAATAACCGGATTGAGGCCGCGCATGAATTAAACCCTGATCTTCCAAGGTGGCATACGCTTGTAAAACAGTCGCATGGCTGACGCCTTTCTGTGTACTCAGTTTACGCACTGACGGCACCCGCTCACCCGGCTGATACACGCCGCTTTGGATGTCTTCAGCCAATTGACTGGCGATTTTCTGGTACAGCAGACTGGTCATGACGCTTGCCCTCCCGGCACTCATAATCACCACAACATGTGGGTGCCGTTACAGGCTAACCTAGATAATCAGCACCACAACAGTGACAGATACAATACAGTTGACCAGTACAGATTAGCAGCAAACAGACTGTTCTACTTTTATCCCTATTCCTCGAGCGGGATTTCAGTCGCAGGCTCGACGGCGGGTGTGAAAGGCGCCGCCCAGATACCCCGATACTTGTCCAGCAGCCTGCGGCTTTCACCTCGTTGCGCCTGCTCTTGCATGCCTATCGCAAGTGCCGACCGCAGCGCCGGCGAGTTACAGACTGAATTGTGTGAGATAGCGAAGTACAAAGGCGCATTAATGAACGAGCCTTCCAGGGTATCTAGTTGTTCATCCACGCGCATTTGTTGCGCCAGTGCCAAACCTTGATAGCGCTCTAACACCACGTAATCCAACTTGCCATTGAGCAGCTTACGCAGCGCCGCCTCGCCACTCGGCTCGCGCTGCAACTTTAAGTTATCCTTGGCATAAGTATCGAAAGACAAACCAAAGCGGCTGCCTTCCTGCGCGGCGCCCTGTTTGCCACGCAGATCCTGCCAGCCGGTATACGGGAAAGCGGCGCCGCGGCGTACAAAGAAGACGCTGGGCACTTGCATGATGGGCGGATAGACGTAATCCATGCTTGCCAGTCGATCACTCGACATGAACAGACCCGCCATCACATCTATCTGGCCGCTTTCCACCGCATCCAGCGCCTTGGCGCGCGATCCCATGTTCAGCACCTCAACCGTGACGCCGCTGTCGGCCAGCGCCGCCTGCAACATCTCCACCGCCACACCGGTGAGCGCTTGGTCACCCTGCTCCGGCGCCCAAGTGATCGGCGGGTAATCCGGGTTGCCGGTCACCACAATGCGCTCGCAAGCGTTGCCGGCTGCCAGGCTACCGGCAGCACCGAGCAACAAACTGGTACCGAGCAAGTTGCGTATAACGCGAGCAACAGAGGTTGAGCGGTGGATTCGAGCATGGCGCTGGTGCATCAAGTCACTCCCTGAGAAACGAAGACGGTTATGTCAGAGACAGCATTACCGCGTCGAGGTTGCAGCCTATCAGGCTGCAACACCGCTGTGAAAACGAAACTCGCGATCATCAGTCAGCACCGCCTGCCCTTCAATTTCAGCAAAGAGCGCAATCCGATCGTCAATAGACCCCTCGGCATAATTGCGCGCCAACTTCAAATAGTCTTGATAGTGCCGCGCTTCGGACTTAAGCAGCGAGCGGTAGAAATCACCCAGCTCTTCGTCCAAGTGTGGCGCCAATTTGGCGAAACGCTCGCAGGAGCGTGCCTCAATAAAGGCGCCGACAATCAACGTATCTACCAGACGGCCCGGTTCTACAGTGCGCACATGCTGACGTAAACGCTGCGCATACTGGCTGGCAGACAAGCCACGGTAAACGATGCCGCGCTTGCGCATCAGAGCGAGAACCTGTTCAAAGTGGCGCAGCTCTTCGCGCGCCAACCGAGACATTTTTTGCAGCAAATCAGGCTTATCGATATAGCGGAACATCAGATTCAACGCAGTGGATGCGGCTTTTTTCTCACAGTTAGCGTGATCAATCAGCAGCTCTTGCGGATGCGCAAGCGCTTGCTCGACCCAAGCATCCGGGGTGGCACAGGGTAAAAACGCAATAAGTTCGTCTGGTAACATGGCGATAGGTTCAGGGCAGCGGTAAAGCGGCACAGTATACCTTTTTGGGCCGCCTTATCAGCGGGCTGTATAGACATGGATCAATGCCATCGCAGCAAAAACCGGCTACATTGGGGTTAGATATCGGCTATTACCGCAGGCTATATAAGGAAAACGCCATGCAAGCAGTTAAACGCATTCTTGTGGTCATCGATCCCACACGCAAAGAACAGGTCGCCCTAAAACGGGCATCCCTGATTGCCCGCTTCATTGAATCGGAGTTGCACTTGCTGGTGTGCGAGAATCGCCAGGATTACGGCCCTCTTCTGCAAGAGCTGACTGAGCAGGCAACTGCCGAGGGTATCACCTGCGACTCCAGCCAAAGCTGGCACAGCGGCATGACAGAGACCATCAACCGCGCGGTCGTCCGCGAAGGCTGTGGCTTGGTAATAAAGCAGCACACGCCAGATAGCGCGTTGCGAAAAGCGCTACTGACACCAGAAGACTGGAAACTACTACGCTATTGCCCTGCGCCAGTGTTGATGGTGAAAAACAGCGACAGCTGGATCAAAGGCAGCGTGCTAGCGGCCATTGATCTTGGCAGCCATGATGATCAGCATCACGTGCTACACGACACCATCGTGAGTCATGCAGCGGATATTTGCGAAATGATTAGCGGTCAACTGCATCTGATCAGCGCCCACCCCGCTCCCATGCTGTCGTCTGCCGATCCAACCTTTCAGCTGCGCGAAAGTATCGCTGCCAGCTATCAGGATGCCTCCGGCGAGTACACCGACAAATACGGCGTTGCACAGGACTGCCTGCACATAGACGAAGGTCCGGCAGATACGCTGATTCCCTTTGTGGCCAATAAGATTGGAGCCAGCGTTACCGTGATCGGTACGGTTGGGCGTAAAGGCATTGCCGGCGCATTGATCGGCAACACTGCCGAAGTAGTGCTTGATCAACTCAATAGCGACGTTTTGGTTCTGAAGCCCGACGACACCCTAAGCCACCTCGAATCACTACTGGAGAAATAGCGCGCGGGGTCCTGCGTTTACCGCACCGCTTCAATGCGGCGCTCATGGTAAGCGCAGGACAGCTCAAAATAGGCACTGTCGAGCTCGTCACGCAGCTGCTTTAAGCTGAGCGTTGCGCAGTGGCTACGTAACCGCAGGCCGCAGGCTGGCAAACCACCCTCTTCTACTCGTGGAATCAACCGCAGTACGTGCAAGGCCGGCGATGCATCGGCAGGCACTTTTACCTGCAAACGCTCCAACGCCGCACGCAATGCAACAACTGAAATCACCTCAACCCGCGCTATCACCACCTGCTCCAGCAATTGCTCGAGCCGCTGCCAGACCGCTGCCTTTTCAGGTGCATCGTAACGATTCCAATCAATAACCTCGTGACTAAAACGCTTGCAACCTCGGCATACCAGATCGCCATAGACTGTTGAACACAAGCCTACACAAGGTGTGGTGCAGCGGTAATCGGGCAAATCGGACATCCGGGCTCTCTGGATCAAACGAAGTGAATTGAGCAAGCACACATACTAAACCAGCCACACCTCATTCCCAATGCGCCTCTGCCCTCACTGCCTCATTTGTTGGACAGTGCATCCGCAACTTAACTTTACACCCGGCTTCCTGTAGAATCAGCCCGCCGTAAAGGCTGTGTTTCAGGCGCTAGCCCGCAACCCCTTTTGTATCTGCCGACACCAGTTACCGAGGTTGCTCCCCCACAAAATCGGGCCAGCGTTTGTACCAGTCTTAATTATCGGCACGCAGGGAAGCACTGAATAGCTCCCTTATCCAAGATGTTTATTCAGTGCTTCCCGGGGTCCGAGAGGATGACAGTTCCGCCACGAGCGGAACAGACTGATGAGGGTAATAACTGTGCTTGAAGCCTATCGCAAACACGTTGAAGAGCGCGCCGCCCTGGGCATCGTGCCCCAGCCGCTGAACGCCGAACAAACTGCTGGTCTGGTAGATCTGCTGAAGAACCCGCCAGCCGGCGAAGAAGAGTTCCTGCTTGATCTGCTTACCAACCGCGTCCCACCAGGCGTGGACGAAGCCGCTTACGTCAAGGCCGGCTTTCTTTCCGCTGTCGCCAAGGGCGAAGCTAACTCGCCGCTGATCACCAAGCTACACGCTGTTGAGCTGCTTGGCACCATGCAGGGCGGCTATAACATCGCCACGCTAGTAGAGCTGCTGGATGATGCTGACCTGTCCACCGCTGCAGCTAAAGAACTGAAGCACACCCTGCTGATGTTTGATGCGTTCCACGACGTTGCCGACCGCGCAAAGAAAGGCAACGCTAACGCTGAAGCCGTTATGCAGTCTTGGGCTGCTGGCGAGTGGTTCACCAATCGCCCAACCCTGGCTGACAAAATCAGCCTGAGCGTGTTCAAAGTAACTGGCGAAACCAACACCGACGATCTCTCTCCTGCACCAGATGCCTGGTCACGCCCTGACATCCCGCTGCACGCACTGGCCATGCTGAAAATGGCACGTGAAGGCATCGAGCCGATGGAACAAGGCGTAACCGGTCCGCTGAAGCAGATCGAAGAGCTGAAAGCCAATGGCTTCCCGGTTGCCTATGTTGGCGACGTTGTGGGTACTGGTTCTTCACGTAAGTCTGCTACCAACTCCGTGTTGTGGTTCTTCGGTGACGACATCCCGAATGTACCTAACAAGCGCGCTGGCGGCTTCTGCTTCGGTAACAAGATTGCTCCTATCTTCTACAACACCATGGAAGATGCCGGCGCACTGCCGATCGAGTTTGATGTCTCCGAAATGAACACCGGCGACGTGATCGACGTTTATCCGTACGAAGGCAAAGTTTGCAAGCACGGTACTGACGACGTCATCACCACCTTCGAACTGAAAACTCAGGTCCTGCTGGACGAAGTACGCGCTGGCGGCCGTATCCCGCTGATCATCGGTCGTGGTTTGACCGAGAAAGCCCGTACCGAAATGGGTATGCCTGCATCTGATCTGTTCCGCATGCCAGTAGCACCTGCTGAAAGCAACAAGGGTTACACCTTGGCGCAGAAGATGGTCGGCAAGGCGTGTGGCGTCGAAGGCATCCGCCCCGGCACCTATTGCGAACCAAAAATGACCACCGTGGGTTCTCAGGACACCACTGGCCCAATGACCCGCGACGAGCTGAAAGACCTGGCTTGCTTGGGGTTCTCGGCCGATCTGGTCATGCAGTCTTTCTGTCACACTGCGGCTTACCCCAAGCCAATCGACGTGACGACTCACCACACCCTGCCTGACTTCATCCACAACCGTGGTGGCGTTGCGCTGCGTCCTGGTGACGGCATTATCCACAGCTGGTTGAACCGCATGCTGCTGCCCGACACAGTCGGCACCGGTGGTGACTCGCACACCCGCTTCCCGATGGGTATCTCCTTCCCTGCCGGTTCTGGCCTGGTTGCTTTCGCAGCTGCCACTGGCGTTATGCCGCTGGACATGCCTGAATCCGTTCTGGTTCGCTTCAAGGGCAAAATGCAGCCCGGTATCACCCTGCGTGATCTGGTGCATGCGATCCCTTACTTTGCCATCCAGGAAGGTCACCTGACCGTCGAGAAAAAAGGCAAGAAGAACATCTTCTCTGGCCGTATCCTCGAGATCGAAGGTCTGGAGCATCTGACTGCCGAGCAAGCGTTCGAGCTGTCTGACGCCTCTGCCGAGCGCTCTGCCGCCGGTTGTACGATCAACCTGAGCGAAGAGTCGGTTGCTGAGTACCTGAAGTCCAACATCGTCCTGCTGCGCTGGATGATTGCCAACGGCTACCAGGACCCACGCACCCTAGAGCGTCGCGCTCAAGCCATGGAAGCATGGTTGGCTGATCCTAAGCTGATGAAAGCCGATGCTGACGCCGAGTACTCAACCGTGATCGAAATCGATCTGGCTGACGTTAAAGAGCCGGTTCTGTGCGCACCTAACGATCCAGACGACGCTCGTCTGCTGTCTGACGTTGCTGGCCAGAAAATCGACGAAGTCTTTATCGGTTCTTGCATGACCAACATCGGTCACTTCCGCGCCGCTGGTAAGCTGCTCGAGAAGAACAAAGGTGCTCTGCCGACTCGTCTATGGCTGGCTCCGCCAACCAAGATGGATCAGTATCAGCTGACCGAAGAAGGCTACTACGGCATCTACGGCAAAGCAGGCGCGCGCATGGAAATGCCCGGTTGCTCACTGTGCATGGGTAACCAGGCACGTGTAGCTGCCAAGTCGACTGTTGTTTCCACCTCCACACGGAACTTCCCGAACCGTTTGGGTGATGGCGCTGACGTCTTCCTGGCTTCTGCTGAGCTGGCATCGGTTGCGTCCATCCTGGGCAAGCTACCGACCGTTGAAGAGTACATGGGCTACGCCGCGCAGATCGACAGCATGGCGGCTGACGTGTATCGCTACATGAACTTCAATGAAATCGAGTCCTACCAGAAAGCTGCAGCGTCCATCCCGGTCGCTCAGCTCTGATAGCAGACACGAAAAAAAGCCCCGCCTAGCCTAGCTAGCGCGGGGCTTTTTTATGGCTAACAACACGTCAAAACCTTGGTAATGGAAGGTCGAGTTCCACCTCGACCAAAGGCAGCTACCGTCGACGCCGTTGGCCGGGATGGAACCCGGCCCTCCACTTAAAACAGCCCTTTAAGGGCTAGTACTCCGGAATAAAGTAACCACCACTAGCCACAAAACCCTGTGCTTATTGCACGAACTTTCGCGGATCGACCTTGCGATCTATCCGCATAGGGGTGAGTCTCAACCGCCATCGGCGGGCTCCAAGCGTGACCTTAGCGTCCATAGCGAAACAAAAACGTCCTTTTACTCACTCCTTATCCGCAGCCCCCCTCGCTCTTTAGTTCAGCAAACTTTCCGGCCATCGTCGGGTTGCCCCGATTCAGCTTTTTGATGGTCACGTCTTGCGCCTTGTCATTGGCAAGCCGCAGGTTCCGATCAGTGCCGAGCAGCGCTTCTTTCGTCTTCTGCAGATGGT
>DRHT01000063.1 GCA_011053055.1 Halopseudomonas sabulinigri | reverse complement strand
GTCTTCACCGGGTAGCATCAGATCAAGAACGATCAACGAATAAATTTCGCGAGCCAGCAGGCGATCCATCTGCTCGGTATCTTCGACCGCCCGAACGCGGTAGCCCTGCTCACCCAGAAAGCGTTCCAGCAAACGCCGCAAACGCACGTCGTCGTCAACAATCAGAATTTTCTCGCCTTCGTTCGTCATGCTCTACCTGCCTGAAATAATAAGCCCGCATTGTGAACCAAGGCCGCAGGTTTTGCGGTCTGGCCATTGTTACAAGAGGTTTCTTTTTACCCTGTTATGGTCGTGCTATCCAGCGTACTAATGGAAGCCGACCTGAGGCGATCTCTCAGTTATACTGCGCGGCCTGTTACCGCGAAATTTGGAATTGATTGCCCATGCAGAGTATTGCCGCGCGCATCGCAGCCGAATTGTCGGTGCGTCCTGAACAAGTAGATGCCACTGTCCGGTTGCTGGATGAGGGTGCCAGTGTTCCCTTTATCGCTCGTTACCGCAAGGAAGTCACCGGTAGCCTGGATGATACCCAGCTGCGTTATCTGGAAGAGCGCTTGCGTTATCTACGCGAACTCGAAGATCGCCGTGCTGCGGTGCTATCGAGCATTGCCGAGCAAGACAAACTGACGCCGGAGCTGGAACGAGATATTCGTCAAGCGGAAACCAAGACCCGGCTCGAAGACCTCTACCTACCTTACAAGCCCAAGCGTCGCACTAAGGGCCAGATTGCCATCGAGGCCGGCCTAGAACCGCTGGCAGATGCACTCTATGCGGATGCCACGCTGGACCCTGAAGCTCAGGCTGCAGCCTTTGTGGATGCCGCCAAAGGTGTGGCAGACATAAAGGCGGCGTTGGATGGCGCCAAATACATTTTGATGGAGCGCTTCAGCGAGAACGCGAGCCTGCTAGCCAGCTTGCGCCGGGCGCTGCGTGAGGATGGCCGGGTGGTTTCTCGTCTGGTTGCGGGCAAAGAGCAGGAAGGGGCTAAGTTCAGTGACTACTTCGAGTATTCGGAGCCGCTGATCAAGGTGCCATCGCACCGTGCGCTGGCAATATTGCGCGGGCGTAATGAAGGGGTTTTGAGCATCGCCCTGGAATTGGGCGACGAAGCACCTGCAGTCGGCAGCCTGCATCCTTGCGAAGGCATAATCGCTGAGGCAGTACAGGTCGAGAACCAAGGCCGAGCTGCGGATAAATGGATGATGGAAGTCGTGCGCTGGACCTGGCGCGTGAAGTTGCTCGGCCACTTGGAAACCGAATTGCTGGGCGAGCTGCGCGAAGGTGCTGAAAACGAAGCCATTCGCGTGTTCGCCAGTAACCTGAAGGACCTGCTGTTGTCTGCACCGGCTGGCCCACGGATTACCCTTGGGCTCGATCCGGGTCTGCGCACCGGCGTTAAGGTAGTGGTAGTAGATGCCACCGGTAAGTTGCTGGATACCGCAACCGTATTCCCACATGCGCCGCGTAACGATTGGGATCGATCATTGGCGACCCTGGCAACCTTGTGCAAAAAGCATCAGGTCAGCCTGATTGCGGTCGGTAACGGCACGGCCTCGCGGGAGACCGACAAGCTCTCGGCTGATCTGATCAAGTTATGCAGTGGCCAGAGCATGCAGAAGGTCATGGTCTCTGAGGCTGGTGCCTCGGTTTACTCCGCATCTGAGCTGGCTTCACGCGAGTTCCCCGACCTGGACGTTACCTATCGTGGCGCTGTGTCCATCGCCCGGCGCCTGCAGGATCCGTTGGCCGAGTTGGTGAAGATTGAGCCCAAGGCGATTGGTGTTGGCCAGTATCAGCACGATATCTCACAAGTAAAACTGGCCCGCGGATTGGACGCGGTAGTCGAAGACTGCGTGAACGCCGTGGGCGTTGATCTCAATACCGCTTCGGCGGCGTTACTAACGCGCGTCTCTGGCCTGAATCCAAGTATTGCGCAGAATATTGTCGATTTTCGCGATCAGCATGGTGCCTTCAAAAATCGCAAACAACTGCTTAAGGTCAGTCGGTTGGGCGACAAAACCTTCGAACAGGCAGCGGGCTTTCTGCGGGTGATGAATGGTGACAACCCGCTGGACGCTTCTGCGGTGCATCCTGAGGCTTACCCATTGGTGACCCGCATTGCCGAGGAAACCGGACGCGATGTGCGTGGGTTGATCGGCGACTCTACATTTTTGCGTAAGTTGGAACCGGCGCGTTACACCGATGAGCATTTCGGTGTGCCGACCATTACCGACATCCTCAAAGAGCTGGATAAGCCCGGCCGTGACCCACGCCCCGAGTTCAAGGCCGCAGAGTTCCAGGAAGGTGTTGAAAGCCTCAAAGATCTGAAGCCAGGTATGACGCTGGAGGGCGTGGTGACTAACGTCGCCAATTTCGGCGCCTTCGTCGATATTGGCGTGCATCAAGACGGCTTGGTGCATATCTCCATGTTGTCGCAACAGTTCATCAAAGACCCGCGCGACGTGGTCAAAGCCGGTGACATCGTCAAGGTTAAGGTGATGGAAGTGGATATTCCGCGTCAACGCATCAGCCTGACCATGCGGCTGGAAGACACGCCACCGGTTGCCGGCGAGAAAACGGAGTCACCTGCCGAACGCAATCGCGCGCGCAGTCAGGGCAATAAGCACAACAGCAAAACCAACACGCAAGCCAAGGCGTCCCCAGAGGGCACTTTCGCCAACCTGTTTGCCAATGCCAAGAAGAAAAGGTGATGCCATGAGCGAATTACACCCAGCCCTGGCGGCATTTGCCGCACAACGCACCAGCGAATTTACCGCATTGGTAGGTATTGAGTTTGTGGCAATTGAGCGCGGAAGTTGTACTTTGCGTCTGCCGATCACCGAGAAGCATTTCAACTCGACCAAGCGAGTGCACGGTGGTGTGGTCTTTACCCTGCTGGATTCGGCCATGGGCGCTGCAGCTTTCAGCGTCCTGGAGCCGCACGAAAGTACCGCCACCATCGAGTGCAAGATCAACTACACTCGCGCGGTAATCGGTGGCGAGCTGGAGTGCATCGGCAAGGTAGTGCACGCAGGCACGCGCACCATAGTGATAGATGGTGAGGTTTGGCAAGATGGCGTGCTAGCCGCAAAATGCTTGGGCACCTTTGCCCGCCTGTAATGAGCGCAAGGGCTTGCGCCTTTCTATACTGATTGAGATGCCGGCTGGCGGGTGCTTGTCGGTGCTACAACCCAAGGAGTGACGTCTTGTCACCAACGCTTAGTGAACGTCTCGGCTTGCTGCGTGACCCTGCGGTACAGCCACTGCTGACCGACTGCCGTCACGGCATCGAAAAAGAAAGCCTCCGGGTGACGGCAGATGGCATGCTGGTCCAGAGTGCGCACCCGGTCAGACTGGGTTCGGCTTTGACGCACCCGACTATCACGACTGATTACTCTGAAGCTCTGATCGAGCTCATTACACCAGTCAGCCGCAGCATTGATGAACTGTTTGGCAATCTTGACGAGGTACACCGCTTTACCTACAGCCACCTGGGCGAGGAGCGGTTATGGAATCAGTCAATGCCGTGCCGGCTCCCGGTCACCGATAACGATATTCCGATTGCCTGGTATGGCACCTCCAACGTTGGCACGCTGAAGCACGTGTACCGTCGAGGTCTTGCTATTCGTTACGGTAAGGCAATGCAGTGTATTGCCGGTGTGCATTACAACTTTTCGCTGCCGCCAGCGTTGTGGGCGCAATTCAAAAAGCAGGATCAGGACACCCGCAGCGAGCAGCAATACCAATCCGAGCGATACTTTGCGTTGATTCGTAACTTCCGCCGCTACGCTTGGCTGCTGATGTACCTGTTTGGTGCCTCGCCCGCGGTGTGTGCAAGCTTTCTGCAGGGCCGCGATCATCGATTGCAACCGCTGGGCGAGAAGAGCCTGTACCTGCCCTACGCCACCAGCTTGCGGATGAGCGACCTGGGTTACAACAACAATGCCCAGTCTGATCTCAACGTTTGTCACAACAGCCTGGATGCTTACATCGCCAGCATGCTCGATGCGATCAGCTTGCCTTATGAGCCTTACTCCAAGCTCGGTACTCACGACGCCAAGGGTGAATGGCAGCAGCTGAATACCAACCTGCTGCAAATCGAGAACGAGTTTTATAGCCCGATCCGTCCCAAGCGGGTAGCGCAGAGCGGTGAGAAGCCTCTGCATGCGCTGGTGGAGCGGGGCGTTGAGTACATTGAGGTGCGTTGTCTGGATATCGATCCCTTCGCACCGCTCGGGGTGGACCCGGACACTGCGCACTTTATGGATGCCTTCCTGTTATTTTGCGCGTTACAAGACAGTCCGCGCCTCGAAGACGCGGAATGTCAGGCTGCCTCGGACAACTTCAATCTGGCGGTCAAGCGTGGACGTGAGCCGGGTCTGCAGCTGCAAGATAATGGGCAGGAGCGCACCCTGGTTGATTGGGGCGACAACCTGTTGGACAGTATCAGTGATTGTGCTGCGCTGCTCGACAGCGCCAACGATACCCAGCGCTTTTCTGCCAGCCTCGAGCAACAGCGTCACAAATTAGCAGATGCGAGTCTGACGCCGTCGGCGCGGGTGTTGGCGGCAATCGCAGAGCAGGGTGATAGCTTCTTCCGTTTTGCCTTGGCGCAGTCGGAAGAGCACAACCGCTATTTCCGCGCCCGCCCGTTGGATGCGCAAGCTCAAACGCAGTGCGAAGCAGCCGCAGCCCAATCTTTAGCCGAGCAGCAGGCGATTGAAGCGGCGGATACGTTGGATTTCGACAGTTATGTGGCGCGTTATCTGACTCAGCCGGATTAAGTCAGTCACCGGTGCCTGCCGCAATGGCTGGCACCGGTTTGTGTTACTGGACGATCAGGTTGGTGAACAAAAGGTCATCAATCAGTGGCGCCCCTTCCTCTTCGGTCAGTACCGCTTGTACCGCAGCAAGCGCACTGGCGCGGAGCGCTTCCTTGCTTTCCATTGAAGCAAGATCCTCTGCGGTTTGACGCGCAAACAGAGTAACCAGAGCATTGCGAATCAGCGGATCGTGGTATTCGATTTTGCTGACGGCGGCTGGGTCTTCGGTGCGCAGCGCCACATCTGCCTTGAGGTACTGAATACGCGGCCCGGTTCCTATGGTCCCGACAAACGAGGGTTTCAACTCGACGTAGGCGGTAGTGCTGGCGGAGGCGTTTTCTTCTTCTGCGTAGGCCATAAATGGCAGCAGCGCGGCGAAGAAAAACAAGGTTAGGCGTTTGAGTTGCATGATCTGGGGCTCCGATAAGATTGCCACAGGATAGCCGAGCAAAGCAGTCTCGCCAAACGCTTATCGGCCCAGGCTAATGCGGATGTTATGCATACCCATCACTTCGGGGCATGGTGATTGACCCCTGTGTGGGGTAAGCGTCTAGACTGTCCGCATCGTAGCCACAGCAGGCCGTTAAAAAACACCTGCGGTGCCAATACTGCGTTAAAAATAACCTTGGAATACTCGTTTACCACACGTGAACTACTCTTCCTTGGCCGTTTTTGACTGGTCCTGGCCGCCTTGGCTACCGTTTCAACAACCTGCTCGAGCCAAGGAGACAACAATGAAAGCTGTTCTATGCAAAGCCTATGGACCCGCCAGCAGCCTGGTACTGGAAGAGGCCGCTGATCCGGTTGCCAAAAGCAACGAAGTCGTTATCGACATCCACGCTGCCGGCGTTAACTTCCCCGACACCCTGATCATCCAGGGCAAATACCAGGTCAAGCCACCGTTCCCGTTCTCTCCAGGCGGTGAAGCGGCCGGTGTGGTTTCGAGCGTGGGTGACAAGGTTAAGCACCTGAAAGTAGGTGATCGCGTCATGGGCCTGACCGGCTATGGCAGCTTTGCGGAAAAGATCGCCGCCGACGCTATGCGCGTGTTGCCGATGCCCGATGACATGGATTACATCACGGCCTCCGGTTTCAGCATGACGTACGGTACGTCCATGCATGCGCTCAAGCAGCGCGGTGATTTGCAGCCGGGTGAAACCTTGCTGGTGCTGGGTGCATCCGGTGGTGTTGGTTTGGCTGCAGTGGAAATCGGCAAAGCGATGGGCGCGCGGGTTATTGCAGCTGCCTCTACCGCCGAGAAGTTGGAAGTGGCCAAGCAAGCCGGCGCGGATGACTTGATTAACTACAGCGAAGTTAGCTTGAAAGACGCGGTCAAAGAGTTGACCAACGGCAAGGGTGCGGACGTGATCTATGATCCGGTCGGCGGCGATTTGTTTGATGAGGCGGTACGCAGCATCAACTGGAAAGGTCGTTTATTGGTAGTGGGTTTTGCCAGTGGCCGTATTCCAGAGTTCCCGGTGAACCTGGCGCTGCTCAAGGGCTCGTCCATCGTGGGTGTGTTCTGGGGCTCTTTCGCCGCGCGCGAGCCGCAAGTCAATCTGGAAAACTTCAAGCAGCTGTTTGCTTGGCACACCGAAGGTAAGCTCAAGCCACTGGTTTCCAAGACCTACGAGCTGAACGAGTACGAAGATGCGCTGAATATCCTCAGCTCGCGTCAGGCAGTTGGCAAGGTTGTGGTTAAAACCCGCTAACAGCAGCTGAAAACGGTAAGCAGCCCCTGCTCAACGGAGACGGTGTGCAGGGGCTGCTACCTTTGCAGCTTCTCGCGGCGCTTAAAGCGCCCCCTGATACCCCAATTGCCTCCATGCTTCGTAGATCAGCACAGCCGCGCTGTTGGACAGGTTAAGGCTGCGGCTATCGGGCAACATGGGAATGCGCAAAACCTGATCTGCTGGCAAAGACTCGCGTACCTCAGCGGGTATTCCTCGGCTCTCCGGGCCAAATAAAAACAGGTCGCCAGCGGCGAACTGCACCTCACTGAATCCCTTCTTCCCTTTAGTACTTAAAGCAAACACGCGTCCAGGCTTTACCGCCTGCAGACAGGCCTCAAGGTTTGGATACGTCTTTACCGCAGCAAACTCGTGGTAATCCAGTCCGGCACGCCGTAGTCGTTTGTCATCCAGTTCAAAGCCCAGCGGCTCGATCAAGTGCAATTGGCAGCCGGTATTCGCGCACAAGCGAATGATGTTGCCGGTATTGGGTGGGATCTCGGGTTCGAGCAAGGCGATATGGAACATGGGGCGGGCGCTTAGGGTTTGGCGTAAGGAGCCGCAGTGTAGCTACGCTGGATGGCCAGCGGCAAGGTCTGCTTGAGCTTCAATCGCAAGCAATCAGCGTGGGTAGGCTGCTTACGGAATTAATGTCGGAAAGTCGTTTACCCTCAGGATGCACAAAACCGTCTGGTTAAGCTTGCAGCTACTTACTAATCGCCCATAAAAAAAGGTGACTCCAGCCTGCCTGAACCGGAGTCACCCCAAATACACCCATTAGTCTTAAAGCATCAAGCGTGCCAGCTTTCAGCTGGTTGAGCTTACAACTGCGTTATTCGCTTTCTTCCTCTTCTGAGCCGTCCACATTCATGCCCAGTTCTTTGATCTTTCGGGTCAGGGTGTTTCGGCCCCAGCCCAGTAACTGCGCGGCATCGCGGCGTCTTCCGGCAGTGTGCTTGAGGGCTGTTTCTATCATGATGCGCTCGAAGGCAGGTACCGCAATGTCCAGCAGGTTGGTTACGCCACGTGCCAGTTCTTGATCGGCCCAGGTGCGCAAACCCTGCTCCCAGTGGCCATCCGGCGCACTGTCCTGGTGCTGGGTGAGCATTTCTGGTGGCAAATCTTCGATCAGCACTTCACGGCTGGACGCCATGACGGTGATCCAGCGGCAGGTGTTCTCCAGCTGGCGTACGTTACCGGGCCAGGGCAGGTTACGTAGGTAGTCTTGAGTTTGTGACTTGAGTACCTTTGGCTCGACTGCCAACTCTTGGGCCGCTTTGGCGAGAAAGTATTGCGCCAGCGCGGGAATATCTTCACGGCGCTCAGCCAGCTTGGGAATATGGATACGAATGACATTCAGCCGGTGAAACAAATCCTCACGGAAGCGTCCGGCCAGCACTAGGCCTTCCAGGTTCTGGTGGGTGGCGGCAATGATGCGCACATCTACTTTGATCGGCGTGTGCCCGCCGACCCGGTAGAACTCGCCGTCGGCCAACACGCGCAACAAGCGCGTCTGCGTCTCGGCTGGCATGTCACCAATTTCATCGAGAAACAGGGTGCCGCCATCGGCCTGTTCAAAGCGGCCACGACGCTGCACGCTGGCGCCGGTAAAGGCTCCTTTTTCGTGACCAAACAGCTCCGACTCCATCAAATCTTTGGGAATGGCGGCCATGTTGAGCGCGATGAAAGGGTTGCGCGCGCGCGGGCTGTGGCGATGCAAAGCATGCGCGACCAATTCTTTACCGGTGCCTGACTCGCCGTTGATCAACACCGTGATATTGGAATGGGACAGCCGGCCGATGGCGCGAAATACTTCCTGCATAGCAGGCGCTTCGCCGATGATTTCTGGCGTGCGAGGCTGGTCTAACTCTTCCTCTTCAGGCTCTTGCTCGTGGCTGTGGGCTAGCGCGCGGCGCACCAGTGCGACAGCCTCATCCACATCGAAAGGTTTCGGCAGGTACTCAAAAGCGCCGCCTTGATAGGAGGCGACGGCGCTGTCCAGATCCGAGTGCGCGGTCATGATGATGACCGGCAGTTTCGGGTAACGCTCGCGAAGGCTAGCCAGCAAATCCAGGCCACTAGTGCCGGGCATACGAATGTCGCTAATCAGTACATCTGGGCACTGGCGCTGTAGGCGCACTAGAGCCGCATCTGCGCTATCAAAGCTCACCGGCTCCATGCCTTCCTGTTGCAGAGCTTTTTCCAGAACCCATCGAATGGAGCGATCGTCATCGACGATCCAGACATTTTCGGCACGATTAGGTGAGCGGGTCATAAATCAGTTCTCCAGTTCCGGTGCGGCCGGCAGGTAGTTGAGACAAGGCTCGTTAATCATTGACATGAACCCTGCGGCAACAGCTGTCGCCATGGTTCGGTGTCACGCTAAGGCGACGGGGCGCAGGCCCTGATCGTCGCGCGAGTTGGATACGCTTATGGGGCAAATCAGTCGGCCCCTTCTTTTTCTAACGGCAAGAACAGGGTAAATGTGGTGCAACCCGGTTCGCTGTCACATTCGATCAAGCCCTGATGCTGGCCAATGATATTTTGGGTAATCGATAATCCCAGCCCAGTGCCCTCGGCTCGGCCACTGACCATGGGGTAAAAAATGCTCTCGACGATATCGGATGGGATGCCCGGACCGTTGTCGGTGACTTCCAATCGGCAGACTAGCCGGTAGCGAGTTTGGCCGATGGTGAACTGACGTAGCGCGCGGGTGCGCAGAGTGATACAGCCCTGCTCCAACGGGCGATGCTCGGCAATCGCTTGCATGGCGTTGCGCACTATATTCAACAGTGCCTGAATCAGCTGTTCACGGTCGGCGAGAATATCCGGAATACTCGGGTCGTAGTCGCGCTTGAGCTGGAGTACGCCTTGCGTCTCGGCTTCAATCAGGCTGCAGACGCGTTCAGTGATCTCATGGATATTGATGGGTTGCAGCGCCGGCGGGCGATACGGGCCCAGCATGCTATCGACCAAATTACGCAGGCGATCGGCTTCTTCAATGATGACGTCGGTGTAATCCCTAAGCGACTGTTCCGGTAGCTCGCGGGCCAGCAGCTGGGCAGCACCGCGAATGCCGCCCAATGGGTTTTTGATCTCGTGGGCCAGGCCGCGTACCAGTACTTTGGTTACTTCCTGCTTGGATAGCTGGGCTTCTTCCTTGGTGATACGCAGCAAGCGATCACGCGGGTAAAGCTCAATCAACAGCCAGTTGCGGTTGGCGGCGATGATCGGCGTGACCGAATAATCCACCATCAGACTCTGGCCGTTGCTCAGGCTGAGCTGAGCTTCACGTTTGGTAAACGGGTGGGCGTTCTCCACGGCGTTATGCAGCGATTCCAATGCGGAGGCGGTATCGGTGAATAGGTCGCTGACCGGCTGTTGGAATACACGCTGGCCGCTGACCGCTAACAACATCTCTGCGGCGGGATTCATGAAGCTCAGGCGCAACTCACCATCGAGCAACAGCACGGCGGTGGTGAGGTTATCGAGAATCTGGCGTAGAAATCGATCAGGCAGCATAGCTATATCCATGGTTTGAGTAGAGAAATGCAAGAAGCGAACCAATTCGGGGCGCTGTGCCGGTGCATTGCATATTCTTTTGCTCGTTTGTGTAGCCTGGGTGTCCGTTAGGCGGCTGCATGGGCTGCGCGCCCTTTAAGTACTGCGTTGTGAGGGTGCAGCTCAAGCACTGTCGGGTCGGATAGACAGGCGCATCAATGGCATTTGAACAGCAATAAGCCGAGCACGCGCCAAGCGTTGGCGCACGAATTGGAGCGATTGCTAAGAAGTATGCACAAAAATGGTGCGAAGTGCTGGCGCGAGGATGTTTAGATCGTCGCGCCGGTGCAGGGAGGATCAGTTGCCAGAGGGGGGAGTCGGTGGTTTGGGCACATTAGGTGCGCTCGGTGCCGCGGGTGCGGTAGGAGCCTGATTGGGATTGCCAACGCGCCCAGGTTGATTCAGTGAGGTGCGCTGAACGTGCAGGGTCACCGGTTCGCTGCTGAGCAGCACTTTACCTTTGGTGTCCATGATAACGGCGCTGACCTCGTGCGTGCCGCGATCCAGATTGGGCAGTGTTAAGGTCGCTTGGGGTTGTCCGCTGCCGGGAATGGCTTGTTCATTCAGATTGCCATCGACTTGCGCGCGCAGCAGGCTGCCCTGACGCAGCGGCGGGTCGATGGTTACTGTTAGCGTGACGTTGCCATCGTTAGCGCGCAAGGCGGTATCGTTGGCGGGACTGGTAATCATCAGGCTGCGGTAGCCGGCACTGCTGCCTGGGTCGCTGCTCGAATTATTGCTGCTGCTGGATTCGCTGAAAGCGGGAATCGGCTTGGGCGGTTCAATGCTATTGGTGGGGCCAACCTCAACTTTGGTGGAATTGGGGTTTGGCTGGTCGGAGTAGATGCGGTTGCCTTGTGCATCTGTCCATGTGTAAACCTCACTCGCTGCTGCACCAACGCTGATGCCGCCAAGCAAAAGCACAGACAGGGCCATGACCGTTTTCTTCGACATCGTATTATCTCCTTGGGGCGCTCGCCCATCCTTGCACTCTTCTTTATAGCCTGAGAAGGCGTTGACCGCCATTTGGCGGCAGCCATAAAAGACAGACGTAAAAAAAGGGCGCCCGAATGGGCACCCTTCTTTTGACTGCCAGGCTTGCGCCAGGTTCAGCAGCTGTAATACAGATCGTATTCCAGCGGGTGAACGAAGGTGCGTACCTTGATTTCTTCTGCGTGCTTGAGCTCCATGTAGGCATCAATGAAGTCATTGGTGAATACATCGCCCTTGGTCAGGAACTCGCGATCCGCGTCCAGAGACTCCAGTGCTTCCTTCAGGCTACCGCATACCTGTGGGATCTGGCTGGCTTCTTCCGGCGGCAGGTCATACAGGTTCTTGTCTGCAGCGTCGCCAGGGTGGATCTTGTTCTGAACACCGTCCAGACCAGCCATCAACAGTGCAGCAAAGCACAGGTAAGGGTTGGCAGCTGGGTCAGGGAAGCGAGCTTCGATGCGGCGAGCTTTCGGGCTGGAAACGTAAGGGATACGGATTGATGCAGAGCGGTTGCGGGCTGAGTAAGCCAGCATGACCGGAGCTTCAAAGCCGGGGACCAGACGCTTGTAAGAGTTGGTAGACGGGTTGGTGAAGGCGTTCAGTGCCTTACCGTGCTTGATGATGCCGCCGATGAAGTGCAGGGCGATGTCGGACAAGCCAGAGTAACCTTCGCCAGCAAAGGTGTTCTTGCCGTCTTTGGAGATGGACATGTGTACGTGCATACCGGAGCCGTTGTCACCGTACAGTGGCTTAGGCATAAAGGTAGCTGTTTTGCCAAACGCATCGGCAACGTTGTGTACGCAGTACTTCAGTGTCTGTACTTCATCGCCCTTGGCTACCAGGGTGTTGAACAGAACGCCGATTTCATTCTGACCGGCAGTCGCCACTTCGTGGTGGTGAACTTCGATGGTCAGGCCCATTTCTTCCATGGCATTACACATGGCAGTACGGATTTCGTGGTCGTGGTCGACGGGTGGAACTGGGAAGTAGCCACCTTTGACGCCTGGACGGTGGCCTTTGTTGCCAGTTTCAAAGTCGCCGTCAGTGTTCCAGGAAGCTTGCTCAGAGAAAATCTTGAACATGGAGCCGGAAATGTCGGACTTGAATTTGACTTCGTCAAAGACGAAAAACTCAGGCTCTGGGCCAACGAATACAGTGTCGCCGATACCAGTGGACTTCAGATACTCTTCTGCGCGCTTGGCGATGCCGCGTGGGTCGCGCTCATAGCCTTGCATAGTAGAAGGCTCGATGATGTCGCAAACCAGGATCAGAGTGGGCTCTTCGGTGAAAGGATCCATGACCGCGGTGCTGTCATCGGGCAGGAGGATCATGTCGGAAGCTTCAATGCCTTTCCAGCCTTCGATTGAGGAGCCGTCGAACATCTTGCCTTCTTCGAAGAAGTCGTCGTTGACATCACGAGCAGGCATGGTGACGTGCTGCTGCTTGCCTTTGGTATCGGTGAAGCGCAGGTCAACCCACTTCACGTCATACTCTTTGATCAGTTTCATCGTTTTCGACATGGTTTCCTCCAAAAGGAATCATTTGCCAGGCTTCTGGCCTGGCGCCTCTTTAATTCGAGCGGACTAGGTCCGCACATCGTTTGCATTACAAGTGAGCAAAAGGTGTGCCATTACGGAGCATTGTCCGGAAGGCCCATTTTCAAGGGGTTTTGCTCAAAAAATCACCAAAACGCACCATAATGGCGCACCTAATGAGTGCAGGTTATAGGCTCAATGCACTTTTTTGGTGCCGTGCGTATGCGGACAGGCGACGAGATAGTACCGCGCGCCCGGCCATCACTCTAGGGTATAATGCGTGGCTTTGCGCACCTTACACCATACCCATGAAACTGATCATCAAATTCTTCCCCGAAATCACCATCAAAAGCCGTCAGGTGCGCAAGCGCTTCGTGGCTCAACTGAAAGGTAATCTGAAACTGTTATTGAGCGATATTGACCCGGCTGCCAGGGTTAATGGCAATTGGGACAGTCTCGAGGTCAATTTGGGCAGTGATAAGGCGTTGCAGCTGCGCTGCATTGAACGCCTGAAAAATACACCCGGTATAGCGCACCTGTCAGAAGTGCACGAGTATCCGCTGGGCACCCTAGGGGAGCTGGCAGAGCTATGTGTAAGCTCCATCGGCAATCAGTTACAGGGCAAGCTATTCTCGGTGCGCTGTAAACGGGTCGGCAAGCATGATTTCAGCTCCCAGGATGTGGCCATCCAGGTTGGTGGTGAGTTGCATCGGCGCTGCGGTGCGGCTGGCGTATCAATGAAGAATCCTGAAGTGGTGGTGCAAATTGAGATTCGCGATCAACGCGTTTTCCTGATTCAAGCACGTCATCAGGGTATGGGCGGGTTTCCGCTAGGCACCATGGAGCCGGTTTTGAGCCTGCTGTCGGGAGGCTTCGACTCTACGGTGGCTAGCTACCAAATGCTGCAACGGGGTTTGCTGCCGCATTTTGTGTTCTTCAATTTGGGTGGTCGCGCCCATGAGCTGGGTGTGCGTCAGGTAGCGCATTACCTGTGGCAACAATATGCCTCCAGCCACCGTTTGCGGTTCGTCAGTGTGCCTTTTGAGGGCGTAGTGGCGGAAATTCTTGAAAATGTAGAAAACAGCCAGATGGGCGTTGTGCTTAAACGAATGATGCTGCGCGCCGCTGATCGCGTGGCTTATCGGCTGGGAATTGATGCTTTGGTAACTGGCGAAGCTATCGCGCAGGTGGCGAGCCAGACGTTGCCGAACCTCAGCGTGATCGACAAGGCTGCCGAGCGTTTTGTCATTCGTCCGCTGATCACTACCAGTAAACTCGACATTATTGATACCGCCAGACGCATCGGCACACTGGATTTCTCCAGCAGTATGCCGGAGTATTGCGGCGTTATCTCAGTAGGGCCGGCTATTCGCACTACCGTAGCTAAGGTAGAAGAAGTGGAGGCCTGTTTCGACTTCGAGGTCTTGAGTCGTGCCGTAGAGAGCGCCACTTACACTGATTGCAGTGAACTGGATCAGGTTATGGAAGGCGGCGCCGAGGTTGAAATGGTCAACACTGCGTTGACCGGGCAAGTAGTCCTGGATATTCGTCATCCGGATGAGCAAGATGCACGACCGCTGGCATTGCCAGGGATTGAGGTTCAAGCGGTGCCTTTTTTCCGCCTTAACAGCGTTTTTACAACGCTCGACGCTTCACGTGCCTATCTCCTGTATTGCGAGAAAGGTGTCATGAGTCAGCTGCATGCGCAGTATCTGTTAGATGCCGGACACGACAATGTTCGGGTGCTACGCTTGCCGAAGAACTAAGTCCATAAAGACGACTTTAAATAACCGCCCAGCAGTTTTTATGCCCATCGGGTAAGTGCAATTGGGCTTAAGCGTGCAAAAAACATACACTGTCACGCTTGGGTCTGTATAATGCCCACCTCTTTTTTCCAGTTAGCCGGCCAAGTTGCCGCGCCATCCAGGACGTTCAAAGTGATCGAGAATCTTCGCAATATCGCCATTATCGCCCACGTTGACCACGGTAAAACTACCCTGGTTGATGCCCTTCTTCGTCAGTCCGGCACGCTGGACCGTAAGGAGTTGGAATCCGAGCGCATCATGGACTCCAACGACCAGGAAAAGGAACGCGGCATCACCATCCTGGCGAAAAACACCGCCATTAATTGGAACGGCTACCACATCAACATCGTAGACACCCCCGGCCACGCCGATTTCGGCGGTGAAGTTGAGCGTGTTATGTCCATGGTTGACTCGGTACTGCTGCTGGTTGACGCGGTTGACGGCCCAATGCCGCAAACCCGCTTCGTAACCCAGAAAGCGTTCCAGGCTGGCCTGCGTCCAATCGTTGTTGTTAACAAGATTGACCGTCCGGGCGCGCGTCCTGACTGGGTAATTGATCAGGTATTCGACCTGTTTGACAGCCTGGGTGCCACCGACGAGCAGTTGGACTTCCCGTTCGTTTACGCTTCCGCGATCAACGGCATTGCCGGTTTGGATCCAGAAGACATGGCGGAAGACCTGACTCCGCTGTTCCAGACCGTTGTTGACCGTGTACCGCCGCCAGACGTCGATTTGGATGGTCCTTTCCAAATGCAGATTTCTGCTCTGGATTACAACAGCTTCCTGGGTGTTATCGGCATTGGCCGTATCCGTCGCGGTAAGATCAAGGCGAACAGCCCGGTTACCTCCATTGATGCGAGCGGCAAGAAGCGCAACGGCCGTATCCTGAAGATCATGGGTCACCACGGTCTGCAGCGCGTTGAAGTTGAAGATGCACAAGCCGGCGACATCATCTGCATCAGTGGTTTCGATCCGCTGTTCATCTCCGACACCTTGTGCGATCAACAGCACGTTGAAGCCATGACGCCGTTGAGCGTTGATGAGCCAACCGTTAGCATGACCTTCCAGGTCAACGACTCGCCGTTTGCTGGTAAAGAAGGCAAGTACGTTACCAGCCGCAACATCAAAGAGCGTCTGGAAAAAGAACTGCTGCACAACGTGGCGCTGCGTGTTGAAGACGGCGACAGTGCAGACAAGTTCAAGGTATCGGGCCGTGGCGAGCTGCACTTGTCGGTACTGATCGAAACCATGCGTCGTGAAGGTTTTGAGCTGGGTATTTCCCGTCCTGAAGTAGTCGTCAAAGAAGTTGACGGCGAGAAGCAGGAGCCCTTCGAGAACGTTATCATCGACATAGAAGACCAGCATCAGGGTCCAATCATGGAACAGATGGGTTTGCGTAAAGGCGACCTGTCCAACATGGTACCGGACGGCAAGGGTCGTATTCGTCTGGAGTACAACATTCCAGCGCGCGGCCTGATTGGCTTCCGTAACACCTTCCTGACTATGACTTCTGGTTCCGGCATCATGACCAGTACCTTCAGCCACTACGGCGCGGTTAAGCTGGGTGATGTGGGTCAACGCCAGAATGGCGTATTGGTCTCCATGGCAACCGGTAAAGCACTGACCTACTCGCTGGAAACCCTGCAGAGCCGTGGCAAGCTGTTCCTTGAGCCTGGCCAGGAAATCTACGAAGGGCAGTTGGCCGGTATCAACAGCCGTGACAACGATCTGGTGATCAACCCTACCAAGGGCAAGAAGCTCGACAACATGCGTGCCTCCGGCAAAGATGAAGTCATCGCTCTGGTTCCGCCGATCAAGTTCACCCTGGAACAGGCGCTCGAGTTCATCGACGACGACGAACTGGTGGAAGTAACGCCTAAGTCCATTCGTTTGCGTAAGAAGTTCTTGAACGAAAACGAGCGTAAGCGCTCCAGCAAAAAGTAATTTTTGGCTGATAAAAACCCCGCCTGGGCTAACCAGAGCGGGGTTTTTTATGCGCTGCATTTACTATGAGTCGTGATCTGCTGCTTTGGGAGCCACAGCACTCAATTGAGGGTTGATCGGTTTTATTGTGGGCACGCAGCAACCCGATGTTCGTACCTTCGCTTGTGCGTTTGGGGTAGAGGCTCGCAGGGAATAAACGGTTTCAAGCTAGCTGCAAAACTAAAAACCCAGCAACGCAAGCGATGCTGGGTTTTTATTGTACAGCCTTGACGCCGACTCGCAGGAGAGTCGACGAAGGCTTCAGGCGACCGTTACTGGCAGTTCCCACGGTAATCGGAAACCTGCGAGTCAGACTCGTGGTTCGGACCGCAAAGGAACTGCTGATAGCGAGTGTCCTGGTCGAGGTGACGCTTCATCCAGGATACGCCCAGGCGACCCAGAACATCGTTGTAGATGCCACCGCCGTTACCGCAATAGTGACTGCCGCCGCGAAGCTCTACGAAGGCTTTGTCGGTGCTATTGGGGATCTGGTTGTAGAAAGGAGACGCATGCTGGTAAACCGGTGCGATAATGTCTGACTGACAAGCGAAAATCAGCGTTGGAGTGTAGTTATCGCGGAAGTTAGTGGTATCCCAAGGCGCCAGTGGGATCGCTGCCTTGATGCGCCCCTCTTCGGCTACGCGCAAAGTACCACCGCCGCCCATTGACCAGCCGACGACGCCCAGACGGTCGGTGTCGATCATGCCTTGTACGGCGCTGCGTCGGCTGGTGTTTTGGCTGACCAAATAGTCCAGTGCGTTGTTGATCTGGCGCGCGCGACTTGGCGGTTGATCAAAGCCGGAGTTAGTGTCGATGGTCAGCACGACAAAGCCATAGGACGCCAGCTTGGGGCCCCACCATTCGATGGAAGATTCAGCTGATACAAAGCCGGGAATGACTACGATGGCGGCCATGGTGCCAGTGGTACCGGTAGGGTAATGAATAGTGCCACCCCCAAAGCCGCTGACGAAACTGGAAACCCGGGAGGTGCGTACCGAGTAGGTGCCGCGTGCGGCTTCCAAATAGGAGACGCTTGGGTCAGGCCCGCGCTGGAAACCGGTGGTGGGTGGGTTTGGATCGGTGGGTGGCGCTGGGTTGTTGGCCAAAGCGGACATCGAAATTATCAAAGCGCTGGCAGCAAATAAGGACTGCAATACCTTTTTCTTGGTATGAATCATGTGAACTCCATCAACATGCTAGGGATTATTTTTGTAATGTTGATTCACGGTCAGTTGTTATGTCATTACCGCCGCGAACCAGCCTGCGGAGGTAATCTACCGCAAAGCCTCCACGGTTAATGCCACCCTTTCAGGTGAAATTTAAACCGGCCGTTTAGCGCCAATGCTGCGGTTGATTTATCGCAAGTATATGATTTTGTTGTTTTTAATGATTTTATTTCTTGTATGCGAGATGTGTGCGAGGCAACAGCGATTCGTGTTTTGGATTTGTTGTCTGGTTTGGTAAGGGGCTTGTTGGGGGGAGATATGCGTAGCTTTAGCCGAAAAAGATATGGCCCCGGTTGCATATGCGACCGGGGCCATAGGCTTTGCTTATCTCAATCACCGACGCAGTGAGGTCGGTTTGCTGATTAGTTGGAACAGTTGCCGCGGTACTCAGAGATACGCGAGTCCGACTCGTGGTTCGGGCCGCAGAGGAATTGATCGTACCGGGTGTCTTGATCGAGATGACGCTTCATCCAGGATACGCCCAGCCGGCCGAGCACATTGTTGTACACGCCGCCACCGTTGCCGCAGTAATGGCTGCCCCCGCTGAGCTCAACAAATGCTTTGTCGGTGCTGCTGGGAATCTGGTTGTAGAAGGGTGAGGCATGCTGATTTACTGGCGCGATAACGTCCGACTGGCAAGCAAATATCAGCGTGGGAGTGTAGTTGTCGCGGAAGTTAGTGGTATCCCAAGGCGCCAACGGAATCGCTGCCTTGATACGGCCTTCTTCAGCTACACGTAACGTGCCGCCACCGCCCATAGACCAACCAACGACACCCAGGCGATTGGTATCGATCATGCCACGTACTGGGCTGCGGCTACTGCTGTTCTGACTGACCAGATAGTCCAGTGCGCTATTGATCTGGCGTGCGCGGCTGGGTGGTTGATCAAAGCCGCTATTGGTATCGATGGTCATGACCACGAAGCCGTAGGAAGCCAATTTTGGGCCCCACCATTCGATAGACGATTCGGCGGATACGTAGCCGGGTATCACGACAATTGCGGCCATGGTGCCGGTAGTGCCGGTAGGGTAGTGAATGGTCCCGCCACCAAAGCCGCTGGTGAAACTGGATACTCGCGAGGTGCGAACTGAAAGATCACCACGGCTGGCCTGCAGGAAGGATACGCTAGGAGCCGGGCCACGCTGGTAAGCACTGGGTGTGCCTGGAGTAGGAGTTGGTGTGGGCGTTGGCGCTGGATTGTTGGCCGCAGCGGATAGCGAGAACAGCAGTGCGCTGGCCGCAAACAGGGACAGCAAGGTATTGCTCTTGATCTGTTTCATGGGTAACTCCGTGAATCGAGAGATTTATTTTTTTTAGGTACTGAGTCACGGCTGGCGAATGCGTGTCTGCCGGCTTGAATGCTGACTGCCGGCGTAATTTACTCCAAGTTTGTTAGTGCGCAAGCCACCCTTAAGGGTGATGGGGCAAGGTCCATAAGTGTTGTGCGTCGGTGCGTTTTATCTATCTCGCTGGAAATCTCTGATTTCATGTTGAAGTCAAAATGCACGGATGCTTTTGAGGTGGGGTGTTGTCTGGTTGATAGGCATGAAAGTGCTTCTGAAGCGAGGCATTGGGTGTGTAGATAAATGACGAAGGGGGTGAGCTACCGCATGCGAGTGCTCGCTCAGGAAGGTAGGCAGGCATAACGAGTTAATTCAGTTGGGTGTTAGCGCAATATGAGACCCGAAATCGGGCCTCATATAATGCCAGTCAATGCGAGTTAATTACTGGCAGTTACTGCGGTAATCAGAGATCTGAAAGTCCGACTCATGGTTCGGGCCGCAGATGAACTGATCATAGCGCTGGTCTTCATCCAGATAGCGTTTCATCCAGGAGACCCCCAGGCGGGCGAGCACATCGTTGTAGATACCGCCGCCGTTGCCGCAGTAGTGGCTGCCGTTATTGATCTCAATGAAGGCTTTGTCGGTAGAGCTTGGGATGTCGTTGTAGAAAGCCGAAGCATGTATCGCAACCGGCGCGATTACGTCAGATTCGCAAGCGAAAATCAGCGTTGGGGTGTAATTGTCGCGGAAGTTGGTTGTGTCATAAGGCGCCAAAGGAATAGCTGCCTTTAGGCGACCTTCCTCGGCAACACGCAAGGTGCCACCACCACCCATGGACCAACCGACCACACCCAAGCGTTCGGTGTCGATCATGCCTTCAACCGGGCTACGGCTGTCGCTGTTTTCGTCAATCAGGTAATCCAGCGCAGTGTTGATCTGACGTGCCCGGCTTGGCGGCAGGTCAAAGCCCGAGTTGGTATCGATGGTCATGACCACGAAGCCATAGGACGCCAGTTTTGGCCCCCACCATTCGATGGACGACTCGGCTGAAACATAACCCGGAATCACAACGATCGCCGCCATGGTGCCAGTGGTATCAGTCGGGTAATGAATGGTGCCGCCACCAAAGCCGCTTACCAGGCCAGAAACGCGTTCGGTGTCCACGGAGTAGGGGCCGCGATCAGCTTCGAGAAAAGACACGCTTGGGTCAGGTCCGCGCTGATAACCGGTATTGGGTACTTCTGGTTCAGTGGGCGGGTTGTTGGCCATGGCTGACATCGAAAGCGCTAACGCGCCAGCGGCAAAGAGGGATGCAAGTACCGTTTTATTGCTTTTGTTTTTCATTAATAACTCCGCGAATCTTTATATAAGTTTGTTGTTTGATCCTGAGGCAATGTCAGGAAGTTAATGTTTGCTGACATTGGCTGGTAAAAGACCCTATCGCAGATGTGTTGTTAAACCAGTCACCCTTTTAGGTGATGAGTGCCAATGTAAAGTTTAAATTTTAAGTAATAGCTTAGCGTTTTGGGTCTGTTTATTTTTGATATAAAGTTGAGTTTAAATAAGTTTTCAATTTTGTGATTTCTATCATTGTTTTTATTTTTTCGTTTTAAATCAGTTGTTTGAATTTTTTGCCCGGCTTTCTTTGTGATGTTGTTTTGGTTTTTACCGGTTATTTTGATGGCAATATAATGGCTAGCTTTGTTGAAAGTTTATTCTGAGTTTTTGGCTGAATGGTTGTTCAATAAAGTTGCATGTTCTTTTTTATCTATTATTATAATTTCCCATGTTGTGAACTGAGTCGGTTTTGCAATGCGCCGATTCAAGCTTTATCTTGATTGATAATATAAAGGCGTCAGCTGTCATTGCGTTACATATTGGCTATTAGATCCGCGAAAGATTTTTTTCTGGACTGTGGTCAAGATAAGGATCTATGGCGGCTGGCATTGTTGAGCTTGGGTGGTTTAGCGGGCACCTCGCACGGAACTCGATTTAGGTTCGCCTTTCCAATAAGAAGGGAAACCAAGGGAAATAGAGACAAAACATGATCATTCATCCACACGAGCCAGAGGCGCCAGAGGCAGATCCTGAGTTACAGATGCTCACCACCCCGCGGGAGCGGCTGGAGTTCTATCGGCGCGAGATATTTAATGAAACGAGCAATCTGGCTAATCGCACCAATGCCTACCTCACCGCGCAATCTTTTCTGGTGATTGCCTACGCGTCGTGTATGGCCAACGTGAACCCTGAGTGGGGAAAGCTGTTTACCCTGGTTGTACCCGCCACGCTTGCCCTGTTTGGGATACTCAGTTCTATCAGCGCTTGGCCGGGTATAAAAGCGGCCTGCGATATTATTGACCACTGGTATTCGAAGCAGAGCGGTTTGCTGAGCCATGATCCAGTGTTCGGCGTGGCCTACGACGAATACCCGCTATTTTCTGAGTGGGAGTCGAGTTTCACTGGCCAACGCAAGTCACTGTCATTTTCCAAGCGTTCGCCTTGGCTTTTTTCCGGCTTCTGGGTGTTTTTAGGTTTATTTGCGCTATGGGTGCAGATACCCACTTCCGGCTGAAGATGGCGTAGCAAGGTGCTGTGGCGGGGGGAAGGTCAAACCGCATCATTGATGAGGCTTGCTCATACTATAAAAAACCCGCCTGACGGCGGGTTGATGAATCAGTCTTCGAAGAAGAACTTCTCTTCGCCAAAGGCGGGTTCCAGATGATTCAGCCAAGTGGCCTCTTCGTTATATTTTGCGAAAAAGGGCCGTTGCACCCAGTCCGGGTTGCGCCCTTGAATCATCCGTAAGGCGATAACTTTCTCACCATGGATCTCGGCGACACCCTGAATCTCGACCTTGCCCGGATGTGAGCTCATGGACGGGCCGCGTGCTGTTCGCGCGATGCCGGACACGTTCTGCATGGCATAACGGTAGATCTGCCAGGCCTTGATCAGCGGCACTTCAAAATAGTGGCGTGCGCCGGTGTCGCGTTCAACGAACATGTAATAAGGAATGATGCCGAGCTCGACTTGGGTTTGCCACAGCCGCGCCCACACCTCGGCGCTGTCGTTGATATGCGCCAGCAAGGGGCCTTGAGCGCGAATCTGCGCGCCGGTTTCACGCACGCGGCGGATGGCTTCGCGGGCAATGTCGGGTTCCAGCTCTTGCCAGTGATTGTAGTGGGCCATAATCGCGAGGTGCTTGCCCGCCGCCTGGATTTCCCGGAACAGCGCCAGCAAGTCCTCGGCATCATCATCGGTGACCACGCGTTGTGGCCAGAACGTCAGCGCTTTGGTGCCGATACGGATAGTGCGCACATGGGCGAACTCATCTGTTAGTAGTGGTTCGAGATAGGCGCGAAGGTTGCGCGTCTTCATCACCAACGGATCACCTCCGGTCACTAGAATGTCAGTAACTTCGGGGTGCTCTCGCAGATAGCCCTGCAGCTGCGTCGACTCGCGAGCCGCAATTTTCAGATCTTTATCGCCGACGAACTGCGCCCAGCGAAAGCAAAAGGTGCAGTAGCTATGGCAAACCTGTCCGGAGCTAGGAAAGAACAACACGGTTTCGCGGTACTTGTGCTGCAAACCCTCAACTACTTCACCGTCAAGCTTGGGAATGTTGTGCTCAAGCTGCCCAGCGGGGTGCGGATTCAGCTCGGCGCGCACCTCGCTGATGATGCTTTTTAGTGTGGGCTGGTCGGTGCCGATGATGAGTGCATCGGCGACCCGGTCGTAGTGTTCGGGCTTGAGCATGCCACGCTGAGGGAAGGTCAGCTGGAAGATCGGATCGCTCGGCACGTTCTGCCAGTTGATCAATTCATCAATCACATATTGGTTCACGCGAAACGGCAGTACGCTAGCGACCACTTGCATTTCGAAACGCTGATCGGGAGTGAGCTTCTGCAGCTGTGGTATTTGATTCAGCTGCTTGGCTGTAAACACTTTGAAGCGCTGGTGGCTAAAAGCATCGGCATCGAAAGAGGCGACGTCTGGAGTGGATATGGCCAGGATATTGGAATTCGGCATAGTTTGTATTCAACGTATTTTTCAGGTCAAAAGCACTTCGTTACGCTAGCGTCACAGCCGCAGCGAGCGAAAAAATTGACTAAATTCAGTGATTAACCCGCAGGTTAATACGTAAAAAGCGCCGATATGCGTAGTAAAGGCTATCGGGCATGGTGATGGTCTGATTGCTCAGCGGCCGGCGATGATAGCGAAATAATGCATTGATGTCTAAATAGTGAGCCGTGCGCGGTATAAGATTGCTATCTAGCAGCAAGGCTCTCTTTTATCTAAGGAGTACAGGATGTTTTCCTACATAACTTTGGGTACCAGCGATCTACAACGCAGCATTTTGTTCTACGATGCGGCGATGGGCGCGTTGAACATTCAGCGCTGTGCCACGCCGGGCGAAGAAGCAGATTGGCAGGGCTGGGCGGGCTGGGGGTACTATGAAAATCAGGGAGAAAGAGAGTTGGCGCTTTGGCTTTGCGAGCCATTCAACGGCGCGCCACCGAGTGCAGGTAACGGCAGTATGGTCGCTTTGAAGGCGACTAGCTGGGCCCAGGTCAGAGCTTTTCATGCGGCAGCGCTGGCGCATGGGGGCAGTAGTGAGGGTGAGCCAGCCTTACGGCCGCAGTACAATGCGGACTTTTTCAGCAGCTATGTACGCGACCCGGACGGTAACAAGTTGGCGGTCGTGTGTCGCGGTTTTACTGCTGAGCCGGGTTGATTTCAGGGCGATGGTATTGGCGTCGCTGGGTGATTTGCCGGGGCTTACGATGTTCACGTCGTTCTTTAATCACCCGCTATATCACCGCGGTCAACCGGCGACGCTGGTGCCGCACTGCGGAACCGAACCCGTTTTAACCGATCTTACCCTTAGTGCCGGGCGTTGTCTCGGCGGCCCAAAATGGTAAGAGGAGAGCTGAGTGGCGGCAGTTGATGAAGTGCTTGAATTCTGGTTTACCGAGCTTAAACCGATGCAGTGGTGGCGCAAGGATCCTGGGCTAGACCGCTTTATCGAAGAGCGTTTCGGCGCTCTGCACGAGCGCGCAGAACGCGCAGAGCTGATGAACTGGCGCGGCACCCCGCTTGGGCGGTTAGCTGAAATTATTGTGTTGGATCAGTTCTCTCGCAATATCTGGCGCGATACTCCGCGTGCATTTGCCAGTGATGGCATGGCGTTGGTATTGGCGCAGGAGGCGGTTGCTGAGGGTATTGACCAACAGCTGCCGGTTAAGCTGCGTGCCTTTATGTATATGCCGTTTATGCATAGCGAATCTTTGAAAATTCATGAGCAGGCGCTCAAGTTATTCAGCACTCCGGGACTGGAGGATCATCTGCGCTCTGAGCGCAAACATAAGCGCATCATCGAGCGTTTTGGCCGCTACCCGCATCGCAACAGCATTCTGCTTCGCCCTACCACCGCTGATGAGGCGGCTTTCCTGCAAAACGAAGATTCCAGTTTTTAGCTACCACCGACTGTTGTGCTTAGTGCGAAGTAAAGTGTACTGCAAGCCCCTTTGGCAATTGCGCTAGGCTGGATTTTTATCTCGAAGGAACGGGTCATGCAACTGTCTATCTATCAGGTCGATGCTTTCACCAACACCCTGTTCAAGGGCAATCCCGCTGCGGTGGTGCCCCTGCAGCAATGGCTTGGTGCTGAGGTTATGCAGTCGATTGCTGCTGAGAACAACCAGTCGGAAACAGCCTTCCTGGTGCAAGGTGATGATGGGCGTTACGCCATACGCTGGTTTTCGCCCCTCACCGAGATCGATTTTTGCGGTCATGCCACGCTTGCCAGCGCCTTTATACTATTTCGTCTGCAACCCGAGCTGGCGGAGATTACTTTCAGCGCAGATGCGGTGGGTGACCTCCAGGTCAGTCGTGAGTTGGACGGGCGCATCAGCATGCGCTTCCCACGGCTTGACCCTGCACCCGTTGAGGAAGTGCCCGCGGCGCTGTTGTCTGGGCTCTCATTAACGCCACTAAGGGTCCTGGCTAATCGGCAAGCCTGGTTTGCAGTCTACGACGATGAGCAAAGCGTGCTGCAGGTGCAGCAAGATCCGGCGCAGTTGAAACTGCTGGCGCCGCGAGATGTGGTGGTTACCGCGCCTGGTAGCCAGTCAGATTTCGTCTCGCGTTATTTTTGGCCGGCTAATGGTGGCCTGGAAGATATGGTGACCGGTTCGATTCATGCCGGGTTGGCACCCTATTGGTCCGCACAATTGGGCAAAGCCGAATTGCTGGCGATCCAGGCTTCGAGCCGCGGCGGCCGACTGGATTGTGTTGTGCATGACGACCATGTGCAGATTAGTGGTCACGCTGTGCTTTATCTTGAGGGGCTAATTAACTGCCCTGAATCACCCCATTGAAACAGCAGCCTAGGCCCGAAGCGGCTATCCTGATGGCTGAGTATGTTTACCTACAAAGGAGATGTTTGATGACTTTTCGCCAACCCTTAACAGCCGCAATGTTGGGCTCGCTGGTTTTGTTGTCCGCCTGCGCAACGTCGCAGCGTCCGTCAGGTGATGCGCCCGCGCCGCCGCAACTGGAAGCGGACAGTGGGGTGGCGATTCTGAGTTGCGGTTCGCTACCGGTGCGCACCACCTTCAATGCGGATCAGCTCACACTCGAGGCGGGCAGCGATAAGTATCTGCTCGAACGCGTGCGTTCAGGTTCCGGTGCCAAGTACGAAGTGCCGGGTGACAGCGCAACCAGTTACTGGTTAAAAGGTGACAAGGGGATGCTTGTGATCAAAGGTCAGTCCTATCCCGAATGTGAACCGGCGGGAGCACTGCTGCTGCAGGCCGGCGAGTGGGTAGTTGAAGACATCAATAATGGCGGCATCGTTGATCGCTCGCGGGTGACACTCAACTTTGGCAACGATGGTCGCGTGTCAGGCATCGCCTCGTGCAACAACTACACCGGTGCCTACACGGTGGCCGGCAGCAGCCTGACGGTCAGCCAGCTGGTTTCCACTCGCAAAGCCTGCATTCCGGGGCTTGGCGAGCAGGAATCGAACTTTCTAAAAGCGTTGGAAAACGTCAGCGAGTTTAAAGTAAGCGATACAGGCGCATTGGTGCTCAAGACTGAAACGGGCGACTCACTGACCGCACGCTTGCAGTAAGCAACATAGCGATACAGCCCAGCACGCGGCCACAGTTGCCTGTGACCGCGTGCTGGTGCATTGTCCTCCTTGGCCATGCTTACCTGCGTGGCTGCTCTGGACGGCGGAACATACCGCTGCCATTCCGTGATTTAACCCGTAAAAGGACACTCGCATGTTGTTGCTGATCCTCGGCCTGATCCTGTTTCTCGGCGTGCACTCCACGCGCCTTTTCGCTCCTGAGTGGCGTGCCAAGCACATTGCCGCCAAGGGTCTGATGACCTGGAAAGGCCTCTATGCGCTGGTTTCCATCATTGGCTTTGTACTTATCATCTACGGCTACGGGCAAGCGCGGTTGGATCCCACCTGGCTGTGGATTTCACCTGTCTGGACTCGTCACCTGGCCGCGCTGCTGACCATTCCCGCGTTCATCTTGCTGGTTGCGACCTACATTCCCGGCTCTTGCATCAAGGCAAAGGTCGGTCATCCGATGCTGCTCGGGGTGAAGTTTTGGGCGCTGGCGCACCTGATTGCCAACGGTAGCCTGGCTGATTTGCTGCTGTTCGGCGGCTTTCTGGCTTGGGCCGTTGCGCTCTTTGTGGTGTCACGCAAGCGCGACCGGCTGGCGGGCATCAGCTACGGCAAGGGCAAACCAGCAATGGATGCAGTTGTGGTCGTAGTTGGCCTCATTGCCTGGGCGGCGTTTGCCCTGTACCTGCATGGTGTGCTGATCGGTGTGAAGCCACTGGGCATGTGATGTACTCGCGTAAGTTAAAAACAACAAACCCGCCATGCTGCGGGTTTGTTGCATTTGAACCTCGGTAAAGTGCAATTAAAGTATTCATCGGGCGCTTTCTTGTTCTGCTGCATCCCTGAGTGAAGCATTAAGAGAAGAGATGCTGGGTATTTAATCGGAAAATCCGATATGCATAACTTAAATTAGTTGCTTATACCGATATAGCGCAGGCCATAGAATTAAATGGAATTTACTGGCAATAACAGGTCTCACAATGGTCTCTTTATCGGTTGGCACTCTGCTCAGGCTGCGTCCGCTGCGGCAGCTGGAGCATCCCCGCGAAGCTATCCGCCAGTTCACACCGAACTGGTTCGCGGTCACCATGGGTACGGGTATTCTGGCACTGGCCTTGCCGCAGCTCCCCTTGCCCGGTATGCAAGCGCTGGGACAAGCACTGTGGTTGTTTAACATCGCCTTGTTCTGCCTGTTCTCGCTCATGTATGCGGCGCGCTGGGTATTTTTCTTTCATGAGGCCAAGCAGGTATTTGGCCATGCCACCGTATCCATGTTTTTCGGCACCATTCCCATGGGTCTGGCGACCATCATCAATGGTGTGCTGGTTTTTGGCGTTCCCTTGTGGGGCGAGCAGGTGGTGGCACTGGCTTTCAATCTCTGGTGGCTGGACGTGGTACTGGCGCTGGTCTGCGGCGTGAGCATTCCGTATCTGATGTTCACCCATCAAGAACACAGCATCGATCAGATGACGGCCGTTTGGCTGTTGCCCGTCGTTGCGGCGGAAGTCGCAGCCGCCAGTGGTGGTTTGTTGGTCCCCTACCTGAGCGGCGACCAGGCCTACCACGTGTTAATTGCCAGCTACGTGCTCTGGGCTTATTCGGTGCCGGTGGCGTTGAGTATTCTGGTGATTTTGCTGCTGCGCATGGCAGTACACAAGCTGCCGCATCAGAACATGGCGGCATCCAGCCTGTTGTCACTTGGCCCTATCGGTACCGGCGCTCTAGGATTGTTGTTGCTCGGCGCTGATGCGCAGAGCGTGATGGCTAGCCGTGGACTGGAGTCGGTCGGGACGGTTGCGCATGGCCTGGGCGTGATTGGCGGCTTATTGTTGTGGGGGCTAGGGCTTTGGTGGTTGCTGTTAGCGCTGTTGATCACCATCCGCTACTTCCGCCACGGCGTGCCCTTCAATCTTGGCTGGTGGGGTTTCACTTTCCCTGTGGGAGTTTACGCGCTGGCCACCTTGAAGTTGGGCAGCGTCTTGCAGCTTGGTTTCTTCAATGCCCTTGGCGTGGGTTTGGTTACGCTGCTGGCGTTGATGTGGCTATGGGTGGCTAGCCGCACATTGAAAGGTGCCTGGCGCGGTGAGTTGTTTGTGTCGCCGTGCATAGCGGGGCAATGCCCGCGTTGATCCAGCGGCCTTGGTCGTGCGGCAGCAGGAAGGTTATGCTACCAACGAAATCTCCCTGCCGTATCGACAAAGGATGGCTGTATGCAATTACCAGCGTCAGCGCTGCGTTATGCCCCTTATCTGTTGTGCCTGTTTGGCGCGCTAATCTCCCTCGCATTGAGCTGCTTTTCCCTGCTGTGGTTGCTCGCCGCACTGCCGCTCACGGCATTGGCGATCATGGGCACCTGGGATGTGCTGCAAAAGCGCCACACTATTAGTCGCAACTATCCGGTCATGGCGCACTTCCGCTATTTTCTCGAAAGTATCGGGCCGGAGTTGCGCCAATATTTCATTCAGTCAGATACCGATGAGCTGCCGTTTTCCCGGGAGCAACGCAATATCGTTTATCAGCGTGCCAAAGACATTCTCGACAAAAAACCTTTCGGCTCACTGATCCCAATGAACGCCGAAGGCTATGAGTGGATGAACCACTCGCTGGCGCCAGTACACATACTGGATAAGAATTTTCGCATTACCGTAGGCGGCCACTCCAACACCCTAAAGCCCTACGACGTCAGCGTGTTTAACATCTCGGCGATGAGCTTTGGCTCGCTCTCGGCCAATGCGATTTTGGCGCTCAACGCCGGTGCTAAAAAAGGCGACTTTTACCACGACACCGGCGAAGGCTCTATCTCTCGCTATCACCGTGAGCCGGGTGGCGATTTGGTATGGGAGATCGGCTCTGGCTACTTTGGCTGTCGCAAACCCGATGGCAGTTTTGATCCGGAGCGTTTTGCTAAAAATGCGCAGCTGGATCAGGTGAAAATGATCGAGATCAAACTGTCGCAGGGCGCGAAACCCGGCCACGGCGGCATACTGCCAGCGGCAAAGGTAACTCAAGAGATTGCCGAAGCACGTGGCGTCACAGTGGGTGAGGATGTTATCTCGCCGGCGGCGCATTCAGCGTTTAGTACACCGCTGGAACTGATGGCTTTCATCGCGCAACTGCGCGAACTCTCGGGTGGCAAACCGGTGGGTTTCAAGTTGGCGATTGGGCATCCGTGGGAGTGGTTTGGCCTGGTCAAAGCCATGCTGGAAACCGATGAACGCCCCGACTTCATTGTGGTGGATGGCGGGGAGGGCGGTACGGGCGCCGCGCCGTTAGAGTTTATCAACCGCTTGGGTATGCCCATGACGGATGCCGTGTTGCTGGTACACAACACGCTGGTGGGAGCCAACCTGCGAGACAAGATTGCTATCGGTGCGGCCGGCAAGGTCACCAGTGCCTTTAATATTGCTCGCACCCTGGCGCTGGGTGCCGACTGGTGCAACGGCGCGCGTGGCTTCATGTTTTCGCTGGGTTGCATTCAGAGCCTGAGTTGTCATAACGACAAATGCCCCAGCGGTGTCGCCACGCAAGATCCGAGTAGAGGTGGCAAGTTGGATGTGGCGGACAAGAGTGAGCGGGTTTACAACTTCCAGCGCAACACGGTGCTGGCCTTGGCGCACCTACTGGAGGCAGCCGGCTTGAGCCATCCGCGTCAGCTGGGACCGGAACACATCATGCGCCGCGTCACCAAGTATGAAGTACAGCCCTATAGCGAACTCTTCCAGTTTCTGGAACCCGGGGTATTGTTGGACGGTCGTGCGGAGCTGCACGTGTTTCAGAGGTATTGGGCGAAGGCGCGGGCTGACAGTTTTAGTGCGCCGGATTTTGTACTCAAGTTGAGGGAAACCAAGCTGCGTTAACTGCGGCTTGGTAGCGCCAGCAGCGCGAAGGTGGCGAGCCAATGCTCGCCCATATAATCGCCATCGATGTGCGGCAGGCTGGTTTGCAGGTGTGCTTCTGCGCTGACCAGCAAACGCTCGCATAGCGCTGCTGGTTGCGTGGCGGCCAGGGCTTCTAAACACCATGCACGGCTCAGATTGAGCCCATCCAGGTGCGCCAGTTTGCCGTCACTGCGGTCGCGGCTATGAACTGGGGTCAGCAGGCTGGCGGGTTGGCCCTCGGCCAGTTTTGGCAGAAATCTGGCAAACCATTCTTGGAATTCATCGGTGCTCAGCACCCGCTGCATCAACGCGGCTTCTTGCAGCGCGGGTGACAGGAAATCCTCGCCGCCTGGCTCCCACGCTTGGCAGTCCTGATCCTGCAAATAGAACGCACGCGCGCTACTGATGATTTGCTCGCGCAACTTTTCGTGCGCGCAGGCGTCGGCATAGTCCAGAGCCAGCAAGAGAGCGAATGCTGTGTTGTTGTGCGCACCGCTGCGAATGGGCGCGCTCAGGCGTGGTAGGTAGTCACAAAAACGTTGTGCTAGATCGTCGGCCAGGGGCTGCAGCGCCTTGGCCCAGACTGCGTGGCCCGCACTCAGTTCGGCCTGCAGCTTGAGCAGCCAGGCCCATCCATAAGGCCGCTCGAAGCTGGCGTTGCCGGGGCGCTGAAAAAACGCGCGCTCCTGTTCCAGCTTGGCGTGTGTCAGCTGTTGATCAAACAGCTCGGTGATCAGGGCACATTCGGCTAGTTCAGGCTGCAGGCGCTGAATGCGTGCCAGCAGCCAGTAGCTGTGCACGCAGGAGTGCCAGTCATAACTGCCGTAAAACACCGGGTGCAGCTGGCTCGGTGGTAACAAATCTGCCGCCGACCGCAAGCGCATGGGCTCGATATGCGGATACTCGCGTGTTACATGCCCCAGCGCGATACGCGCCAACGCGGCCAGTTGCGCGGCATCGAACACCGTCAGCGAACCCGTTGCCAATCGATATCGCGCAGCAGCCATTCGCCGTCGGTATCAAGCCAAAGCAGGCGAATATCATACTGTCCGGCGCTGTTGGGTAGGAAGCGTTCAGCGCCGGTGAGTGTCGCCCTTGCCGTTGTTTCGGCGCGCTCGGGATAGCCAGGATCAATAGTTGTCTCCTGGCTGCTGACAATCACGCTAATGCGCTGGTTCTGCAAGAACATCAGCCGCAGGTTACGTTCTGCCCAGGCATTGTCGAACTGATCCTGTGCACTGAATTCAGGGTGGAGTAGAGACGTGACTTGCTCTCGGTCGCGTGACTCTATGCCGTCCTCTAACTGATTGATGGCCTGATTCAGGCGCTCATCCGGGGAGGAAGGGCCGCAGGCACAGAGGGTCAGCGTGATGAGCAAAAGAAGTAGCGTGCGCACAGGTGACAGCAGCCTCGCAGGTCAGTAATGTGATGCTTTATCAAGATAGAGGCGCGGGCGCGAAAGATTGGGCACAACTGCTCTAGTGCAGGGAGTCCGTCGCGCTGGCGCTCAGGCCAGGAGCCCATCATGCAATTGTTGTATCCGGAGATCAAACCTTACGCTCGCCATGAGTTGGCAGTGACCCCACCGCATGTTCTCTACGTTGATGAAAGTGGCCAGGAAGATGGTTTGCCAGTGGTGTTTATCCACGGCGGGCCGGGTGCCGGGTGCGATGCTCTGAGTCGCCGTTTCTTTGATCCTTCCATCTACCGCATCATTACTTTTGATCAGCGCGGCTGTGGCCGCTCCACACCGCACGCGAATCTGCAGAACAACACCACCGCTGATCTGGTCGCGGACATGGAAGTGCTGCGCGAGCATCTGGGGATTGAGAAGTGGGTATTGTTCGGTGGCTCCTGGGGTTCAACACTGGCGCTGGCTTACGCGCAGGCGCACCCAGACCGTGTGATGGGAATGGTGCTGCGCGGTATTTTCCTGTGTCGCGATCAGGATATCCGTTGGTTCTACCAAGAAGGCGCCAGCCATATCTTCCCAGACTTTTGGGAAGACTACCTGAGTTTGATTCCGGAAGAGGAGCGCGGCGATATGGTGGCCGCCTATTATCGTCGGCTAACCGGGAATGATGAGATCTGCCGCATGCATGCGGCCAAGGCGTGGTCCATTTGGGAAGGCCGCTGCGCAACCTTGCGCCCAAGCCCACAAGTGATCGACCGTTTCAGCGATGCCCGTCGCGCTTACGCCATCGCGCGTATCGAGTGTCACTACTTCACCAACAAGACCTTCCTTGAGCCCGATCAGTTACTCAAGAATATGCCGCTCATTGAGCACATCCCCGGCATCATAGTGCACGGCCGTTATGACATGGTCTGCCCATTGGATAACGCTTACGCACTAAGCCAGGCGTGGCCGAACAGTGAACTAAATATTATTCGCGACGCCGGCCATGCCGCCTCCGAGCCTGGCATTGCCGACGCGCTGGTACGCGCCACAGGCGATATGGCCAAGCGTTTACTGGATTTGGCACCGCAGGCCGAATGAGGTGAAGGGATTGCTGCAGCGGGTGCGTCAGGCGCGTGTTGAGGTTGATGGTGACGTGGTGGGCGCCATCGACCAGGGCTTGTTGGTCTTGGTCGGCATCGAACCGCAGGATACCGAGGCCAGCGCCGACAAACTGCTTAAGCGGCTCTTCGACTACCGGGTCTTCACCGATGCCGATGGGCGCATGAATGATTCGTTGCGGCAGGTGCAGGGCGGGCTTTTATTGGTCTCGCAATTCACGCTGGCTGCTGATACGCGCAAAGGTTTACGCCCTGGTTTCTCGACTGCAGCGCTGCCGGCGCAGGCGGAAGTGCTGTTTAATTATTTGGTGGAGCAGGCAAAGGCGTTGCATGAGCCGGTTGCGACTGGGAGGTTTGGGGCGGATATGCAGGTGCATCTGGTGAATGATGGGCCGGTGACCATTATGTTGGAGACCTGACGGGTTTACCGTTTTGGTTTGGCGTCCTTTGCACTGAGTTCTGGTTGATTATTTGGGTTTTTATTACGCACGCTTTTCGCCTTTTCCGGCGAGTTACTTTTCTTTGTATGGCCAAAGAAAAGTAACCAAAAGAAAGGCCACCCCGACCAAGCTGGCCTGCGGCTTCCCTGCGTTACTCGGTGCTGAGCGCGCCTGCGGAACTCGCTTCGCTCAAACAGTCCTCGGCTTAATCGCTCAACCCCTGCGTTACTCGGCAGCTTGGAAGGGGGGTGAACTGCAACGCATCGGCGTGGCTTTCAGTTGTGGTTGTTTGGTCAAAGTTTGGACACCAAAATCGGTGATTGCACGGCCTACTAGTCCCCATCTGAGCGGGCGAGTAGCGCAGGGCTGCCGGGAAAAAGATGCTCGCGGTGTCTGAGCGAAGCGAGTTTGCGAGTATCCCCGGTAGATCGAGCAACGCAGCGAACCCGAAGGGCCGCGCAGCTGGGTGCCCTGGGGGATCGCTAAGGGGGCATGGGCAAGCATGCCCCCTTGGCTCGCCTATAGGCGAAAGCGAAAATGAGCGAAACAGATATGGCGTGAGTGTTGCACGTTGCAAATCAACACTTGGAGCCTTTGTGGCATGGCACAGGTATCAGACCTATCACCCCACCGCATAAACCCGCGTCCAAACATAAATCAACACCGCCGCCGCCACCGTCCAAGCCACCACCGCCAACACCAAGGTGGTGATCAAACTAAAACGCTGACTAAACCAGGCAATCGCGATCAGATACAGCGCATAGGGAATCAGCGACCACAAACCAAATAGCGCCGTGCTACGCAGGTCACTCGACAGGCGCTGCGTACCGATAATGTAGTGAGCAATGATGGTAAAGGTCGGGAAGAGTGGCACCAGGCCGGCGATATAGAAGCTTTTAGACTTCGCCAGCAGGGCTATCAACAACACTGCGAGCGCACCCATTACACACTTGAGCGCAAGGGATAGCATGGTGGTCATTCCGAACAGGAGGGGATGGAAGCGCTAACTTATTCCCACCGTCTGGTTCCGTCAATTACCACTTGGTAGCAAATCATCAATAGCTGGCTAGCGGCGCCGGGGCGCCGCCGCGGGCTGCTGTGACTTCAGCTTTTGGCTGCTGCTTCAACCCAATCGATACGGTCCTGCCCGAAAAACATCTCATCACCAACAAAGAAGGTTGGCGCGCCAAACACACCGCGACCAATGGCTTCTTCCGTTGCTGCTTTGAGCTGCTCTTTTACTGCCGGATCACTCACTTTGGCCATCACTGCCGCAGGATCAAAACCGCCCTTGGCGAGCACCTTACCGACGACGTCAGGCTGGCCCATATCCAACTCATCTACCCACATGGCATTGAACACGGTGGTGAGATAACGCTCGAAATCAGCAGTCCCTTGATAGGCCACCGCGCCGCGCATCAGCTGCAGTGTATTGATCGGGAAGAAGGGGTTTTGATTTAGCGTCACGCCATAGCGCTTTGCATAGCGCTGCATGTCGATGCGGCTGTAATTGCCTTTGGCGGGCACCGTGGCCGGTGAGCTGTTGCCCGTTGCCATAAACACGCCGCCCAGCAGCATGGGTTTTAGCTCGATGCTGGCGCCGGTGCGCTTGGCCAAGCCGGTCAGCTGGGTCCAGGCCAGATAGCTGGCGGGGCTGCCAACGTCGAAATAGAACTCGATGGTTTTGCTCATAGTTATCTCGCTTGCAGGTTGTTGTTGATCGCTTAGTTAAAAGGTTTCCATCCAGGGGCGCAGATCCAACTCGTGGGTCCAGCTGTCTCGTGGTTGGGTGTGAATGGCCCAATACTGGTCGGCGATATGCTCGGGATTGAGAATGCCATCCTGATCCTTCAGCGCGTAGCGCTCGGGAAAGGTGTCACGAATAAAGGCGGTATCAATGGCGCCATCGATGATCGGGTGCGCCACATGGATGCCTTTGGGGCCGAGTTCGCGGGCCATACTCTGGGCCAGCGCTCGCAGCGCAAATTTGGCACCAGCAAAGGCCGAAAAACCTGAACTGCCACGCAATGAGGCGGTGGCACCGGTGAAGATGATGGTGCCCTTGCCGCGTGGCAACATCACCTTGGCAGCTTCGCGCCCGGTTAAAAAACCGGATAACGCGGCCATCTCCCAGACCTTGCGATAGACCCGCGTCGTGGTCTCGGTGATGCTAAAACGCACGTTGGCGCCGATGTTGAAGATCACCACTTCCACGGGGCCTATGTCGCTTTCGATCTGCTCGAACAGAGCGGTCATTTCCTCTTCGCTACGGGCATCGCAACCGAAGGCATGCGCCTTGCCGCCGTCAGTCTCGATCTGGCTGACCAGCTCACTTAAGCTGTCGACGTTGCGGCGGGTGACACACAGAGTAAAGCCTTCGCGAGCAAAGCGACGGGCGATGGCGCCGCCAGTGGCATCGCCGGCACCGATCACTACGGCTACGGGGGGGTGAGCAGTCATGCGCAGTTCCTCTTGTCAGTTATTGGTTCTTTTTAAGAACTTACTCGATAGTGGGTTTCTTTTTGGAACTTGTCAAGCTAGGCTGGAGCCCTCATCACCGAGGTATCAATCATGCGCTGGGAAGAACTCGATCAACAGCCTTGCTCGCTGTCCCGCACTCTGTCGGTCATCGGCGACCGTTGGACATTGCTCGTCCTGCGCGACTGCTTTCTCGGCGTGCGTCGCTTTGATGGCTTCGAAAAACGCCTCGGCGTAACCCGCCACTTGTTGGCCGACCGGTTGAAAAAACTGGTCGAGCATGGGGTGCTGTATAAACAGGCGTATCAGCAACGCCCGCTGCGCGAAGAATATCGGCTTAGCGAAAAGGGCATGGCCTTGCACCCGGTGGTCATGTCGTTGGTTAGCTGGGGCGATACTTATATGGCCGATGAACGCGGTGCGCCCATCGAGCATATCCACAAGGGCTGCGGTAAACGCATGAAGCCGGTGATGGTCTGTTCTGAGTGCGCTGAACCGGTTGGTGCGCGGGATATTCGTGTTGAGGTGGGCGAGGCTTTTGGTGAAGACGTGCAGCGGCTATTGGCGACCTGAACGCCAAGCCAGCGTGGCTGATGTACCGCTCGCCTCAGTGCCCCGCCGTGCGGGAAAACAGGTTAATGACCATTACGCCCGACATGATCAAGCCCATGCCGATCAGCGCGGGTAGATCCAGTTTCTGGCCGTAGAGAATCCAGGACGCCAGCGAGATCAATACTATCCCCACACCAGACCAGATCGCGTAGGCGATACCCACGGGGATGGTTTTCAGAGTCAGAGACAAAAAGTAGAAAGACACCAGGTAACCTATCGCAACCACCACCGAGGGTAATGGCTTGCTGAAGCCTTCGCTGGCCTTCAGCGCTGACGTGGCGATAACTTCGGTGACGATAGCGATAACCAGATAAATCCAGTGATTCATGCACTGCGTCTCGGTCTTTACGGCGATGTTATGGGCAACTGTGTGGCGCCTTGAGGCAGGTTGATACTTCCCGGCGTCAGTCGATAAAACCCTTCTTGCGTAGTTCCTTGTCCTGCAGATACTCGCGCGTGACCAAAGTGATACCGAGGCTAATGATGAAAAGAATACCCAGAGTGATTAGAACTTTGAAGAACGCATCAGCACTGAGCGGTGCAAACCAGATCTGAAAGATCGACAGGGCGCCGCCAGCGACAAACAGCAGCAGGCAAATGATCGCACCTAGTTTCATCTTTCCCGTCCGAGAATGACCACGTAAGCCTCACGCTTCCACAATAGCAGCATGCGGCGAATGTCTTTTTCCATGGTCTGTACACGCCAGCCATCGGCAGCGTTCAGGTTCAGAAACTCAGTGAACTTGATTGGGTTGACCTTAGAGCTGCCCAGCAACAGGGAGCCAAGCATACCTTCCTGATAAATCACTACCTTGTATTCCATTACTGTTTCCTTGGATTGCTAATGACAGCTGCGCAACTTGCGGATGCAAGCTCGCAGCTGATTCTTGAGCCTTTGCGGGCTCAGGCCATACGATGCAATGCGCAGATTTTATTGCCGGATGGGTCCCGCAGGTAGGCAATGTACAGCTTGGTACCGTTGCCTTCACGCACACCTGGCGGATCTTCACAGGCAACGCCACCGGCGGCAAGGCCTGCTGCGTGCCAGGCATCAGCCTGTTCTGGGCTTTCTGCGGCAAAACCAATGGTGCTGCCGTTGCCGTGGTTGGATGGTTCGCCGTTGATCGGCTTGCTCAGGGCAAAGGTGCCGCCCTTGGTGAAGTAAAAGCAGCGGCCCATGGGATCAATGACGCCCGGCTTGCAGCCGACAACACCCAGAGTGGCGTCATAAAAAGTCTTGGAAGCCTGGATGTCATTTGAACCCAGCATGATATGGCTGAACATGGTCGTTCCTTGCATTGTTGGATTTTTATGTGCGGTAGAGCTCGCATAGAGTTGAGGGAAACGCCTGATCAGTCAAGGCCCTCCGATGGGGGGTATATTCATCACGCTTATGCACTAAGGGTTTTATCGGGCGCCGTTAAAGTCGTTAGCGTTAAAGCCATTTTTGCGCTTCCGAGAGTACCGTCTCTACCCGCTGCGGAGCCACTCGATTGCGGCGTAACGCAAGGTAGAGCGTTTCACTCACTGGGTTGGCAAGACGATGGGTCTTTATCTGCTCAGGCTGGCCAAACGCGGCCACCGCATGTGCTGGTAACACTGTGAAGCCCAAGCCAAGGCTGACCGGCTGCAGAATCAGGCTTATCTGGTTGCAGAAGCCTTTTTGGGCAAGCAGTTGGCTGTGCTGGTATGCGGGGTAATTTGCGCCCAGCAGCAAGCCTGCATGATGACTGCCGTCAGGGTGATCAATAAAGCCGAGCTGCTGCAGCGCCTGCCAGCTTGGGTCGGTCACTGCAACAGGGGTGACCAAAAGCAAGGGTTCGGTAGCGATCGCCTGACAGCTCACTTCTTCGCGCGCAGAGGCGGTGGTCATAAAACCAATATCAACGCGATGCTCGGCAATGGCGCTTTCCACATCCAGGTTAGGAGCAAAGCGGTAATCGATTACCAGCTTCGGATATTGTTGCTGCAACGCCAGCAGGTGAGGGTAAAGCTTCAGCCCCACGCTGCCCGGCGACATAACCCGCACCAGGCCTTCGTGGCTTGGGTCCTGGCCTATCTGTTGTTCCAGGTTGGACAGCGACAGCAGAATCTCGCGCGCCTCCCGGTATAGCCGTTCTCCGGCCTCGGTCAGGGTGAACTGCTTGCCCTCACGCAGCAGCAAGGGCGCAGCCAACAGAGCCTCTAGCTTATGAATATGTTGGCTCACCCCTGATTGCGTCATGTGCAGTCGCTCAGCCGTGCGGGTGAAGTGGCCGATTTCAACCAAGGTGCAAAAGCTGCGTAACCAGAGTGGGTTGATCATTACGAGGAATACTCATTTTTATCAAAAATCATAATTTCACGTAATACATTCTCCTTCGTAAGATGTCCACTCATTCAGCGCAGGAGTCACAAACCATGTCTGCACCCTATCCAAGAAATTTCTCTCATATTGGCATCTCTGTTCCTGATCTGGACAAGGCCGTGGCTTTCTATACGGAAGTCATGGGCTGGTATGTGATCATGCAACCAAGCGACGTAACCGAAGATGACAGCGCCATCGGCCAGATGTGTACCGATGTATTTGGCGCGGGTTGGGGCAATTTCCGTATTGCCCACCTGTCGACCGGTGATCGTATCGGCGTAGAGCTTTTTCAGTTCAACGGCCAGGTGAACCCCGAGAACAATTTTGAATACTGGAAGACCGGTATCTTCCACTTCTGCGTACAAGATCCGAACGTCGAAGAATTGGCTGAGCGCATTGTCGCCGCCGGCGGCAAGAAGCGCATGGCTGAGCCGCGCTACTACTACCCCGGTGAGAAGCCTTATCGCATGATCTACATGGAAGACCCCTTCGGTAACATCCTGGAGATCTACAGCCACAGCTACGAGTTGGTGTACGGCGCAGGTGCCTATTAAATAGGTGGGCGCTGTGTGCTATCGAACCATTACCAGTCTGTCATTCAGGTTGGTGATGGTTTTTGGCGTGTCCGTGGTTTGCCGCCAGCCAATGTCAGACTGGGTTATCGCTGCGGTAAAGCAGCCAGACCAATACAAGGATTGGCAGGTTCTTGGTAAGCGGACCAAATGGATGCAGCCAGAACGCCGGTGCGATGAGTGTCAGCAGCAGCGAATAGCCAATGATGACCACTAGCTGCACCCCGCAGCAGAAGCGCAGTGCCCGGCCGCTCAGCAGCCAGATGCCGATCAGCAGATCAAGCAAGCTGCCGCTGAGAATGAAGAACCAGGCCACATCGCCGTGCAGGTTTATGCCTGCCAGTACCCGAAGGCCAATTTCTTTACCTGCGGTGAGCGAGACCAAGGCGGTCATCAGCCAAAGAAAGCTCAGGCTGAGCCGCGCAATAACCTGTTGTTGGGGTGTCATGAGACTATCTCAGGCCAGCGGCAGTGGTTTGAATACCATCAGCCAGAACAATACCAAAATGGCAGCAAATGCCGGGATGCCCAAGGCGACCCATAAACGCATCAGGCGACCAAAGTCTGGCGTTAGCTGGTCGCTTTTTAATGCTTCGTTAGCCAGTGCGCGCAGCCGATACTGAATCATCACCACCGGCAGCCAGCAAAGGCCGACAAACACAAACAACGCCAGTGCCGTCAAAAACCAGGGTGAGGTAAAGCTGAGGCCAAGGCGCCGCATCAGCAGCAAGCCAGTACCGAATTGCACGACCACGGCCGGAGCGGTAAACAGCCAATCGGCTAGTACTACGTGGCGTGTGGTAATCGCCAGTACTTGAAGGTTGCCCGAGCGATTCGCCATAAACATAAAAAAAGCGATGCCACTGCCGGTGCCAGCGAGCACCGCCGCACTGAGAATGTGCACTAGCTTAAGCAGCAGATAGCTATCCACGAAGATTATCCATGCGCTTGCTCGCTGTGATGATAGATCGCCAGGTTGCGCGCCTCATGTGTAAAGTCTTCCATCGTATAAAGGTTCATACAGGGCATGGCGCCGCGGGTGCTTAACTCACCGGTGATGAGTTTGCGCGCCAGAATGAGTGCTGAAAGCGTCGGGATATAAGGGCCGATACCGTCAGTGGCGCCCAATACCCACTTGATGTGCAGTGGCTGCTGCTGATGATCCAGGCCGCGTAGGTTGATCTGCATGCCGCCAGTATCGGTGCCCCAGCGAATGAAGTATTCACTGGCGCGCACGATAGGGGTTGTCCAGCGCGACCAATCGCGCACCAGCCCCAGGCGAGCCAGCCAAGCCATCAAATACATGCCGTAGTGCAGCAGCGGGATTTCCAGCCCTGCCTGAAAGTTCACATTGCGCACCGAAGGATAGGCTAGGGGCAGTAACTCCAGATCGGGAATATCGACATTAGCCAGCGGGCGCCTGCCGATAGTCTGATCGAAGGGCAGGGTGCGCGGCGACATCCAGCCATAGACTTTTGCCCAAGCGCCATCGCGCCACACTCGTATCGGGTGGCCGGTATACGAAAGGATGCCACTGACGGTCGCCGCGCCGCGTTCTGCCTGGTTGCCGGGTGCAATGGCAAAGTCGATATCGTCCAGCCGGGCAAAGCGCTCGGCAAAGTGGGCAATCACGCACGAGGATAGGCCCGGGACCGAGCTGGCACCGGAAACTAATAGCACGCCCGCCGAGCGAGCGGCGTCGTCGAGCTGGCCAATATCGCAAACAAAACGCCGGTCGTCGGCCAGATCTATGTAATGGCAACCCACTGCAATGCAGGCCTCGGGTACGCGATAATCCTGGCCTTGAAAGGGCCCGCCGGTATGGATCAGTAAGTCGGGCTGCAGCGCGCGTAATTGCTCCACCAGCGTTGGCGAATGTATATCCAGCTCAGCGGTGGTCAGTTGCGCGTTAGTCTCCTTGTTAAGCGATTGCCGCAGCGCCTCGGCCTTCGCCCGATTGCGACCGGCGATGATCAAGGTAATGTCCGGGCTACCGCACAAGGAGGTGACGATCCGCTTGCCGAAGTTACCGTAGCCGCCCAGCACTAAAATGCGGCGCACGCTCATACTTTTTTACTCAAGGGCGCGCGGGGACGGTATATACGCAGACCAGCATTGGCATATTCGGGATGGTTAAAGCGCATGGTCACTCCTGTGCTGGCCCGGCTTATTAACGTCGTACCGGTTATTCCAGGTTGAGAATGCCGGCCGTGGCCAATCCCCAAATAACCGCAAAGCTCACTGCCAAAAAGATCAGCATGCTCACTATGCTTACCCCCATGACCAACCAGTTGGACTGAAAATCCAACTCGGGCGCGTCGATTATGTCTTGTTTACTGAACTGATACTTCTCGACCAGCATCCGGGCTACCACCACAAAAGCAATGGCAAACGGCAGACCCGGCACCTGTTCTGGAATGAACGGCAGTACTGCCAACAGTGCCACCATGAACATGCCGCCGTAGCGTACGGTCTGCTGCTCTTGTTCGTTGCGGTTCAGCACTCGAAAATTGTGCTTTAGATAGTACAGGCCAGCCAAGGGGCCGCCGAGGAAAGTACCAAGGGCGGCTTGGGTCGGGGAGTAAACGGCTTGCGTAGACAAATTAAGCTCCAGCGAACAATGCGGAGAAGGGCATAGCAGAGACCTTCGTGAATAGAGCTGCGTAGCTTAACGTGCAGCTCCATTCGGGTCCAAACCCGGTTCTCGTTTTGTTTGATGGCGCGCTCAGGCAATCAAATCAGCGATGGCTGTTTCGCCTTTGTATAACTCGTAGACCACATTTTTGCTCTGCCCGGTGCTCAGCACTCGGGTGATCACTTTGGCGACATCGGCGCGAGCAATGCATTGGTCATCAGAATTCTCCGGACGACGGACGGTGATCTGCCCGGTGCCACTGTCATCGGTCAGGCGGCCGGGACGCAGAATGGTGTAGGGCACGCCGGAGCGCTTCAAGTACTCATCGGCCATGTGCTTGGCGACCAGATAAGGTTTGATGGCTGAGGGCAGGGCATCGGGGTTGTCTGCGCCACGCGAGCTCACAATCACAAAGTGCTTTACGTGATGCTTACGGGCGTAATCGACTGCTTTGCAGGCCGCCCACAGATCGATCAATAGGGTTTTGTCAGGGCCGGTGCTGGCACCAGAACCGGCAGTGAACACCACGCTATCGCAGTCTTTAAAGGCATGCTCAAAGTCGTTTTCCAGGTCACCTTCAATAACGTTGATACCCTGAATGCCCGCTAGTTTGTCGGGGCTACGGGCCAGCGCGGTCACTTCAATTCCGGCGTCTTTCAGCATGGGCAGCGACAACAAACCGATATTACCGGTACTGCCAATAACCAGGGTTTTGCTCATAACTTACGTCCTCACGTTACTTTATCAACTCCATTGTGGAGTCTTGTTATTGTTGTTAGTTCAGCCGGCAGTCGCTGTAACTATGCCTGACGTCAACGGCGTATCAGGGTGATTTTTACCAGCCTATTACCTTCAAACTCTAGACTCTGATAATCGTTGGATAGTTTGTAGATCCACTCTTCAATGTTCATCACCCGCACTCGATCGCCAGTATGCTCGCGGTCCACGTAACCAATAATCTCACGGGACATGGGTTCGCCGCAGGCCTGTAGCACCTTGAACTTAAGATCGCCCTCGTCAATGAGGTCGGTGCCGCAACGCAGCGCATAAGCGTTCATGCTGCAGAGCAGTGTGAGCAGGGCAAGGCAGATAATCTGAAAACGACGGGTAAGCAGCATGGTGGCGCCTCCTGATGCTGCGGGTGGTGCCTTGATACTCCCACCGAGTGGTAAAGCAATCAAGGCGCCGGCATCCCAACAATAACGCGGCGACCATTGCAGTCGCCGCTGGATCAGCCGTTATGCCGAGGCTTCGGCCTCGTAGTTGGCGTAGGAGTGTTTCAGGGTCGCGTGGTTAAGCAACATTTCGGCCTTGAGCACCTTACCGCTGGCATCATAGATACGCGACAGCACCCAGTAAGACTCGGTGCGCTTGCTCTCAGACAGCGCGACAATCTCACGGCGAATCAGGTAATCCTCACCCACCAACAGCGGGCCATCGACCATGCGGATTTCCTGATCGGCAAACAAGCCAATCACCGGTTGCTTGACCGGAAACTCAGCGGCCTTACTGGTGTATTCCGCCAGTACGCTAACCATCTCGGTGGGGATTACCGCACGGCCCCACGGCGTAGCGCTGCCGTCGGAATACCAGTTGGAGTTCTCGGTGATGCCTTCCAGCTTCTGAGTCAGCGAGAAGGGATACAGGTTGCCCATGTGCTGATCGGCTTCCATACGCACCTGCTCATCCGCCGCGCCCTTCATGCCCACGTGCAGGTCAGACAGAATCACCAACTTCTCTGGCGCGCGCAGCTTGGCCATGCGCTCGTACAGCAGGCTTTCGCCCGGCGCGGCGCCGATGCTGGCGCTGGCTTCCAGCACCGCTGTGCCGTCGGCTTTCTCAGCCCAGCAGCGCACACGGGTAGCGCCCGGTGCAGGACGCTCGACAAAGGCGCGTACCTGCTCGCCTTCTACCACCATGTTCTGGAAGTGCGACGAAAAGCAGCCGCGCTCAAACCATTCCTGGCCCCAGATCTCGACCAGCATGGGCGTGAACATACTGAAGTGCGTCGGGCCTTCAATTGGGCCAGCGCGAAAGCCTAGCTTCTCGGCCATGCTGTCGTCGTGAATCGAGGTATGGCCGCTGTATTCCTGATCGGCCAGCATCTGTTTCGGCTCGCGCAGCGGACCGCAAAGGTAAATAGGTGTCTCGAAGCTCATATACAACTCCTTTGAACAGTGGTTAACGGATCAGCCCAGCATGCCGGCCAGACGCTGACGAATGATGCCTTCGGCTTCAGCCATGATGCGGTCGATCAGCACCTTGGCAGTTGGCACATCATTGATCAGGCCTGCGACCATGCCGCAAGACCAGGCACCGGCATCCATATCACCGGTCTTCATGATCTTCGGGTACACGCCAGCGACTTCGTCGACGATGTCTTCAAACTTCAGATCGGCACCCAGGCGGCGCTCTTTCTCCAGCAGACGCTCAACAGCACCGTTGACCATCACGCGCTCGGTGTTGCGCAGTGAGCGCATAACCAGGCGGGTATCCAGTTCGCTGGCAGCCACAATCGCGGCCTTTACGTTTTCGTGTACGGGCGCTTCCTGGGTCGCGATAAAGCGCGTACCCATGTTCATGCCGTCTGCACCCAATGCCAGCGCCGCCGCGAGTGAACGACCGTCAGCCATGCCGCCGGAAGCAACAAACGGAATTTTCAGCTCTTCCGCCGCGCGTGGCAGAAGAATGAAGTTAGGGATGTCGTCTTCACCCGGATGGCCGCCACACTCAAAACCATCCACGCTCACGGCATCACAACCAATCGACTCGGCCTTCAACGCGTGACGCACAGCGGTGCACTTGTGAATCACCTTGATGCCGTTTTCCTTAAGGATCGGCAGCCACTTAGCCGGATTGTTGCCAGCGGTCTCAACGGCTTTAACGCCACCCTTGATGATCGCCTCGATATAGCCGGGGTAATCAGGTTGTTTAACTGAAGGCAAAAAGGTCAGGTTTACGCCAAACGGCTTATCGGTCATTTCGCGGCAGCGGCGGATTTCTTCGGCCAGTGCTTCAGGGTTGGGCTGCGTCAGTGCGGTGATCATGCCCAGGCCGCCAGCATTGGCAACCGCAGCGGCCAGCTCAGCGTAACCAACGTGGTGCATGCCGCCTTGAATGATCGGATGCTCAATGCCAAAGAGTTCTGTGATACGGGTTTTCATGATGCGGGCGCCTCGCCTGGGCACCCTCTTGGATTGGGGTGCCGGTTGGTTTAAATACTAACCGGCTGAGTTTAGGCGGGGTGGGTTAAGCAGGGCAAACACTCGGTTGCGCGTTATTCATGGGGGTTATGGTGCGGTGTCTGCCCGTTGGTTTTTATCGGCAGGTTATGCCGACTGGTGCCTTGGCCTAGACGGCGCAGATGGGTAATGGCCTCAGGCACCGATAGCTCCAGCCGGGATACGCTGTCAGCCAATGCATACACCAACCCCAGCACCAACAGGGTAAGAAAATTGACCATGGCAATACCCGCGATGCTGTCCATCGGTACGCCTTTACTGATGGGCGGAGTCACCATGCGCATCAACTGTATCGCCTTGCCCAGCACCAACACGATGTACGGTATCTAAAAGACAGCAACGCCGATGTACGTCACTTTGATAACACGCATTACTCTGCCTATTTGCGATCAGGCGGGACGAGCGTGTTTTTTTCATAGAAGGTTTGCTGGGCAGCGGCGGATTGTCGTCGCAGAGGTTCCTAGGGCTAGATTCAAAACGATAGCTTGCCGACAACCCAGCGGCCCCGAGATATGATGGTCCGCTAATCACCGCCGCCCGGCGGCACCAACAAGGAACACAGCATGAAGTTGCTCAAATACATGATGGTTATCGCCCTTGCCACGCTGCTCAGCGCCTGCGGCGGCCACGACTTTGAAGGTGTCTACGAAACCCGCGCCGGCTCGGATAACGAATTGCTCAACTCCTTTGCCGAGATGACCAGCGGCGGCAAGCTGGTGATCGGCCCGGATTACATCGAATCGCAAGGCAAGCGCACTCTGTTTGATGAAATATTTGAGCGAGAGTCAGCCGGCGAGCGCTATCTGGTGTTCAAGACCGGCGAGACTGAAGAGGTCTGGAAGGTCGTAGATGAAAACACCCTGATGCAGGGTGGCGGATTGATGAGCATCAAGTTGGTGCGGGTGGAGTAGGGGCTTATTGCGCTACATGGTTAGATCCTTCCGTTGGCGAAAGCCCCTCAAGCTAACGAAAGCATTATTGAATCCAGAACCCCGCGATGGTGTCGTCACGCAATGCCATCTTTACCAGATAATCGGTATCGGCCTGATGCTGTGTGAAGTTCCATAGGTGAATCAGCAAGCCATCCTGCCGTAAGACGCCCAAGTTCACGGACTCATACCCTGAAGCATAACGCTTTTATAAAAGGCGCGACGTCAGGAGCGTCCTTTTAACAAACTTGTTAGATTTTCCAGCTCTGATCTAGACAATGATTCAAGGTGTTTGAACAGCATTCTTTTTTGCTTTTTCTCTTCTGTGTCACCTTGAGTGTCAAATGACAGGAGCAGGTCTGTAAATCCAATATTCCTAATTTCAATTTGACTAGCGTTACCCACCAAGAAGTCTGGAACTTCCGTTCTATATGGATCGCAAATTATTAACTTTGTATCAGGTATTTTTAGCCAATCACAAAAGACTACGTTTACATGCTCATCCCCAAAACCATATCCGATGACGACAAGCTCACGAACAGACCTAATTCTAGCCTTAAATTCTTCGAATAGCTCTCTAGGTGCGATCTGTTCAAATTTATCTGAAAATTTGTGCCCACCTGAGAGCAAAGAACGCCTTAAGAATTGAAACTCACCGAAATCATCTGTAACAAAAAGCTCGTTGACCCCTCGATTACCAGACTTTTGGCAGTCTTTCAAACTAAGGCTTTCGATATTTCTAACTGCCCTAACGTAAGACCCAAATTCTCCGTCTCCGTCAGACTTGAGATATTTTCCCATATCCTCTATTGCAAAAATATCAAATGACCCATGCAACTTTATAAGATTGACTCCAGATTCGTTTTGCTCAAAGAAATTTAAGTCGCGTTGTTCAAATTCCGCTTTCGTAACAACTTTGAAATCGCCTAATCGACTATATCCATGCTCACGATCAGAATAGAATCCATCTTTTAACGGAATCTCATAGAAAGAACATAATTCTTCAACGATCAAGTCATGATTTAGCGAATAGATATCTAAACTGCCATGTTGTTTGATGATCGATTTCAGACCAAAATAGTCATCAAACATCAAGCGCATTCTGGATTGACACTTCTCTTGTAATTCCAAGAGCAATATCTGGATGCATTCTGTTGTTTGCTTAATTAAGCCGTCGACAGTTTGTTGCTCTTTTCCAGCCGCAGACAATTTCCATATTTCTAGTTCGCTGACCATTTGCTCATAGTGCAAATCGTCATTACCTATGATTTCCGCGAACCTTTGTTTAATCTCTTTACTATCTGAAAAGTTGAAAAGATTTGTATCGATTCTTTTTAAAACATTTTCGCGAAATGTCGCTGTAAATGTCCAAACAAGTGGCATCCCACACTCTACTGAAGCACCTGCGCCTAGAAAAAATGCCAACACCCGGTATGCACTCCTTGGAAATTTAACGCCCGGCTCACGCGCCGGTTTGTAGCCGCGAAGCGGCGGAGAATCGGTCGTCGTGCAGCCGATTGTTAGCGGGCAGCTGACGCGCGAAGTAATGCTTCTGCTGTGGCTTCAATATCTGAACGCATGTAAAGCATCTCCAACCAATGTTTCGGGATAAGATTTACACCATAGTACGCCCCGGCAATTTGCCCAACAATTGCTGCTGTCGTATCCGCGTCATCGCCAAGATTAGCCGCTTCAAGAACGGCTGACTCAAAAGTATCGGTATTGTGGAAACACCATAGAGCAGCTTCTAAGGAAGGTCTGAAAAAGACTTCCTGAAAAGGTAAAATGCGTCAGCGCCATTTTCGAGACCACCGCATGAAACAGATGAGCTTTGCAGACGCCGAATACGCTGCTCTATGGTGTTTCCACAATACCGATACTTTTGAGTCAGCCGTTCTTGAAGCGGCTAATCTTGGCGATGACGCGGATACGACAGCAGCAATTGTTG
>DRHT01000062.1 GCA_011053055.1 Halopseudomonas sabulinigri | reverse complement strand
CATTTCCAGCAGAAAGCGCTCACGGCGGGTCTGCTTACGTTTACCAGCGTATTCGGCGTCTGCAAAGCTCATCTGTTTCATGCGGTGGTCTCGAAAATGGCGCTGACGCATTTTACCTTTTCAGGAAGTCTTTTTCAGACCTTCCTTAGGCGTAGCTTAGCCAGGCATCAAGAATGGCTGTCTGCGCTTACCTGTACTGTCTTAAAGCTTGAGGGGGGCATACCCGTTATAGATCGATTGGGCAAATACTGGACGCAGTCGACGGACTGAACCACACACCGTCAGTCATGTGGGCGTGTGTTGGCTATACGCTTACGACCACTACATGGATTTCCTATTAGAGCAGTGGCATAGTTGAGCAACAGATAGGCTTTCGCTTAGACTTTTAGAGCTTGCTAAAAACACAAGCAGGCAACAATTCCCCAATGAAAAATTACAGTTTTGTAATTTTGCGCTCACCTTGCTGTCAGGTTTGAAGTCTTAAACTGTGAACAGTGAAAAGCCGCCATCCGATAGGCGAGCTTAACAAGAGCAGGGGATTAAAATGAACTTCTTAAAATCTATCGCGATCAGCAGCACCCTATTATTCTTTGTAGGAATGGCCAGTGCCGAAGAAGGTTTGGATAGGTCGAAGCGATTTCATGAAAACGCCCGTGAAAAACAAACTCGCTTATCTGAAGAGGAACACTCAGGTCATCAGAAGCAAGAAGCCGTCCAAGCAAAGCAAGATCAGCGTCAGGACGGTTCAGATCAGGCGGACAATTGAGACGCGGTAAAGATAAATTAATATTTATGCTTCAATCAAAAAAACCAGGCCACTATTACTCAAGTACGAATTACTCAGTATTTTGAGTGTAGTGGTTAAGTGATCCTGGACACTGAGTTAAGTTTTCCATAAACAGCGGCGGGCACGAGCCCTGCGTGGAGCTGTTGTGGTCGTTGCCAGTTGTACCGCCGCATCGGAAGTCGACTAATATTCTACCGGATCAGCGATGCAGCCATGTAACACGTCGCCAGTATACATTCCGTTTTCAAGCTTCGAAATAAACGCTCCATTGGGGCATTGCCATGACAGTTCTCGCGCCGACTCATGGATAATCTTCCATCCATAGCGTTCGCTAGAAATAGAGGTTAAGTCAGTAGAGCCAGCTTTTTTTGAGGGTAATGCTTCCGAGGGCCACATTTGGGCGCTTGTGATTGTATGTCCAGATCCAGTTTGTTGCGTGATCTTGCAGCGCATTTATCGACTCAAACAAGTAATGCCCTAATCAGTCGTATCGCACTGTTAAGTTGCACCGCTCGACGTAGGCGTTTTGCGGCGAGTTACCAGACTGGATGTACATCCAGATGGATGCCATGTTTTCAACCCAGACTACCAGCTTTTTGCTGATGTGCTTAGGGTCGTTGTCGCTGCGGATGGCGAGCGGTTTGCCACGTCACAAGATCACTAGACCCAAGGCGCGAACGACGCGCTCTGTGGGCAGAGACAGATCAACGTCCATCGCCAGCGCTTCGCGGTTACAGTCATCGATCAAATTGAATATCCGAAAGCTGCGAGCATCTGATAGCTAATCGTGCATGAAGTCCGTCGGCCAGCTCTGATTCATCGAGTTCGGTACCGCTAGCGGCTGGGGCTTCTCCCTAGCGATGCGCGCTCGACTTGACCTGCAGATCGAGCTCCAGCTCGCGACAGATTCGGTCCACCCGTTTGCGATTCCAGCGGTAGCCTTTCACGTTGCGCAGATACAGGAAGAACAGGCCATAACCCTAGTTGGGTTGGTTGTGTGTGAGGTTAATGAGGTGGTCGGCGATCTTGACATTTTCTGATGACAAGCGCGGCTAGTAGCGATAGCAAGTAACGCTGACGTCAAAGGCAAAACAGCCAGGTTGGTGCTGATGTTGCCAGAGCTAACCGCTTGCTGTGACCTCTTGCGCCGCTGGCATGGCTTCACCATTTTTGACTTAGCCGCCTGGATGATCTCGGCCGTCAATCGCTCTTCGGCATGCCATTCTTGAGGCACTGGTTTTCATCCTCGATCTCGCGCAGCTGGGGCACTAACGAGCTGTTGATGCCGCCAAACTTGGCCCGCTACGCCGTGCATGATGCCATACTCACGGCATAACTCGGGTGCAGGGCTGCCGGCGTCGGCGTGCTTGAGAATAGAAATGCTTTGGCCTTCTGAAGAACGGGATGTCTCCACATAAAAATTTTTATCCGATTAGTAGGAAATTTTACTTCTGATGAATACTGACTCAGGGGGTTTGCCGAGTCAGGCGTGCCGAGGAAAAGTGAGTTTAAAAGTGGTGCGACCGCTCGTGCTAGCCACGGCCACGTGGCCTTGGTGGAGGTTCATCACTGAACGAACAATCGCTAGCCCCAAGCCCACTCCTCGAGATTGTATGCTGCCGGTGCGGTAAAAACGCTCGAACAGGAGTGGGAGATGGCTAGATTCGATAGTGGGGCCTTGATTGGTAACGGCCAATGAGATCGTTTCCAAGTCCTCCCGGATTTGAAGTTCTACCGTGCTGCCAGTGTTCGAATGTTGCAACGCGTTGGATAGCAGGTTGGAAATGGCTCGCTGGACCATGAGTTGATTTCCTAAAATCTTGGCATCGCCCGTTATCGTCATTGCGATTCCCGCTTCCTCAGCGAGTACTTCGAAATATTCACATACTCGTCTCGCGTCGTTCCCCAAGGATAATGGTTCCAGCTTCAGTGCTGGGCTGGCCTGGGCCAGAAACAGCATGTCTGACACAATTCGATCCATGCGTTCGAGCTCTTCTACCGACGATTCCAGCGCTTCAAGATATTGTTCCTTATTTCTCTCGCGTACTAGGGTGACCTGAGCCTTCCCTATCAGGTTGTTCAGCGGAGTTTTCAACTCATGAGCTACATCGTCCGAGAATTGAGACAAGAGCTGAACGCCATAATCGAGTCGATGAAGCATTATGTTGAGGCTATCCGCCAATGTCTGGAGCTCTTTGGGAAGCCGATCGATGCGGATTCGGGGTGACAGATCCTGCGTGGTTACCTTAGTCGCCAAAGCACGAAATTTACGCAGCGGTCGCAAGCCATTGTTTGCAACCAGCCATCCGGTCAAACAGATTAATGTCAGCAATACCGGCACGGCCACTAAAGCCGAGCCCAAGAATGCAGCCACCAACTGTTGATCGGCACTGCGATCTTGCGAAAGTAAAACCGTCATTTGAGGCAGTCCCGGAACCTGGATATGCTTGCGCCCAGTTAACATCAGCACATCCTCTTTCGCAGTCCATTCCAGAAAGTCACTATCTTTGTTAACGAGATCCAGCTGTTCCGGAGCACTGGCGAACCTTCCGATACTCAAAATAGGCGATTTCGCTGTATCGTTGACGACAGTAATCGAAAGGTTGTCATGGCCGAGTATCGTATCGCTCAGCGAATGTTGCCAAGGACGGCCTGTGCTGGATTCGGTATCTACGAGTACATGATCAATTTTTCCGAGATTATCCGTCATTTCCTCCTGGGCTCGCGAATCTAATTGGCGTACCAATACCCAGTAGCTCATCGCTATAAGCAGCGCGACCAAAGCGGCGCCGGCTAATGTGATTTGGAGCGCAAGTCTCGATGCGAGGCTGAGTGGCTTCAATGCCGCGCCTCTAGCACGTAGCCCACACCCCGAATGGTGTGTATCAACCGATTGCCAAAGGGCTCATCCACTTTCATCCGCAATCGACGAATCGCGACATCCACCACGTTGGTATCGCAGTCAAAGTTGATGTCCCAAACTAAAGCTGTGATCTCAGTACGTGTAAGCACCTCGCCAGCCCGGCGCATGAGCAGATGCAATAACGCGAATTCTTTGCTGGTGAGGTCGATACGCTGACCGTTTCGATAGGCCCAATGCCGGCTCGGGTCCAGCTCGAGGTCGGCTATATTCAGATTGCTCGGGAGTGCGACGGCCTCGCTGCGTCGCACCACTGTTCGGATGCGAGCGACCAGCTCAGGGAACTGGAACGGCTTGACTAGGTAATCGTCAGCGCCCAATTCCAAGCCGCGGATTTTGTGCTCCAGGCGGCCCTTGGCTGTCAACATGATGACGCGTGTTTGCTTCCGGCGCCGGATGAGTTCGAGCACCTCCCACCCATCCATGGTTGGTAGATTCGCATCAAGTAGCACGATGTCATAGTCGTTTTGCTGAGCTAGGTGAAACCCGTCGAGACCATCAGCCGTTCGATCGACCTTGTAACCACATTCGGTAAGACCCTGTTGTAGGTATTCTGCAGTTTTTATTTCGTCTTCTATAATCAAGATGCGCATGATTTCAGGTAGCTCGGAAAAGAGGTGTGCGGTAAGCGGAACAAAAATAATCTATGTATTAACTATAAGGTCAAGAAGAAAACGGTTTTTTATTAACGTAAAAGACAAATGAAAAAACTTTGCCTATGGATTTGGCAAGCAACCTAGCGCAGCAATAGTTTTTCGGGGTCATCCAGCTATTTTGTATCTACCGGAAATTTGGTTAACCCACAGCGCAAGGAAGTGCGTTGAAGCAAAAAAAGGCGCCCAGATGGGCGCCTGAAACACATCTTCTAACCTAGGGAGCAAAAAAAGAAGATGTGGTGTTGCCTATGGTACCTCACAGGATAGATAGCGGGTATTCAGCTATGAATCGGACTTCATCAAGGTCTGACTCAAAGTCAGTTGCCCGCGTAGTAGCCTGGCGTACCCTCAAAGAGAGCCCACTGAGAGAGCCTGTCTGTACAACATAGCGAGCTTCGACGTCGCGCTCCCATCGGCTCTGTCCTGTCAGCGCAGCACCGTTATCGTCTTGCCGCATGTACACCTCGTTTGCGTTGCTATAGTCAGCGCCCCAACCACTGGCGTAACGCGTCATGAACGTAAGCCCGGGGATCCCATAGTCCGCCATGTCCAGATCATAGCGCAGCATCAAAGACTGTTCTTTGGGTGAATTGAAATCGCTGTACTGTATGGAGTTATTCAGATAAATCGAGTCCGCTTGGCGCAGATAGTCAAAATCATTGTTGCCATTGTTTTGCTGATAAGATGCGGTAACGGCGTGCGCACCAAAAACGACACCCAAGCTGGAACTCCAGATGTTGTTGTTGAACTCACCCAACAGGTCACGACCTTCATTGGTTGCTTTGTAATAGTTGAAACCTCCCAGCACATCTACCATATCTGAGACTGGGTAGGTGGTCGCTAGACCAAAGTAATGTTGGTTCCAAACATCTTTGAGCCGGCTGGTATACAGACTAAAACTGATATTTTCGTTAACGCGATAGTCGCCCCCTGCGTAGCCGAGCCAAGACGCGTCGACATCCCCTCCGTAGAAGGTGACAAAGTCGTCGTTCGTGTTGCTAGTGTTGGGTTGGCTCATCGCGTGTAGGCGACCACCCTGGATGGTAAGGCCTTCCAGCGAATTGTTCACTACAGTGAAACCCTTGAAAGACTCCGGCAGCAGCCGTGAGTCACCGTAATGCACAACGGGCGTCGTGGGGAACACGTCACCGGCCTTGATCTCGGTATCGAACAGTCGCACTTTCACTGCGCCACCCACCCGAGTGAAATTATCCTCAGGATCGCCAGCGCTGTCGTAAGGAAGCAGGTCTATGCTGCCACCCACACCGGAGCGTCCCGAACCGGAATCGAGCTTGATTCCGAGCATAGAAAAGGCGTCGACGCCGACCTCCACCGAACCTTGGGTATATCCGGACTCGAAAAAAGCCATCACTCCGTGAGCCCATTCTTCAGAGTAGCCATTGCCGGTGGTGCTCTCACCGTCGCGAAAGTCTCGATTGAAATAATAGTTGCGATTTATTAACGAAAGCGTGCTGCCTTCGATGAAACCCTCCGCTGTTTCCGATTGAGCAAAGACCGGAGCGTTGCTTAGTGTCACTGAAATGGCTATCAGTGAAAGAGTGGTTTTTTTGCTCATGATAATGCTCCTGATGTGCGACATTATTTGCGCCTAGATGGCGCCTTTCGCATTAAATTTTTATTAATTATAGGCTTTTAAAGATGACCACAACATTAGCGGTAAATTACTATTTTGTAATCTTCAGGTTCAACAGTCGATCGCTTTTTTATTACAAATTTGTAACGAAGTGGTCACTGGTTCGTTAACAGCTCTACTTTATAGTCTCCTACAGATAGCGCTCAGATATTTGGCCTGTATAGCGATGTTATATGAAGTCGCTTTCTTGTTTGGATCTTGAACTATTCACTGTTGCATTAGCTGCGCATATGATCCTCGTCTTGACGCAGGTAGTTTGCGACTGGATAAGAGCCTCAACATACTTCACCTGCAGCTTCGGTCATAAGTAATCCACGCGTAGCACCCTGGCTTGCTCTTTCCTGGAAGCCAGCATGGCTGACTTAATGTGAGACGCCAGCATCTTAGGGCGAGGAAAAAACAGCTATGCCTTGGATTAGAAAAATAGTTCTGCTGTTGTTGCTTGCGCTTTTCCCATTGCAACATCATCCGCAGTTGTTGGCGCGAGGTAAAATTATGAAAATGGTTCGCCAAAAAGTTATCTAGGATATCTGCATGAGTCTTTGAGTTCGGAGAAGGAGGGATTATAAAAAGCAAATAAAAAACCAGCCCAAATTGAGGCTGTTTTTTCCATGGCGACCAATGCGAGCGGTATATAACGAAAGGAATCTCGCCTGGCGTGGCCTTAAGAAGGAGCTTGAAAAAGTTTCCTTTTGGCGGCTACGCATCGGCTGAATCTGAGAGCTCTTAGAAATCTAATCGGCGCATCAATGCAAATAAGATCAGACGCGAAAGTAACCATTGAGTGCCATTTATCTGTATCTGACGTGCCTTCTATCTTCAACTTCTTTAGGAGACTTAGATGCGAGAAGTTCTATTCTTGCTAGGATTGATTACGTTGTCGTGCAACCTTGCCTTTGCGCAATCTTTAGATTTGCCGACCTTCACAGAGTCCTCACCTGTCAATGAGTTAAATACCTCCCTGGTTGAGCCTATCGATTCCATAAGTATGTTGCGCGCCTTGGAGCTTGCTAGCTCTGCAAGCCCTCAACTGGCTGCTGCCAAACGCGAGCTGGCTGTTTCCCAAGCATTAATTACTCAAGCCGGAGTACGGCCAAACCCAATATTGTCCGCTAGTCAGGAAGGAATAAGGGGAGACGCCCCGGAGACGACGCTTGAACTTAGCCAAGAAATCGAGATAGGCGGTAAACGTTCGGCTCGTATTGAGGCAGCGCAACGCGCCATGGACGTAGCGGCCGCCGACCTACAGGACGCTCAAGCTCGACTGAGGGGGGCAGTGATGGGCGCATACTACGATGTGTTTACTGCTCAAGAACGGCTGGAGCTCGCTCAGGCTGCTTCAAACCTTGCGAAGCAAGCAGTGAACGTGGCCAATCGGCGTGTGAGGGCCGGCATGGTTTCTCCCGTAGAGGAAACCCGGGCGCGGGTTGCGGCTACTGGAGTGCAAGTGGAGCTTGCCCAGGCCACAGCTGAACTCGAAGCTGCGCGCACTCGTCTGGCGGCCAACTGGGGAAACCCACAGCCACGCTTTGAGCGAGTACAAGAGCCGGCAGAGGCAGTACCTCCGCTTCCCGAACTAGGCGAGCTTTATAGCCGTTTGAGCGATTCCGCTCAACTAACCCGCGCGCGTCGGGAAGCAGAAAGACGTCGGGCTGCGTTGGAGCTGGAAAGGACGAATCGCTTTTCTAACGTGACGGTTAGCGTAGGTGCCCAACGCTCAGATGAATATAACGGCACGCTGGGGCTGGTGGGTATCTCGATGCCCCTGCCGTTGTTTGATCGAAACCAAGGCAACATCGGAGCAGCGCAGGAACGGGCCTACCAGGCGCAGGACGAGCTTAACGCCGTCCATATACGCCTGAAAAGCGAACTTTCCCAAGCGCACATGCGGCTGCGCGCTGCTAGCCAGCAGTTCGAACTGTTGCGCAACGACATGCTCCCCAGTGCCCAAAGCGCTTATGAAGCTGCCAGCAAGGGGTTCGAACTCGGAAAGTTCACCTTCCTTGACGTACTGGATGCTCAACGCACGCTTTTTCAAGCCCGCTCTCAATACCTGTCTGCGCTCTCGCAAGCTAACCAGGCGGCGGCGGAAATTGCGCGAATTGTCGGCGATGGGTCGGCCGTTATCACCACGGCTACTCAGCCATAAGGAATCCATATGAAAAGTAAATCGAACACATCTTCCTTGGCTGTTCACAAGAAGCAGATTTTTTGGATCGTCGTCATATTAGGCGTGGCACTAGTGCTTGGCGGATTGCTTCTTGGCAGTAGTCCTGCTGTGCCCAATGCGAGCGACGAGCATGGTGGCGCTTCGGAGCATGATGATGAAGGGCATTCGGATGAGGATACCGAAGCCGAAGGAGATCATGGCCATGATGAAGAAGGCGCCGATAGCGATCACGAGGTCGGTGCGGCAGAGAAAGATGAGCATGACGATGGCCCTGAGGGAGCGGCGCACGCTGAAGCAGCAGAGGTTGAACTCTCTGAGTCCCAAATCCTAGCCGCGGGCATCTCGCTGGCAACCGCTCAGCCTGCACTGATAAAAAGCGCAATCGAGCTGCCTGGCGAAATTACATTCAACCAAGACCGCACAGCGCAAGTTGTGCCTCGTCTCTCAGGTGTCGTTGAAGCGGTCAAAGTTGATTTGGGCGAACAGGTGAAACAGGGGCAAGTACTTGCTGTGATCGCGAGTACAGACCTGTCGGAACGTAGAAGCGAGTTCTACGCGGCGCAAAAACGTCTTGCATTGGCTCAAAAAACCTATCGACGCGAAAAGGAGCTATGGGAAGAGCGTATTTCTGCGGAACAGGATTATTTACAGGCACAACAGGCTTTACGGGAAGCAGAGCTGACTGTTGCGAATGCAAACGCACAGCTACAAGCGCTTGGCAGTGATGCTGGCAAGCCAGACGCATTGAGCCGCTACGAACTCAGGGCGCCGTTCGATGGGATGATCGTTGAGAAGGACATCACGCTCGGTGAGTCAGTCAATACCGATGACCAGATATTCATCATTTCCGATCTCTCTACCGTTTGGGCAGATATCAGCGTTCCTGCCAATGCACTCAGCGCGGTACGAGTCGGCAGCAATGCCGTTATCGAGGCCACAGCATTCGAGTCCAGTGCCAATGGCACCGTTTCTTATGTCGGCTCACTTGTTGGTCAGCAAAGCCGCGCCGCTACCGCCCGGGTCACACTTCCCAATCCTGAAGGGGTTTGGCGCCCCGGCCTGTTCGTCAAAGTGCAGGTAGGCGCTGGCGAAGCATCCGTGCCAGTCGCAGTAAGTCCTGATGCGATCCACACATTGGAAGAAAAGCCGGTGGTGTTTGTACGGACCGACCATGGTTTTGCTGCTCAGCCAATCGTGACTGGTCGCAGCGATAGTGAAGCGGTTGAAATCAAGGAAGGTCTTCAGGCCGGAGCGCGCTATGCCTTGGCTAACAGCTTCATTATTAAGTCCGAGCTTGGCAAAGCCAGCGCCTCGCATGCTCACTAATACGGAGTTATAGACTGTGTTCGAACGTATCATTCGTTTTTCTATAGAGCATCGCTGGCTGGTTTTGCTAGCCGTGCTTGGCATGGCAGCGTTAGGAGTTTACAGCTACCAAAAGCTGCCTATCGACGCTGTTCCTGATATCACCAACGTACAGGTGCAAATCAACACTGCGGCGCCAGGTTATTCCCCGCTGGAAGTGGAGCAGCGCATTACCTACCCGCTCGAGACGGTAATGGCCGGGTTGCCCAAGCTCGAGCAGACACGTTCCTTGTCTCGATATGGACTTTCTCAGATCACAGTTATTTTTGAGGAAGGCACTGACATCTATTTTGCCCGCCAACTTGTGAATGAGCGCCTGGGAGGGGCCAAAGATCAGCTCCCAGAAGGCGTCACTCCAACACTTGGCCCTATTTCCACTGGGCTTGGCGAAATCTACTTTTGGACGGTTGAAGCTGAGGAAGGTGCCACCAAATCGGACGGTACGCCGTATACCCCTGCTGACTTGCGTGAGATTCAAGATTGGATCATCAAACCGCAAGTCCGCAATGTACCTGGTGTTACTGAGATCAATACGATCGGAGGATATGCAAAGGAATATCAGATCGCCCCCAACCCAGACACTTTGCGGTCGTTTGGACTAACACTACAAGATCTAATCGAGGCGGTTGAGCAAAACAATAACAATCTAGGTGCCGGATATATTGAAAAGCGCGGCGAGCAGTATCTTGTTCGTGCACCAGGACAAATGCAGTCTGTGGAGGACATCCGCAATACCCTTATTAGCAACGTTGACGGTACCCCAGTGCGTATCCGGGACGTTGCGACGGTCGAGGTTGGAAAGGAGCTCCGTACTGGCGCAGCCACCGAGAATGGCCGCGAAGTGGTTCTAGGTACGGCTTTCATGCTTATCGGTGAAAATAGCCGGGTAGTTTCTAGGGCTGTCGATGACAAGATGAAAGAGATAAACCTTTCGCTTCCGGAAGGCGTAAAGGCGATCACTGTCTACGATCGAACTGTACTCGTAGACAAAGCTATATCCACCGTTAAGAAGAACCTCACTGAGGGTGCCATTCTTGTTGTGGTTATACTTTTTCTCTTCTTGGGCAATATCCGTGCGGCGATCCTAACCGCACTTGTTATACCGCTGGCGATGCTCTTTACGTTCACCGGCATGGTAGCCAACGAGGTCAGCGCCAACCTGATGAGCTTAGGCGCATTGGATTTCGGCATCATTATCGATGGTGCCGTGGTGATTGTTGAGAACTGCGTGCGTCGACTTGCTCACGCTCAGTCCCATCACGGACGGGCATTAACGCTGTCCGAGCGGCTTCATGAAGTGTTCGCTGCGGCAAAGGAAGTGCGTCGGCCTCTACTATATGGGCAACTGATCATTATGATCGTGTATCTGCCGATATTCGCCCTTACAGGGGTAGAAGGTAAGATGTTCACGCCCATGGCGTTTACCGTAGTGACAGCGCTATTCGGGGCGATGATCCTCTCGGTGACGTTCGTCCCGGCAGCCGTTGCGCTATTTATCGGTAAGCGGGTTACAGAGAAGGAAAACTTTCTAATCCGCAATACTAAACGGGCCTACGCACCTACACTCGATGCGGTGATGGCCAACAAGCCAGCGGTGCTCACCTTTGCCGTAGTTGTAGTCATACTTTCCGGCCTCGTAGGGTCACGTATGGGCAGTGAATTCGTGCCTAGCCTCAACGAGGGAGACTTCGCTATCCAAGCCCTTCGTGTACCGGCTACCAGTCTTAGTCAGTCTGTCGAGATGCAGCAGCAGCTGGAACGAAAGCTTATGGGTGAGTTTCCGGAGATCGAGCGGATTTTTGCGCGCACAGGCACTGCGGAGGTGGCATCCGATGCCATGCCACCAAATATCTCTGACGGGTACGTCATGCTGAAGCCACAAGAGCAGTGGCCGGATCCAGGCAAGTCGCGCAATGAGCTCTTAAGCGAGGTCCAAGCGTCCGCCGCTGAGTTGCCGGGCAATAACTACGAGTTTTCCCAGCCGATTCAGCTGCGTTTCAACGAGTTGATTTCCGGTGTTCGTGCCGCGGTGGCCGTGAAAATCTATGGTGATGACATGGAGGTTCTTAACAGCACGGCGGCGGAAGTGTCCGAGCTGCTAGAACAAGTACCAGGCGCTTCAGAGGTTACGGTCGAGCAAACGACTGGCCTTCCTATGCTCACGATTGATATCGATCGCGATCAAATCGCACGATACGGCCTGAGTCTAGATACTGTACAGCAAGCGGTTGCAGTAGCTATCGGTGGCCGAGAGGCAGGCACCTTGTTTCAAGGAGACCGGCGTTTCGATATCGTGGTTCGTTTACCGGACGAGATACGCAGCGATCTCGCCGCAATTGAGCGGCTTCCAATTGCCCTTCCAAGGGAATTAAACAGCACCATAAGTTATATCCCCCTCGGCGAGGTGGCCACGCTAGATCTGTCCCCCGGTCCGAATCAGATCAGTAGAGAAGAAGGGAAACGGCGAATTGTTGTCAGTGCAAACGTCCGTGGTCGTGACATTGGATCATTCGTATCTGAGGCAGAACAGAAAATCCAGGCCCAGGTAGATATCCCGGCAGGTTATTGGATCGACTGGGGCGGTACCTTCGAGCAGCTTGAATCGGCAACGAAGCGGCTGCAGATTGTCGTCCCCGTGGCGCTGCTCCTGGTGTTCATTCTGCTTTTCATGATGTTCAACAATGTCAAAGACGGCTTATTGGTCTTTACAGGGATTCCATTTGCGCTCACCGGAGGCATTGTTGCGCTGTGGCTGAGAGATATCCCGTTGTCCATTTCAGCAGGAGTTGGCTTTATTGCTCTGTCAGGCGTCGCCGTTCTAAATGGCCTGGTAATGATCTCCTTCATCCGTAGCCTACGGGAGCAAGGTTTACCTCTGGACACCGCGATCCGCGAGGGCGCTCTTACCCGGCTACGACCGGTATTAATGACTGCTCTTGTGGCTTCACTCGGATTTGTTCCAATGGCTTTAAATGTCGGGACCGGTGCAGAGGTACAACGTCCTCTTGCGACGGTGGTGATCGGCGGGATTCTGTCTTCAACGGTGCTAACGCTATTAGTGTTACCGTTGCTTTACCAGCTGGTTCACCGTCGAGATGACGAGTTAGAAGAGCAAGCAAGCGCTAGTTCTTAACAGAGCTATCAAAATTGAGTGTCGGTACGCACGCCCCGTTCCTGCTATATAGCGAGTACGGGGCGTGTTAGTCAGCGCTGCGCCGAAGCCTGCATCGCCTGTTTAGAAGAATGTGGGCGGATGGCGGGTTGATCGTTTGGCGCTGTCGGCGCAATCTCCCGACGCGCCAAGCCGGTTCAGGCCTTAACACTATCGATGTGTTGGACGCCGTCAATTACATTTATGAAAGGCAATAGCATCTCCGTCCTGAGCACTGCACAATGAGCTATTGCTTAGGCAGGAGCTTGATTGTGAAAATCTTGGTTGCAGAAGATGAACCGAAGACTGGCGTTTACTTGAAACAAGGTTTGGCTGAAGCTGGGTTTGTTGTCGACTTGGTCACGAACGGTATTGATGCGGTCCAACAGGCTCATGATGAAGAATATGACCTGCTGATTTTGGACGTGATGATGCCAGGGCTGGATGGCTGGCAGGTGCTTGAACGAGCACGCGCTGCGGGTAGTGAAACGCCTGCGCTGTTTCTGACTGCTCGAGACCAGGTGGAAGATAGAGTCAAAGGCCTAGAGCTTGGGGCAGATGATTACCTGGTCAAACCGTTCGCCTTTTCCGAGTTGCTGGCCCGAGTAAGGTCGTTGCTGCGTCGTGGAACCAATGCAACTGTCCAGACGAGCTTGGCCATTGCAGACATGCAGGTGGACTTGTTGAAGCGAAGAGTCGAGCGCGGAGGCAAACGCATCGATCTGACTGCAAAGGAATTCATGTTGCTTGAGCTACTGCTTCGCCGTCGGGGTGAAGTGTTATCTAAATCGCTTATTGCATCCAAAGTATGGGATATCAACTTTGATAGCGACACTAATATTATTGAGGTCGCTATTAGACGACTACGCGCAAAAATTGATGATGACTTCCCTGTAAAGTTGATTCAAACCGTTCGAGGCATGGGCTATTTCATCGATAGTACAGAGTCAAGTTGAGCTTGGCGTTACATGCTTAAACGATTGCTGCTAATTTAATCTCGAATGTGGTGATTCTATCCGCAGAACTGCATTCAATTGTTCCTTTGTGCGCTTCGATAATCGACCGGGTAATAGCCATTCCAAGACCCGCATTCAAGGTGCTTCCTTCGCGCCTTGCGGTATCGATTCGGTAAAAACGGTCAAAAAGCTTATCGATATGCTCAGCAGAAATTATCGGGCCTTGGTTACTCACCTTCAAGAGCACCCAATCATCCGCTCTCGAGACCTCAATAACGACAACAGTGCCTTCATCTGCGTAACGCACTGCATTGGACAAGATGTTCGAAAGGGCGCGTCGCAACATGAGATTGTCACCTTGTACCCAGGTGACGCCTTCGCAACTCATGATCAGTTTTAAGCCCTTTTCGTCGGCCGCATATTCGTAATATTCGAGCACGCTCGCTCCGATAGTTGCCAGGTTGTGATCTTCTAAATCGGGAGTAATCATGCCGTTGTCGGCTTTGGCCAGAAATAGCATGTCGTCGACCATTCGCGACATCCTGCGGAGCTCCTCAAGGGTCGACAAAAGAATTTCTTTGTAGTCTTCGCCAGAGCGATCCTTCATCAGCGCGACTTCAGTTTGGGTCAGCATGCTGTTCAGCGGTGTGCGCAGCTCATGCGCGATGTCAGCTGAAAAGCCCGATAGGCGAAGAAAGGAATTATCCAATCGCTCAAGCATGGCGTTAAAGCTGTTCACGAGCTCATGCAGTTCGGTTGGTACCGATTCGGCAGGGATTCGCGTTTCCAGGCAGTTGGCAGTGATGGTGGAAGTTGTCTTTGACAGGCGGGAGATCGGCTTGAGACCCCGGCCAATAAATGCGTAACCAAGTACGCCGCTGAGCACAGCACTGATGAGAAGCGTATAAATGAACCATTGACGAATCATTTCGAAAAAGTGGGTGCGGTGTGTGACATCTAGGGCCAAGTGAATCGTCTTTCCTTCTCCATCTGCCCACTCCCCGATCCGCTGGGTCGTCCCCGTGTAGATGTTGGGGCCCACTTGAATCAGCCACTTGTCAGCATTGCCGGAGTTATTAAAAGGCAGGTATTTTTCGGGTAGGTTGTGATGTGAATAAACGACGCGGTTTCCGGCTTTAATCACGACAGCAAAGCCAAATGAGGTGTCAAGCAATCGGTCGATGTCGGACATTATGGATGACCCAAGGCCGTCATTGCGCGACAGAACTGCCTCCAGCGACTGTATCTTGTGTTGGAGAACCTGTTCATCCTGTCGCTCAAAATGCAGGCGACAAAAAAAATCAAAGCTTACGGCAGCGAACGCCAGAACTGTTGTTACTACCAATATAAAAAGAAGCGCCATTCTGGCGCGCATAGACAACATACTCATAACTGTTTCTCGCTCAGTACCAAAGGCAGCGTTAGTGAAAATGACCAGGCATTTCGTCCTTTACCCTTTACCTCCGCATCTGAACGCCCTAAAGGTGTCCGCCAAGCACCTGGCGCCGGACAAACCACATTTGCAGCAGAGGTAACGCGATCCACTGGGCAATGGGTGACAAACCTACATTCGTAAAGGGCAGCACCGGCATGGATTGTTCATAGGTCCAGCGTTGAAATGGGCATGTCGCCAGGAGCTCAAAAACTACGGTAATCAGTAGGCCAGCAATTAGGAATATGCCAAGGGGCAGGAATCGATCTGCCAGAAACCAGTACCTTGAACGGGCGAATAAGCTAGCAGTCCAGAACGCTCCAAGGGAAATAATGACGTCGCCGCCGGTGGCTCTGGTGCAATGCAGAATGACGCTGAAGTAATGAGTATCGTCGAATCCGGCAAATAATGGCATCTGCATCAGCTCCCAGATAAAATGCAGGAAGAATGAGAAAATTGCGACGTGTAGCTCTGGTGTGTTCAGTATTCTATTTTTGTTGATAGATAACTCCTTCGGTACGAAATAAGACGGACTAACAGCATTCGATTGAATGCGGATTTAGGCGGCTGTCTTTATTAGAGTCGAAGAGAAAAGGGCTCTATAACGAACCCTTGGTTAAGTTAGCATCGTTTTTTACTATTCGGCGGTTTGCTGAGTCTTCATCATGTCCATCATCTGGCGCATCTCAGACATCATGCCCATCATTATATTGCCGCCCATGTGCTGGTGCTCAGACTTTTTAGCCTATTCTGCCGCTGCGGATACTGCTGCAGTGGTGCCGGTTGCCAATAGGGCGAACAACACAATGTTGAAGGCCACTTTACGCATCACTGTTCTGCTACTCAATCAGAATTTTTTACGCTGGTCAGTTAGGCCTCAAGCGCTGTTTGCTGCTCATATTTCTGTCCCATTCCATATCTCATGCGTACCACAATCATTGATAAATAGGTCAAGAAGAGTAATAGGCCAGGCAGGAAACCGAGGAATAGTTGCTTGTTAAGGTTCAGCAGTATGAAGCTGAACCTAGTCACTGCTATTCCTGTCGTCTGGAATTTTTTATTACAACTTCTCGACTGTTTCTATACAAATTCATATAAAACACTTAATTATTTCATCGCTGCCTTTTATTTGGCTATCAGCAAGGGCCGTCCTTCACCCTATAGGGGCTTTGGTGCGGCACCTGGCGCCTCATGATGGAAGGCGCTTGTACCTCAGCTCATAATCGCTGCCGTCTTCGACGAGCGGGGTAATTACTTTGGAAAACTTGTTCATTAGACACCTCTCTTTTGGGAGTGCTATTTAGCTTGACGGTTTGAACCTGACGACAAGCTGTGAGGTACTTACTATTGTGTAATGCCTAGGCGGCATGGCTACCTTTTCCATGGGGTTGATAGCCATGAACCCAGTTTAACGTTGTTTGATCGACGTGATGATTGAGTTCATCCCTTCTGAGGTGAATTCAAACTCGATCTCGTCGCCTTCCTTGAGGCCTTGAAGCTGCTCAGACGTTGCCTTGAAATCCATGGTCATAGGGGGCCATTCAAGCTCTGGTACGGCCCCGTGGGCGATGGTGACAGAACCTCCATTCTGTTTGATCTTGCGCACGGTACCTGTTGCCTTCGCGCTCTGCGTAGAGGTATGCGTTTGCTCCATCTGCATATTGTCCATGGGCATGCTGTGTTTCATTTCCATGCCTTTCATTTCTTCAGCGAAGGCTGCCGGCGTCAGTGCCAGAGTAAGAACTAGTGCCAGTTTGGTTTTCATAATGAATCTCCAGTTTGTGGTTTGGTTTGCTTAATGGACCGGCGTCTCATCAGCAGATAAGCTGCCGGTAGTACAAATAGGGACAGAAGCGGTGCGGTAATCATGCCGCCGACCATTGGCGCTGCGATGCGGCTCATGATTTCACTACCGGTACCGCTGCCAAGCAGGATTGGTAGCAAGCCCGCGATGATGACTGCTACGGTCATCGCCTTGGGCCTCACGCGTTGTACGGCGCCCTCGCGAATCGCTTCCAGGAGTGCCGGTCTGTCCGCACATCCTGCATTCACGCGCTCGCTCCAGGCATTAGTCAGGTATAGGAGCATGATGACGCCGAATTCGGCCGACACTCCTGCCAGCGCAATGAATCCGACGCCAGTTGCTACCGACAGGTTGTAGTCAAGCAGGTAAAGGAACCAGACACCGCCAGTCAGAGCGAATGGAAGCGTCGCCATTATCAGCAAAGCTTCGCTGAACCTGTTGAAAATGAGGTACAGCAACACAAAAATGATTAGTAGCGTAGCTGGTACAACCATCTTCAGTTTGGCATTGGCGCGCTCCATGAACTCGAACTGTCCGGAATAACTAATGCTCATGCCTGATTCCAAGGACACTTCGCTGTCGATTCTGGTACGCAGGTCGTTCACCACCGCAGCCATGTCGCGATCGCGCACGTCTATATAAACCCATCCGGTGAGTCGGGCATTTTCGCTCTTGAGCATTGGTGGGCCATCCGTGACTTTGATTTGTGCCACCGTTCCCAAAGTGATTTGACTTCCCTCGGGAGTGTAGATCGGCAGATTGCGCAAGTCGGTCAATGAATCACGCCATTCGCGCGGGTAGCGCAAACTGATGGGATAACGAGCCAGCCCCTCTACGGTTTCGCCAATGTTGGCGCCTCCGACTGCACCGGCCACAATGGACTGCACCTCAGAAATATTTAGCCCGTAACGTGCAGCCGTACTGCGGTCAATGTCGACGTCGATATAGCGCCCACCGGTTAGTCTCTCGGCCACAGCCGAACTTACGCCGGGAACCGTCTTGGCTATGCGCTCGATCGCTTGGCTGGTCTTGTCAATTTGTACCAGGTCCGAGCCGTAAACCTTGACCCCGATCGGACTCTTGATGCCGGTGGCCAGCATATCGATACGATTGCGGATAGGCGGTATCCACAGGTTGGCCAGTCCAGGGACCTGTACCGCATTGTCGAGCTCCTTTACCAGCTTTTCAGGCGTCATTCCCGGGCGCCATTGGTCCCGGGGCTTGAACTGGATTGTTGTTTCGAACATGGTCAGCGGTGCCGGATCGGTCGCTGTGTCGGCACGACCCGCCTTGCCGAAAACGCGTTTTACTTCAGGCACGCTTTTAATCATGCGGTCGGTCTGCTGCAGAAGCTCCGATGCTTTTTGAACAGACAGACCGGGTAACGCCGTTGGCATGTACAACAGGTCACCTTCATCTAGTGGCGGCAGGAACTCTCCACCCAGTCGGGAGATAGGCCAGAGTGCCGTCAGAAAAATTACGAATGCGATCACGACGGTGGTTTTGGGCCAGCGAAGTACTGCTTCGAGAGCCGGTTGATATATCCAAATCAGCCCACGATTGATTGGATTGCGATGCTCGTCGGGGATCTTTCCGCGGATCCAATAGCCCATTAGTACCGGAACCAAGGTGACCGACAGCCCTGCGGCTGCAGCCATGGCATAGGTCTTGGTGAAGGCTAGTGGGCCGAACAACCGACCCTCTTGAGCTTCCAGGGTGAAAACCGGAATAAACGACAAGGTGATGATAAGCAGACTGAAGAACAGCGCTGGACCGACTTCGATCGCTGCATTGGTGATGACTTTCCAGTGCTCGGCGCCTTCAAGCTTCTTGTTCAGGTTTTTCTTGTGCCACGCTTCTATGTGTTTATGGGCATTCTCGATCATCACAATCGCAGCATCGACCATGGCCCCGATTGCGATCGCAATTCCCCCCAGGGACATGATGTTGGCGTTGACCCCTTGCCGCTGCATGATGATGAATGCGATCAGGATACCCACTGGCAAAGAGACAATTGCTACCAGCGATGAACGCAGGTGCCAGAGGAACAGCGCGCACACCAGCGCAACGACAATAAACTCTTCCAGAAGCTTGAAGCTGAGGTTGGAAACGGCACTATCAATCAGCTTGCTGCGGTCATAGGTAGTGACTACCTCAACTCCATCAGGCAGGCTCTTTTTCAGATCTTCAAGCTTGGACCGCACTGCGGTGATGGTTTCGCGAGCATTTTTTCCGCTGCGTAATATCACTACGCCACCGACTACCTCGCCTTCGCCGTCCAGTTCGGCAATCCCCCGACGCATCTCCGGGCCCAGCTGAATATGCGCGACATCGCCAAGTGTTATCGGTGTGCCGGTAGCGCTCAAGCCCAGCGGAATGGTACGAAAATCCTTCAGTGACGAGAGATAGCCCGAGGCGCGAACCATGAATTCGGTTTCGGCGAGCTCCAACACGCTTCCGCCCGTCTCTTGGTTGGCCTCTTCAACCGCTTGCCTGATCTGCTGCTGAGTTATTTGTTGATTGGCCATCCGTAGCGGATCCAGCACCACCTGGTACTGCTTGACCATGCCGCCGATTGGCGCGACCTCTGCAACATTTGGGAGGGTTTTCAGCTCGTACCGCAGGAACCAATCCTGCAGCGACCGCAATTGAGCGAGGTCGTGTTGGCCGGTGCGATCCACCAGAGCATACTGATAGATCCAGCCCACCCCGGTGGCGTCAGGGCCCAACGCTGGTGCAGCGCCTTCGGGAAGTCGGCTCTGCACCTGGCTGAGGTACTCGAGCACCCGCGAGCGCGCCCAATACAGGTCCGTGCCGTCCTCGAACAGAACATAAACATAGCTGTCGCCGAAAAATGAATAACCGCGCACTGTCTTTGCTCCGGGAACCGAGAGCATGGTAGTCGCCAGCGGGTAGGTCACCTGATTTTCAACAATCTGCGGGGCCTGTCCGGCATAGGGTGTGCGGATGATGACCTGAACGTCGGACAGGTCAGGCAGCGCATCAACGGCGGTGTTCTGGATCGACCATATACCCCAGGCAACCGAAAATAGCGTCGCCAGCAATACCAGAAATCGGTTGGCGACGGACCATCTAATGATGTTGGCAATCATGGCTGGTCTCCGAGCTGCTCGATCCGCTCGATAACAAGGCCTTCATCGCTTTCGCTTACACCTATCCGTACCCGGTTACCTTCTTTAAGTCCTTTCAGCAGCACCGGGTCTGCGATCGGAAATGCCATCGTCATGCCCGGCATGTTCAATGTCTTGAATGGACCGTGAGACAAATTGACCTTGTCATCTTCTATGCCCACGATGGTGCCCTCGGCCTCGTGCAATGCGGGCATGGTGTTTACTGGCGATTGCTCTGGTTTGGTGGTCAGTCCGCGCAGACTGGCTTCGGAATCGAGCAGGAACTGCCCGGACGCAACCACGCGCTGGCCTTCGTCAAGTCCCGACAACACTTCTGTCTTGAAATCGGTTTCGCGGCCGACCCTGACTTCTACGGGCCTGAACCTGCCTTCATCCTCGGAGAGCATAACAAGCGTGCGCCGACCTGTTCTGATTAGTGCTTCAGTGGGTACCACCAGGGCTACCTCTTCATCACGGCTCAAGGTCACGTCTGCGGTCATGCCGGGGCGCAGGAGTTGATCGGGATTGGGTAGCACGACTCGAACCCGAACGGTTCGGCTTTCCAGATTGGCTTGGGGTAAGATCGCCTCAATCACCGCGCCCAAGATTTCGCCCGGGTAGGCAGGCAGTATGGCCTCGACCTTTTGCCCGACCTTCAGGTTGCTCACCTGCGCTTCTGGGACGGCAACGTCCAGCCAGACTTTTTCCAGGCCGTTGATGCGGGCAAGGGACGCGCCAGCAGGTAGAGTCATACCCTCACGGACATCAAGTGAGCGAAGTACACCGCTGATAGGGCTGGTAATGGTCCAGCTTGAGCTGGCCTTGCCGCTGCGTTCCAGCGCTGTAATG
>DRHT01000061.1 GCA_011053055.1 Halopseudomonas sabulinigri | reverse complement strand
TGGGTGTCGGCATCGCCATGTGCTTTGCTAACGCTGGTATTCCGGTCAAGGTACTGGAAATTACCGCAGAAGCTCGCGACAAGGCCATGCAACGTGCCCGTGACACCTACGGCATGAGCGTCAAGCGCGGCAGCCTGACCGAAGCATGTACCAGCGCTCCGCGCTGTGGCGACACCAAGCACTCGGCAAACAGCTCACGCTCGCGCTTCAGACCTTCGGCTAGCGGTAGGGTGAAAGCCGCTTCGACCGCAGAGATGCAACGCTGTGGAGAGAACAGGCCGGGCATCTTCTTTTCGATCTCGGCGCGTTTGGCGGCGACGGCAGCAGCATTGTCGACGCCTTCGAGCTTATCAGTGCGCTCACCGGTGCGACGTGGGCCCTTGCCTTCGGCAATCAGCTGGTCTGCGTAAGCCAAGCCGGCGGACAGCAGGTCGCCTTCGATCAGTTGGTCCACGACGCCGAGTTCCAGCGCTTCGGTGGCGCTGATCGGCGCGCCGCTGACGATCATGTCGAGCGCTTTGGCGACGCCGGTAAGGCGTGGCAGGCGCTGAGTGCCGCCGGCACCGGGCAGCAGGCCTAACTTAACTTCTGGCAGACCGACCTTGGCGTCTTTGCGGGCGATGCGGTAATGACAGCTAACCGCAACTTCGAGGCCGCCACCGAGGGCGGTACCGTGGATCACGGCAACGCTAGGCTTGCTACCGGATTCGATGAAGCTAACTACGTCGGGCAGGCTCGGCTCTTGCGGTGGTTTGCCGAATTCCTTGATATCAGCCCCGGCGATGAAGGTTGATCCTTCACATACCAGCACAATAGCCTTTACTTCAGGATCCGCTTCGGCAGCCTTGAAGCTGTTTTGCAGGCCTTCACGCACGGCAATGCCGAGTGCATTGACCGGTGGATTGTTGACGGTGACTACCGCAATGGCGCCTTTGCGTTCCAGCGTGACTACGTCCGACATGCTTGACCTCCGTAATTAAGTGGCTAAGTGCGTTTCACTATGCGAAATAATGAAACCATGTTTCGCTAGGCAAAATACAAAAAAATAACAGCTTTGTCGATGCCCTGTTTGTGCGAAATAGGGGTTTATCAGTAAAGGTGATGAATCGCTCCGGCGCTAGCGGGGGCGCGATTCATCACGGCGGCAAGCTTCAAGCCTGGGCTGGAGTGGTATGAGTCAGGGTTGTGATCAGCATGGCTAGCTTGTCGCTGAACGGTTGAGCGTCAAACGCCCAACCGCTCTATGTCGCGGGCTAACATGGCCAACTGATGAGCCAGCTGGTTCTGTACCTTTTCCTCTGAGACCAGATAAGAGGGTGCGCCACAAGTCAGTACCATCAGGCTACCGTCCTGTAGATGCAGGGGCACGCCGGCGGCATTGACGTTGCGGTCCCAGTCGCCCAGCGACAGGCAGAAACCGTGCTTCTCGTATTCCGCAAAGCTCTTTTGCAGCGACGCTTCAAGTTCGGGCCAAGCCTCAGGATTGCGCGCTTTAATCGCATCCATCACGTGACCTCGCTCTTCGTCTTTCATTGCCGCCAGATAAGCTCGACCAGCGGCAGTGGTGGCGAGAGGCAGCCGGACGCCAACATCCATGCGCAATGAGGTCGTTTCTGATGGGCGGCAGTTTTCAACGTAGATCATTGAAAGGCGGTCGCGACAGGTCAGCCCTACGGAGGTGTTGGTGGTGCGGGCGAATTCATCCAGATAGGGTTTCGCCAACTGACGCACGCGCAGATTGGATACATAGGCGTAACCAAGCGCTAAGACGCCAGAGTCGAGCTGATACTTTTCCAATTGAGTCGAGTAGCTAAGATAGCCCAGCTTGGTCAGGGTATAAGTCATGCGCGAGACGGTGGGCTTGGGCAGCCCGGTGATGCGTGCAATATCTTGATTGCCCATCACCACTGCGCCTTGGCTGAAAGCGCGCAAGACGTCCAAGCCGCGCGAGAGCGCTTCGACGAACTTGCGATCCTTGGCGGTTGCCGGGGCGTTGCTATTTTCCTGCTCTTCTTTCATCGCGTTTTATACCTTGCTGGCGCATCCTGGATTACTGGCCGATGAGCGGCGCTCTGACTGTTCGATGCTTGACTATTATTGTTGTCGAGTAGCGTCGGAAGATACCATGTACGGGTGTTCTGCACAGCGATACCAAAGGGTAATTGTCTCGATCATTGCACAGTAAGGTCTAATAGAATAGCATCTTTTTGGTACTGCATTCCGCTCTGCAAAATAACAGTCCAAAAACGAGGTCAAGATGTCGACACCCGCACACTATGCCGTCGGCACTCAGCTTGATGAGCTGGGTCATACCACCCTTTTCGATATTCTGGACAGCGCCTGTGCTCGCTACGCTGACCGCCCCGCTTTCTCCTGTGGCGCAGATACTCTGACGTTCAATCAGCTGCGTGGCCGCGCCGATGCTTTTGCTCGTTACCTGCGTCAACATGCTCAGCTCGACCCCGGTGACCGCATAGCGATTCAGCTGCCTAACTTGTTGCAGTACACAATTGCGATTTTCGGTGCGTTACGTGCAGGTTTGGTGATCGTGAACACCAATCCACAGTACACGGCTTATGAGACCCGTCATCAGTTCTCTGACTCCGGCGCTAAAGCGGTTGTGGTGCTGGATAAGTTGGTGCCGCTGGTACGCAAAATTCAGGGCTCAACCGACATCGAGACCCTGATTGTCACCAGCATGGACGACTTCGCCAATCCGCAATACGACAGCAGCGAAGCTGACGAAATGCGCTTTATGCAAGCGCTGCGGCTGGGCGATGAGTTGCCGGCGGTAGAGACCGGACGGGGCGTCGACGATATTGCCTTGCTGCAGTATACCGGCGGCACTACGGGCGTTTCCAAGGGCGCCATGCTGACCCACCGCAACATCCTCTGCAACGTTCTGCAGGCGGTCAGCATTTTGAAGGAAGGGGACGTCGACTACGGCAACGAAGTGCGTATATCACCGCTGCCGCTTTATCATATCTTCGCTTTTACGGCGAACTGCATTGCCTCGGTCTTCACCGGTTTCCACAGCGTGCTGATTACCAATCCGCGTGATCTGGATGGCTTGATCAACGATCTGAAACGCCTTCCGTTTACGCTGCTGACCGGCATCAACTCATTGTTTGTCTCACTGATGAATCATCCCGAATTCGACAACATCGATTTTAGTCGTCTGAAGTGGGTCAACTCTGGCGGCGCGCCGCTGAACACTGAGATTGCCAAACGCTGGGAAGCGCGTACCGGTAGCGTGATCCGTGAAGGCTATGGATTGACCGAGACCTCTCCGGTGGTGGTCGCCTCCACTTCAAAGACGCCTTATAAAGAAGGTTTTATTGGTTTGCCGGTGATCGACACTTTCCTTAAGACAGTGGACGACGATGGTGTTGAAACGCCGCGCGGTGAGCCGGGTGAAGTGCTTATTCGCGGGCCCCAGGTGATGCAGGGATATTGGCATCGTCCCGATGAAACGGCGGCGACCTTTACTGAAGATGGCTGGTTGAAAACCGGTGATGTTGGCTTGATCGACAATCAGGGCTTCCTCAAGTTGGTAGACCGCAAGAAAGACATGATTCTGGTATCGGGTTTTAATGTTTACCCCAACGAGATAGAAGACGCGGTCATGTGCCATCCCGGTATTCGTGAGTGCGTTGCCGTGGGAGTGTTGGACGAGCGTACCGGCGAGGCAATCAGGATTTATGTCAGTCTGAATGATGCGGGGCTCACGTCGGAGGCGATCATTGCTCATTGTCGTGAACACTTAACGGGCTACAAGATCCCCAAGCACGTGGAAATTCGCGACGATTTGCCCAAGTCGACCGTCGGTAAGCTGCTGCGCCGCGTGCTGCGTGACGAAGCACGTGGTGAGGCTAAGGCATGAGTGGCCTGTCGCTGACGATAACGGACGGCATTGCAGAAATTCAGTTGGATGACGGCAAGGTCAACGCGCTCTCAGAAGTCATGTTGGAAGCGCTTTTGGCCGCTATCACACAGGCAGCCGCAGCAGATGCAGCGCTGCTGATCAGTGGTCGTGCCGGTTGTTTCAGTGGTGGCTATGATCGCAAGCTGATCGACGCCGGTGGGCCAGCCTGCGACGTCATGCGTGCCGCAGGTGATCGCCTGACCCTGGCACTGCTGGATTACCCCGCACCCTTGGTTGTTGCCTGCACCGGGCATGCTATGGCCAAAGCCGCTTTCGTATTGCTGTTGGCGGATTACCGAGTGGGTGCAGCGGGTGATTTTCGTATCGGGTTGAATGAAGTTGCGATTGGCATGACTATGCCGGTTGGCGCCATGTTGCAGGCCCGCGCACGCTTAGCGCCCCAGTGGCTGAATCGCTGTGCTTTGCAAGCCGAATACCTGAATGCGCAACAGGCGCTGGAAGCAGGCTTTCTTGATGAGCTGCAGAGCGCCGAGCAACTGCTTGAGCGCGCCCGCGCCAAAACGCATCAATTGGCTGCACTGGACCGCACGGCCTACCGTGAAACGCGTGCACGGATGCACGCGCCGCTGCGTACTGAGCTGGGTAAGCTGTTCGGCTGAGCCTTTCCCTAGAGGGTTGCGTCGGCAGCGGGCCGGATTGCAACCCTCTCTCGTTTTATTCCTTGTAGTAGGCTACCTGCGTCGAGGTCAGCAGCAGCACCCCATCGTCGCTCCACAAGTGAGCAATCTGATCCGAATAATTGTTGTGCATACGCGCGGCGCGGGCGTGGCCGAGAATGTGGCGGTCACCCGATTGGATTAGCTGCGCTGCGTCCGCGTGGAAGTAGTGCGTCAGCGAGACCGTTCCAGCGGGGGTAAAGCGCTGACGGCGATGGAAAATACGCGGCGCAAATACGTCACCCATGGCGGTCAATGAAGCAAAATCCAGCTGTCGGGCAGGGATATCGCGGGTCCATAACAGGGTATCGGTATCGCCGCTTTCCTGTTCGGAGGGGATGGCGGGGTTGAATATCCCCGACACGTAACGGAAATCGTAATTCTCAAACCAGCGCCGCTCTTTGCGGATCACCAAAGGCAAGCTATCCGCCGAAACGGCTTCGGGCATGGGCTGCTGCTGTTCTGACCAGGTCTCGCGGCGCGTGGCAAAAAAAGCGGTACCGCTGGTGACCACCTCACCCCCTTGACGCTGTAGCAGTAACCAATGCTGAGTGGAGCGGTTGGTGCGAATAGGCGTGGCTTCAATTTCGAATGCACCAGGCTGTACTGGGCCGGCGAAGTTGATGGTCAGCGAAATGGGTTCTCCGATCCGCTCAGGGTGCTGAAGCACGGCATTGAGCAGAATGGCGGCAGTGAGCCCGCCAAATGGGCCAACCATATTTTGGTAGTCATCGCTGGTCTTGCCGGAAAACAGATTGTTCGACAGCGGTTGCAAGGCAATTGCCCGGTCAAACGCGTGATTGGCGGGCGTAGTTGTGCTCATTAAGAGAATTCCATCTGGCTAGCGGCTTAAGTATGACGGCCATAATAAAGAGAAGTTAAGTTTGCGGACAATCAAGCTTGGCGACACGAATCAAGCGTCATGCACCGGGGCAATTACTCGTGCGCAAAGAGGCTTGTTGCATGGGTTGAAAACAAATTAGTGGCTAATTAGCTGGCGCACAATAAAGATGGCCCGTGCTAAAGCGCCGGGCCATCGATAACACAAAAAATCAGGCACTTATCCGCGTTGGTAAGTACCAATTAAACGGTTCATCGCTTTGGTATTAGGCTCAATCTTTTCAAGCAATTGCCACAGGTTCAGACCTTCTGGCAGGTTCAACTCCGCGTCCAGTGCAATCACCCAGAAATAGTATTTGTGTTGCCCGTGGCCTTCCGGCGGCATAGGGCCGTTGTAACCCATTTTGCCAAAGTTGTTTTTGCCCTGGGTGTAATCGTTGCAGCTCTCAGTCAGCTCGCTGACATCACCGGGAATATTGTAAAGCACCCAATGCACGAAGCCGTAAGTGCCGTTAGCAGAGATCAGAGGCGCATCCGGGTCGTGACAGATAACCGCGTAACTCTTGGTGCCTTCTGGCGCGTTCTTCCAGCTCAACGCGGGGGAGGCGTCGGCACCTTCACCTGAGTGCTTGCTGGGGATAACGCCGTCAGCAGCGAAGGCCTTGCTTTCAAGTTTCAGGTCGTTAGAAAAGGCAAATCCCATGATGTTCTCCTCGAGTTTGGCGCGAAAATTTTCTCAATACTACCCTGGGTAACGCTTGGTGCAAGGCGACAGATTCAGCCGCCAGGACTCAGTTCATTAACGCGCTGAGTAACCACAGGCCTAGCAGTATCCAGACGATACCGAGAATGATCTTGCTGCGCATAAAGGCTCGCACGCCAACGTAGATCAGGCAGAGCCCGAGGATCACGGCGGCGATGCTGAGCAGACTGCTGTCTACGCCCAGGGCGCGGGCAAAGCCGTTGACGAAGTCTGAGCTGGCATTGCTCAGAATCGTAAATAGCCAGACCAGGCTGTCGATGATAAAGCGGATGACGGTGCCAAAAACCTGGCCCAGCCATTCAAATACGTTATTGGCCTGCATTCAATTGTCTCTGTGTCACTAAGGGAGGCGTGTTCGCTGGCGTCACCTTAGCAGAAGCCGAGGGCAGGCTGAACTGTGACCTGCCCTCGGTGTGCTGGGTCGCTTAGACGCGCTCGATAACCGCAGCCACACCTTGGCCCAGGCCGATGCACAGGCTGACCAGTGCATAGCGCTTGCCGGTACGCTCAAGCTGGCGCAGTGCGGTCAGCGTCAGACGTGCGCCCGATGCTCCCAGTGGGTGGCCGACGGCGATGGCACCACCATTGGGGTTCAGGCGTGGATCGTCAAAGGCGATGCCCAGTTGCTTGGCGCAGCCCAGTACTTGAGAGGCAAAGGCTTCATTGATTTCGATGACGTCCATGTCGTCCAGGGTCAAGCCGGCGCGGCTCAAGGCTTTTTTGCAGGCCTCGACCGGGCCCAAGCCCATGACGCGTGGTGCGACACCCGATACGGCGCCGGCGAGTATCTTGGCGCGTGGCTTGATGTTGTACTTTTCGCCGATGGCCGCATCGCCAATCAGTAGGGCGGCGGCACCGTCGTTCACGCCGGAAGCGTTGCCAGCAGTGACCACGCCGTCTTTGAACAGCGGGCGCAGACCGCTAAGGGCAGCGAGGTCGCTGCTTGGGCGAGGGTGTTCGTCCTGATCGACTACCTTGGCGGGCTTTTTACGGCCTTGGGATACTTCGATTGGCAGGATTTCATCGGTGAAGAAACCATCGGCACGAGCGGCTTCATACAACGCCTGGCTGCGGGCGGCGTAGGTGTCGGCTTCTTCGCGGCTGATGCCAACGTCAGTTGCGACGTTATCAGCGGTCTGCGGCATGGTGTCGTCGCCAAAAGCCTCTTCTACGCGTGGATTCGGGAAGCGCGCACCAATGGTGCTATCGAAGGCGCGGAAGTCACGCGAGTAGGCGCTTTCGCTCTTGGCGATAACGAAAGGTGCACGGCTCATGCTCTCGGCGCCGCCAGCAACAAACAGCTGACCTTCGCCAGCCTTAACGGCGCGGGAAGCATCGATAACGGCAGCCAGGCCGGAACCGCACAGACGGTTGACGGTGATGCCTGCTACTTCCGCGGGTAAACCGCTCATCAGGCCAGCATGGCGGGCGATGTTACGCGCATCTTCGCCGGCCTGGTTGGTGCAGCCCATGATCACGTCTTCGTAATCTTTGCCTTCGAAGGGGTTGCGTTTGATTAGCGCACTCATGACGCTGGCGAGCAGATCGTCGGGGCGAACACTGGCAAGGGCTCCGGCGTGGCGACCGAAAGGCGAACGCAGGCCATCATAGATATAGGCAGTCATGTCTTACTCCTGAAAATCGGGTGTGGTCAAAGGCAGATCAAGTTGGACGCGGCGGCGCAGCCAAGGGCTGGGACGGTAGCGCGGCTCGCCGTAAACGGCCTGCAGATTATTGAGTACAGCAAGTATGTTGGCTTCGCCATAATGCTCACCGAACGCCAACGGGCCTTTGGGATAGCCCAGAGCTAGTTGAATTGCGCGGTCCAGCGTTTGCGGAGTAGCGATGCCTTTTTGCACGATTTCGCAGCCAAGATTGACGACGCTGGCGATCAGGCGCTGAACTACAAAGCCGGCTGAATCGTTGATCACTTCGACGGGCACGCCATCGGCGCTGAGCGCCTGGCGAGCTTGGGCTACTACTTCTGCGGTGGCGGCAGGCTGGCGCATCAGGGTGCGGCGCTTGTCCCATTGTACAAAACTGTCGAGTGCCAGTGTGCGTTCGGCAGGTAGCCCCAGTTGGGTCAGGGCGGTGCTGCAGTCATCTCCCAGCGGGGTGATCAGGCAAATAGCATCGTCCGAAGGTTTGGTACCTGTCTCCAATTCAGCGCCTGCACTGGTCAGCACGTCGCTGACCTGATTGCGTAGCGCGTCGTCATCGGTCTCTAGCCAAAATGGACGGTTAATCAGCACCGTCTCGGGTTGCTGTTCGGCAGGTTCAATTTTCTGGCCATCTTCGTAACGATAGAAGCCTTGGCCGGTCTTGCGGCCTAGCAAGCCCGCGGCCACACGCTGCGCGGCAATGAAAGAGGGGGTGTAGCGCGGGTCGTGATAGAACTGCTCGTAGACTGATTCCATCACCGCGTGTGAAACGTCCAGACCGGTTAGGTCGAACAGTTCAAATGGCCCCATGCGAAAGCCGGGACCGTCACGCAGGATGCGGTCAATCTGTGAGGGCGTCGCCACGCCCTCACTAAGGATGCGCAGCGCTTCGGTGCCAAAAGCACGCCCAGCGTGGTTGACCAGAAAACCGGGGGTGTCGGGGGTGATGGCCGGAAAGTGGCCGGAGATGTTGGCAAGCTCGACCAGACCTTCGATCACACGTTCGTCGGTACGCTCGCCGCGCACTACCTCGACAATCTTCATCAGTGGTACTGGATTGAAGAAGTGGAAGCCTGCGACGCGTCCCGGATGCTTGGCGCTGCTAGCAATGCGTGTGACAGAGAGCGATGAAGTGTTGGTAGCCAGCACGCAGTCGTCGCGCACAATAGCTTCGAGATCGGCAAACAACTTCTGCTTTACGTCCAACAACTCGACGATGGCTTCAATCACCAAGTCGCAATCTTTCAGATCTTCGAGTTTTTGCGCGGGCTGCATGCGGGCAACGGTGGCGCTTAGTTCGGCTTCGGTCATCTTGCCCTTGGCCTGCGCACGTTGCAGCAGGTTGCGGTTGAACTGCAGGGCATCTTCGATGGCTTCGGGGCGGGTGTCGAACAGTTGAACCTGCTGACCGCTACTGGCGAACAGTTGGGCAATACCACGGCCCATGGCGCCGGCGCCGATGACACCAATCCGATTGAACATGAGTGACTCCTGAATTGTTCGTTAAGTCTTTGCTAGGTTTCGCATGGCGAAACAGTATTTCGTTTAATGTGCAGCGAGATTAAATCCTGTACCTTGTGAGTGCAAGTTTGGCGACAGTCTTAACCACTTCGCTTGTGCCATAATTATCGGCTGTCGAGGCAGTCAAGCGCGCGGCAAGTCCCTGTGCTGCCCAGACTGTCGTTATCCCATCGAGTGTAGTGAATAAAAGGTGTTGCACCCGTGAATCAAGACGAACGTCAAGCCATTGCCCGTACCGTTACCGGTTTCTTTCAAGAGTTGGGCGCAGAGCTTGAAGAGTACGGCCAGGGGCGCGCCGTAGTTGCGCTTACGCTGACCGAAAAACACATGAACAATGCCAGTAATTTGCACGGCGGCGTTACTGCCAGTTTGCTGGATATTGCTATGGGCCTGTGTGGCACTTGGGCGGAATCACCTGATGAGCGCCGGGTGGCCATTACTTTGTCGCTTAACACCAACTTCTCCGCCACGGCGCAGGCCGGCAACCGGGTACGCGCTGTCGCCACTTGCCGCAGCGGCGGTCACAAGGTCTTCATGGCCAGTTGCGACCTGCTGGATCAGGATGGCAAATTGCTGGGCTTTGGCGACGGCGTATTCAAGAAGGGTGCCTACCGCAAGGACCTGCCGTGAAGGCGACGGTGCTGCTACCACTTGGGGTAGCACTCGAGTTGTTTGGCCTGCTGACTCAGTTGCACTGGTTCAGTTGGGGGGCTGCCGCAGCCTTTGCTTTGTATTTTTTGCTCTACTTCAATCGGCTAAATCCCTATCCGCGTTGGCTCGGCATAGCCACCTTGGCGATTCTGCTGGCGTCTGTCTTTCTCGCGCAGCCTGAAGCTGAGCTGTGGCCCAAGCTAGCCAGTTCGGTGGCTTATTACACCAGCTTCCTGGGAGCACTCGGCCTGATGCAACTACTGGCTCAGCGGTTGCCGCAGCTGCGTGAGTTGCACAAGGCACTGCTTTCCGGCTCCAAGGTGGTGTTGTATCCGCGCTACGTGCTAACCGCAGGCAGTATCGGGTCGATCCTTAACTTCGGCATGATGAACCTGTTGTGCGGCACCCTGACTGAGCATCTGAAGCGCTACCCATTGACTGATGATCAGCGTCGAGCCGGTTTACGCAGCGTGATGGTGACCACCCTGCGGGGCTTTGCATTGGTGCCCTTGTTGGCGCCGACCAGCGTGACTATCGCTATCATTTCGCGGGAAATGCCCGAGCAATCCTGGAGCACCATGGTGCCCTATGGCGCGGTCGCGGCGCTGATGATGATAGTGGTCGGCTGGCGGCGAGAAACTCGCGGTTTGCTAGAACTGCGCGACAATATAGGCGACACCACCAAGGCCGATGGCATGCTGCAGTTGTTGTTTGGCAGCTTGATAGGGCTGGGTTCCATCGGCGTGCTGGCGTCGCTGACCATGCTGACTGCCTCTCAGTCGGCCATGGTGCTGGTGCCCTTCGGCGTCATCAGCTATTTGCTGTGGCGTGATCGCTCGCCGCGCACAGTGTTGGAGGAAGTCACCGACAACATGGCGAGTATGCACAACGAGATGTTCATCTTTGGTTGTGCGGCGTTGCTTGGTGGGGTGCTTGGCGCAGTGGCGCCGTTGGAAGAGATCGCTACTTGGTTGGCGCACGAGCCCAAATATAACTTGTTGCTGGCGGTTGGTAGTTTGTTCAGCACCATTCTCCTGGCTGTGTTGGGTCTGGCGCCGATTGTTTCTTTGTCGCTGATTGCTGGATTGCTGGCGCAGTTGGCGCTGCTGGGCGTACCCATCATGACGCCGGCGGTTGGCTTGATGTGCGGCTTCTCGCTGGCGATGATTTTCTCGCCTTTTGGCCCGTCCACTTTGATTCTTTCGCGTTACAGCGGCGAGACACCGTTTCGTGTGGCCTTCGGTTGGAACGGGCGCTTTGTCCTTAGCGTCATGCCGCTGTTATTGTTGTTGATCTTCTTTACCTACTGGCAGCAATCCTGAATGCCCGAATTACCTGAAGTCGAGACCACGCGACGCGGTATCGCTCCGCATTTGGAAGGTCAAACCGTCACGCGCTTGATCGTGCGAGAGCGTCGCTTGCGCTGGCCTATACCGGAAGATCTGGCAATTCAGATTGAAGGTCAACGTTTTGAGCGCATCGAGCGCAGGGCTAAATACCTGTTGATGCAGATTGGCGGCGGTACCTTGATCGCTCACCTGGGTATGTCCGGCAATATGCGCGTTGTGCCGGCAGGCACCCCGGCTGCCAAGCACGAGCACGTGGATATCGAGCTGGATTCGGGTATGGCGCTGCGTTATACCGATCCGCGGCGCTTCGGGGCGATACTCTGGGCGCGCGCGGGTGAGCCGCATAAGCTGCTGGCCAAGCTGGGCCCTGAGCCGCTTTCGACAGACTTTGATGGTGAGCGCTTGTACCAGCTGTCGCGCGGCAAAGGTGTGGCGGTGAAACCTTTCATCATGGATAACGCCGTGGTGGTCGGGGTGGGTAATATTTACGCCAGTGAAGCGCTATTTGCTGCAGGTATCGATCCGCGTCGCGAGGCAGGCCGTATCAGTCGGGCGCGTTATCTCAAGCTGGCTGATGAGATCAAACGCATACTCGCGCATGCCATTGAGCGTGGCGGCACCACACTGCGAGATTTCGTTGGCGGCGACGGCCAGCCGGGCTATTTCAAACAAGAGCTTTTTGTATATGGGCGCCCAGGCCAGCTGTGCAAGCTGTGTGGCACCACGTTAAGTGAGGTGCGACTGGGGCAGCGCAGCTCGGTGTTTTGTCGTCAATGTCAGCGTTAAAATGGCGTTCTGATCTGCGCCAAGCCCAGTAATACCGCAGCATGCAGGCTAATTTCAGTGTGCCACGTTCCGAAACCTGTGGAATGTGCCTACAATGGAGTGTGATACCAACGACTCACAGGAAAAAGGGTCGTGCAACAAGATCAACGCCTTTCGGGCCACAACCAGGGATTTAATATGCGCCTGTTACGTCAAACTACCGCTTTAGCTGCCGGCTTGCTGATGAGTGTCAGCGTCATGGCTGCGGACAACTACAACTCCTATCAGGAAGAAAAGCCCGGCTATTTAGCCATGATGGGTGACCTGATCATCGCACGGCCTATGCTGCTGGCCGTCACTGCTGTCGGCGCCGCTGCCTTTGTGGTCAGCCTGCCGTTCTCTGCTGCCGGTGGCAATGTCGGTGAAGCGGGTCGTGAGTTGGTGATTCGTCCCGGTGCCGAGACTTTCGTTCGCTGCCTTGGCTGTTCACGCGCTGGCTACGGCCGCAAGCAGCAAGACGAGAACCTCTGAGCTAGGGACCTGTTCCCATGCTCATGCCGCTAACAGATTGATGCTGTTAGCGGCGGTGCTCAAAGCCGCCTGAGCAAGGCGACTCCTCTCAGCCAGTTAGCGTTGATGGTTATCGCGTTGACTGGCTTTGTGCTGCTAGTTTTTTGTACCTCCCCCCCTTTTTTCTTTACCTCTCCAATGCGTTAACCGTGGCTGTCGCTCTGATGTTGTTTGGCGTTTGCGCAGGCACCGCACAGCGAGATTCAGCACGCAGGCTATATTGCTGGCGTGAGTATTCTGCAGGGGTGTGGTTAAACAGTATTAGGCGGGTACAACGAAAAACGCCCAATGCGCTGGCGCATTGGGCGTTTCAAGTAGAGCAGGCAAAACTGCCTGCTCTTACCAAAACCAAGCAGATGCTTAGTTTTTGGCTGCTTTCTTCTCTTTCTCTTTCGCGATCACAGTTTCCGCAACGTTCGCGGGGCATGGAGAATAGTGCGAGAACTCCATGGAGAACTGCCCACGACCAGAGGTCATGGTACGCAGGGTGCTGATGTAGCCAAACATTTCTGCCAGCGGTACATCGGCCTTGATGCGCACACCGGTAGAACCGGCTTCTTGGCCTGCGATCATGCCGCGACGACGGTTCAGGTCACCGATAACGTCACCCACGTGATCATCAGGTGTGAACACGTCAACTTTCATAACCGGCTCAAGCATCTGAGGACCGGCTTTCGGCATGGACTGGCGGAAAGCGCCCTTGGCTGCGATTTCAAACGCGATGGCCGAGGAGTCAACGGCGTGGAAGCCACCGTCAGTCAGTTCGAAGTCAACGTCCAGAACCGGGAAGCCAGCCAGCGGGCCAGTGCCCATCAGCGATGCGAAACCCTTCTCGATGGCCGGGAAGTATTCCTTGGGAACGTTACCGCCCACAACTTTGGACTTGAAGGTAAAGCCGGAACCTGGCTCGCCGGGCTTGATGACGTAGTCGATCTTACCGTACTGACCAGAACCACCCGACTGCTTCTTGTGGGTGTAGCTGTCTTCGATTTCTCGGGTGATGGTCTCGCGGTAGGCAACCTGTGGCTGGCCTACAACCAGATCAACGCCGTAGGTGCGGCGCAGAATGTCGACTTTGATGTCCAGGTGCAATTCGCCCATGCCACGGAGGATGGTTTCGCCGGAATCAATGTCGGTTTCAACGCGGAAAGTTGGATCTTCTGCAACCATCTTGCCGATCGCAACGCCCATCTTCTCGGTGGAGCCTTTGTCGCGCGGCTCAACAGAGATAGAGATAACGGGCTCTGGGAACACCATGGCTTCCAGGGTGCAAGGGTTCTTCGGATCACACAGAGTGTGACCAGTCTGCACGTTCTTCATGCCGACGATGGCGATGATGTCACCCGCGGTCGCGAAGCTCAGCTCGTTACGCTCATCCGCCTGCATTTCAACCATGCGGCCAACGCGTTCGGACTTGCCGGTAAAGGAGTTAAGGATGGTATCACCCTTGTTCAGTTGACCGGAGTAGATGCGCACGAAGGTCAGGGCGCCGAAACGGTCGTCCATGATCTTGAACGCCAGAGCGCGGAAAGGCTCATCTGGAGATACGATGGCAAACTTACCAGTAGGTGTGCCTTCTTCGTCTGTCAGAGGCTGTGGGTTAACTTCCTGCGGTGCAGGTAGGTAATCAACAACCGCGTCCAGCAACAACTGCATGCCTTTGTTCTTAAAGGCAGAGCCGCAGTAAGTTGGGAAGAAAGCCAGTTCCAAGGTGCCTTTGCGGATGCAACGCTGGATGTCCTCGATGGAGGCTTCTTCGCCTTCCATGTAAGCCATCAACAGGTCGTCGTCCATTTCCAGCGCCATTTCGACCATCTGGTCGCGGTGCTTTTCAACGTCGTCAACCATATCGGCTGGGATGTCGGTGATTTCGTAGTTTTCTGGCAGGCCGGTAGCATCCCAGACATAAGCCTTGCGAGTCAGCAGGTCTACAACACCGGAGAAGGTGTCTTCGCGGCCGATTGGCAGGGTCATGATCAACGGCTTGGCGCCCAGTACTTTCTCTACCTGAGCGGTTACGCGCAGGAAGTCAGCACCGATACGGTCAAGCTTGTTGACGAAGATCAGACGGGAAACTTTGGAGTCGTTCGCGTAACGCCAGTTAGTTTCGGACTGTGGCTCAACGCCGCCGGAACCACAGAATACGCCGATGCCGCCGTCCAGTACTTTCAGTGAACGGTACACTTCCACGGTGAAGTCAACGTGACCGGGGGTGTCGATGACGTTGAAACGATGGCCTTTCCAGAAGCAGCTGACAGCAGCGGACTGAATAGTAATGCCGCGCTCGGCTTCCTGTTCCATGAAGTCGGTAGTGGATTCACCCTCGTGAACCTCGCCCAGCTTGTGAATCTTGCCGGTGAGTTTGAGGATACGTTCCGTGGTGGTGGTTTTGCCGGCATCAACGTGGGCGAAGATACCAATATTTCGGTAAAGGGATAAGTCAGTCATGGCACTCTCAGATAGCCGGGTGGAAAAACAGGCGGCCAATATACAGGAATCGATGAAAAATCGCTCGGATTTTACGATGAACTGGTGGTAAAGGGTTTGATTTGGCCGGGCTTGGCACTGCTGCGTGAGAAATACGGCCATTTTTGGCCGGGGTGGGGAAGGTTTTGCGGTTATAGATACGGCCTGCGTTGTCATTTGCGGAAGTTGTTGTAATGTTGATGCTCGGTTTTGTGCCAATAGTTTTTTGGTAGTCAGATTTCTCAGGGATGCAGAATATGAATGGATTTAAGGTATTTGCGGTACTGACTCTTTTATTGCTCTCAGCCTGCACGGCAGTGAGTAATGTGCCCACTGATTATCAATTGAGCAGCAGCTCTGGCAACGGACTCTTGCTGGCTTCGGTCACCTACAAAGGCAGATATTCCGAGCACTCCATGATGTTCCGGGAGGTGGGAAGCAGCAAATGGAATAAGTTGAAAATTGGTGCTCAACATGCCCTGTTACTACCCAGCATGCTTGATTGGGATATTGAAAGTCCCGGGTTGAGAGGCAACGTATTTGCTGTTGAGCTGCCTGCGGGAGAGTACGAGTTTGCGTCCTGGTATGTGGGGAGCGGTGTTGCATCCACTGGTCCGGTGAATCCTTTCAGTATCAGGTTTGATATTTCGCCTGGTGACGCTACCTATGCAGGGAATTTTCACTTCATAAAAGAATCTTCTGTTGCTGTGCTCTTTGCCACATTTAATGTGGGTCTGGAAAATGAGTTTGACAGGGATATTGCTCTGATAAAGCAAAAATACGGTTCTCTGGATATAGCGCAGGTGTACAGCAACGTCGCCGAAGCAGAGAGTTTGTCTAGGATTGGCGGCGGTGGGGCGACACAAGTAACCATACCCATGCCTGTTCCCATGGGGTATTGATCAAGGCTCCGCCGGAACGGCAACAGTCACCGAGTGCCCTGGTTCTGCAGAAGCAGGGCATCCACTACTGAGCTATCGCGCCCGTTTTTGCTGCTTTATGGCCGTCTGAGCGGGCATTGACCCTTTGTACATTGGCTTCACCAATGCCGCGCGGATCGCTCGCTGCGGTGACCTGGTTGCTGCTTTTATCCCAAGACACCGCCTGCATATTCCCGTAATCCCTACCTACGGGCTCCACGCGGTGGCCCATCGCTTCGAGTGCTGATTGTTGCTCGGCACTGAAAGCGGCATCTTCTACCTGAATGTGGTCCGGGAGGTACTGATGGTGGAAGCGCGCGCGGCTCACCCAGCGCTCGACCGGTTCGCCCCGCATGGCTTCCAGTGCGCCGAGCAGCACCATGGTGATGATGCGGCTGCCGCCGGGCGTGCCGAGTATGGCGAGTTGCTGATCGTTTTCCAGCATAGTTGGGGTCATGCTTGAGAGTGGGCGCTTGCCGGGCGCAATGGCGTTGGCTTCGCTGCCGGCCAGGCCATAGGCGTTGACGCCGGCGGGGTCGGCAGCAAAATCGTCCATTTCATTGTTGAGCAGCACGCCGGTGCCGGGCACAGTGAAGGCCGCGCCGAAGGGCAGGTTGACGCTGAGAGTCGCCGCGACAGCGTTGCCGTCCGCGTCTATTAGCGAGAAGTGAGTAGTGTGATCGCCTTCAACAAAGTTAATCAGCGGGCCAAGTTCGCTGCTGCGAGTGGCGTGCTTCGGGTCAACGCTGGCGGCCAGTTTGGCGGCGTAGTCTGCGGAGGTGAGCTGTTTGACTGGCACCTCGACAAAATCGTTATCCCCCAGCAGCGCGGCGCGGTCGCGATAGGTGCGGCGCATTAACTCGACCAGTTGATGTGTCCACTGTACTGAGCCGGGCTCGGCTTTTGGCAGCGTCTCTAGCCCCTGAAGTATGCCGGCTAGGGCAATGCCGCCAGCCGAAGGCAATGGCGCGCTAATGACCTCATAACCGCTGGCATTGAAACGGATGGGGCTACGCTCGATCACCTTATAGTCATCCAGGTCGGCCTGCTGCCAGATACCGCCGGCGGTGCGTACGCCTTCTATCAGCAGCTCTCCTACTTTGCCTTTATAGAAGCCATCACGGCCACTCGCCGCTATAGCACGCAAAGTGCCAGCCAGCTCTGGCTGCTTAATAACGGTACCGACGGGCGGAATCTGACTATCACGCAAGAAAATGCGGTCGGTTTCCGGGTATCGATTCATGACTTCAAGGCGATAGCCCGCCAGGGTGCGGTAATGCTCGCTGATGGAGAAGCCGTTCTCGGCGGCGGCGATGGCGGGAGCGAGCGATTGGCTCAGCGGCAGTTTGCCGTAGTGCTCGGCCAGATGCGCGAGAGCGGCGGGTACGCCGGGGATGCCGGCGGCCATGGGGCCGTTGATAGCGGGGTCGCGCTGCACTACGCCGTCGCTGTCACGGTAGAGATCACGGTTGGCGCTGAGTGGTGCGGTCTCGCGGGCGTCGACAAAACGGTAGGGCTGATCGGCATTGCCCGGTTGGCGCAGCAGGAAGAAGCCGCCGCCGCCGAGGCCGGAGCTGTAGGGCTCCACCACGGCGAGTGTGGCTGCGACCGCAACAGCGGCATCAAAGGCGTTGCCGCCTTGATCGAGAACGGTATGACCTGCCGCAGTGGCAATTGGGTGAGCGCTGGCGACGGCCTGCTGACCGGGGGCTGTAGCGGCGTGCAAGGGTGAGGCAGACAGCAGGCCCACCAAGCTGATTGTGATCAGGGGTAGCCAGTTCTGCTGCTTGCTCATGCTTACGCCTCGCCGGTGAGTATCTTGTACTTATCCATCAGTTCATCTTTGCTTTCGACGTGCTCTGGGTCGAGCGGAATGCAGTCGACTGGGCAGACCTGCTGGCATTGGGGTTCATCGAAATGACCTACGCACTCGGTGCACAGGTTGGGATCGATCACGAAGATTTCTTCGCCCTGGGAGATGGCTCCGTTAGGGCACTCCGGCTCGCAAACATCGCAGTTGATGCAGTCGTCGGTAATGATCAGTGACATGGTTCAGTGGCTCCGCGGAAGCGACGGGTCATCAATAGCCGCTCAGCTTTTGTAACGTTTGAGCAGGGCTGTGTTCACGTCAGGATGCACGAACTTGGTCACGTCGCCGCCGAGTGCTGCAATCTCGCGTACCAACGTAGAAGAGATGTAGGAGTAATGCTCCGATGGCGTCAGAAACAGGCTTTCCACATCGGGAGCCAGTACGCGATTCATGTTTGCCAGCTGGAATTCATACTCAAAGTCGGACACCGCACGCAAGCCACGCAGTAGCACATTGGCGTTCACGTCCTTGACGAAATGCGCCAGCAGTGAGGAAAAGCCAACTACTTCGACATTGGGTAGGTGCGCCAAAACCACCTTGGCCATGTCCACGCGCTGTTCCAGTGTAAACGCTGGATTCTTCTTGGTGCTGGCGGCCACTGCCACCACGACGCGGTCAAACAAACGCGAGGCACGCTCGACCAAGTCGGTGTGGCCTTTGGTGATCGGGTCGAAGGTGCCGGGATAGAGTACGGTGTTCATGTTTGGCGTGGTCCTGCGGCTGTCCAAGTGAGAGGCAGATGGTAGCCCAATGACAGCCGAAAACCCAGCAACAGAGACGCGGCATGCGGTTTTCGGCAACCTGCCAGCGTTGACTGATATATCAGGCTGGCAGGTTGCTGGGAAAGCTGAGCTGGGTTAACCCAGCTCGGCGGCTAGCCCCGAGGCCAGTTTGGCGACTATGCCGTAGATCGACAGCTGCGGGTTGGCGCCGATACTGGTGGGGAATAGTGAGCCATCGAGTACCGAGAGATTGTCCAGCTGATGATGACGGCCGCGGCTGTCGACGACCGCGTGCGCGGGGTCTTCACCCATAGCGCAGCCACCCATCACGTGAGCACTGGCGAGGCGCACGTCGTGAATGCGGTAGCTCAGGTCGGCGATCTGCTGCTTGAAATCAGCCCAGCTATGGCTTTCGCGCGCATGCGCATGGGTTGGCATAACGCTTTTGGCGCCAGCGGCGAACTGAATTTCGCCCATGCTCAGGTAGGCGCGGCGTGCGCCGTCCCAGAGGTAATCATTCAGGGGGTAATCCAGTACCGGGTCGCCATTATCGCGCAACGCCACACTGCCACCCTGGCTTTGCTCGTGAAAGCCATCACGCAATAACGCCAGCATAATGTTGCTCTGCGCCAGCCCATTCATACGTTGCAGGTTTTCCTGCCCCAAGCCGCCCATCATGGCTGACATCAGGCTGGGCTGCATGGGTGGTACTTCGAGCTTGTAACCCATCGGGCCTGTGGTGCCCTGATCCCATTGGAAGTGATCGGAGTAGACCGATTGCGGGGCACCGTAAAAGCCATTGATGTCGCGATCGTAATGCGCCAGCGTCATGTTGACTGGGTGTAGAAAGGTGCGCTTACCGAGTCTGCCGTGTGGGTCCGGTGCTTTTGCGCGCAGCAGCAGCGCTGGGCTGTTGATGGCGCCGCCAGCCAATACGATGTGTTTGCCGCGTAGGCGCAAACGCTGCCCAGTAGCGGCGGTGAGAGTGGCGTTCATACCGCGGCAGAGCACTTCGGTCACGCGATCACCCTCGAATACCAGGCTTTCGGCACGCGCGCTGTGCACCAGGGTGGCGCCTTTTTCCAGTGCCGCAGGAATGGTGGTCACCAGCATGGATTGCTTGGCGTTGGTTGGGCAGCCAGTACCGCAATAACCCAGATTCCAGCAGCCGCGTACGTTGCGCGGAATGATTTTCCAGTGATAACCCAGTTTCTCGCAACCGAGGCGAATCACATCGTTGTTGGCGTTGGGTGGCACAGCCCAGGGGGCTACGCCTAGGCGCTCTTCCATACGTGCATACCAAGGCGCCAGGCTTTGACTATCCATACCTTTGACACTGTGCTCGGCCGCCCAGTACTCCAGCGTGGGGTCGGGTGTACGAAAGCTGCTGGTCCAATTCACGGTGGTGGTGCCACCCACGGTGCGGCCCTGCAAAATGCCAATGCCGCCGTCGGCCGTGGCCCGGGACAAGCCCTCTTGATAAAGATCGGCGTAGGCTTTGGCTTCATCGTTTTTGAAGTCACTGGAAGTTTTTAGTGAGCCTTCTTCTACCAGCAAAACCTTGAGACCGCTTTGAGCCAGGATCTCTGCGCTGGTGCCACCACCAGCGCCGGTGCCAATGATGATCACATCAGCTTCAAGTGTGGTCTCGTCGCCGAGTGTGGCGGCATCGACAACCTGCCAGCCGCGCGCGACGCCTTGCAGAAATAAATCGGGTACAGGCATTGGGATTCCCCTGAAAGCGGTTCTGGATCAGATGACGGGTGGGCCGGGATAACCGGCGGCGGCCCAGGACTGCGGCAGCGCATACCAAGACATCAGCAGCAATTGGCTCAGGGTTTTGGAACCCTGACGCAGCATATCGAAGCGGCTATCGCGCCAGCGCTGCAAAAAGGCCTCCAGTTGCTCCGGACTGGCGTTGGCCATGTCGCCCCAGACGCCGGTCAACGGGCCTCGGGTGAGTGGCATGCTCAGCAGGCCGAAGAGATCGAGTACCGCTTTTTGTGCGAAGGGCGAGGTGCGCTCCAGCGTCCAGTCGAGTTGTGCGAGTGCGTTGTTGACGGCATCGGGAGACTCAGCGAAGGCGGGATGTGGCCCGACAATTACAGGGTAGAGCGCCGTCAAAATTGGCAAGTCGGACTCGCGCAGCACCTTGAAGTGCGGGGCTGCGCGCTCAGAGGTACAGCCGCTCAGGCTGGCGGTCAGGCCGACGGTACTTAACGCCAGGCTGGCGCCCAGCCCCAGTTTCAGCAGGCTGCGCCGACCCAGGTGTGGGTTCAGGTTGGGGTCCATAAATTCAGGCTCGTTGTTTTTGTTATGGCCGGATGCGTTGTGCGACCCGGCAGTATCTGGGGTGCGGCAGCGCTCAGCGCAGGAACATCTTATAAACCATGTTCAGCAGCTTGCCACCGTAGGGCGGATAGATCGGCCGCGAGCCGTTGAAACGCTGCTTGATATACACACCTTTGGCTTTGCTTAGGGTTAGAAAGCCTTCGTGGCCGTGGTAGTGGCCCATGCCTGAAGCGCCGATACCACCAAAGGGCATGTCGTCCTGTGCAACATGAAAGATGGTGTCGTTGATGCACATGCCGCCAGCGTGAGTCTGCTCCATCATGCGTTGCTGCTCGGCCTTGTCGTATCCGAAATAGTAAAGCGCGAGCGGACGTGGACGGTCGGCGATGTAGTTCAGCGCTTCATCCAGGCTGTCGTAGGGCACTATGGGTAGTAACGGACCAAAGATTTCGTCTTGCATCAACTTCATATCGTCGTTGACGTCGAGCACCAGGGTCGGAGGCATAATCCGGGTATTGCTTAGATCTTCGTTGGCCGGATTGATCGGCAGCAGTCGCGCACCTCTGGCTTCGGCGTCCTGCAGATAGCCTTGCAAGCGCTGGTACTGACGTGGGTTAACCACTTGGGTGTAGTCCGGGTTGTTCAGCAGCTTGGGGTACATCTGCGAAAGCTGTTTGCTTAGCGCCTCGACAAAACCATCGACCCGCGCACGCGGGCAAAGAATGTAATCCGGTGCCACGCAAGTTTGCCCAGCGTTCATTGCCTTGCCGAAGGCGATACGCTCGGCGGCGTCGGCCAGCGGTACGTCAGCGGAAATAATAGCCGGGGACTTGCCACCCAGTTCGAGCGTGACGGGCGTGAGGTTGTCGGCAGCGGCGCGCATTACATGGCGGCCGATGCTGGTGGCGCCGGTGAATAACAGATGGTCGAATGCCATCTGTGAGAAAGCCACACCTACTTCGGCTTCACCGGTTACGACCGCAACATGATCTTCATTGAACACCTCAGCCAATACACGGCCTAACAGCTCGGCGGTGGCTGGGGTGGATTCGCTCATTTTGATTAACGCGCGGTTGCCGGCGGCGATGGCGGTAACCAGTGGGCCAATGGCCAGGAATAGCGGGTAGTTCCAGGGCACGATGATGCCCACCACGCCTAACGGTTGATATACCACCTGTGCTTTGCCCGGCTGGAATGCCATACCGACTTTGCGCTTGGAAGGCTTCATCCAGCGTCGGATATGCTTGCTAGCGTACTTAATACCTTCGACCGATGGCAAAATTTCCGCGAGCTTGGTTTCATCGGCGGAGCGGCGGCCAAAATCGCTGTTGATCGCAGCGATGAGCGCGTCCTGATGCTTGAGCAGGGCGGCTTTTAATTCGCTGAGTTGGCGTATGCGACTGTCGGCATCCGGCATGGGGGCCGCGCGAAAAGCTGCGCGTTGCTGTGCAAACAGCGTATGCATGCGGTTGATCGAATGCTGCTGGTCCTGCATGTAGGCGATATCGGCTACCATGGGTGCCTCCGCAAAAGGGCTGGCTCGGAGTGGGCGAGCTCTTGTTGTATATGAGTTGTTTGTGACGACGCGTTGCTGCGTTGCTACGCACAATTAGGGCTTGCTGAAACAAGTCAGGTATTTTTAGAGTATTTGCTCTAAAGTGTCAAATCCATCATCAATAACTGGCATTCAGGTATGAAAACCCGTGACCGTATTCTTCAGGCCAGCCTGCAACTGTTCAACGAGCAGGGCGAGCGTGCCGTCACTACCAATCACATTGCCGCGCATCTGGGCATGTCGCCGGGAAACCTGTATTACCATTTCCGCAATAAGCAGCAAATAATCGCTGAGTTGGTCGCTCAATATGAGGCAGAAGTTGAGGCCTATTTGCAGGTGCCACAGGGGCGGGCGCTCAACCTGCAAGACAAGGCCAACTATCTCGAATCCATCAGCCAAGGTTTGTGGCAATACCGCTTTCTGCTGCGCGACCTGGAACACCTGGTGTCAGCCGATCCAGACATGGCTGAGCGTTACCGGCAGTTTTCACGACGCTGTGTGCGCAGCGGGCAAGCGATTTATCAGGGGCTGATTGATGCGGGTTTTCTTTGCGCGCAGCGCGCTAATCCGGAAGTTTTGGCGCTGAATTCCTGGCTGCTGATGAATAGCTGGGTCAGTTTTCTGTGCACCACGGTACTTGAGGCGGATCAGACTGAGCTAACGCCGGCTTTGCTGCGCCGCGGGGTGTATCAGGTGCTGGCGCAGGAAGTGGGACTGCTGACCGATCAGGCGCGACCAGCGATTGAGGCACTGCTGGCGGAATATTATTTACCGTTGGAAGGCGTGTCCGCCAACTGAGCCGCCAGCCACTGGGGTATACGGCGTTCCAGATAATAACCAGGCCGCCAGGGCAGGCCTTCCACAAAGCCGACGTGGCCGCCGCGCTGATGCAGCTCAAATTCGGTGCTGGCTGACAGCTCGTTACTTTCCGGCAAACTGTGTGGATACACTAAAGGGTCGTTCTGCGCTTGGATGATCAGCGTGGGTAGCCTGATGTCACCGAGGAAATATCGACTACTGCAGCGTCGGTAATAGTCTTGCGCGCTGGCAAAGCCATGTAGCGGTGCGGTAATCCGTCCATCAAAATCCCAGAAGCTATCCATGCCGTCGAGTGAGCCCAGCACATCCAGGCGTGCATACTCGGCGTCCAGCCCTTGGTGCTGAAATAAGCGTTTCTTGTTGGCAACGTAGGCCAGCATGTCGCGCATAAAGCGGCTTTGATAGACGCGGGAAAATCCCACCTGCAACCGGTCGGCGCATTGGTCCAGCCGAAAGGGCACTGAAACAGCCACCGCGGCATGCAGCGGCGAATCCACCCCACGCTCGCCTAGATATTTCAGCAGCACATTGCCACCCAGCGAGTAACCCACAGCAAACAGCGGCTGGTCAGGGTTGAGGTTGTGAATGTGCTCGACGACTTCAGCCAGATCATCGCTGGCGCCAGAGTGGTAGGCGCGGGCGGTGTGGTTAGGTTCGCCGGAGCAGCCGCGCCAGTTGACCGCCACGCTGCGCCAACCAACGGCGGCCAGCGCGCGTTGTTGGCCCAGAATGTACAGTGAGGCGGAGCTACCGGTCAGACCATGTAACAGGATAGCGATGGGTGCTGATTGCTGCGTGCTGCCGTGCCAATCGAGATCCAAATAATCGCCATCGCTGAGCGTCATGCGTACCCGTTGGCGTTGCAAGCTGGGCGGCTTGCGCAGCAACGGGTTGAACAGCGTCTGCAAATGCCCGCCGGGCAGCCAAGTAGCCGGGCGGAAAGGGCTCACGCCTGGCGCCGCCAGAGGCTATACCAGACCTGCCCAGCACGCTTGTCGCGGTGTAATTGCCAGTTCCCCGGCAAGTTCATTCGGCCGGGTGAGTTTTCGCTTTCCAGATAGATAAAGGCATCTTCAGTTAGCCAGCCATTAGCCTCAAGCGCAGCGCAGGCGGGCTCTAGCAGCTCTTGATAAAAGGGCGGGTCGAGAAAGACGATGTTATAGGCTTCTGCTGGCGCAGTGCCTAGCATGGCCAAGCCGTTTTCCTGGCGCACTTCAGCATTGCTGCAGTTCAGCGTGGTCAGATGCTCGCGCAACGTGATGACTATGTCACGGCTCAGATCGACGGCCAGTGCCCAGCCAGCACCGCGCGAAAGTGCTTCAAGCGTCAATGCACCGCTGCCGGTGAAGGGGTCAAGGCAGCGCGCCCCTTGTATGTCGTTACTCAGCCAGTTGAACAGGGTTTCGCGAACGCGGTCCGGGGTTGGGCGCAAACCGGGTTGTTCGGTAAAGCTGAAGCGTCGGCTACCCCATTCGCCGCCGATGATGCGCAGCTGACTTACTTTGGGTTTGGTCTGTTTCATGGTGTGGCCTTCTCAGTTGGGCTCGTTTCAGCCGGAGCTGGTATGGCTTCGGCTTCACTTTGCTCGGCATTCTCTGTGTCTGGCTCGGCATCGGCCTCCGGTTGTGGCGGGCCGACTGTAATGGTCACTCGCTGCGATGGGTCGAGATGCGCAGCAAAGGCGCTCTGGATTTGCTCGGCAGTCAGCGCCTGCACCTCATCCATAAACAATTGCATTTGGTTTAGTGGTAGGTGATAGAAGCCGATTGCCGCCAATTGACCAACGATCGCGCTGTTGCTGGCGGTGCTGAGCGGAAACTGACCAAGAACCTGCTGTTTGGCGCGCGCAAGCTCGGCTTCGGTTGGACCCTTGGCGATAAACTCATCCAGCGTACTGTTGACCACCTCGAGGGCCAGCGCGGCCTGATCGTTGCGGGTTTGCAGATTGATACTGAAGGGGCCAGGTGCCTGCATCGGGGTAAAGCCGCTGCTGACAGAGTAAGCCAGGCCACGATTCTCGCGTACTTGCTCCATCAGTCTAGAGCCGAAACCGGAGCCACCAAGAATCTGGTTGCCAAGATACAGCGCTGCGTAATCGGGGTCGCCGCGCTTGATGCCTTGCTGACCCACAATTACCTGGGTCTGCTCGCTGTTGAAGTCGACCTGTATGCGGCTTGCTGTTACCGGCTGCGGCTCAGGCGTCAGTTCGGCTGCCGGGCCATCTGGCAAGGCATCGGCCAAATGCTGAGCGAGCTGTTCTGCTTGTTCGCGGCTGATAGCACCCACGAGTGCGATGACCGCGTTACCGGAGGAGTAGTAGGTGTTGTGGAAGCGCTGCAGGTCCGCGCGGCTGATCGCTTTCAGGCTATCCGCTTGGCCATCGGGCAAAATGCCGTAGGGGTGCTCTGGGTAAAGTGCTGACCAAAAGGCTTCGCTAGCCTGGGCTCCCGGACTCTGTAGGCGATATTGCAACCCGGCTAACATTTGTTCCCGCACCCGCTCGACCGCCTTAGCGGGGAACGCTGGTTCGGCCAGTATTTGGGCGAACAGCGCCAAAGCGGGTTCGAGTTTATCGCTGGCGGTCAGGCTGCGCAGTGTGATCAAGCCCATGTCGCGGTAGGCGCTATTGCTAAACTGTGCACCCAACCGTTCGAATCCGCTGGCGATGTCGTCTGCGCTCAGGCGTTCGGTGCCTTCGTTGAGTAGCGCATTGGTCAGCATGGCGAGGCCAGGTTTATCACCATCACGGCTGGCGCCAGCGGCAAACAGCAATTGTACGTCGAGCATCGGCAGTTCGTCGGCCTGCATGTAGTAGACCTTGGTGCCTTGCGACGTGGTCCAGTGTTGCAGGTCGAGGCCGCGGCGTGCCGGCGGTGTCTCTAGATCCAGCTGTTCAAGTGACTCCAGTGCCGGTAACGGCGAGCCGAACACCTCTTCGGCCATATCGGGCTCGCTGCTGGCGACAGGTTCGGCGGCCACCGGAGTTGGTTCGGGTGGCATTTCTTCGCGGGGTGATTTGTTCAGCAATACCGCCAGCATAATGCCGAGGGCGACCAGCGCGAGTAACCAGCGGAGTAGGGCAAAGGGCTTGATCGACTTCATGGCTGAGCCTCCTTGGCCAAGGGCAGTATGGTGGTGCGGGTCATGCGTTCAGGCACCAGATAACGGCGTGCTACGTCGCTTATTTGCTCAGGCGTGATGGCCTGTAAGGCCTCGACATCCTGATCTACCAGTTCCCACGGCAGTCCTGCGCTCTCCAGTGCACCAATGCGCGTCGCCTGGGTATTGATGTCGTCTTGAGCGAACACCAGCTGCGCAACCAATTGCGCCTGCACGCGTTCCAGCTCCTCGGTGCTAGGCGGGGTCATCTTGATAAGGTCTATCTGCTGCCATACGGCCTGTTCCAGCTGCTCGAGACTGACGTCGCGCGAGAGGTTGGGAATGCCGCTGATGCTGAACAGGCTATCGCCCCGGCTGAAGGGATCGTAGTTGGTGCCCACGGTGGTCGCCAGGTTGCTGCCGCGCTCTAGGTTGCTGGCAAGGCGGGCGCTGTGGCCGCCGTCCAGAACTGCGTCGAGCAAGCGCAGGGCATGTACTTCCCAGGGGTTTTTGCTGGTGCCCAGACTGGGTACGTTGAAGCCGAGCAGCAGGCTGGGCAGTTGCACATCAAGGTGTTGTACCAGGCTGCGTTCACCGCCTACGGGCAGCTCCAATGGTGTACGAATCGGCACCGGGGTACGCGCCGGGACAACGCCAAAGTAGCGCTCAACCAAGGGTTTAACGGTCTCAGGATAAACGTCGCCGACGATCACCAAGGTGGCGTTGGCCGGCACATAATGCGCGCGATACCAGGCGCGCAGGTCTTCGATCTGCATGCGGTCGAGGTCGTGCATCCAGCCAATCACGGGCTGGCCGTAGGGGCTAGCCATGTAGGCTTGGGTCAAAAACCGTTCGTAGGCCAAGCCATTGGGATTGTCGTCCACGCGCATGCGACGTTCTTCCTTGATGACTTCGATTTCCTTGAGGAACTCATCCTCCGGCAGGCTCAGCTGATGCATGCGTTCCGCTTCCAGCTCTAGCGCGACCGGTAACTGATCGCGGCTCAGGGTCTGGTAGTAGGCGGTGTAGTCACGCGTGGTCATGGCGTTTTCGCTGGCGCCGAGGCTACCGAGCAGGCGCGAAGCCTGGCCGGGTTCAAGGTTCTTGCTGCCTTTGAACATCATATGCTCTAGCGCATGTGACAGCCCGGTCTGGCCCGGTGGCTCGTCGCTGCTGCCAACCTTGTACCAAACCTGTGAGACCACCACAGGGGCGCGGTGGTCTTCGCGGATAATCACTTTTAGGCCGTTATCCAGCGTGTAACTGTGAGTGGGTTGTCGGGATTCGTCGGCCGCGGCCGTAAACGAAAGCAGGGGAAGCGTAAGCAGTGCAAAGATCAGCCGCAACATGCATGGGATCCTGTGGGGCAGGTGGTGATGGGCAACAGTAAGAGGCATGATCTGGTTAGCAGATTGCGCCTCGCCGGTGTCCGGGGGTCATACCGCCGATGGCGGAAGTGGGGTAGGATAACCTAACCTTCAATATGGCGAAGCATTCGCCGTCAGACTCAGATAGTGACCCTTCATGTTTGGTTCAAAAGACAAGCCAGAAAGCCCCGAAAACAATCCCGCTGATTCTGCTAACAAGCCGGAAAAGAAAGGCCTGTTCGGTTGGGCGCGTCGTAAGGAAACCCCGACGAATGAGCCCGTCGATTTAACGCAAGACGCACCGGCGCCCCTGAGCCAGCAGCTGGACAGCGTCGAAGCGCGTGAACAGGCGGCCCGTGAAGCGGCGGCCTCGCTGTTTTCAGAATTAGGGCAGAGCGGTGCTGAACCCGCAATAGAGCCGCAGCCGGTACCTGCTGAGGAGCCGAAGGGGTTCTTCTCGCGGATGAAAGTGGGTCTATCGAAGACCAGCGCCAATCTTGGCGAGGGCATGGCTAACATGTTCCTCGGTGAGAAAGAGATCGACGACGAGCTGCTGGAAGAAATGGAAACCCGGCTGTTGATGGCCGACGTGGGTATCGAAGCCACTACCTTGATCATGGAAAGCCTGCAGGATCGGGTGAGCCGCCGCCAGGTATCCAGCCGCAAAGCACTGTATCGCGCCTTGCAGGGCGAGTTGGAAGCGCTGTTGAGTCATGTTGCCAAGCCGATGCAGATCGATAGCAGCAAAAAACCCTACGTAATTTTGGTGGTCGGCGTGAATGGCGTTGGCAAAACGACCACTATCGGCAAATTGGCCAAGCGTCTGCAGGGCGAAGGCAAACAGGTAATGCTGGCTGCCGGCGACACCTTCCGCGCGGCGGCCGTTGAACAGCTGCAAGTGTGGGGCGAGCGCAATGAAATCAGTGTTGTGGCGCAGCACACGGGTGCCGATTCAGCCTCGGTGATTTTTGATGCGCTGCAGGCGGCGAAGTCACGGGGTGTCGACGTGCTGATTGCCGATACTGCCGGTCGGCTGCATAACAAAGACCACCTCATGGACGAGTTGGCCAAGGTTAAACGGGTGATGGCCAAGCTGGATGTTGAAGCGCCTCACGAAGTTTTGCTGGTACTCGATGCCGGCACCGGTCAGAACGCTATTTCGCAGACCAAACTCTTCAATCAGGCGGTTGGCCTCACTGGGTTGGCACTGACCAAGTTGGATGGTACGGCCAAAGGCGGCGTCATTTTCGCGTTGGCCAAGCAATTTGGCCTGCCGATTCGCTACATCGGTGTAGGTGAGCAAATTGATGATCTGCGACCCTTCACTGCCCCCGAGTTTGTTGAAGCCCTGTTTGGCACTAAATAGTCTGGAATGCACACGCAATGATTCGCTTTGATCAGGTCAGCAAGCGCTATCCCAACGGCCACCAAGGGCTGGACAAGCTCGACTTTCACATCCGTGCCGGCGAGATGGTGTTCATCACCGGGCATTCGGGCGCAGGCAAGAGCACTCTGCTCAAGCTGATCATGTGCATGGAGCGGCCCACCTCGGGTGCGGTACATGTGGGTGGCCAAAATCTCCAGGATCTGGGCAGTGATGACATCCCCTACCTGCGTCGCCAGGTCGGTGTGGTTTTTCAAAATCACCAACTGCTGTTTGACCGCACGGTGTTTGATAACGTCGCTTTGCCGTTGATTATCAACGGCACGCCCAGCGATGAAGTGGGCCGTCGCGTGCGCGCGGCGTTGGATAAGGTGGGCTTGCTCAGCAAAGAGGCCAGCCTGCCGATTGCGCTCTCTGGCGGTGAGCAACAGCGCGTGGGTATCGCCCGCGCCGTAGTGCACAAGCCGGCCCTGCTGCTGGCCGATGAACCGACCGGTAACCTTGATCCGGCCTTGTCTGCTGAGATCATGGCCTTGTTTGAAGACTTTAACCGCGTGGGCGTTACCGTGCTGATCGCCAGTCACGATTTACCGCTGATCGCCAAGTTGGATCACCGCATGCTGACCCTGGACCAGGGTCGGTTGATCACGGATGGGGAGTAGTCATGTCGGCGACTAAAAACACCTCCGAGGTCAAGCGTGCGGCTGACCCCAAGCGTAAGGCTCCCAAAGGCGCTGCGCGCTCCGAGCGCAATTGGCGGCATCCGCTGCGCAGTTGGCTGGGCAGCCACCGTGCCAGCTCGCGCCAGGCTTTGCTGCAGGTGCAGCGCTATCCGTTCAGTAGCGCGCTGACCGTATTGGTAATGACCATCGCGCTGGCGCTGCCGATGGGCCTCTCGGTGCTGATCAATCAGGTTGAGCAGTTGGGCGTCAATTGGCAGGAAGCAGCGCAGATTTCGGTCTACCTCAATGATGACGTTAGCGCTGAAAAGCAGCAGGAGCAGCTCGCGGCGGTCAAGCAGCTGTCCGGTGTGGCGTCCGCGCAGCTGCTTGATAAAGAGTTGGCCCTAGCTGAGTTCCAGCAAAATTCGGGTATGGGTGACGCGTTGCTGCAGCTGAGTTATAACCCTTTGCCGAGCGTGATCGTTGTCACGCCCGCGAGCATTGAAGGCGGTGCGGCCGCGTTGGAGCCACTGCGTGACCGGTTGGCGGCAATGGATGGCGTGGAGCAGGTGCAAATCGATCTGCTGTGGGTCGAGCGGCTAGCCTCGATTTTGGGCATGTTGGAGCGCTTCACCGGTGGTCTTGGCTTGTTGTTGATCATCGCGCTGCTGTTGGTCATGACCAACACGATTCGCCTGGCGATTGAGAGCCGTCGCGAAGAAATTCTGGTGGTCAAACTGGTGGGCGGCACCGACGCCTTTGTACGCCGCCCGTTTCTCTATATTGGCGTGCTGTATGGCCTGCTCGCAGGCGTTTTTGCGTGGCTGCTGCTGGCGGCAGGCCTGGCGTGGCTGAATGTCACTGTAGAGCAGGTAGCCAAGCTATATCAGAGCGACTTCGCGTTGATCGGCATGCCCTGGCGCGATGGGTTAACGTTGGTCGGCGGCGCCATGTTGCTTGGCTTGGTTGGCGCCTGGTTAGCGGTGGGTCAGCACGTTAGGGCGATAGAGCCCAGCTGATGCAGCCGGCCACCCGTAAAACGCCGCTGGGTCGCAGCTTGTGCTGCTCAAAACCGCTGAACTTTAGTCTGCATTCACAGTCTGATTTGGCAGTGATACACTAGGCCGTCATTTTTTGGGAGTTCAAACATGAGCACTGCCTTGCTACCCGTTAATAGTTTGGTACCGGGTGCGAATCTTGAAGCCTATGTTCAGAATGTCAGTCGCATCCCGGTTCTCAGCGTTGAAGAAGAGCGAGAGCTGGCTGATCGTCTGTATTATCAGGAAGACTTGGAAGCTGCTCGCCAGCTGGTCATGTCGCACCTGCGTTTTGTCGTGCACATCGCGCGCAGCTACTCTGGCTATGGTCTGGCGCAATCTGATCTGGTGCAGGAAGGTAACGTAGGTCTGATGAAGGCGGTCAAACGTTTCAACCCGGAAATGGGCGTACGTCTGGTCTCTTTCGCAGTGCACTGGATCCGCGCCGAGATACACGAATTTATTCTGCGCAACTGGCGCATCGTTAAAGTCGCGACTACCAAGGCGCAGCGTAAGCTGTTCTTCAATCTGCGTAGTGCCAAGAAAAAAATGGCTTGGTTGTCACACGATGAGGTCTCTGCGGTTGCTGCTGATTTGGGCGTCGCTGCTCGTGAAGTGCGTGAGATGGAGAGCCGTTTGTACGGGCAGGATTTGGGTTTTGATGGCACCCAAGATGAAGATGACGAGGCCGCCTACGCGCCTGTGCATTATCTTGAAGATAAGCGTTACGATCCGGCCACTCAGCTGGAAACCGCTGATTGGTCAGATAGCTCCAGCAATAGCCTGCTGAGCGGACTGGAAACGCTGGATGAGCGCAGTCGCGATATTCTCTACCAACGCTGGTTGTCGGAAGAGAAAGCCACGTTGCACGAGCTGGCAGCCAAGTATCAGGTCTCGGCTGAGCGGATTCGTCAGCTGGAAAAGAACGCTATGCTCAAGTTAAAGAAGAATTTGGAAACCGAAGTCGCGCTTTAAAGCGCATCCGGCGGCAGTGATTGAACGCTAAAAAGGGCATCCTCCGTGGATGCCCTTTTTGTTTGCTTGAAAGTTATATCTCGAACAATAAAAGGAGTTGTGCATGACCCGTCAACAAGGGGTGCGTATAGCTACGCTGCTGAGCGTAGTAATTCTGGCTTTCTTTGCCTTCGGTTTCTGGCTTTCTAAGCCCCAGCAAGGCGACGCCATGCAGTGGCGCACCGATTATGAGAAAAGCCTCTGGGCACCGTTACAGCGTCAACAGCTGACGCTGGGTGATGCCAGCGAAGCGCTAGGGCATGGCACCTTGTGGATGATCAGCTCCGAAGGTAAGCCTTTGCTGGTCAGTCGTTACACGCTGGAAAGCGACGATTTGAGTTGGCGCGTGCAGGCGGTGCTGAAACTGACACCGCAGCAGCGCGACAGCCTGGTGCAGGCGCAAGCCTGGGAGCCAGAGCTTCCGGATCAGCCGATCAACTCTTCGGTGGCCGATGCGCTGAAAGGTCAGCCGGTGTTGCGTCTGAGCTTGATTCCCTCTGAGCCGTTGGCGTTGAGCGATGTGCAGAGCACTATGGGCAACCCCGATCTGCGTCTGCCGGTCAGTGAGGGCGAAGAAGCCTGGGTCTATCCGAAGATAGGTGCCGTGGTAGCCGTGGGTGAGGAGCAGGCGCATTCGATCATGTTTGGCTTGCGCAATGATTTGACCGGCGAATAGTTTGTCTGGCGGATCTCGTGGCTCAAATATCCAATCGGTTGCGCCAATAGCGCAGTGTGAGCCACTCAGGCCGCTCGCGACCGGCTTCCATTTCATCAAGGTAGTGGCGGCCACCGAGCTGACGCATCTGCCGTTGGATCCAAATTGCCCGGCGCTGAGCATGCGCCGGCGGTTGCGCGGCGTCCCAGTTCAATGGGCTGGGTAGCACCGCGGCTAACTGGCTGGCCTGACGGTCAGACAAATAACTGGCACCGATGTTGAAGTGGTTGCGCGCGGCCGCGTCTACGCCAAACACACCACGATCCCACTCAGCGATATTCAGGTACATCTCCAGAATCCGCTGCTTTGGCCAGAGCACCTCTATCCATAGGGTAAACCAGGCCTCTAGCCCCTTGCGCAGATAGCTACGACCGGACCAAAGAAACAGGTTTTTGGCGACCTGTTGGCTGAGTGTGCTGGCGCCGCGTAGACTGCCACCCTGCATGTTATGTTCTACCGCAGCGCGTATAGCCTTAAGGTCAAAGCCGTGATGTTCGGCAAAGCGTTGATCTTCGGCGGCAATCACCGCCATTTTCATGTTGCTCGGGATCTGCTCATAGGGGCGCCATTGATACTGGATTTCAATTGGCTGATCGCTTTGCTTAGCCGCGTACCAACGCTCTACCATCAGCATAGAGCCGGGTGTGGGCGCCCAGCGCAGGATGATGATCGGCAGCAGGCTGAGCACCGCAACTATCAGCAGCCACTTGGCGGTTTTGCGTAATATTTTCTTGATCATGTGAATCCGAATGAGCAGTTCGTTCGGAGTATATAAGGAAGTGCTCAATAATTCCGCCCGCCTTCTGCATGGGGAATTATTCAGTAACTCCCCAATCGGAGGAATCGTTCATGGCCAAATGGCTGCTGTTGTTAGCGTCGTTCAGTGGTTTCAGCGGGGTCGCTTTGGGAGCCTTTGCGGCGCATGGGTTGCGCGATAAGTTGCCGGACAATCTGCTTAGTGCCTTTCAAACCGGAGTGAGCTATCAGCTCTGGCATACCATGGCGTTGATTGGTGTGGCGCTGTTGTTGTTACGCTTCCCCGAGTCGGGTCTGTTCAAGGCGACCGGCGTGCTCTTTGCCCTCGGCATACTGTTATTCTCCGGCAGCCTTTATCTGTTGGCGCTGACCGGCATCAGTAAAATGGGCATGGTGACACCTTTGGGTGGGCTAGCCTGGCTGATTGCCTGGGGCTGTTTTGCCGCGGGCATTTGGCGCAGTCTCTAAGACGCTATAGCGTGGTCAGTTGGCGACAAAGCGCGTTATCATAGCGCCCTTGCTGTCGCCAAGAGCGGCGCGCGCATACCCACTTACTCCCTATACCCGGATATCACCGAGCCACTTATGCAGATTCATCTCAATGGCGAAGCCTATTCTCTTGATCGAGTTCTCAGCCTGGCTGATTTGGTCGAAATACTGGGCCTGACCGGTAAGCGTCTGGCGATTGAGCTGAACCTGGATATAGTGCCGCGCAGTCAGCATGCCGAAACGCTGCTGAGTGACGGCGACAGGGTAGAGATCGTTCACGCCATCGGCGGCGGCTAGTCTGCTAGTCATTTCTGGAGAACCTAATGATTGATTTAAGCCAAGATGCGCTGGAAATTGCCGGCGTTCGTTACCGTTCCCGTCTTCTGGTAGGCACCGGTAAGTACAAGGACATGGCGGAAACGGGCCGTGCCATCGAAGCCTCGGGTGCGGAGATCGTGACCCTAGCGATTCGCCGTACCAACATTGGTCAGAACCCGAATGAGCCAAACCTGCTGGATGTGATCCCGCCAGACCGCTACACCATCTTGCCAAATACTGCGGGCTGCTTTACGGCCGAAGAGGCGGTGCGCACTTGTCGCTTGGCGCGTGAGCTGCTGGACGGCCACAAACTGGTCAAGCTGGAAGTGCTTGCGGACGAGAAGACCCTGTTCCCGAATGTAGTGGAAACCCTGAAAGCCGCTGAAATTTTGGTGAAGGACGGCTTCGACGTGATGGTGTATACCAGCGACGATCCGATCATCGCTCGTGAGCTTTCCGCCATGGGCTGCGTGGCCATCATGCCGCTGGCCGGGCTGATTGGTTCCGGTATGGGTATCTGCAATCCGTGGAACCTGCGCATCATTCTGGAAGAAGCCACCGTGCCGGTGTTGGTTGATGCCGGTGTGGGTACCGCGTCCGACGCCACCATCGCCATGGAGCTCGGCTGCGCTGGCGTCTTGATGAACAGCGCCATTGCCCATGCCGATCAGCCCGTGCTCATGGCGCAAGCCATGCATCACGCGGTGCTTGCCGGCCGCGGTGCTTATCTGGCCGGGCGTATGCCGCGCAAACTTTACGCCACAGCATCCTCCCCGCTGGATGGCACCATCCGTTAACAATCCCAGCCTCATGCAGCGTCACCGGCTGCGGCCGGTGACCTTGAACAATCATTACCGAGCGACTCATGTCTGATACCCCAGAGCTACCCGAAAGCGCCGAAACCGAACCCACTGCATCGCCCCGTCGCGCCATCCGCAGTTTTGTCATGCGCGCCGGTCGCATGACCGAAGGGCAGCAGCGCGGCCTTGATCACGGCTGGCCAAAGTTTGGCCTGACGCTGGATCAGGGCATGCTGGATCTGGATGCGGTTTTTGCTCGCCAAGCGCCGCGCACGCTGGAAATCGGCTTTGGCATGGGGCAGTCGTTGCTGGAAATGGCGCAGGTTGCGCCCGAGCAGGACTTTATCGGCATTGAAGTGCATCGCCCCGGCGTTGGCTCGCTACTGAATGGCTTGGTCAACAGCGAGACTGGCAACGTGAGAGTGTTCGACTGCGACGCCATCGAGGCGCTGAATCAGAGCATTCCAGATGCCAGTCTGGACCGCCTGCTGCTGTTTTTTCCTGACCCGTGGCATAAAAAGAAGCACAACAAGCGCCGCATCGTGCAGCTTAGCTTTGCCGAACTGGTACGCACCAAGCTCAAGCCCGGCGGCATACTGCACATGGCCACCGATTGGGAGCACTACGCCGAGCAAATGCTGGAAGTCATGAGCGCTGCCCCCGGCTACCGTAACCAGGCTGAAGACGGCACCTACGTACCCCGTCCGGAAGAGCGCCCGGTGACCAAGTTTGAGCGTCGCGGTGAGCGGCTGGGGCACGGGGTGTGGGATTTGAAGTTTGAGCGGGTGGAGTGATACTGCTGCAAACTTCGTTGACTGTGGGGTGATCATTCATTTGTCACGACAACGTCATGGGCTCTCGCCAGTTCATTGCAGAGATAGCTCTGCATTTGGGAGTCCTAGCCGGGGGAGGGGCGTCATGAGGTTTGGCAGGGTGATCGCCGCCGTTTAAGTCAGTATTCAGACTCGCTCAGCACCCCATGCGTAACAGCTATGGCAGGGCATACGGTTGGCAAAGGGTTGTGGTGGAACGGCGCTGAGCTTTCTACACTGACTACCTAGTCATCACTATGGAGAGCGCCGTGAGCTACGAAACACTGGATTACCAAGTTGAGGATGGCATCCTTACCTTGACGCTGAACCGTCCCGACCGCATGAATGCCTTTAACGGTGCCATGCGTCGCGAATTGATTGCCGCATTTGATGCTGCCGATGCCGATGATGCGGTACGTGTGATCATCATGACCGGGGCTGGCCGAGCGTTCTGCGCCGGGGCGGACCTGGAAAAGGGCGGTGATACGTTTAACCGTCACAAGCGTCAGAGCGAGCCAGAAGGCGATGAGTTGCGTGATGGCGGCGGTACCGTTTCACTGCGCATTTACGAATCTACCAAGCCCGTCATCGGTGCCTTTAACGGTGCTGCTGTGGGTGTCGGCGCGACCATGAGCCTGCCGATGGATATCCGTATGGCGTCTACCAATGCCAAGTTCGGCTTCGTGTTTGCCCGGCGCGGCATCACCATGGAAGCGTGCTCAAGCTGGTTCCTGCCGCGTTTGGTTGGTCCGCAACAAGCAGCAGAGTGGGTTTTTACCGGCCGCGTATTCGGTGCCGAAGAGGCCTTGAAAGGCGGTTTGGTGCGCAGCCTGCACGAGCCTGAAGACTTGCTGCCCGCTGCCCGCGAATTGGCCCGTGAAATCGCCGACAATACCTCGGCGATGTCCGCCTTGCTGAACCGTCAACTGATGTGGCGCATGTTGGGTGCCGATCACCCGATGGAAGCGCACAAGATCGACTCCCGCGCGATTGCCTTTATGGGCGAGTCGGCAGATGCGCAGGAAGGCGTGTCGTCTTTCCTGGAAAAGCGTCCAGCCAAGTTCACCCTGCGGCCGAGTCAGGATCGCCCTGACTTCTACCCCTGGTGGAAGGATCGCCCTTTCTCCTAAGCGCTTGATAAGGGGCTGCGTCGCTGCTGGCGTGGCCCTTTCAGTGTTACTCTGCGTTTTTAATTCGCACGGGAGTAATGCAATGAGCCGCCACTTTGAACAGGCCGATGGCCTCTGCGAAAGCCGCGATCCGGCCACCGAAGGTTTTGTCTTCAATCAGACTATGCTGCGCATCAAGTCGCCGCAGAAGACGCTGGATTTCTATACCCGAGTGATGGGTATGACTCTGGTCAAAAAGCTCGACTTCCCCGAAATGAAATTCAGTCTCTACTTTCTAGCCGCCATCGACAGTCACACGCTGGGCGATTGGTCGCAGGATCCGGTAGAGCGTACCCATCAAACCTTTGGCCGCCCGGCGATGCTGGAGCTGACCCATAATTGGGGTACCGAGGACGATGCCGAGTTTAGCTATCACAATGGTAATGATGAGCCCAAAGGGTTTGGCCACATCGGCTTTGCTGTGCCAGATTTGGCAGCCGCCTGTGCGCGTTTTGAGTCTTTGGGGGTGTCATTTGTGAAGCGCCCGCAGGATGGCAAGATGCACAATATTGCCTTCATCCGCGATCCTGACGGTTACTGGATCGAGCTGTTCGCGCCGGCGGGCATGGCTTGAGTAAAACGCTCTTTTAAGCCTTCCCCAAGCCCGCCCGGTTTTATGTTTTGGAGGGTCGAGTTCCATCTCGACCATGGTGCTCGACGGCTATACCGCTGGCCGGGATGGAAACCGGCCTTCCAAAAGCCCACTAGGTTTTGCATTTCCGGCAAGGTCGAGCTGCGTCTCGACGAGCAAGCTCGGCGGCTACCCCACTGGCCCGAATGCCTCTGGCCTGTCCAAGTGTTAAGGGTATGTAGCCCCTTCGAGCGCACCCTGTTGGGTTTTCTTGTCGTATTCACGACTCGCTGCTTCAAGCCCGCTCAACAGGCGTTGCCCTGCGGCATTGGCGGCCTGTGACAGCTGCGAGCATGCGGTCGCGGGCGGTAACGCCAGAATGGCCTCTTCGATCTGTCTGGCGTAGTCCAGCGCTAAATCCACATGCTTTTCCTGATGCGCCTGCAGCGCGAGCACATAGCCGTCCCACTGCTGTTGAACGCTGGTCGGGCGCTTTGCGTCGGGCTGCAAGCGCGGCATGTGCGCGGTGACGGTGACCTCGGTGCTTGCGGTGACAATCCGGCATTGCCCAGGAGTCGACTCCCAGTTGAAGTTCCAGGTGACGTGGCTACCGCTGTGTTGCCGATCGCGGTTCAGGCTGGCGCGAATGGTGTCCGGCGTGATGCCGACCACATCGAACTGCTGGGTACGTGCCTGCAACACCGGCTCCGCCAGTAGGCTGGTGCTGAAGGTGAACAGTAGCGCGAATGGCAGCAGCGGCAGTAACCGGGAGTGAAGCATCAGATTGGATCCATCAGGCGTTCCAGCGCGGCGCGGCACTGGTTGGGAATCGGGAAGGCAGTATTGCTTAGGCGATCAACAAACACGTGTACGAAGCGCCCGGCTGCGCAGGCTTCTTCGCGGCCTTGTTTGAACACTGCCAGTTCGTAATGCACCGAGCTGCTGCCCAGACGCGCGACCTTTACGCCGATTTCGATGGCATCCGGGAAGGCGATGGGTGCGAAGTAGTCGCAGTTGGAGCTGACCACAAAGGCAACCTGATCGCCCTCGTGGATATCCAGCCCACCTTCGGCGATCAGCCAGCTGTTTACTGCGCTATCGAAAAAACTGTAGTAGGTCACGTTATTCACGTGGCCGTAAATGTCGTTGTCGTGCCAGCGGGTGGTGACCGGGTGCAGGTAGTGGTAGTCCTGCCGGGTTGGCTTGCTTGCGCTCATACTAAGTCTCTTGTCGTGATTGATCGGGCCGAGGGCATTAATAAGCCAGGTTATAGATGGCTAGCGCGTCGGCCTCGGTTATTTCACGCGGGTTGTTGACGAGCAGGCGCTGTTGCAGCATCGCATCTTTGGCCAACAGCTCCAGCTTGTCCTTGGGTACGCCGGCGTCACGCAGGCGGCTTGGCAAGCCGCAGCGCGGGCTGAGGTCGGCCAAGGCGCTGACCAACTGCGCGGTCAGGTGATCAGCATCGCCGGATTGCAGGCTCGGGCCAACAATCAGTGGCGCCAATTCGGCATACAGCGGCGCGGCATGAGAGGCGTTGAACTCGATCACGGTTGGCAATACCAATGCGTTGGACAGCCCATGAGGAATGTGGAAATGCCCGCCTAGCGGGTAAGCCAGCGCATGCACAGCAGCGACCGGGGCATTGGCGAACGCCTGACCGGCAAGCAAGGCGCCAAGCAGCATGGCCTGACGCGCTTCGCGGTTCTGGCCGTTCTGTACTACGTGGTCCAGGTTGCCGGCCAGCAGGCGCAGCGCTTCACGCGCGAGCATATCGGATAGCGGATTTTTCTTCAGCTTGCTGGTGTAGGCCTCAATGGCGTGCACCATGGCGTCGATGCCAGTAGCAGCGGTGACGTGGGCCGGCAGACCGAGGGTGAGGTCGGCATCCAGCAGCGCCAGATCGGGCAGCAGAATCGGCGAAACCACGCCCATTTTGGTGGTTGCGCCGGTGGTGATAATGGCGATCTGGGTGACTTCCGAGCCGGTGCCGGCGGTGGTGGGCACCTGGAATAATGGCAGGCGTTGGCCACGCGCATTGCCGACGCCATAGATGTCGGCCATTTGCTGTTTGCACTCGGGGTGCGCCAGCAGGGCAACCAGTTTGGCGACATCCATAGAGCTGCCGCCGCCAAAGCCGATGATCAGCTCGGCCTGCATGTTTTTGGCCTGAGCGACCGCTTCCAGTACAACATGTTCCGGCGGATCGGCCTCTACCTGATCAAATACTTCGACGCTCACCTGCGCCTTGGCCATGGCCGGTAGGATGTTGTCGAGCAGGCCGATCTTGGTGATGCCCGGATCGGTTACGATCAGCACGCGTTGAGCGTCACGCTCTCGGCACAGCTCGCCAAGGCGGGCAGCGGAGCCTGATTCGCAGAGAATCTGGGCGGTGGTGGCAAAGCTGAACGGATTCATTGGGCCTCCGGGATAGATATTTGCATGGCTAAATTGAATAGCAATTTGCGTCGATTGAGACAATTCTGCTGACTGCGCGTTCATGCGGCAAGAGCTATTGATGATGCAGATAGTACCGCATGCTGACTGTGCGATGACAGCCAGCGGGCGGTAGCGCCAGCTGAGTAGTGCCTGCCTCTGCGTTCCGGCGACTCACTTTTGGACTGGCGACGCTGCTGGCCGGGATGGAACCCGGCCTTCCAAGGCCCCCGGTTTCGCATTCCAGGGAAGGTCGAGTTCCATCTCGACCAGCGTGCTCGGCGGCTACTCCGCTGCCCGGCATAGAATCCGGCTTTCCAGAGCACGCGCGGTTTTGCAGGCTATGGGGAAGTGTTAATACGCGGGGCTTTTACAGAAATATTTCCAATAGATCATTGAGAAACAGCCTGCCGCGCTCAGTTGGCACTAACTGCTGGCTCCAGGGCTGCAGCAGCCCTTTGACGGCGGCTTGTTGCAGTAGCGGCTCGATGGCGGCCAGGGGTTGACCTGTGCGGGCGGCGTAGTAGCTGGCCGGTACGCCCTCTACCAAACGCAGGGCGTTCATCAAAAAGTCGAACGGCAACTCATCGTTGGTCAAGGTTTTGCGGCCTGAGCAAACGCTTTTGCCGGCGGCCAGGTAATCCTTGGGTAAACGGGTTTTCCAGTAACGCTCGATACGGCCATCAATATGCGAGATCTTGCCGTGGGCGCCGGCGCCAATGCCGAGAAAATCGCCGTACTGCCAGTAATTCATGTTATGCCGCGCCTGACGGCCGGGCTGCGCGTAGGCGGATACTTCATATTGCGCGTAGCCACCGGCGGCCATGCGCTGCTGCCCGGCTTCCTGTATCGACCAGAGAATATCTTCCTCGGGCAGCGTTGGCGGCTTGGAGTAAAACACGGTGTTCGGCTCCAGCGTGAGCTGGTACCAGGACAAGTGCTCGGGTGCCAGCGCCATGGCTTGATCAATATCGGCGATGGCTTGCTCATGACTTTGGTTGGGCAGGCCGTGCATCAGGTCGAGATTTAGATTATCGAAGCCCGCGCGGCGCGCCATATCGACGGCACTCAAGGCTTCGCGGTCGTCGTGGATGCGGCCTAAGGCCTTAAGGTGCTCAGCATTGAAACTCTGGATACCGATCGACAGACGATTGATGCCGGCGGCGCGGTAGTCAGAAAATTTGGCCTGCTCGAAGGTGCCGGGGTTGGCCTCGAGCGTTATTTCAATGTCAGCAGCGAAGGGCAAATGTGCGTTTAACGCCTGTAAAAAACGGTCGAGGCTGGCCGCCGAGAACAGACTGGGCGTGCCGCCGCCAAAAAAGATTGAGGTTAACTCACGTCCCGCAGCTAGCGGCAAATCTTGCTGTAGGTCGACGATCATGGCGTCGATATAGGCATCTTCGGGCAGCGGCGCCTGACTGGTGTGTGAATTGAAATCGCAGTAAGGGCACTTTTTCACGCACCAGGGAATGTGGATGTAGGCCGCCAACGGAGGGAGCTCGAAGCTCGAAGCTCGGTCCGAGTTGGTTTCTTCCAGCGGTTTCAAGCTAGCCCCAACCGCTGACGCAGTTGCGCCATGGCGCGGGCGCGGTGACTGAGCTGGTTCTTGTCTGCGGGGCTCAGCTCGGCACTCGCGCATTTGCGCTCCGGAACCCAGAACAGCGGATCGTAGCCAAAGCCAGCCTGACCGCGGGCTTCGTTAAGAATGCGGCCCTCCCAGATGCCTTCACAGATGATCGGCATGGGGTCATCTGCGTGGCGCAACAGGGCCAGGACGCAGATAAATTGCGCGCCGCGTGCTTCGGTTGGCACCTCGCACAGCGCCTGCAACAGCTTGGCGTTGTTAGCGGTATCGCCTTCGCCGTTGGCGTAGCGCGCTGAATAAATCCCCGGTGCGCCCCCGAGAAAGTCCACAGCTAGCCCCGAGTCGTCGGCCAATGCGGGTAAGCCTGAGGCCCGAGCGGCGTGGCGTGCTTTGAGCAGGGCGTTTTCGACAAAGGTTAGGCCGGTTTCCTCGACGTCGTCATCGATAAAATCGCTTTGCGGCAAAATTTTCACTTGATCGCCGAGCATAGCCTGCAGCTCAGCCAGCTTGCCCTTGTTGCTGCTGGCGAGCACCAACGTATCGAAGGGCAAGGCTTTACTGGTCATCGGGGAAGAACTCCTGCTGAAAGCTGAGGTTGTGCACGATGCTGCCGGGCGCGGCCTGAATATCGATTTTAAACAGCAGAACGCCGCGCTGCGCTGCGCTGTAGTTGGCAACGAAGTAGATGGCGTCGCCTTCTTTAATACGCTTAAATTGCAGCGGGACTGGCTGGCCGATCAAGCTGCGGACTTCGCCCTTGAGGATCGCGTCAACCGCTTGGGCTTTGCCGTTGCTCTGGCGCTGCACCGCAATATTGATCACGCCCTGATTGGGTCCGCGCTGCAGGCCCGCATTGGCGGCAATCTCGGGCTGCAGAAAGCTGCTATTGAATACATTGTGATAGACGATCAGATCGCCAAAGCGGGCAGGTTCAGCCGCTGCGCTGGCCCAAGGGGCCAGTAGCAATGAGGCGAGCAGAACTAAGGTGCGTAGCATGGTTAGCTCCTGGATAGGTGCGTGAGGCAGGTTCAACGGCTAATACGGTAGATGGCCACTTCACCCAGCAGGTTGGGCCATAGGCCGCTTAACCAGCTACGCTTATGGGTCTGATCTACCACCAGACGATCGAGCACTTTGATTCCGCGCTCGCGGCACAGCTGCTCGAAATCCTTGAAGGTACAAAAGTGAATATTCGGGGTGTTGTACCAGGTATAGGGCATGAACTCAGAGACCGGCATGCGGCCTTTGGTACCCAGATACCAGCGGCAGCGCCAGTGGGCAAAATTGGGGAAGGTTAGAATGCCCTCATGGCCGATGCGCAGCATGTCTTCAAGGACTCGGTCAGGGAAGTGCATGGCCTGCAACGACTGGGTCATGACCACGGTATCGAAGCTGTTGTCCTCGAAGTTGTTCAGCTCTTTATCGAGGTTCTGCTCCAGCACGTTTACGCCATGCTGAATGCAGGCGTTAATCTTCTCAGGGTCGATTTCCAGTCCGTAGCCCTGCACCTGCTTGTGGTCGCGCAGATGCCTCAGCAGCTCGCCCTCGCCACAACCCAGGTCGAGCACATGGCTGCCGGGTTTGATCCACTGCTGAATGATCTCAAGATCGGCGCGCAGACTCATGAGGTCACCTCTATACGGTTCATGTAGCCACTCAGGGCTTCGATGTAGCGGGGGATCGGCAGCAGGAAGGCGTCGTGTCCCTGCGCTGCTTCAATCTCCAGGTAACTGACCTGTTTCTTGGCAGCCAGCAGGGCGTTGACCAACTCGTATGAGCGGGCTGGCGAAAAGCGCCAGTCGGTGGTGAACGACATCACCAGGGTGCTGGCCTGAATGCCCGCCAGTGTCTTAGCCAGATCGTCGCCGTGCGCGGCGGCTGGGTCAAAATAGTCGAGCGCTTTGGTCATCAGCAAATAGGTGTTGGCGTCAAAGCGACCGGAAAACTCCTGACCCTGATAACGCAGGTAACTTTCGACCTCGAACTCGACGCTGGTGAGGTCGTAGTTGAGTTGCTCGCTGCGTAATTCGCGGCCGAACTTCAGGCCCATGGAGTCGTCGGACAGATAAGTGATATGTCCTACCATGCGCGCGAGCATCAGACCGCGTTTGGGGATAACGCCAAAGGCGGCGTATTCACCGTGATGAAAGTCTGGATCGGTAGTGATGGCTTGCCGAGCGACTTCGTTAAAGGCGATGTTCTGCGCCGACAGCTTGGGAGCGGTGGCGATGGCCACACAATGCCGAATACGCTCGGGATAGCTGATCGCCCACTGCAATGCTTGCATGCCACCAAGGCTGCCGCCAACCACGGCGGCCCACTGCTGCACCCCCAGCACATCGGCCAATCGTGCCTGGCTATGCACCCAGTCTTCTACGGTTAATACCGGGAAACTGGCGCCGTAGGATTTGCCGCTTTCCGGATCGATGCTGGAAGGTCCGGTGGAACCGTGGCAGCCGCCGAGATTGTTCAAGCTGACAACGAAGAAGCGGTTGGTGTCGATGGCCTTGCCAGGACCTATGCAGGAGTCCCACCAGCCAGGCTTGCGCTCATCTTCACTATGGTAGCCAGCAGCATGGTGATGGCCAGACAACGCATGGCAAATCAGAATGGCGTTATCGGCTGCCGAATTAAGCTGGCCATAGGTCTCGTAGACCAGATCGTAAGAGGCTAACGCCTTGCCGCAGGCCAATTGCAGCGGCTCGCTGAAGGTATGTCGCTGGGGTGTAACCAGGCCGACGGAGTCAGCAGGTAATGTGGACATCGATAACCTGTTCCTGTGTCAATTGGCGGAGCTTCGTCAGGGAGCCATATTTGCGGTCGCTCCCTAAATCGTGCGGGCAGGCGAAGGGCCAATAATAGAGGCGTCAGTCTAAAGAGCGCACTGCCTTGGCGCAATATTCAAGGGCGCTGTATGCCCAGATCATCGAGCAACAACCGGGACGAGGAGATGGCAACACGTTTTTGCCGGCCGGTTTGGCCGCTAACCAGCATCACTTGCTGCTTCGATACTCCAAAAGCCTTGGCCAGAAAGGCCAGCAACATGCTGTTGGCCTTGCCATTCATCGGCGGTGCGCTGATACGAATTTTCAGTCGGTCGCCATGCAGCCCGGCAAAGCCAATGCGGCTGGCACCGGGCTGCAGGTGACAATCGAGCACCAGTTGTTCGCCGCTCCAACTTTAGAAACTGCTCACAATGCCAGTGTTAGGCCCTTTGGCATGCCGGTGGCGATCGCCATATTGGTGATCACCAGCATCTGCAGCAGGTTCAATGCGATAAAGGCAAAAATGGGCGAAAGATCCAGGCCGCCCATCGATGGCAGAATCTTGCGAATGGGGCCCAATACCGGCTCACAGAGTTGATTGACCAGCAACGCCGCTGGGTTCGAGCTGCCAGGCGCGACCCACGACAAGATCACACTGATGATCAGTGCGAAGAAGAACACCTTGAGAAACAGCGCCGTGAGGGCCACCAGCGACCAGGCTAGTAACTGCAGAATGCTCGGTAGCGCGTAGCCCATCAGCTTGATGATGACCGCCATCAGAGCCAGCTGAATGATCAACGCCAAAACCAGGGAGGCAAAGTCGATGCCCGCCCAGCCAGGTATCAATCGGCGCAGTGGCAACAACAGCGGCTTGGTAGCACGCACGATGAACTGCGACAGCGGATTATAGAAATCCGCGCGTACCAGTTGCAGGATGAAACGCAGTAGTACCAGCAGCAAATACAGGCTGCCGATAGTCTGGACAAGATAGATAGCTGCCATGTTCAGGCCGGTCATGGTGTTTCCTCAGGCGAGTTCTTTGGACATTTCGGCAGCACGCTTGGCGGCGGCCTGCATAGCGTTATCGACCATCTGCGGCAGGCCTTCTTCACGGAAGGTCTTGATCGCTTGCTCGGTCGTGCCGCCGGGCGAGCAAACGCGGCGGCGCAGTTCGGCTACGTCAACATCACTGTTGACTGCCATATCGGCTGCGCCCAATGCAGTGAACAGCGCCATACGCTCGGCCGTGTCGCGCGGCAGGCCGAGCTTTTCGCCCGCATCAATCATCGCTTCGATCATATAGAAAAAGTAGGCCGGCCCGCTGCCGGATACCGCAATCACCGCATCGATCAGGCTTTCTTCTTCGAGCCAGACGCTGATGCCGACGGCATTCAGGATGCTTTCGGTCAGCTCCTTTTGCGCATCGCTGACCGCAGCGGTAGCGTATAAGCCGCTGACGCCTTGGCCACGCAGCGACGGCGTATTGGGCATGCAACGGACAATCGGCGTTTGCTCACCGAGCCAAGCGGCCAGGCTTTCACAGCTGATGCCGGCAGCGATGGAGATCACCAGTTGGCCTGGCTTGCGCTCAGCTGGCAGGGCGCGGCAAACGGCTTGCATTACCTGAGGCTTAACCGTCAGCAGCAGCACATCGCATTCGGCGGCCAGTACGGCGTTGTCGGTTACCGTACGAATCTGAAACTGCTTGTTCAGCGCCGCGCCTTGCTCCGCTTTGGGGTCGCTGGCGATGATGCGCTCGGGCTTCACGTTTTTCTGTAGCATGCCGCCAATCAAGCTGGTTGCCATGTTGCCGGCACCGATGAAACCGATAATGGGAGCAGTCATTTAGTTGGAACCTCGCTCGGAATGCGTGGGTGGAATGGAGTAATCACGTGCACCAAACAGCGCACTGCCAATGCGCACTATGCTTGCGCCTTCCTGAATGGCTTCCGCCAGGTCATCGCTCATGCCCATAGACAGTGTGTCCAACGGTAGCTCTAGAGCCGCTTGCGCTTCGCGCACTGCAGCCAGCGGTGCACGCCGTGCGGCGCTATCGTCAGCCGGAGCAGGAATCGCCATCAGCCCGCGCAGCCTTATGCCTGGCAAGCTATTAACGGCGTTGGCCAGTTCGGGCAGTTCTGCCAGAGAAACGCCGGCTTTACTCTCCTCACCGCTGATATTCACCTGCAAGCAGATATTCAGTGGCGGCATGCCTTCGGGTCGTTGCTCAGACAGGCGTCGGGCGATCTTCAGCCGGTCGACACTGTGCACCCAGTCGAAGTGCTCAGCGATGGTTTTCGTCTTGTTTGATTGAATGGGGCCGATGAAGTGCCAGATCAAGGGAAGGTCGGACAGCGTGGCCATTTTCGCCAACGCTTCCTGCAGATAGTTTTCCCCTATATTCTGTATGCCTGCTGCCCAGGCGTCACGGATGGCACTGGCGGGACGGGTTTTACTCACCGCCATCAGGGTAATGGTATCGGGATCGCGGTCGGCAACGGCGGCGGCGCGCTGTATGCGTTCACGAACGTTTGCAATATTCTCTGCTATCGTGGACATTACTGACGTTAATACCTTGCCAATCGAATAGACTCTGCCGGCATTCTACATGCTTGCAGGTTGTAATGGGGAACCCAATGGATATTACCGAGCTGTTAGCCTTCAGCGCCAAGCAGGGCGCGTCGGACTTGCACCTGTCGGCAGGACTGCCGCCCATGATTCGTGTGGATGGCGACGTGCGCCGGATCAACGTACCGGCCATGGAACACAAGCAAGTGCATGCGCTGATTTACGACATCATGAACGATCGTCAGCGTAAGGATTTCGAAGAGTTTCTCGAAACCGACTTCTCCTTTGAAGTACCTGGTGTGGCCCGCTTCCGGGTTAACGCCTTTAACCAGAATCGCGGTGCTGGTGCGGTGTTCCGGACCATTCCTTCCAAGGTATTGACCATGGAAGACCTGGGCATGGGCGACGTGTTCAAGAAGATCTCTGATAACCCGCGCGGTCTGGTGCTGGTTACCGGGCCTACGGGTTCGGGTAAGTCCACCAGCCTCGCGGCGATGGTCGACTACGTCAACAGCACCAAGTATCAGCATATTTTGACCATCGAAGACCCAATCGAATTTGTTCACGAGTCGAAGAAGTGCCTGGTCAACCAGCGTGAAGTACACCGCGACACCCTCGGTTTTGCTGAAGCCCTGCGCTCGGCACTGCGGGAAGATCCGGACATTATTCTGGTTGGTGAGATGCGCGACCTGGAGACGATTCGTCTCGCGCTGACAGCCGCAGAAACCGGTCACCTGGTATTCGGCACGTTGCACACCACCTCGGCGGCTAAAACGATCGACCGTATCGTCGATGTTTTCCCCGGCGAAGAGAAATCCATGGTGCGGTCGATGTTGTCTGAATCATTGCAGGCGGTAGTATCGCAAACACTGATTAAGAAAATCGGCGGCGGTCGAGTGGCAGCCCACGAAATCATGATCGGCACCCCGGCGATTCGTAACCTGATTCGTGAAGACAAGATTGCCCAGATGTATTCGGCGATTCAAACAGGTGGCAACATTGGCATGCAGACACTCGACATGTGTCTGAAAAGCTTGGTTGGCAAAGGTTTGATTACTAAAGAAAGTGCCCGCGAAAAAGCTAAGGCCGTGGACAGCTTCTAAACAGGCTGGCAGTTTTGGCGGATGCTGAGCAGTCCGCCGCGAAGGATAAAAGAGGCATAGCATGGAGTTTGAAAAGCTGTTGCGGCTGATGGTTGAGAAGGGTGCGTCTGACCTCTTCATTACTGCCGGCGTTCCACCTAGCATGAAAGTGAATGGCAAGATTCTGCCGGTGACCAAAACCCCGCTCTCGCCTGAGCAGACCCGCGAAACTGTGCTGGGTGTGATGACTGAAGCGCAGCGCCGCGAGTTTGCCGAAAAGCGTGAGTGCAACTTTGCCATCAGTGCTCGAGGTATCGGCCGCTTCCGCGTCAGTTCCTTCTACCAGCGCAACCTGGTGGGCATGGTGCTGCGGCGCATCGAGATCAACATCCCGACCATGGAAGATCTGCGCCTGCCCGAGATACTCAAGCAGCTGGCGATGACTAAGCGTGGGCTGGTGATCTTCGTGGGCGCTACCGGTACCGGTAAATCGACCTCATTGGCGTCGATGATCGGCTACCGCAACAAGCACTCCAGCGGCCACATCATTACGATTGAAGATCCGATCGAATTTATCCATCAGCATCAGAATTGCATCGTTACCCAGCGCGAAGTGGGTATCGATACGGACTCTTTTGAAGTCGCGCTGAAGAACACTCTGCGCCAGGCCCCTGATGTGATTTTGATTGGTGAGGTGCGTTCCAAGGAGACTATGGAGCACGCGGTCGCCTTTGCCGAAACCGGTCACCTGTGTTTGGCTACGCTGCACGCCAACAACGCCAACCAAGCGCTGGATCGCATCATCCACTTCTTCCCCGTTGAGCTACATCAGCAGGTGTGGATGGACTTGTCGCTTAACCTCAAGGCCATTGTCGCCCAGCAACTCATTCCCACTCCGGATGGCAAGGGGCGCCGTGCAGCTATTGAGGTGCTATTGAATACGCCACTGGCTGCCGACATGATCCGCAAGGGTGAAGTGCATGAGCTCAAGCCGCTGATGGCACGCTCTGGCGAGTTGGGCATGCAGACGTTCGATCAGGCGCTCTACAAGCTCTACAGCCAAGGCGAGATCACCTACGAAGATGCGTTGGCTCACGCCGACTCGGCCAACGACTTGCGTTTGATGATCAAGTTGGGCTCGGAAGCCGACGGTAAGCACCTGATGGGTGAGGAGAACAACGGCTTTGCATTGGAAGAGGAAGAAGAAGGTGGCGCTCACCACCGCACACGGCGTTAATCGTTGCCTGCTGCGTGCGCCGTACTAATTTGATTGCGTCCACCACGCTTGGCTACCAACAGAGCGTGGTCGGCGTGGTTGATGGTTTCGGAATAGCTGTCACCTGCCTGGTGCTCGGCGATGCCGATACTGATAGTGACGCTGACGGAGTCGGTTTGGGCGCGGATGGCCAAGCGCTCAACGGCTGTGCGTACGCGCTCCATCACCCGCTCGGCTGCATCGGCATGAGTCTCGGGCATTAGAATTAAAAACTCCTCCCCGCCCCAGCGTCCGCACAAATCCTGCTCGCGTATTTCTGCGTCAAGCACGCGAGCGATCTCGGTTAATGCGCTATCGCCTAGTTCATGGCCGTATTGATCATTGATGTTTTTGAAATGATCGACGTCGAGCATGGCGATGGTGAAAGGCCGTTGATAGCGAGTGTAGCGCTCGGCTTCTTTTTTCAGGTGATCTACTAACAAGCGCCGATTTGGCAGCCCGGTAAGCGCGTCATGGGTTGAGGCCTCACGCAGAGCTTCGTTTAGGTCGCGCATCATATTCTGGTAACGATCGGATATGCGCGCGACTTTCTCCAGTTGCCGCAATTGCTTATTCAGACGCTCGCTCAGTGAGTGCTCTTGCTGTTTCGCCATGCTTTGATAAACATCCGAAATGCGGCTGATACGGTCAATTCTACGAGCAAGGTCTTGATGTGTAGCCCAGAGCGAGAGCAGGGGTTCGCGCAGCGGGTTTTCCTGTTGCTCGGCATCATCCAGTAGCGCGCGGATGCTATCTTCAAGGCTCTGAGAGGGCTGTTTCATCTGGGACTCTAGGTATGACTGATGATGTCGAATGGAAAATTGCAGTCTTCCTTGAACTCTTCGGCCAGTTCCGCGACCCGTTCATTTTGCGGGTCATAATACCAATACACCGACACGGGCTTACCTTCCTGATGAGCGGCTTCTAGCAAGTCGAAGATATCCATCATCGCCTTGACGCTGCTGGTGTTCAAGTACAGCAAACGCAGTTCCAGTGTCAGCGGCGCCGTAGCCTGCTCTAGATAAGATTCCATCCAGACGAATACTTGTTGGAACATGTCGAAGGAGTTTTCCGGGTAGGAATCACCCTCCATGTAAAGCTTACCGTTGGCCCAATCGCTGCGGACTTCTGGGGTGGACTGGGAGCTGGCGATAGAAAAATCGGTCATTGTCTTAAACTCGTTACTCAATCAGATGACAGCGCGCAGGCTGAAAAAGCCGCGGCCAGAGGCTAGCGGCTGCAATGATGCCTGCAGTGGTTCGCTGGACTTTCGCGCTATGTCGATAAGGCCTAAACCAGCGCCGGAGGGGCGCTCTTCGTCACGCGGCCGGCGTAGCTGTTCTTTGTAGGCGGCTTTCAATGCCACTTTGTCGAGTCCGGCGAGGCTTTCCACGGCGCGCAACAGGTTCTCGCCATCAGGTAACTCGATCAGGTTGCCAGCGGAAACCACGTAGCGGCCATCTTCGTTGCGTGAGACGACGACGGTGGCGCCGGCTTCCTGCTCGGTCCATTGGCGGGCGCGGGTGTAATGGCTGATGTTCTGGGTCATTTCAATGTACACCGCGAACACATCCATGGCAGCGCTGGGGTGAGCGTGCTCAGCGGAGAGATAGTTGCGCAGGGCGTTGCCAATTTCTTCGATCAGGCTGCGTGAAATAGGGCCGTTGAAGCACAGCATAATCTGCTGGCTGTTGAAGCGCTCACGCATGGCAAAAAGGTCAATATTTTCCATTACAGCTCCTGTGCGTTTCAATCTGCTTGCGCTTCAATCAAAGCGGAAGCAGAGCATAGTGATGTCGTCACGCTGCGGGTAATCACCTTGATAGGCTGCCAGTGTATCGCTGAATGCCGTGCTTTGCTGCTGTAGCGGCAATTTGGCGTGCTGGCACAGCATCTCGGCGAAGCGGCTATTACCGAAACCGAAGCCTTGCTCGCCGCCGGCCTGATCAAGAAAACCGTCGGTGCACAGATAGAAAGTGCGCCCGGTTTCGAGTGACACTTCGCTATTTTGGTAGTCACCCAGACGTTTGTCACCTAGCGCGCGGCGCGCGCCCGCTACGTGCTCTACGCTGTTGCCATCGCTGTGATAAAGCGCGATCTTGGCGCCGGAAAATACCACGCGACGTTGATCCAGATCGACGTAGGCTAAGCCCACATCCATGTTGGTGGCGACCGATTTGTACTCGGCAGAGTCGCTGAGCATGCTGCGTACTATCTGATCGGTACGCTGCAGTGTGGCAGCCGGGTCAGCCAGGCCGCAATCGTTGATTGCCTGCTCTAGAGCAGCATGCGCGAGCATGGTCATCAGTGCACCGGGTACGCCGTGACCTGCGCAGTCGACGACGCCAAACAGGCAGCGCTGGTTTTCGCTGCGGAAAATATAGAAATCGCCACCCACTACATCGCGTGGACGCCACAGCACCGCATGATGCTGGCCTAGCGCATTGACCAGCTCCCGGTTGGGCAGAATAGAGCGCTGAATCAGGCTGGCGTAGTCGATGGAGTCTTCAATCTTCTTACGCGCGGTACGCATGCTCTGGTTAACCTCCTCCAGATCACGAGTGCGCTCCTGCACGCGTTGCTCCAACTCACTGGTGTGGCTGCGGACTTTTTGCGCCATCGCGTCAAAAGCCTCACTGAGCTCGCCGATTTCGTCGTTGCGGGTGGTTGGCATGGCCACGTCATAGCGACCAGCCGCCATTGCCTGTGCGCTTTGGCGCAGCTGACGCAGTGGGCGCAGCAGCAGCCGCTCAATGGCGAAGGCAAACAACAGAATCAGGAATACCAGTAGTGCGCCTAAACCCAATAAAACCGGCGTTAGCCAAGTGCGATCAATCACTTGCGCGCTGTTCAGATCGACGGCGTTGGCGACAAACCAGTTCAGCTCAGGGATGTAGGTCAGGGCCAGCAGTTGATCGTTGCCGGCAAGGTGGATCTGGCGTATTTGCACCTCACCGGGGTTGGCTTTTACTGTCTGCATGGCATCGCGGACGGCTTGCTTCTGTGGGTCGCTGTCGAGCATCTCAAGCAGGTTGCTGCCGGTTCTGGCGTTGGTGTCTGCGCCTGAGTTAAGGGCGATCAGGCTGCGGTCTTGATGGGCTTGAATAGCGCCGTCTGCATCCAGAATCATCGGGGTAACGCCATCGTCATCGCTGGCGATGAAATCGCGGATGAAACTCGACAGGTCTAAACCGGAGCCTGCCAGGGCGAGGACCTCCCCGTTGTTGTCTTTGACCACCATGTTGAACCACACTTTGGTGGTGTTCAGCTCGGGATTGGAGTCGACGTTGATATTGAAGCTGTCGGTGTCGCGCAGGCTGGCGAAGAACCAGCTGTCGGCAGCGGCTTCGGGGTTGAGGAGGTAGCGCGGCTCTCGGCTAATGGGTTCGTCATTGCCATTGAAGTAGTAGCCATAGTTACTGAGCATGCCGATGAAGTAAGCATGGTCGCGAAAGTCCTGACGGTAGCGTTCTGCTTCGCGGAAAAACAAATCTTTTTTGGCCGGGTCGTCCGGGTCCTTCAACCACTGCAGAGTGACCTCGGAATTAGCCAGGCGCAAAGAGAGCGCCAGCTCGCGGCTAATGGGCGCCCGAATTTTCTCCCGACTGAGCAGGGTCGCGTTGCGCGCATAGGCTTCGCCGAAGTGCTCGTGAATGCCGCTGAGTAACGACCAGCCAATCAGGCCTGCCGGCAGCAAGGCCAACAAGCCAGCCAGCAGCAGTGCGAGCAGGGATTTACCACGTAAGCCAAAAGCGGCCATACCAACATCCTTTTAATGGTCAAGCTTGTAATGATCAGGTGGCGCTGGGCCGCGGCCCAGCTATGCAAGCGCAATCAATTTGCTTGGTATACCAATTTCCCGTTGCACAGGGTGTGGGTCACGGCTGCGGGTGCGCCTTGGCCAATGAAGGGGCAGTTGGCACCACGCGATAGCCAGTTGCGGCCAATTTCGCAGGCCTGAACCGGGTTGAACAGCGTCAAATCTGCTGGCCCGCCCAAAGTAAGTTGTCCGGCCTGCAGGTTGAGTGCAGCCGCCGGTCCGGTTGTCAGGCGAGACAGCAGCGCGGGCAGTTCAAGCAATCCGTCACCGACCAACGTCAGGGCCAGCGGCAGGAGGATTTCTACACTACTGATGCCGGGCGCCGAAGCGGCGAAAGGCACTCGCTTTGCTTCTGGCTCGTGCGGGCGATGGTGAGAGGCGATGGCCTGTACCACGCCGCTTTGTACTGCTTCGCGCAGGGCGCGACGGTCGGCAGCGGAACGCAGTGGCGGCATCACATGCAGCAGGCTGGAAAAGCCGTTGAGGTCTTCGTCACAGAGTAACAGTTGGTAAGCCGCTACATCGGCAGTTACCGGCAGCCCGCGAGCTTGAGCAGTCGCTAGCATGTCGACGGCGCGAGCGCTGGTCAGTCCGCTAAAGTGAGCGCGCACCCCGGTCTGTTCGATTAGCAATAAATCACGCGCCAGTGCGACGGTTTCAGCGCTCTCGGGAATGCCGACGAGGCCTAGTCGCGATGCAGTAGGGCCTTCATGTGCCATACCGCCCTCCGCCAGCGAAGGGTCGAGTGGAGTAAAGATGATCGGTACGTCAAAGGTGGCGGCGTATTCGAGGGCGCGACGCAAAATACGGTTGCTGCCCATGGGGTTGAGGCCTTGGGTAAAGGCCACGCAACCGGCATCACGCAGTGCCACCAGTTCGCTCAGATGCTCGCCTTCAAGATTTTTTGTGAGTGCGCCAATCGGCAATACTCGGGCATGCCCGGAGGCTTGGCTGCGGTCGAGGATCAGCTCGGCAACGGCGGAGGTATCCAGCACCGGCCGCGTGTCCGGCAGGCAACACAGGCTGGTGACGCCGCCCGCAGCAGCGGCGCGGGTTTCGCTGTCGATGTTGCCCTTACGGCTATAACCGGGCTCGCGCAGGCTGACGTTAAGATCCACCAAGCCGGGGCTGGCGATCAGCCCGCGAGCGTCGATTACCTGGCTAGGGCTGAAACCTTCTGGCGCCTCGCCAATAGCCTGGATGTGGCCGGCGGCTATGTGTAGGTCGGTGATTTGGTCAAAATGGCTGGCCGGGTCGATCACCCGCGCGCCTTGGATAGTCAGTCGCATGGTTCAGTTCGCTTCCTGGTTAAGCTGGCGCTGGGTGGTCTGTCCGGTCATGGCCATGGACATAACGGCCATGCGTACGGCGATACCGTAGGTGACCTGTTTGAGGATGACTGACTGCGGACCATCGGCCACTTCCGACTCGATCTCCACGCCACGGTTGATCGGTCCTGGGTGCATTACCAGGGCATCGGGTTTTGCTAGCGCCAGGGTTTCGCGGGTCAGGCCGTAGAGGCGATAGAACTCGCCCTCGCTGGGCAGCAGGCCGCTCTGCATGCGCTCTCGCTGCAGGCGCAGCATGATCACCACATCCACGCCGCGTAGGCCAACGCGCAGATCGTTGAATACCCGTACGCCGTATTGCTCAATACCTTCTGGCAGCAGCGTGCGCGGCGCAATCACGCGGATATCCGGGCAGCCGAGGGTTTTCAGTGCCTGCATATTCGAGCGAGCTACCCTTGAGTGCAGAATATCGCCGACGATGGCGACCGATAGGTTCTCGAAGTCGCCGCGATGGCGGCGAATGGTCAACATGTCGAGCATCGCTTGCGTGGGATGGGCGTGGTTGCCATCACCGGCGTTAATCACGGCGACATGCGGACACACATGCTCAGCAATGAAGTGCGCGGCGCCGGAATCGCTGTGGCGCACTACGAACATGTCGGCGGCCATCGCTTCCAGATTCTGCAGGGTGTCGTACAAGGTCTCGCCCTTGCTGGTAGACGAGGTCGAGATGTTCAGGTTGAGCACATCCGCTGAGAGACGTTTAGCGGCAAGTTCAAAGGTGGTGAGCGTGCGCGTGGAGTTTTCGAAAAACACGTTGCACACGGTTTTACCACGCAGTAGCGGGACCTTCTTGACCGCGCGCTCGCCGACTTCAAGGAAGGAGTCGGCGGTGTCCAGCAGCTCGGTCAACAGTTCGCGGGACAGGCCTTCGATGGTCAGAAAATGGCGCAGTTGGCCTTGGTGGTTCAGTTGCAGATGTTGCGGCGTCTGGCTCATGGCTGTCTCAGTGGGTAGCTGTGTTCAGGGTTAGCTTTAGCGGACTCGGTCCTGTCAACTTTACTCGCTGGCCGGCGGGCAGGGCGAGGCTCGCACCGAGAATGTCGGCACGCACTGGCAACTGCCGTGCTTCGATGTCTAGTAGGGTCACCAAGGTCACCGAGGCCGGCCGGCCGTAGTCGAACAGCTCGTTGAGGGCGGCGCGAATGGTGCGCCCGGTCATCAACACATCGTCGACTAGAATTAGGTGGCGACCCTCAACGGTAAAGGGCAGATCTGAAGTGCGTACGCTCGGTGGCAAGCCGTTCTGCTCGAAATCGTCGCGATAGAACGCGATATCCAGTGTGCCCATAGGCGCCTCCGGTGCAACTTGCTGATGCAGCGCTTCGGCCACCCATACCCCACCGGTATGGATGCCGACAAAGGCCGGATCTTCAATCTGCCGCTCTTTCAGGTAGCGGCTCAGTTGGTTGGCCATCTGCTGCAGCAGTGGGCCAACCTCAGGCAGTGCACTCATGACGTCTCCTTGATCTGGCTGGCGAGCCAGGTTTCGAGCAGCAGTGCGGCGGCGAGGCTGTCTACCGGGTTTTCACGGTAACTGCCGGGCGTACGGTGCTGGTCGCGTAACTGTTGTTTGGCTTCAAAGGTGGATAGGCGTTCATCGACACAGCGTGCCGGTAACTGGAAGCGACCCTCGAGGCGGCGGGCAAATTTGCTGGCGCGCACGCTCATTTCGCTCTCGCTACCGTCCATGTTCAACGGCAGGCCAACGATCAGGATATCCGGTTTCCACTCGGTGATCAGCTTGCCTATCTGCTCCCAGTCCGGAATGCCGTCACGGGCGCGTAAATTCACCAGCGGCTCTGCGCTGCCGGTCAAGGTTTGCCCTACGGCCACGCCAATCTGTCGGGTGCCGTAGTCAAAGGCGAGGGCGCGCTGGTGCTGAGGCATCAGGCGTGGCCCGCTTGGCTGGTTAGGAGTGTCCAATCAATCCCTAATGAGCGCGCAGCGGCGTCCAGGCGTTCGGCGCTGGGCGTTTCGAAGAGGATTTGATGATCTGCAGGGCAGCTTAGCCATACGTTGTCGGCCAGTTCCTGTTCCAACTGGCCTGCGCCCCAGCCAGCATAGCCTAGGGTAATCAGCGCCTCAGTGGGGCCAAGGCCGCGCGCCATATCTGAGAGTATGTCGCGCGAGGTGGTCAGCTGCAGGGTGCCAAGGTCAAGGCTGGACTCCCATTGATGCGGGCCGCGATGCAATACGAAGCCGCGTTCGCGCTCCATTGGGCCGCCGTTGAATACTTGATACCGCTCGGTAACGGAAACGCTCAGCTCGGGGTCGAGTTGCTCCAGCAGGTCGGCCAAATTTAGGTCGCTGGGCTGATTGATCACCAGCCCCATAGCGCCTTGATCGGTGTGCTCACAGAGGTAAATCAGACTGTGATCAAACCGTGGATCGGCCATGTGGGGCATGGCGATCAGAAAGTGATGGGTAAAGTTGCTCGGTATGCTTTGTGTCATGCGCCTAGTATTGGGCGGAAGTGAGCGCAGAGCAAGGCCGCGCTAGGGATCAGGAGCTGGAAACTCGGTCGCCAGCTTCGAAGCGCCAGGTACGAATAATCTCCAGCACGTCGACATCCATTAAGTCGCCGGTGAACGGCGTAAAGGGAGCTGATAGGCGCACGATACGCAAGGCGGCGTTGTCCAGCAGCTTGTGGCCAGAGGATTCCAGGATGCGCACCTCACGCAGGGAGCCGTCGCGATTGATCGAGACCAATAAACGCAGGCTGCCGTAAATCTTGTTGCTGCGCGCCTCGGCGGGGTAGTTCAGATTGCCAACTTTCTCGACCTTGCGGCGCCAGGCATCTTTATAATAGGCGCCCTTGTCTTGCATGGTTGAGGCGGCGTTGAGGCGCAGTATCCGTGGGCGGCGCGCATATTGTTGCCGCTCTTCGGCAAGCTGCGCTTCCAGGCTGGCGATCTCGCTGGACAGAGTGCTCATGTTGAAATGCAGGTTGGCCGGCGGCGCTTCGGTTGGTTTGGGTTTGGCTGGTGCCGTGGTCACCTGATCCAGTTTGGGCGCGCTAGTGGTGACAACCTTTTGTTCCTGGGGGGCTGGCGGCGGGGCGCTGACTTGCTGCTCGGGGTTTACCTTATTGATCTCGCTGTCTTGGAAGTCGGCTTCTTCCGGCGTGCTGGGGGCTGCTTTCTCTTCCAGCGTACCGCTGCCCTGCTGGTTATGCTGGGCGAGGTAATCGGCTTGCTCGGGTTGCTCTTCGCTCTTTTGGGTCGCCAGGGTTATTTCCAGGCTTTTGGATAGTTCACTGGGCGTTGGCAAATCGAAGGTAATGCCGAGGATGACCAGGGCATGCAATACCGCTGCAATAAACAGAGTAAAACCGAGGCGATCACGAGCGGTGACTGTCGGTGGTTGTGCTGCGGGAGGTGTCACGGCTGTATTCATGCTGTCCGTAGGCTATGGCGTGATTCAGATATGCGGTGAAGTCTGCCGCGCATGCCGATAAAAGTCCATGCACTGCGTCACCTCCGCGACAGGTCGTGCGGAAGGTGGCGCAGTTTTCAGGGCTTAACGCGCTGCGAGCTGCTCTGCTATGGCGTCCATCAGTTGTCCACCGATGTCGGTCTGGAAGGCAGCATCGATTTCACGGATGCAGGTGGGGCTGGTGACGTTGATCTCGGTCAGATAATCACCGATCACATCCAGGCCAACAAATAGCAGGCCGCGCTCGCGTAGCACCGGACCAACCTGGGCGGCAATCCATCGATCGCGTTCAGTCAACGGGCGGGCTTCGCCACGACCTCCGGCGGCCAGATTGCCACGGGTTTCGCCCTTTTGCGGGATACGCGCCAGGCAATAAGGCACCGGTTCGCCCTTGATCATCAAGATCCGCTTGTCGCCGTCTTTGATTTCCGGCAGATACCGCTGTGCCATGATCTGTTCCTGACCGTAACGGGTCAGTGTCTCAATAATAACGCTGAGATTTGGGTCATTCTCCTTGATGCGGAAAATCATCGAGCCGCCCATGCCGTCTAACGGTTTGAGAATGACGTCACGGTGACGCTTGGCGAATTCGCGCAGAATGTCGGCGCGTCGAGTAACGATGTGCTCGGGTGCGCATTGCGGAAACTGGGTAGCAAATAGCTTCTCGTTGCAATCACGAAGGCTGGACGGACGGTTGACCACAATTACGCCAGCACGCTCGGCGGCTTCAAGAATATGCGTGGCATACAGAAATTCGTTGTCGAAAGGCGGATCCTTGCGCATCAGGATGACGTCCAGCGTGTTCAGGGCGAGCTGCTGCTCTGCGCCGAGGTCGTACCAATGCTCGGGGTTCGCATGCACCTGCAAGGGTTTCATGCAGCCCATGGCTTGTCCGTCGGCCAGATAGAGGTCTTGCGGCTCTAGGTAGAACAGTTCCCACTGACGCTCGCTGGCAGCGAGGAGCATGGCCAGAGTGCTGTCTTTTTTGTAGTGGATCGCGTTGATGGGATCCATGACGACGCCGAGACGAATAGGCATATAGAGTTAATTTCCGCGCTGTTTCGAGGTAGGCGTCGAGTGTAACGCTTGAAGCTGTGTCGGAGAAAGGGTGGCTAATATGGCTGGATGTCCCGGACATGAGTAAGCTTTATAGATTGGCCGATAAATCTATGCTAAAAGTACGCGGAAAAGGAATTGGCTGGTCAGCGGCTGTGACGATGCAGCCATAAAGATCGAACCACCATTAATAACAAGGGCTGGTCTTATGGAAGAAAATTTCGAAAGCCTGAAAGTCATGGTGATTGATGACAGCAAAACGATTCGACGCACAGCGGAAACCCTGCTGAAAAAAGTCGGATGCACCGTGATCACTGCAGTGGATGGCTTTGATGCGTTGGCCAAAATTGCAGACAACCACCCCGATATCATCTTTGTCGACATCATGATGCCGCGTCTCGACGGTTATCAGACCTGTGCGCTGATCAAAAACAACAGCGCGTTCCGTTCTACCCCGGTGATCATGCTGTCCAGCAAAGATGGCCTGTTCGATAAAGCCAAAGGGCGGATAGTTGGCTCGGATCAATATTTGACCAAGCCTTTCAGCAAAGAAGAGCTACTTGGCGCCATTCGCGCGCATGTACCGCAAGCTGGCAAAATGGCCGGTGCAGCAGGCGCGTGAGCGTGGTTGCATCACTTTGAATTAACCGGGGGATTACGATGGCCCGTATTCTGGTAGTAGATGACTCGCCGACCGAGCTGTACAAGCTCACCGGCATGCTTGAAAAGCACGGTTACGAAGTTCTGAAAGCAGAGAACGGGGCGGACGGTGTGGCGCTTGCCCGACAAGAAAAGCCCGATGCCGTGCTGATGGATATCGTGATGCCCGGCTTGAATGGTTTTCAGGCCACCCGGCAACTGACGAAAGATCCGGAAACCAACCATATTCCGGTCATTATCGTTACCACCAAGGACCAGGAAACCGACAAGGTCTGGGGTACACGTCAAGGAGCAAAAGACTACCTGACCAAGCCGGTCGAGGAGTCGACTTTGATTAAGACACTAAAATCGGTACTCGGCAGTTAGGAATTTCTGCTCGATCGATGCCGCTATAACAACGAGAAAAGACACGGCATGTCAGATACACAGCATCCCTTCGATTTATTGCAGGCGTTGGCCCAGCGTTGCCGCAGTCAGGCAAGCGGTCTGCCGTCCCGAGAAGTAGTCAGCGAAACCTGGAGTGGCGTCGGCTTTCGGTTGGCTGGTCACGTCATGCTCGCTGCTATGGGCGAAGTCAGTGAAATTCTGCACGAACCGCGTTACACCGCGCTGCCCCGAGTGAAGGCTTGGGTGCGAGGCGTGGCAAATGTGCGTGGCCGTCTGTTGCCAATCGTCGATATGAGTCGTTTCTTTGGAGTAACCAGTACGGTGCCGCGCAAACAGCGCCGGGTGTTGGTGTTGGATCGCGACGACATCTTCGTGGGTTTGCTGATTGATGAACTGTTGGGGATGCAGCATATGCCGGTCAGTGCGTTCAGTGAGCGCTTGCCTGAGCTAGACGATGTAGTACGTCCTTATGTCGTCGGCGTCTATGCAGGTGAGCAGCCGGCACTGGTGTTCAATTTTCGCGCATTAGCGCACGATCAGACGTTTCTCGACGTAGCGCTCTGATCAGTTTTGGGGTGCGGCCGGGCAATCCGCTGCCGCAACGGAGCATGTTAGCTAGAACAATAAGGCTGTAGGCCAGGTAGGGGCCATAAAATGAAAAAGTTCGATAAACAGATGCTGTCCACGATGCGAAGCAACCGCACGCTCACCGGCCTGTTCGCCGCACTGATCCTGTCGTTGCTGTTGCTGTTCGTCAACTTCCTGTACCTGAATATACAGAGCACATACGATACGGAATACATCGGCCACGCCGGTGAGCTGCGCGTACTCTCGCAGCAGATTTCCAAGACAGCTACCGAAGCCGCGACGGGTACGCCAGAAGCCTTTGGCCAGCTGTTAACGGCGCGCAACGACTTCCAGCAGCGTTGGGACTACTTGGTCGATGGCCGTGAAGAAACCGGCCTGCCGCCCACGCCCGGCGCACTGCAGGAGCAGTTGGCGCTGGCACAGGCTGACTGGGACAAGGTACGCCGCAACGCTGACTCGATTTTGGCCAGTCAGGCGACGGTATTGTCGCTGCATGAGGTTGCCAACACGCTGTCTGACACCGTGCCGCAACTGCAGGTTGAATACGAAGACGTGGTAGATGTGCTGATCTCCAGCGGCGCTTCTGCCGATCAGGTCGCCATCGCCCAGCGCCAGTCGCTGTTGGCCGAGCGTATTCTTGGCTCGGTAAACCGTGTACTTGAAGGTGACCAGGACTCGGTCATGGCGGCCGACAGCTTTGGTCGCGACGCCAGCCTCTTCGGTCGTGTGTTACAGGGTATGTTGCAGGGTAACGCTGCCATCGGCATTAGCCGCGTAGCGGATCCGGACGCGGCCATCCGGTTGGAAGAAATTCAGGAGCTGTTCCGTTATGTATCGGACTCGGTTGATCAGATCCTCCTGACCTCACCGGAGCTCTATCAGGTACGCTCCGCTGCCAACGAAATTTTCACCGATTCGCAGTCGCTGCTGGACAACGTATCTGGCCTGGCTACTGGCTTTGAAAATCGTGCTGACTCGCGCGTGGTGAACACGTTGCTGGGTTATGCGCTGGGTATCATCGCACTGGGCTGCATTTTGCTGATCGGTACGCAGATGACCCGCGAAACACGTGAGCGTCTGGTTGAAACTGCCGAGAAAAACGAGCGTAACCAGGCGGCGATTCTGCGTCTGTTGGATGAGATCGGTGACTTGGCCGACGGTGACCTTACTGCTCAGGCGACGGTGACCGAAGATTTTACCGGCGCCATCGCCGACTCGATCAATGAATCCATCGACCAGCTGCGCGCACTGGTACAGACCATTAACGAAACCGCTTTGCAGGTGGAAGGCGCTGCCCAGGAAACTCAGGGCACGGCGATGCATCTAGCCGAAGCCTCTGAACACCAAGCACAAGAGATTGCTGGCGCCTCGGCGGCGGTGAACGAGATGGCGGTCTCAATTGACCAGGTATCGGCCAACGCTTCCGAGTCGGCAGCGGTAGCGGAACGCTCAGTAGCCATTGCCAACAAAGGTAACGAGGTGGTGCAGAACACCATCGTTGGCATGGATACCATTCGTGAGCAGATCCAGGACACTTCCAAACGGATCAAGCGTCTCGGTGAGTCATCGCAGGAAATTGGTGACATCGTAAGCCTGATTAACGACATCGCCGACCAAACCAACATTCTCGCTTTGAACGCAGCGATTCAGGCCTCCATGGCGGGTGACGCTGGCCGCGGCTTCGCGGTAGTTGCCGACGAAGTCCAGCGCTTGGCGGAACGTTCGTCTGGGGCGACCAAGCAGATCGAAGCACTGGTAAAGACCATTCAGACCGACACCAACGAGGCGGTTATCTCGATGGAACAAACTACCTCAGAGGTAGTGCGTGGTGCGCGTTTGGCGCAGGACGCCGGTGTGGCACTGGAAGAGATTGAGAAGGTATCAACCAGCCTTGCCGCCTTGATTCAGAACATCTCCAACGCCGCGCGGCAGCAGGCTTCATCCGCTGGCCACATATCCAACACCATGAACGTGATCCAGGAGATCACCTCGCAAACCTCGGCAGGTACCACCACCACCGCACGCAGCATTGGTGAGTTGGCGAAACTGGCCGAGGCCATGCGTCAGTCGGTTGACGGCTTCACGCTACCGCAGCAGGACGACTAAGCTGACTCGGAAGGCCGCTCACGCGGCCCTCCGGTTCCGCTTGGAGCGAGGGGCTTAAAGTGCAGACAACGCAAAACTGGTCGTTGCAACAACTGCCGGAGATGGACGCGCATCAGTTTCGGCAGTGGCAAACACTGCTGGAAGCGCGCACGGGCGTGTGCGTCAGTGATCAGCGTAAAACCTTTCTGCAGACCAGCGTTGGCACGCGCATGCGTGAGCTGAAAATTGCCGATTATCAGACTTACTACGAGCACGTGACCCATGGCGCCGCTGGCGCAGTTGAGTGGTCCGCGCTGATCGAGCGTCTGACCGTGCGAGAAACCAGCTTCATGCGCCACCGGCCGTCATTTGACGCCGTTGGCCAGCATCTGGATAAACTGCTGGCCGGTCGCGCAACCGATCGCCCATTGCAGCTCTGGAGTGTGGGTTGCGCCAGCGGCGAGGAAGCCTATTCGATGGCGATTATCAGTGAACAGAGCATCGCCACTGCCGGCGGGCATGCCAGCGGTTACGGCATCTGGGCTACTGACATCAGTCTGAAGGCATTGGAGCAGGGACGGGCGGCGACCTATCCCGGTAACCGTCTGGGTGGTTTGGATGAGCGCGAGCGCCGGGAATGGCTACAGACCCTGCCGAATGACCGTTATGAAATCGCCTATGCCCTGCGCGACCGGGTGTGCTTTTCTCGTTTGAACATTCTTGAATTGGCCCAGGCCCCGATCCGGGATCTGGATATCATCTTCTGCCAGAACCTGCTCATCTACTTCCGTCGCTGGCGTCGCCGCGACCTGCTCAATTTGCTCGCCACGCGTCTCGCGCCGGGCGGCATGTTGATCATTGGACTGGGTGAAATCATGGACTGGAATAATCCCCTGCTGGAGCGGCTACCTGATGATCAGGTACAGGCTTATGTGCGCCGGGATAGCACTGGACGTCTGGAGTGAATATGGGTGATCGGCATGACTATGTCGCCCTCGATTGGGTCAAAGGCGAGATTTCCGAAACGCTGAACCAAGCGCGTCAGGCACTCGAAGCTTTTGTAGAAAACCCCGAGGATTCAACGCGTTTGCGTTTTTGTCTGACCTATATACATCAGGTTCATGGCACGCTGCAGATGGTCGAGTTTTATGGTGCAGCGCTGCTCGCCGAGGAAATGGAGCAACTGGCGCAGGCGCTGATGAACGGTGCAGTTAATCGTGAAAACGAGGCGCTGGAAGTACTGATGCAGGCCATCCTGCAAATGCCCGCCTACCTTGATCGTGTGCAGAGCGGCAGGCGTGATTTACCGCTGGTGCTGTTGCCGCTGCTAAACGACATGCGTACCGCTCGCGGTGACAAGCTGTTATCGGAGAACGCTCTTTTCAGCCCGGGGCTGGATACCGCTACTGCGGATCCGGTTTCCGGCGACTATGCCGATTTGTCGGATGCTGACAATGTGCGCCAGTTGCGCAAGCTGCGCCAAGCACTGCAAATGTCGCAGGCTGGAGTGATTCGGGGGCAAGAAGTGGCGGCTAACAGTCGTCACTTGCGCAATGTATTTACGCGCCTGCAGCAGCTTTGCCAGGGTGCGTCCTATGCGGATTTATGGGCGATCTTTGCCGGTGTAGCTGAAGGCTTGGAGCTGGGCAGTATAGAAAATGGCGCAGCCATCCGACAGTTGCTGCGTCAGGCTGATCAGGAGCTGCGTCAATTGATGGCGCGCGGCGCTGCGGCGCTGCAAAGTAGCCCGCCGCCGGAGCTACTACGCAACCTGTTGTTCTATGTGGCCAAGAGTGCCGATGGCAGCCCGCGTCTGGATGCACTGAAAGTGCGCTACCAGTTGCAGGGCTCATGGGCCGGCGGGCAGGATGATCTGGCTGCGGGTGATGCGCGGCTGGTTGGGCCTGATCGTGGCGCCATGCAGTCTGTTGTGATGGCACTTGGCGAAGAACTGATGCAGGTCAAGGACCAGCTCGATCTCTTTGTACGCAGTGATCGCAGTCAGCTCGATGGTTTGTCGGCGCTGCTACCGACCATGAAACAGATCAGCGATACCCTGGCTATGCTGGGTTTGGGGCAGCCACGCCGGGTTCTGAGCGAGCAGATCGAACAGGTACAGCGACTGGCCAGCGGTGACTCGAATCTGACCGATGCAGCGTTGATGGATGTCGCTGGCGGCATGCTCTATGTTGAGGCCAGTCTGCAAGGCATTCTTGGCCTTGAGCGGGGCGAGCAAGAGGGCGCTATTGATCATGACATGCAGCGCTTGGCCGCGGCGCAAGACATCGTACAAGTGCAGCACATGGTGGTGCAGGAGGCGCGTAATGCGCTGGAAGAAACCCGTGAAGCCATTAATGCCTTTATTGCAAACCAGTGGAATCACAGCCACCTGGAACCCGTCGACGACCTGCTCAATAGTGTGCGTGGTGGTCTGGCTATGCTCCCATTGGAACGCGCAGCGGCCGATGTAGGCGCCTGTCGGCGCTACATTCAGGAGCAGCTAGTTACTCCGCTAGCGGTGCCAGATTGGGTTGCATTAGACGCACTCGCCGACGTGATCACCAGTATCGATTATTACCTTGAACGTCTCGCTGAGGACGACAGTAATCGCGGCGACAGCATCCTGGATGTTGCTGAAGAGCGCTTGAGCACCCTGGGTTATCACCCGGATTCGTTGCCAACTAATAGCGATCACGCGGCAGAACAAGCAAGTGCCGGCGAGCTGCTGCAAGACCAGCAGGATGAAGGCGCAGTTGTTGAGACTGCATCGCAGGACGAGCAGCCGCAGACAGATAGCCCGGCGCCTGAGCTTGGCGCCGCTGCTGAAGTTGTTGAAGAAGACGAGATGGACGCCGAGTTGGTGGAGATTTTCGTCGAAGAAGCGGGTGAAGTACTCGAAACTCTCGCCGAATTCACCCCCGCCTGGCAGCAAAACTACGCTGACCATAAAGCCCAGGCTGAAGTTCGCCGCGCATTCCACACGCTCAAAGGCAGTGGTCGTATGGTGAAAGCCGGCATACTGGCCGAGCTGGCTTGGTCGGTTGAAAATATGCTCAATCGGGTGATCGATCATTCGATTGAGCTGAGCGCCGATGTGTTTACCGTGGCCAATGCGGTGCGTGCTTTGATGCCCCAGCTAGTCGACGACTTCGCTAGTCACCAGCAGCGCGCCTGGCCTGAAGTTGCTGACCTGGCTGCGCAGGCTGATGCCCTGTCGCGCGGCGAGCCCCTCGCCTCTGTGGCGCTTTCGGACGCAGAAACCGAGGCTCGCGGCGAGCTGCCAGAGCTGCTGGAAGACGAGTACGCCGCTGCAGCGCAGGACCAGGTTGCGAACGATGACGCTTTCGATCCGGCGTTTGATCAGGAATTTGATCTGCAGCCGCTGAGCGAGCTACCGGAGCTGGAAAGTGAAGGAATTGATGAGGACCTGCTGCCGGAATCGGTGCACGAGCCTGAGCCTGACCTGAGTCTGCAGGACGAAACACTGCCGCTTATTGAGTCCGATTCGCTTGACAGCTGGTCGGAGCCGCCAACACTGCCTGCAGAGCCAGAGCCAGAGCCAGAGCCAGAGCCAGAGCCAGAGCCAGAGCCAGAGCCAGAGCCAGAGCCAGAGCCAGAGCCAGAGCCAGCAATGATGGATCCGGTTTTGCTGGATATTTTCCGCAATGAAACCCGGAACCATATCGACCAGATTAATGCTTATTTGTACGAATGTTCTGAGCACGGCCTGCCGCGCAGCATCAGTGATGCCCTGCAACGTGCACTGCATACCCTCAAGGGCAGTGCCCACATGGCAGCCATTCAATCGATTGCCGTGCTGGCCACGCCGCTAGAAAAATTAGCGAAAGAGTTCAAAACCAACCTGATCCCCGCGGATCAGGGGCTAGTCAGCCTGTTGGGTGAGGCGGTTGTGCTCTTCGAGGCAGGTCTGGCGCAATTGGGCTCCGGACCTGATCAGCCGATTCCCGGCACCGACGCATTCTTACCACGCTTGCAAGCACTGTATCAGCAGGCGTTGGCCGCACGTGAAGCGAGTCGTGCTGACTTGGAGGAAGGCGAAGTCGGCAGTAGTTTGATGTCGATTTTCCTCACCGAAGGTATCGATTACCTGCTTGATGCCGCCGATCAGCTGGAGGCCAAGCGCACTGATTCAACGCTGGAGATCGATAGCCGGGAGTTGATCGGAGCCTTGCGTGGCTTGGCGGATGTGGCCGCAGACGTCGAGCTGCCCGCACTGGAAGAGTTGTGTGAAGCGCTAGAACAGGTACATGAGCGGATGCTTGGTGGCCTGGTGCTCGAGTCGCAGGGTCTGGGTACTTTGTCTGCTGGTCATGAGCGTCTGATCAGTATGATGGACCAGGTCGCGGCACATCAGCATCTGGGCACGGCAAAAGATGAGATTGAGGCGTTGCAAGCGTTGCTACCCGCAACAGCGGCAACCGAGCTGAACCCTGGCAGTGCACCGTTTGTTGCGACTGCGACTGCGCCGGGCCAGGGTGGAACCTGGAGTCCGAGTGAGGCAGGGACTGATGCTGAGCTAGTCGATATCTTCCTCGAAGAAGCGCAGGAGATTATTGAAAGCTCCGCTGGCAGCTTGCAACAATGGATGGGCGATACCGCCAATACCATCGCCGTAGAGGCTTTGCAGCGTGACCTGCACACCCTGAAGGGTGGCGCGCGCATGGCCGAAATTCGCCCGGTTGGTGACCTGTCGCACGAGATGGAGTTTGTTTACGAAGCTTTGTGCGAGCACCGTTACGAAGTAACGCCGCCGCTGTTTGAGTTGCTGCATGCTTGTCATGACGCTTTGGCCGACATGGTCGATGGTGTGGTCGCCGGTCGCCCAATCAGTGATGGCGCCGCGCTAATCGCCGCGATTAATCGCTTCCGTAAGAACCCTTCTGAGCCACCCGTTTTGCCGGGCGCCGAGACAGGATCGACAGGGCCGCTCAACGAAGCTCCAGTTGACCAGCTTGCCGAAGTAACGCCGCAGCCGCTGGACGGTATGTTGGCAATCTTTATTGAGGAAGCGCACGAGTTATTGGCGCCCTGCGCCGATCTGCTAATGCGCCAAGCTGACGATACAGCCGCCGCGGCAGAGCTGTCGCACCGTATTCAGACTCTTAAGGGCAGCGCTCGTCTCGCGGGTCAAACGGCGTTGGCCGAACATGCCAAGCAGTTAGAATCGATGTTGCAGCAATCGCCTGCCGACAGCGAAGCTCTGATGCAAAGCCTCTTAGAGTTGCAGGCGCGGGTTGTTGGGCTGTCGGCTAACGGAACGCAGACGCCGCAGCTCAGTTGGTCCGCGCCGGTTGAGTTCGCGCCGCCCATGCCAAGCACTAGCAAGCCAGCAGTGGCGTCGTCGGGTATGTCCCTGGCCGGTGTGCAAGAGATTCTGCAGCGTGCCATGTCGGCGAGCGAGCCGTCGTCGGATAACCAGAAGCGCACCAGCGGCCAGGAGAGTGTCAAAGTCTCCTCGGCGCTGCTTGAGGAATTGGTTAACCTCGCAGGTGAAACCTCGATTTTCCGTGGCCGTATCGAGCAGCAGGTGACAGATGTTGCGCATCTGCTGGAAGACGTAGAAAGCACCATCGAGCGAGTGCGCGATCAGCTGCGCCGCCTGGACATGGAAACCCAGGCACAGATCCTGTCGCGCCACCAGGAAGAGCTTGAGCAGGGTTACGAAGACTTTGACCCGCTGGAAATGGATCAGTATTCGCAGTTGCAACAGCTCTCGCGCTCATTGTTTGAGTCGGCGTCCGACTTGTCGGACCTGAAAGAGTCGCTGGCCACCAAGAGCCGTGATGCAGAAACCCTGCTGGTACAACAGGCGCGGGTAAACACCGAGCTGCAAGAGGGTCTGATGCGCACACGCATGGTGCCCTTCGAACGCCTGCTGCCGCGCATGCGACGGGTGGTTAGGCAGGTGGCTAGCGAGTTGGGCAAGCAAGTTGAACTTGTCGTCGGCAATGCCGAAGGCGAAATGGACCGCAGCGTGCTGGAGCGCATGATCGGCCCGCTGGAGCACATGCTGCGCAACTCGGTTGACCACGGCATAGAGATGCCGATGGCACGACAGGAGAAGGGTAAGACCGGCGATGGCCGTATTTGGCTCGATCTGGGCCGCGAAGGCAGTGAGATAGTGTTGACCCTGAAGGACGACGGTGCAGGTATCAATCTGGCTGCGGTGCGTCGTAAGGCTATTGAGCGCGGCTTGATGGACGCGGACGCTGAGTTGACCGATCAGGAAATACTGCAGTTCATCCTTGAGGCAGGCTTTTCCACCGCCGAGCAGGTCACGCAGATCTCTGGTCGAGGCGTCGGCATGGATGTGGTTAACGCTGAAGTGAAGCAGCTCGGCGGTAGCATGACTCTAAGTACCGAGCCTGACAGCGGCACCACATTTATCATTCGTCTGCCCTTCACGGTGTCGGTAAACCGCGCCTTGATGGTCTATTCCGGCGAAGATCTCTATGCGATTCCTTTGAATACTATCGAAGGTATCGTGCGGGTTTCTGGTTACGAGCTGGAGGCCTATTACGCCCCCGATGCGCCGCCCTTTGAGTATGCGGGTAAGCAGTATGACCTGCGTTACCTAGGCGACCTGCTGGTCACCGGTCAGCAGCCCAAGCTGACGGGACACTCGTTACCCCTGCCGGTAATTCTGGTGCGCGGAGCTGAACACAGCATGGCCGTGCAGGTTGATGCGCTCGCAGGTTCACGCGAGATCGTGGTGAAAGGCTTGGGTAAGCAGTTTGCGGTGGTGCCCGGTATTTCCGGTGCGACCATTCTGGGTGATGGCCGCGTGGTGGTGATTCTAGATCTGCTGGCGGTTATTCGTGCCCAACAGGCGTTGCACGCCCAGCAGTATCTGGCTGCCGAACGCGCACAGGCCATTACGCCTGAAGAGCGGCCACGGTTGGTCATGGTTGTCGATGACTCGATTACCGTGCGCAAAGTGACCACTCGCTTGTTGGAGCGCAACGGCATGGAGGTGGTCACCGCCAAGGACGGTGTAGATGCCATTGCGCGGCTGCAGGACATCACGCCCGATATCATGTTGCTGGATATAGAGATGCCGCGCATGGACGGTTTTGAAGTGGCCACTCGCGTGCGCCACGACGAGCGCCTGAGCAAGCTGCCGATCGTGATGATCACCTCGCGCACCGGTGAAAAACACCGCGAGCGTGCGCTGAGCATTGGGGTCAATATTTATCTCGGTAAGCCCTATCAAGAAGCACAATTGCTGGAGGTGATCAGCCAGCTGGTAGCCGTGCGTGAGTGATACGGGCGTGCCGGCCATTGCCCTGCTGGCCGGCAACGCTGGCAAACGCAACCGACTGGCGGGGGTGCTGGCGCGGTTTGGCTATCGGGTGGTGTTCGCGGGTGAGCCTTCGGAGCTGAATGCCGTGCGGTTACAGGCGGTACAGACCGATGCATGGCTACTGGAGCTGGCTGAAGAGTCGCCTCTAGCCGATTGGCTGCTGGAGCACAGCCCGGTGCCGGTATTATTGGGCGCAGGTGAAATTCCCGATGCAGCCAGTGAAGAGTATCCGCGTTGGCAGCGACGCCTGCTTGGCAAGTTGCTGCCGTTACTCGGCGAGCCCCCGGCGGCGGATAGTTTGGTACCAGTGGTGGTACCTCAGTTGCGGCAGGATACTCCGCCTTTTGTTTGGGTGCTGGGTGCTTCGCTGGGTGGGCCCGCGGCGGTAAAGAGGTTTCTGGACTTGCTGCCGGCTGATCTGCCGGTGGCTTTTATCTACGCTCAACACATAGACGCCAGTTTTGAGCAGCAATTGCCGCAAATTTTAGGGCGGCAAAATGATTGGCGCATCATCAATTGTCAGCCCGGTGCGCATTTGCGCCGTGGCGATGTGCTGGTAGCACCGGTTTCCCGCTCATTGCATTTTGGCAATGAGGGTGTAGTGCAGTTGAGTGACGAGCCTTGGCCTGGCCTCTACCGACCGTCGATTGCAGCAGTGCTGGATGAGACAGTGCGCACCTTTGGGGCCGCCAGCGGAGCAATTATCTTCAGCGGTATGGGTGAGGATGGCGTGGCGGCATGCGGACGCTTGCGTCAACAAGGAATCGAGGTGTGGACGCAAGATGAGCAGAGCGCAGCCTGTGCGACTATGCCCAAGGCGGTTCAGGATGCTGGTTTCAGCCACCGCGAGGGCTCGCCTGAAGAGCTGGCGGCAGCGTTGGAGCAATGGTTGCTGCAGGAATGGCCGCTGGCCTTGTAGGTCTTGGCGGCAGATGAATTTCACCGAGGATGGTTAGATATGTCGGATGTGCTGGAAAGCCTTAACGGACTTATCATTCCGTTGGCGGGTAAGCCGCTATTGCTGCCCAACGTAGCAGTTGCGGAGCTAGTGGGTTACCGGCTGAGTCAGTCGGCTTCGCAGGGGCCTGAGTGGTTTCTAGGCTGGACTCTCTGGCGCGACCAGCAGGTGCCGATGGTCGATCTCGATAGTTTGTTAGCGAATGGCTTCGAGCCTGCGGTGGATGCGCAGCCGCGAACCTTGATTCTGAACGCGCTGGACGGCGTGGCGGACCTACACTTTATTGGCTTGCGTGTTTGGGGTATCCCGCGGGCGCGTAAATTAGCGCGTGACGAGGTTGAGCAAGTAGGCCCAGGCGGCAGCTATGTGTTGCAGCAAGTGAGAGTTGCCGATGAGCCAGATGAGTTGTTGATCCCGGATCTGGCGGCAGTGGAGCGGTCGCTTGAGCAGGCTGGGCTGCTGCGCCGCGCTGGTTAAGGCTTACTTATCTAATCAGAGCGCAAAGCTTAGGCGTGCTTCGGTGCCGCCGCCCACACGGTTGAGTAGCTGTACTGTGGCGCCGTGGCTATCAGTGATGCGCTTGACGATGGCCAGCCCGAGCCCAGTACCGCGCGTCGAGCGCGCCTGATCGCCCCGGATGAAGGGGCTAAACAATTCATCCCCCTCCAGAATTTCTACTCCGGGTCCACGGTCCAGTACGCTGACGATCAGACGAGACTGCGGGCCTGCTTGCTGCAAATAGGTGCAGACCTCTACGCCGGCGCCGCCATGTATCAAGGCATTCTCAATCAGGTTAGTCAGTACTCGTTTGATCGACAGGCGGCGGAACTCGAATTCAGGCACTGGTTGCAGACACAGGCGCACTCTTTGGTCATTGGCATTCAGCGGCGCGACTACCTCGCCGATCAGCTCGTTAATATCGGCGGTTTCGCTGGCCTCAGCGCTGCCGTCGCGGATGTAGGCCATGAATTGATCAAGAATGGCGTCCATGTCCTCGATATCGCGGATCATCCCGTCGGTTAACTCGGGTTCAGCCCCCGACATCAACTCGGTAGACAAGCGCATACGCGTCAGCGGGGTGCGTAAATCGTGGGACACCCCGGCAAGCAGCATTGAGCGGTCGCGGCTGGCCTGCTCAACGTCTTGCGCCATTTGATTGAACGCGCGATAGACCTCGGCAATTTCAGATGGCCCGCTATTGTCGAGCAGGCGCACACGTTTACCTTGGCCGATGCTGCGAGCCGCGCCTTCAAGGGTTTTCAGTGGTTGATTGAGTTGCCGCACCAACAGCCAGGCGGCTGCGGTAGACAGCATGCCGATCAGTACCAACCAAGTCACCACCATCCACACCCGTTGGCCGCGCAGCGGATGGGCGTAGAGCGGGACTTTGAGCCAGTATTCACCATAAGCAGGTTGGTGAATCCAGACCGCAGGTTGGCTCTGGGTCTGTACCTTTACCTGCGTCTGGTCACCTAACTCGTCACGCAGCTGGTGGGTAAAAATGCCCGAATAGGGCCAGTGGAACTCACCCAGGGGTACTTGCTCAGGCACCATCACTTGCATGCCGGTCATTTCTTCGATGTCGCGGCGGGTCTCAGGACTGCTGGCCCAGTAGGCCCGCACTAGCATGGCGGTACCGTGGCTGTATTGGCGGTCAACCAGCAGATCTTCGTTGCTGAGCAGGTAAATCAGCGTGAGCACCTTGGAAAACAGGGTGACCAACAGCACCAGCAAAATAGTGCGGGCAAAAAAACTGCGCGGCAGCAATGGGTGCCAGCCGGGGCCGCCCTTCACGCGGACTGGCCGTCCGGTACAAATACGTAGCCCACGCCCCAGACCGTCTGGATATAGCGAGGCTTGGAAGGGTCAGGCTCGAGCATGCGGCGCAGGCGCGAGATTTGTACGTCAATCGAGCGTTCCAGCGCATCCCACTCGCGGCCACGCGCCAACTGCATT
>DRHT01000060.1 GCA_011053055.1 Halopseudomonas sabulinigri | reverse complement strand
TCACGCCCGGTGGTGCGGCAGCCGACGGCCATCCCGGGCGCTGAACGAAAGCGGATCGAAGTGTCCGTGCGGGATCTGCGAGCGTTGTCTCCGGGCGCGGCGGCCGTGGTGTACGAGCAGGCGCGAGCGCTGGTCAGCGCGTTCGTCCTCGACAAGGCTACGCAGCGCAAGGCGATCCTGTGGGGCCACGATCTGCAGCAGGCGCACGGGAACCTCGTCACCGAAATGCTTGCCCAGCCGCTGGACGACTACATCAACCCTGACCGTCCTGGCCTCGCCGACGGCAGCAACGTGGTCGGGGCCGACCGCATTCAGGTGGAGACGGGGATCCAGCAAGAGTATCGCAGCAGCGATGGCAACCATTCTCGGACCGCAGGGGACTGCGAGAGCCGAGGGCATCGCGCCTGCGTCGGTTGGCCTCAAGTACCACTTCATTGACTCTCTCGGCTGGCAACAACCCTCAGTCGGAGCCATTGTTCGCTTCTTCCTACGATCCGGCACTCGCAATTTCAAGACCACTCGGGCCACTAGCGACTTCAGGATCGTCGCAGATTGGGATTTCTTGCCGCAATGGTCCCTGAACCCGAACGTAGGTGTCGCCCTCTACGAGAGCGATGCGAGCCACTTGTACGCGGCTGGGTTGTTCCTTGCGACACTCAACTACAACCCTAGCAAGACCCGAATTTCTTCATCGACGCCGGCCTCCAGTCTCCTGAAACAAGACACGGGCAAGTCGCCGTCCTTGTCGATTTCGGTGCGGCCTATGTCATCGGCCGGGACGTCCAGCTCGACTTCAGTGCCGGGTCACGGGTCGCAGGCAAAACGCCGCCGCGGCTGTTTCTGTCGGCCGGCATCAGCAAGCGGTTTTGATCGGCGCGTGTTGCATGGAACCGGTTCGTTGGATCAAAGCCTCGTCGCAGCGTCGGCCCCGAGCTTGTCGAGTGGCTGAAGTCGCTGGACGAACGGTCGCTCGTGGTTTCCTTTGCGACCGCGCGCGATGGCCGCAGCCATCAGGACCATCAACTCGCCTTTTGAGCGGCAGGGCCGCGCCATGCGGCTCACAACGTGCCTGTTTGCGGCCGCATCGCTTGGTGCTGCGTCTGCATTCGCGCAGGCACCCACTGAAGTGATTGCCGCTGCCATAAGCAGCGCAAAAGCCAATGAAACCCATCTCATCGCAGCCCCTGGTCGATCTGTGGTCAGGTTGCAGGCAGCCCGATTGGGTGTATTATTAGTTGAACTGATGGAGCAGACTCATGGGACTTTTGGACAGAATTTTAGGTGGGCATGGCGGTGGCCATCATGGCGGCGGCCATGGCGGGTATGGCTACGGCGGCGGCATGCCTCCAGGCGGGGCTCCGCCCCCACCTCCGGCTGTGCCAAGCGTGGCGTGTCCGACATGCCGCGCTCCCAACGCGCCGGGTGCGCGTTTTTGCCAGCAGTGCGGTGGATCCTTGATTGCCACGGCCTGCACCCAGTGCGGTACCGCGGTACCGCACGGCGCGAAGTTTTGCGCGCAGTGTGGCAAGGCGACTGACGCCTGATCGGTGAAGGCCAATGTGGATGCGAGCGCGCAGCAACTGCTGGCCGATACGGGCTACCGCAGCGAAGCGGTGATGGCGCAACCGACCAAGGATCATGCACAGTCCGAGCTGGTCATCGCACTGTGGCGCCAGGATAAGGTTGCCGCTGGCAAGATCGACAGCCAGCACTATCCGTATATTGCCCAGATGGCCGCCAAGCTGCAGACCGAAGAGGGCAAGGCGGCTACCGGAATCACAAGTGGATCGGCGAGCCGCCCAATGGCTGGATCAAGAACGTGCTGGCGTTTCGCCAGTTCAGCATGCGCGGGCTGGCCAAGTGCGATGCCGAGCTCAAACTCGTTTGCATGGCGCTGAATCTGCGAAGAAGCTGCTGGGCGTTCAACTGTTCGCTGGAGCGTCCGTAGCGCATGTGCCGCAGGTAGGCAAGCTCCAAATTGAGCTTGTCGATTGTCAGATGTGCCGTCTTGCGTGCGCCGCGCTGCCGCTCAACCTTTTGGGTCAGCGTATCGATCCTGGCCAGAAGCACGTCCGTTGTCATCAGGAATGACTTTGCCAAGCAAACAGGGGTCGTCTCAGAAAACGGAAAACAAAGCACGCTAAGCTATCGCCGACCCTGGCAGGCTTACTCCGCCCTGTAGCGACGCAATCAGTGGGCACGAAACATTCCCCTGCCGCGAGCGACAGGCGCACACAAGTTCAGACAGCACGGCTTCCATGCGCGCCAGGTCAGCCATCTTCTCGCGCACGTCCTTGAGCTTGTGCTCGGCCAGGCTGCTGGCTTCCTCGCAGTGGGTGCCATCGTCGAGCCGCAACAGCTCGGCAATCTCGTCCAAGCTGAAACCCAGCCTCTGGGCCGACTTTACAAATTTCACCCGAACCACATCCGCGCCGCCATAGCGGCGAATGCTGCCGTAAGGCTTGTCCGGCTCCGGCAACAAGCCCTTACGCTGATAGAAACGGATTGTCTCCACATTGACGTCGGCCGCCTTGGCAAAAACGCCAATGGTCAGGTTCTCCAAATTGTTTTCCATACCGCTTGACTCCGTACATTGGTACGGAAGTAAGCTTACGCTATCCAATCCAAATTCAAAAGGGCCAACGTATGTCTGATTCGCAAAACGGGCGCGGTGCGCTATTCGCTGGCGGGCTGTCTGCCATCCTTGCTTCGACCTGCTGCCTGGGGCCGTTGGTTCTGGTCGCCCTGGGCTTTTCCGGTGCCTGGATTGGCAATCTGACGGTGCTGGAACCGTATCGCCCGTTGTTCATTGGTGTGGCTCTAGTGGCGTTGCTTTTCGCCTGGCGGCGCATTTTCCGGCCGGCCAGTGCCTGCAAGCCTGGCGAGGTCTGTGCGATTCCGCAGGTGCGCGCCACCTACAAGCTGATTTTCTGGATCGTGGCCATGCTGGTCTTGGTCGCGCTTGGATTCCCCTATGTCGTTCCCTTTTTCTATTAATCAGGAGCTCACCATGAACAAGCTGTTTGCCGCCCTCGTACTCGCTGCACTCGCCGCCCCGGTATGGGCAGCCACCCAGACCGTCACGCTGGCGGTGCCTGGAATGACCTGTGTCACGTGCCCGATCACGGTCAAGAAGGCGCTCTCCAAGGTCGAGGGCGTGAGCAAGGTAGATGTGGGCTTCGAGAAGCGCGAGGCCGTCGTCACTTTTGATGATGCCAAGACCAACGCGCAGAAGCTGACCAAGGCCACCCAAGACGCCGGCTACCCGTCCAGCGTCAAGCAGTGAGTCACTGACTAAAACCGGGATCGATCATGGGACTGATGACACGCATTGCCGATAAAGCCGGCGCGCTTGGCAGCGTCGTTTCCGCGATGGGCTGCGCTGCTTGTTTTCCGGTCCTCGCCAGCTTTGGCGCGGCCATCGGGTTGGGTTACTTGAGCCAGTATGAGGGCCTGTTCATCAGCCGTCTGCTACCGCTATTCGCCGCGCTGGCCTTGATGGTTGGCGTGTCGATCTGGGATTTCGTGTCGCCAGCGCATGGCCGTTGCGGCCCGGACGGCTGCGAACTCCCCGCAAAACACGGCTGACGGCGTGAGCCAACGGCCAACACAGAAAAGGAAAGATGAATGACCACCCTCAAAATCACCGGCATGACGTGCGACTCGTGTGCGACGCACGTCAAGGAGGCCCTGGAGAAAGTCCCCGGCGTGCAGTCGGCGGATGTCTCCTATACCAAGGGCAGCGCCAAGCTCGCCGTTGAGGCCGGCACGTCGCCAGACGCGTTGACTGCCGCCGCGGCCGCTGCTTTGTCAAAAACGGGTTATCGGGCCACGCTCGTCGACTCACCCTTGGCTCCGGCGAGTGGCGGATTGCATATTGCCGTTATCGGCAGCGGCGGCGCGGCGATGGCGGCAGCATTGAAGGCCGTCGATCAAGGCGCGCACGTCACCCTGATCGAGCGCGGCACCATCGGCGGCACCTGCGTCAATGTCGGCTGCGTGCCATCCAAGATCATGATCCGCGCCGCGCACATCGCCCACTTGCGCCGCGAAAGTCCGTTCGATGGCGGCATGCAGCCCACACCGCCGACAATCTTGCGCGAGCGGCTGCTGGCCCAGCAGCAGGCGCGCGTCGATGAACTGCGCCACGCCAAATACGAAGGCATCCTAGATGACAATCCCGCCATCTCCGTGCTGCACGGCGAAGCCCGTTTCAAGGATGCGCACAGCCTGACCGTACAGCTCGATGGCGCCGGCGATCGCGTTGTGCCGTTCGACCGCTGCCTGGTCGCCACCGGCGCGAGTCCGGCCGTGCCGCCGATTCCCGGCCTGAAAGACACACCCTATTGGACTTCCACCGAAGCGCTGGTCAGCGACACGATCCCTGTGCGGCTGGCCGTGATCGGCTCTTCGGTGGTAGCGCTGGAACTGGCGCAGGCGTTCGCTCGACTCGGTAGCAAGGTGACGATCCTGGCGCGCAGCACACTGTTCTTCCGCGAAGACCCGGCCATCGGTGAAGCCGTCACGGCCGCGTTCCGGGCGGAGGATATCGAGGTGCTGGAGCACACGCAGGCCAGTCAGGTTGCCCATGTGGATGGCGAGTTCGTACTCACCACGGCGCTCGGCGAACTGCGCGCCGACAAGCTGCTGGTCGCCACTGGTCGCTCGCCCAACACGCGCAGCCTAGCGCTGGACGCGGCGGGCGTCGTGCTCAACCCGCAAGGCGCTATCGTCATCGACGCCGGCATGCGGACCAGCACGCCGGACATCTACGCCGCCGGCGACTGCACCGACCAGCCGCAATTCGTCTATGTAGCGGCAGCGGCCGGTACCCGCGCTGCGATCAACATGACAGGTGGTGACGCGGCACTGAACCTGACCGCGATGCCAGCCGTGGTGTTCACCGACCCGCAAGTGGCCACCGTGGGCTACAGCGAGGCGGAAGCGCACCACGACGGCATCGAGACCGACAGCCGCACGCTGACGCTGGACAACGTGCCGCGTGCGCTCGCCAACTTCGACACACGCGGCTTCATCAAGCTGGTGGCCGATGCCGGCAGCGGGCGCTTGATTGGCGTGCAGGCGGTCGCACCGGAAGCGGGCGAACTGATCCAGACGGCCGCGCTGGCGATTCGCAACCGAATGACGGTGCAGGAACTGGCCGACCAGTTGTTCCCGTACCTGACGATGGTCGAAGGGCTGAAGCTCGCGGCGCAAACCTTCAGTAAGGACGTGAAGCAGCTTTCTTGCTGCGCCGGATGAAGAAAAGGAGGTGTTCGATGAACGCCTACACGGTATCCCATCTGGCCCTTGATGCCGGCGTGAGTGTGCATGTCGTGCGCGACTACATGCTGCGTGGATTGTTGTGGCCGGTCGCTTGCACCGCGGGCGGCTACGGCTTGTTCGACGCCGCCGCCTTGCAACGGCTGTGTTTCGTGCGGGCCGCTTTTCAGGCGGGCATCGGCCTAGACGCACTGGCGCGGCTGTGTCGGGCGCTGGATGCTGCGGATGGCGACGGTGCGGCTATGCAGCTTGTGCCGTGTTGCGTCAGCTCGTCGAACGCCGGCGCGAGGCCTTGGCCAGCCTCGAAATGCAGTTGGCCACAATGCCAACCGAGCCGGCACAACATGCGGAAAGTTTGCCATGAACAGCCCCGAGCGCATGCCGGTCGAGACGCACAAGCCGTTGACCGGCTATCTGTGGGGCGCACTGGCCGTGCTTACCTGTCCCTGCCATCTGCCGATTCTCGCCGCCGTTCTTGCCGGCACGACCGCCGGCGCATTCATCGGGGAGCACTGGGGTGTTGCAGCCCTCGCGCTGACCGGCTTGTTTGTCCTGTCCGTGATGCGGCTGCTTCGGGCCTTCAAGGGAAGATCATGACCGCTTCCCTACCAATCAAGAGTAGGCATCTTGAGATTTGCTACAAATCTGGAGTATCACCACGAACGCAAATTTCCCGAACACTGCCAGTTGCACCACCTGCTGCGAATGCTGCAAAGAAATTCCGCTCGATGCCGCCTTCACCCCGGAAGGCGCGAAATACGTCGAGCACTTCTGCGGGCTGGATTGCTATGAACGCTTCCTGGCACGCGCCAAGGCCGCCACAGAATCCGGCATTGCGCCTGTTCCTGACGGTTCGCAGTCGTCAGGTTGAAGCATACCCTAACCTGATGTCAGGCTTGGCGCGCAATCTCGATGACTTGCGCTGCCTGGTGCAGAAACTCACCAAGCGCGGCGTGTGCATCGAGTTTGTCACTTTGCCGGTGCATCATCACACCAGACATTTAGCCCGCCTTTATAACTGCCATTAAGCCAGTAGCCGCAAGCGTTCCAATGTGCGCAGCGCCTTGGGTTCGGCTTTGTGTAGCAGGCCACGGTGCACGAAAATCTGGCCTTATCGGTCGTGGGTAGAGTGTCGTTTAAATACCGTCTGCCATAGCAAACAGCCCAGTCCTTGGTGTTGCCTGGCGGGGCGACTATAGAGTTCAGCGGTCTGCAACGTCAGCACACACGGTTGGCGATTCAACCAGACGTTGGCTAAATCTAGTGGCTTTTGCTGGCTGCGCAGCAAGAACAGGTCGCGTTCGCCCTGTTGCCATCATACCCGCAGCAGCGGGTCATTAGCCTGTGCAAGGTCTTGCTGAGAGGCTTGGCTACATACCTCGGTTCAATAGCGCTTCCATTACTCGCCATACAGGGCAATGAACGCGGGCCATCGCTACGAAGCAGACGAGTCGGGCTCGATTTCAGGCATGATGTGTTTTCTTCCGGCAGAGAGTGCAGTTCATAGTAGGTAGGCGCGTTTACCCCTGGGTTTACCCCTTGAGGCCATAACGGAACAAGGGCTTACAGAAATAAATCTGTAAGCCCTTGATTTTATTGGTCGGAACGGAAGGATTCGAACCTTCGACCCCTTGCACCCCATGCAAGTGCGCTACCAGGCTGCGCTACGCCCCGACGGTGCTTCCATTTAACTTCTGAAGCGGGTCGAATAATACATTAACTATCTGAAATGCGAAAGTTTTTTTTCGATCAAGCGACCAGTTTAACGTACGCGCAAAACGATCAACACTTCTTCCAGTTCGGCAATGGTTTGGCGTATCAGCTGTTTATACTGAGTTACATCATCCTTTGCCTCATCGCCAGAAAGACGCTGACGTGCACCACCAATAGTGAAACCTTGGTCGTAGAGCAACCCTCGGATCTGACGAATCATCAGCACATCTTGACGCTGATAATAACGGCGATTTCCGCGACGTTTTACGGGTGAAAGTTGTGGAAATTCCTGCTCCCAGTAACGCAGAACATGAGGCTTTACTGCACAAAGCTCGCTTACTTCACCAATGGTGAAATAGCGTTTGCCGGGGATAGCCGGCAGTTCGTCGTTATGGCTGGGTTCCAGCATAGGCTTCTACTCTGGCCTTGAGTTTTTGTCCGGGGCGAAAAGTCACTACACGCCTTGCGGTAATGGGGATCTCTTCACCCGTCTTGGGATTGCGTCCGGGGCGCTGACGTTTGTCACGCAAATCAAAATTGCCGAAACCGGAAAGTTTGACCTGCTCATTGGTTTCCAGTGCATTACGAATTTCTTCGAAAAACTGTTCGACCAACTCTTTGGCTTCGCGTTTATTGAACCCTAGCTCTTCATAGAGCCGCTCAGCCATCTCTGCTTTTGTCAGAGCCCCCATAGACTATTTCCTTAGTGTGGCGTTGAATCCTTGCTCCAGGGACTTCAACACTCCGTCCATGACAGCATTCACCTCTTCATCCGTAAGAGTGCGCGAGGAATTCTGCAAGGTCAAGCCGATAGCCATACTTTTTCTAAGCGGATCAATACCTTTGCCCTCATAAACGTCAAACAACCTGAGGTTTTTGAGGTGCTCACCCGCTTCGCTGCGAATACAGGCCAATAAATCTTCCGCCAATACCGAGCGATCAACGACTAACGCTATATCTCTTCGGACTTCAGGATAGCGTGACAATTCGGCGAAACGCGGCAATTGCCCTTCGCAAATCTTCGCTAATGCCAACTCGAACACAAAAACGGGCCCGTTCAGGTCGAGATCAGTCACCAGCTTTGGATGCAGCGCGCCCAGCAAACCCACTTGCTCGCCGTTGCGCTGAATGCTGGCAGTTTGGCCTGGGTGCAATGCTGGATGCTCGCCGGGCACAAAAGTGTAGGCATCGCCGGCGCCACCATTGCTCAAAATCGCTTCCACATCGGCTTTAACGTCGAAGAAGTCGAGCTTATCAGCACCGTTTGCCCAGCCTTCCGGCAGCCGCGTTGCGCAGGCAATGCCAGACAACATACGTTCTTGCAGCAGCTCACCGTTTGCTTGGGGCACAAAGCGCAAACCGCTTTCAAACAAACGAACGCGGCTTTGCTGACGGTTCTGGTTATATTGCAGCGCCTTGCTCAAGCCGGGCCACAGCGATGTGCGCATGACAGCCATGTCGGTAGAAATCGGATTAGCCAGCGCCAAAGGCTCGACCTCTGGATCAAACTGTTTGTTCAGACCCGGCTCGACAAAGCTGTAGGTGATTGCTTCATGGTAACCACGGGCAACCAGCAGACGGCGCAGTGTTGGCAGCTCGCCAAGGGTTTCCGGCTTGGCGGTCAAATTAAGGGCCGCCGTAGGTGCGCTGACCGGTAGGCGGTTGTAGCCATAAAGGCGCGCCAATTCTTCGATCAGATCCACTTCTATGCTGATATCGAAGCGGTGGCTAGGCACATTGACCTGCCATTGACCTTCGCCTTCAGCCGTCACGGCAAGACCCAGGCCGGTCAGGTAGCCGACTACATCGGCTTCGCTCATCTGCATGCCAAGCATCTGGTTAATCCGCTCGCTGCGCAGAGTGATCTGCTTCAGTGTTGGCAAGGCGCCCTGCTCTACTGCTTCAATTACCGGGCCTGGCTCACCACCAACGATTTCCAGGATCAATGCAGTAGCACGCTCCATAGCGTCACGCTGCAGTTGCCAATCCACACCGCGCTCAAAGCGGTGCGAGGAATCGGTGTGCAGGCTGTAACCACGCGCTTTGCCGGCGATGGCTATGGTGTCGAAGAAGGCACTTTCCAGGAACAGATCCTGAGTGCTCGCGCTAACACCGCTATGCTCGCCACCCATGATACCGGCCATAGCCAAAGGGCGCTGGTGATCAGCGATAACGAGCGTGTCCGCGCGCAGAGTGATTTCTTGGCCATCGAGGAGGACCAGCTTCTCGCCTTCCTCGGCCAAGCGCACACGAATGCCGCCCTTGATCTCGGCCAGATCGAATGCATGCAGTGGCTGCCCCAGTTCGAGCATCACATAGTTGGTGGTATCAACCACGGGATCAATGCTGCGGATGTCGCTGCGACGCAAACGCTCGACCATCCACAAGGGCGTCGCGCGGGACAGATCGACGTTGCGGATAACGCGGCCCAAGTACCGTGGGCAGGCCTGTGTCGCCAAGAGCTCTACCGGGCGCACATCGTCATGTACCGCAGCTACCGGTTCAATCTGTACGCGGGTAACTGCGGCGCCGTAGTTGGCACCCACTTCACGGGCCAGGCCGGCAATAGACAAGCAATCGCCGCGGTTGGGCGTCAGATCTACCTCGATGATGGCGTCGTCCAGACCCAGATACTCACGCACGTTCTGACCTGCAGGAGCATCGGTAGGCAGCTCGTACAAGCCGTCGTGGTCGTCAGACAGCTTTAATTCGGCGGCGGAACACAGCATGCCGAAAGATTCCACACCGCGCAGCTTAGCCTTCTTGATCTTGAAGTCTTCGCCCAGCTCGGCGCCGACCATGGCGAAGGGTATCTTGATGCCAGGACGCGCATTGGGGGCGCCACAGACCACTTGAAACTGCTCGGTGCCGTTACTGACCTGACAAACGCGCAACTTGTCGGCATCTGGATGCTGTTCAGCACTGACAATCTCGCCCACCACCACACCGCTAAACACGCCGGCAGCTGGCGTAACGCTGTCTACTTCGAGTCCGGTCATGGACAGGCGCGCTACCAGATCGTCACGGGAGACGTCAGGGTTAACCCAGGTGCGCAGCCACTGTTCACTGAATTTCATTATTGGTTCCTGCTTTCAAAGGGTTGCGGGGGGCGGCGCTCAGCGAAACTGCTCAAGAAAACGCAGGTCGTTGTCGAAGAAGATGCGCAGATCTGCCACGCCGTAGCGCAGCATCGTCAGACGCTCTACACCCATACCGAAGGCAAAACCCTGATATTTTTCTGGATCAATGCCCGACATGCGCAGCACATCCGGATGCACCATGCCGCAGCCCAGGACCTCTAGCCAGTCGGACTTCTCTTCACCGTTCTTGATCACGGTGCGACGGATATCCACCTCGGCAGACGGCTCTGTGAAGGGAAAGAACGAGGGACGGAAACGCACTTCCAGGTCCGCTTCGAAGAATTCGCGCAGGAATTGTTCGATAGTCCCTTTCAAATCAGCAAAGCTCACGCCCTCGTCAATCAGCAATCCTTCGACCTGGTGAAACATAGGCGAATGAGTCTGATCGGAGTCGCAGCGGTAAACACGCCCCGGACAGATGATCCGGATCGGTGGCTGGCTACTCTCCATCGTGCGCACTTGTACCGGTGAGGTGTGGGTGCGCAGTAAGGTGTTGGCATTGAAATAGAAGGTGTCATGCATTGCCCGCGCCGGGTGATGGCCAGGAATGTTGAGGGCTTCAAAGTTGTGGTAATCGTCCTCTACCTCAGGACCTTCCTCGACGGTATAACCGACGTGGGCAAAAATCTGTTCGATGCGCTCCATGGTACGCGTCACCGGATGTAAACCACCGCTCACTTGGCCACGGCCAGGGAGGGTCACATCAACACGCTCGGCAGCCAATTTGGCGTTCAGCGCGGAAGATTCCATATCGCTCTTGCGTGCGTTCAGCACACTGGATACACGCTCTTTGGCCTCATTGACCATGGCGCCTACTTTAGGCCGTTCTTCAGCCGGGATGTTGCCCAGGGTTTTCATCACCTGAGTCAGCTCGCCCTTCTTGCCTAGGTACTGCACGCGGATCTGCTCCAGCGCATTGATATCTGCTGCCTGCTCAATAGCGTCAAGTGCTTGGGAGACCAGGGCGTCAAGGTTTTCCATTTACAAACTCCAGAAACAAAAATAGGGAAAGAGCGGTGAGGCTCTTCCCCTATTATTGACGTTGCCATCCACGCCTTACGGCGTGGTGATTGTCGTAACGAGGGCTTAAGCCAGGCTAGCCTTTGCTTTCTCGACAATCGCGGTGAACGCCGCTTTTTCGTTCACAGCCAGATCAGCCAGAACTTTACGATCGATCTCGATGGACGACTTTTTCAGGCCGGCAATCAGGCGGCTGTAAGAAACACCGTTCTGACGAGCACCAGCGTTGATACGAGCAATCCACAGCGCGCGGAACTGACGCTTACGCTGCTTACGGTCACGGTACGCATACTGACCAGCTTTGATAACGGCCTGTTTGGCAACGCGGAATACGCGTGAACGCGCACCGTAGTAACCTTTAGCCAGTTTGAGAACTTTCTTGTGACGCTTACGCGCCATTACACCACGCTTAACACGAGCCATTATTTATTTCCTCAACCTAGACTTAACGGAGACGCAACATGCGCTCGACTTTTTGCACATCAGCAGGGTGCAACTCGGAAGTACCCCGAAGTTGACGCTTACGCTTAGTGCTCATCTTGGTCAGGATGTGGCTCTTGAAAGCATGCTTGTGCTTGAGACCGTTACCGGTCGCCTTGAAGCGCTTTGCAGCACCCCTTTTGGTCTTCATCTTTACTTTAGCCATGTTCACTTACTCCGCAAATTGCGTTAATAGATAACCGCAAGGCCTGGCGTTGCCCTGGAGATTACTTTTTCTTCTTGGGTGCGATGACCATCATCAGCTGACGACCTTCCATTTTCGGGTGCTGTTCGACGGTGCCGTATTCAAGTAGGTCTTGTTCAACCCGCTTCAACAACTCCATCCCCAGCTCCTGGTGGGCCATTTCGCGGCCGCGGAATCGCAATGAAACCTTGGCTTTATCCCCATCACTTAGGAAGCGTATAAGGTTGCGTAACTTCACCTTATAGTCCCCATCTTCCGTCCCTGGTCGAAACTTTATTTCTTTAATCTGAATCTGTTTCTGATTTTTCCGTGCGACAGCCTGCTGTTTCTTCTTTTCGAAGACATGCTTGCCGTAGTCCATAACGCGACATACTGGCGGCTCTGCATCGGGGGAGATTTCAACCAGGTCGAGCTTGGCCTCCTCAGCGTTAGCCAATGCTTCCTGAATGGACACGATACCGATTTGTTCACCATCGGCGCCAATCAGGCGCACTTCGCGCGCCGTAATGTTGTCATTAATTGGCGGGCGTTGTGCGGCTCTTTTGTCTTGTCTCATCTCGCGTTTAATCGTTATAGCTCCGAATTCGGGCGGCCTCTTAATGATATAGAGCGGGACAGGAATTCAGAAAACTCGGTTACAGTCATTGAACCCAGATCTTTACCCTCCCGCGTACGCACGGCCACTGTGTGCGATTCAACTTCTCTATCACCAATTACCAGGAGATAGGGGGTCTTGTGCAAAGTATGCTCGCGGATTTTAAAGCCGATCTTCTCGTTTCTCAAGTCCGCAACAGCCCGATAACCCATTTCATTCAGGGTTTTCTCTACTTTTGCACAATATTCCGCCTGATTATCGGTAATATTCAGTACTGCCACCTGTGTCGGCGCCAGCCAAGCCGGGAAGTCGCCGGCGTAATGTTCGATCAATATTCCGATAAATCGTTCAAAAGATCCCAAGATAGCGCGATGCAACATAACCGGAGTCTTGCGCGAGCCATCTTCGGCCACATATTGCGCGCCTAGACGGCCTGGCAACATGAAGTCGAGTTGTAGTGTACCGCATTGCCATACCCGGCCGATGCAGTCACGTAGAGAAAATTCGATCTTTGGACCATAAAAAGCGCCTTCGCCCGGCTGCAGATCCCACTTCAGGCCGGCTTCGTTCAACGCTGCTTCCAGACCTTGTTCGGCCTGATCCCAGAGTGCATCGTCACCAACACGACTTTCCGGACGAGTGGACAGCTTGAGCTCCACATCATCGAAGCCAAAATCTTTGTAAACCTGCAAAGTCAGCGCGATAAACTCGGCTGCTTCCTTCTTGACCTGTTCATCGGTACAGAAGATGTGCGCGTCATCCTGAGTAAAACCGCGTACGCGCATCAAGCCGTGCAGCGAACCAGACGGCTCGTTACGGTGGCAAGAGCCAAACTCCGCGAGACGTAGCGGCAATTCGCGGTAGCTCTTCAAACCCTGGTTGAATACCTGAATGTGGCACGGGCAATTCATCGGTTTGATAGCGTAGTCGCGACTTTCCGACTGGGTAGTGAACATCGCCGCTGAATAGTGCTCCCAGTGCCCTGAGCGTTCCCACAATACACGGTCGACGACTTGTGGCGTTTTGATCTCTTTATAGCCGGCACCGTTCTGGATCTGGCGCATGTATTGCTCAAGCACCTGATAAATAGACCAGCCATTAGGATGCCAGAACACCATGCCCGGTGCTTCTTCTTGCATGTGGAATAGGTCAAGACGCTTGCCGATCTTACGGTGATCACGCTTCTCGGCTTCTTCTATGCGCTGAATATAAGCGGCAAGCTGTTTTTTATCAGCCCAGGCAGTGCCGTAGATGCGCTGCAACTGCTCGTTCTTGGCATCGCCACGCCAGTAGGCACCAGAAATCCGCGTCAGCTTAAACGCCTTCAGGAAGCGCGTGTTCGGTACGTGCGGACCACGGCACATATCGACATATTCTTCGTGATAGTACAGGCCCATGGTTTTTTCATCGGGCATGTCTTCAACCAGACGCAGCTTGTACTCTTCGCCGCGCTCTGCAAATACTTTGATGACTTCGTCACGCGGCGTTACTTTTTTGATCACGTCGTAATCAGTAGCGATCAGCTCGCGCATGCGCTGCTCGATTGCGATCATGTCTTCGGGTGTAAAAGAGCGCTCGAAAGAGATGTCGTAATAGAAGCCTTCATCAATGACGGGACCGATGACCATCTTCGCCGTTGGGTACAGCTGTTTGACCGCATGGCCGATCAAGTGCGCGCAGGAGTGGCGGATAATTTCCAGCCCTTCTTCATCCTTGGCGGTGATGATCTGCAGTGTAGCGTCGTGCTCGATAAGATCGCTGGCGTCGACCAGTCGGCCGTCAACCTTGCCAGCGATGGTAGCTTTGGCCAGGCCAGCGCCAATGGACTGTGCTACGTCAGCAACGGAAACGGAATGATCAAAAGGACGCTGACTGCCGTCAGGAAGGGTAATAGTGGGCATGGGCCACTCCTGCTCAGTGGTGACCCCTACGCAAGGCCACATGATGATTAACTGTCATTCGGATCGCACGTGCAGCTCAGGCGGCTTAAGTCCGCTTGACGCTCGTGGGCTACTGCCAAGCCGTCACGAAAAGACTTGAATAAGCGAGCCAAACCAAGGAATGGGCTCGAAAAAAGAGGGGCACTCTATCACAGCCCTCCAAAAGACCTGAAGAAATAAGTAGCTTGCCAGGGGAGAGGCCAGAACTGAGCAGGCCATCAGTGCGCGGAATAAAGTGGCGGACACAAAAAAGCGACCACTTGGGCCGCCTTTTGTGAACACGTAATAAAACAAGGCAGATGGCTACCCTTCCGTCTCGTTGTTACAACAGTCTAGCCACCTAGCGCAGCATCGACCATGGCGCTGGCTTTGCTGTAAGGCGCATAAAACGCATCGATGTGATCGCCCTGGTCGCCGCGTACGACTATGCCTCGTGGGTTGCTAAACTCGCGAAAACCTTCCACCCCGTGATGACGCCCCATTCCACTGTTGCCACTACCGCCAAACGCCAGCGACGGGAGGCCGCTTTGCAGTGCGCAGGTATTGACGGCGGCACCGCCGGAACTGGTCTGTTGCAACACGCTCGCGGTAAGCGCTTCGTCATCGCCGAATACGTAAAGCCCCAGAGGTCGCTCGCCTGCATTAATATGCGCGATAGCATCATCCAGATCGTCATAAGGCAGGACCGGCATAATGGGACCAAATATCTCCTCCTGCATGAGCCTAAGATCGGCGGGCGGATCGATCACCAGCGAGATAGGCATACGCCGAGTAGTCAGATCGATTTGCGGATCATCTTCCAGCGCGACAATACTCACTTGCCTAGCTTCGGCCTCCTTCAGCATGTCAGAAATACGCGCCATGTGACGTTCAGAGATGATGCCTGTGCATTCCGAGCTCTTTGAATAATGGGGTGCCGACCGATCAAGAAAGCCGCGAGCCTGTGCAATGAAGGCTGGCACGTCGCCGCGCGGGACCATGACATAGTCAACGCTGACGCACATCTGGCCATTTTTAATGACTTTAGTGCCAATCACCGACTCGACATTTTGTGCTGTGACCGATCCGGGGGTGAGCAGCGCCGGGCACTTGCCACCTAGCTCCAGCGTTACTGGCGTCAGGTTCTTCGCCGCAGCAGCCATCACTTGGCGACCCACGTTGGGACTGCCGGTGTACAGCAGGTGATCCCAAGGTGTGGCGCTGAATTCGCGTGACAGCTCTAGTCCGCCGACTACAACATGGACCAAGTTGCGATCGAAAGTGGCAGCAACCATCTCAGCGACTAACTTGGCACACGCTGGAGCGTATTCTGATGGCTTGATGATGACTCGATTGCCAGCGGCCAGCATTTCCGCCAATGGTCCAATCGAAATATCAATCGGGAAGTTCCAGGGCACGATGTTGCCGACCACGCCCTTGGGCTCTTGGCGGATGAACGCACGTGCATTGCCTAGCGCCGCAGAGTCTATCTCGCGTGGCTGCGGTTGCATCCATTCTTCAAGGTGGTCCAGCACATACTGTACTCGACCAACGATGCCGAGCATCTCGATTAGATCTGAGGCGCCTTTGGGGTGGTTACCGAAGTCGGACATCAACGCTTGGTGAATACGTTCGCGGTTGCTCACCAGCATGCCGATGATCTTCTCGATACGCTCGCGGCGCACTTCCAGACTGGGGTAACGATCGGCAGCAAAGGCTCTCTGCTGCTCAGCAAAAACAGTTTTGAGCTCAATCACGGCGACGCTGTCATCCGCCGCCTGGGAGTTATGGGTAGCATTGAGAATAGACATGATGTAACTCCTCAGCTTTTTTGTTCGGCCATGGCGGCCATTTGTTGTGCGAGTTCAAAACGCTCTTCGCGCACTGCCTCGGGGTTATCCACCACTTGGCGGTGGAATTCACGTAATTCCTTGGGTACGTACCAGTGCAGTACATCCTGGTGGTAGGCGTCCCATACGGTGTCGGCGATTTCAGTGGTGGGTACTAATCGCCACTGCCCTTCGGTCGGTGCAATTGCTCGGAGGCTCTCGGGCAGAATAGGCGTGTCAATCAGACCGGGCAGCAGGTCGGCAGCCCGAACGCCGTAGCGTTTCAGTTCTATGGACAGCGCCTCGGTAAGACCCCGAACCGCATGCTTGGTTGCTGAGTAAGCACCGATTCCGGCAGTACCCCAGATGGCCGAAGATGAAGCGTTGGTCAGACAAAGCGAACCTGGCGTGGTTTTCAGCAGCGGTATGGCGGTACGAATACCAATCATCACACCGAAGAAATTAACGTTCACGACCTTCATGATCTCTTCCCAAGAAACCTCATCAAACATGCCCGCAGCAGCCGAGATGCCGGCATTAGAGAACATCAGATCAAGGCGACCACCGGTAGCTTCGCCGAAGGCGCTCATCGCCTCGGCAAACTGCTCGGCATTGGTTACGTCCAGGGTCATAAAAAAGCCGTTCTCCGCGCCTAGCTCTTCTTTCAAGCTATCGAGGCCGGCCTGGGCAATATCAAAAGCACCGATAAACCAACCTTCACTGGCAAACTTCAATGCAGTCGCCCGGCCCATGCCAGAGCTGGCACCAGTGATGAAAATAGATTTACGACCCTTTGCTTGATTCATTTCGACTCCCCTTTCTTATTGGCTGGCTTGCCGTCGAGCTCAAGACCTTCAAACTCACCAGCCTCGCGCCAGTCCTGCAAAATCTGGATGAACTCCAATGGGCCGCCGCCGTAAGGCATACTCTTGGCTTGCGCTTCCAGGCGACCCCCTTCGTTGTTGTAGAAGCCCGGCGTGCAGGTTTCCAGGAATTTGATGCGCGCGCCACTCAGCTCAACGATTTTATCGGTCCAATTTCGTTCGGCCTCTGCCGAAGCCTCGACTCGCTGCACGCCGTTGGCCACCGAATGGCCGACCACATGGGCGGCGTGAACCGCTTGAACGCTGAGCATGTGGGGGAAGTTAACCGACATACCGGACTGCGCCTGGCTGATGAAAAACAAGTTAGGAAAACCACGTGAATGCAGGCCGTGGAAGGTTGACATGCCTTGACGCCATTTTTGCGGCAAGGTGAGCCCGCCTACGCCGTGCAATTCAAAGCCTGCCTGTCGGGCAAAGTCGGACGCCACCTCGAACCCGGTCGCAAACACGATGCAATCGACTTCGTACTCTTTACCATCGACCACCAGACCATTCTCGGTGATGGCTTGCACACCCTTGCCCGCAGTATCGACCAGAGTCACGTTGCTGCGATTAAAGGTCGGCAAGTACTCATCATGAAAGCACGGACGCTTGCAGTAGAGGCTGAACCAAGGCTTCAGAGCATCAGCGGTTGCTTGGTCATCCACAATGCTCTCAATGCGCTCACGCACCTCAACCATTTTCTCGAAATCGGCTTCTTCAAGCAGCTGCGCTGCATCGGCTACCGAGCGCCCAGCGGCCAGCTTCTCCCGAATGGCGTTCGCCAAGGTTGTCCAGCCATCGTTCACTTCGTTTTCAATATCGAGACGGCTGGTGAACTGCGCGGTGAAGCTCTCAATGCGACGCTGCTGCCAGCCCGGTGTCAATGCAGCGGCCCATTCAGGATCGGTAACCGAGTTATTACGCGCATCTACGGATGAAGGTGTGCGCTGGAATACAAACAGTTGCTTGGCATCACGTGCCAAGGGTGGAACGCACTGGATCGCCGTGGCCCCTGTACCAATGATAGCAACGCGCTTGCCAGCCAAGCCGGTCATCGGCTCGGTAGCGCTGCCGCCTGTATACGCGTAGTCCCAGCGACTAGTGTGAAAGCTGTGCCCTTTAAAGCGCTCAATGCCGGGAATGGCGGGCAGTTTCGGCTTGTTCAGCGGACCAGTGGTTAGCACCACAAAACGCGCGCGCATGCTGTCGCCACGATTGGTTTTCACACTCCAGTTTGACGCTTCATCGTCCCAATCAAGCGAGCTGACCTGTGTGGAGAACAATGCGTGATCGTACAGGCCAAAATGCTGGGCGATGCGCTGCGCGTGCTCGCGGATCTCGCTCGCCTTGGAATAGCGCTCTTTGGGCATGTAACCGGTTTCTTCCAGCAACGGAAAGTAAACATAGGATTCGACATCGCAGGCCGCACCAGGGTAACGATTCCAATACCAGGTACCACCAACATCGCTGCCAGCCTCTACGATGCGGATCTTCTTAACGCCAGCTTCACGCATGCGGGCGGCGGTCATAAGGCCGCCAAAGCCACCACCAACGATCAGCACATCCACTTCATCATCGACCGGTTCGCGACTCTTCGCGTCGGCATAAGGGTCATCCAGCATTTCCCCAAAGCTCTCGCGCATGTCGAGATAGGTACGAGCTGCCTTGTCGGGAGTGCGGCGTTCGCGCTCAGCGCGATAACGCTCGCGTAGAGCCTCGATATCGGCTGCACTTTGGCTGGAGTTTTGTTGATCTGTCATTGAAGAATCCTGGTGTTTTAATGAAGCGATGGGAGGAAATTACCACCTCCTAAGGTGCTTACCCTAATTTAAAATAACAGAAAAGTAAGAGATGAATACTTGATCATTCATCAGGCGGATTAAGTGTCGCCAAAAAGTAACCTGCAATATGTAGCTTGGCATTGGGGAAAGTTAAGTCTGCGCAGCGGCGAGTGACCGTAGACTTAATTGGCGTGGCTGAATGTTGCGCAGGAAACTGAAAGCGGGCAGGACGAAAAGCAGGTGGAGTATCTGAACCTGTCGGCAGGGTTATAGCTGTAGCCGGGGGTCGTTTCGCAAAAGTATTGAAATTTTTTTGCAAAAAAAAGGGCGACCCTTTCGGAGTCGCCCTCTTATACCCGTGCAGTGCGGGTTACATCTGGTAGGCACGATTGGATTCGAACCAACGACCCCCACCATGTCAAGGTGGTGCTCTAACCAACTGAGCTACGTGCCTGCAATGGCCGCGAACTTTACGCAGCCACCTGATCCTTGTCAAGCATAAGTAACTGAAAAGTACGATTAAACCTGTCTTTGTACAATAAATAATCAAGTGGTCGTTTTGCTGCTTTGACTACCAGCAGCAGCGATCAGCAGGGTGATTAGCCCAGCCTGACGAGATGATCCCTCAGCTGCTGGATTTCATCGCGTAGTTTACCCGCAGACTCAAACTCAAGATCTCGAGCGAATTGATACATCTTCTCTTCAAGCTGCTTGATGCGCTTGCCGACTTCTGCCGGAGTGCGCAGCTCATTGGCTTTGTATTCTGCAGCGTCTTCAGCGGCCTTCAATTTTTTGCGGCGATTGGAACGGCTGCCGGGCACGACAGCACCTTCCAGAATATCGGCCACGCTTTTGGTCACGCTTCTTGGGGTGATTCCGTGCTCTTTATTAAATGCTATCTGCTTCTCACGGCGGCGGTCCGTTTCGCCCATGGCACGTTCCATTGAGCCGGTAATGCGGTCAGCGTAAAGAATAGCTTTGCCGTTGATATTACGTGCTGCCCGGCCAATGGTCTGGATTAGTGAACGCTCTGAGCGCAGGAAGCCTTCCTTGTCTGCATCCAGAATAGCGACCAGTGAAACCTCAGGCATATCAAGCCCTTCTCGCAACAAGTTAATGCCGACTAACACGTCAAACGTGCCGATTCGTAGATCACGAATGATCTCGACGCGCTCCACCGTATCAATATCGGAGTGCAGGTAACGCACCCTCACGCCGTGATCAGCAAGATAATCCGTCAGGTCTTCCGACATGCGTTTGGTCAGTGTGGTGACCAGCACTCTGTCGCCCTGCTCAACCCGCAAACTGATCTCCGATAGCAGGTCATCCACTTGAGTCGTTGCTGGCCGAACCTCAATCAGCGGATCAACCAGGCCTGTTGGGCGCACAACCTGCTCCACTACGCGCCCGGAATGCTCCGCTTCATAGGCGCCAGGGGTGGCCGATACGAAAATGGCTTGCGGCGATATCGCCTCCCATTCATCGAAGCGCATCGGACGGTTGTCCAGTGCCGATGGCAGGCGGAAGCCGTAATTAACCAGGGTTTCTTTGCGCGAACGGTCGCCTTTGTACATGGCGCCAACCTGCGGCACCGATACGTGCGACTCATCGATGATCAGCAAGGCATTCTGTGGCAAGTAATCAAACAGGGTCGGCGGCGCTCCGCCCTGCTCTCTGCCTGACAAGTAGCGTGAATAGTTTTCGATGCCATTGCAGTAGCCAAGCTCCATGATCATCTCCAGATCAAAGCGCGTGCGTTGCTCCAGACGCTGTAACTCAACCAGCTTGTTCTCAGACTTGAGCACTTCCAATCGCTCGCCAAGCTCAACTTTAATCTTCTCGACCGCTTCAAGCAAAGTCTCGCGAGGAGTTACATAATGGCTTTTAGGATAGACAGTTACACGCGGAACCTTACGTAAAACCTCACCAGTCAGTGGATCGAAAAAGCTGATATTTTCCACGGTGTCATCAAACAACTCGATGCGGATTGCTTCCAGGTCGGATTCCGCCGGGAATACATCAATCACATCGCCGCGCACCCGATAATTGGCGCGTGCCAGCTCGGTGTCATTGCGGGTGTACTGCAGCTCGGCTAGACGGCGTAGCAAGGTGCGCTGATCCAAATGATCGCCACGATCCACATGCAGGACCATGCGCAGATAGGATTTGGGATCACCCAGGCCGTAAATTGCTGAGACTGTCGCCACAATAATAGCGTCAGGCCGCTCTAGCAGAGCCTTGGTCGCGGAAAGACGCATTTGCTCGATATGGTCATTGATCGAGGCATCTTTCTCGATGTACGTATCAGACGATGGCACATAGGCTTCGGGCTGATAGTAGTCGTAGTAGGAAACAAAATACTCAACCGAGTTGTGCGGGAAGAACTCGCGAAACTCGCCGTACAGCTGAGCTGCCAACGTCTTGTTGGGCGCCATGATAATTGCCGGGCGTTGCACCTGCTGAATCACATTGGCAATGGTGAAGGTTTTCCCCGAGCCAGTTACCCCGAGTAGCGTCTGATGTGACAGGCCCGCTTCCAACCCTTCCACCAATTGCTTGATGGCGGTGGGTTGATCACCAGCCGGCTCGAATCGGGTTTGCAGCTTGAATTCAGTCATCGACGGACGTGCTCCGTAGTTCTGCGACAAACCCCCATCATACCGCACAAGCTGGCCTATCCGCCTGCGATAGCGTTAACTCAGCGTCTTACTCATACGCAGCCGGCAAACCCGATTGGAGTTCTCTAATCACTTCTCTATAATGAACGGCCGCTCGCAAGCTTCTGAAAAACGCAGGCGAGACAGCCAAGACAAGGCAAAATTGCCGAACGAGCCACGTTTATCTAGTGTAAATGAGCATTGTGACGCGATTTTTAACGCAGTATTGGCAACGTAGATCATTTTCAATGACCTGCGGAAGGCATAGCCCGACACCCTCCATTCACTTGTATCGAGTCTGCCCATATCATGAGTGTGTTTTCCCCGGTTGAACTGGCCCCGCGTGACCCCATCCTTGGTTTGAACGAAGCCTTTGGCGCTGATAACCGTTCCGACAAAGTTAATCTTGGTGTCGGGGTTTACTGCAACGAGGATGGCAAGGTGCCGCTGCTGCGCGCCGTGCAGGCGGCTGAAGAAGCCCGCGTAGCCGAGCACGCCGCTCGCGCTTACCTGCCGATCGACGGCCTCGCTCCCTATGATCTGGCGGTACAGAAACTGTTGTTTGGGACAGACTCGGCACTGCTTGAATCCGGTCGCCTGATTACTGCGCAAGCGCTTGGCGGCACAGGCGCGCTCAAGCTGGGCGCTGACTTCCTCTACCGCCAGGCTGAGAAGCGTGTGGTAGCGATCAGCAATCCCAGCTGGGAAAACCACCGTTCGTTGTTTGAAGCGGCGGGTTACGAGGTTGTCGAATACCCCTACTACGATCCTGCCACCCATGGCTTGGATCTGAATGGCATGCTGGCCGGTCTGGAAGCACTACCTGAAGGCACAGTGGTTGTTCTGCATGCCTGCTGCCACAACCCGACCGGTGTTGATCTAGGTCTGGCTGACTGGGCCAAGGTGATTGACGTTGTTACCCGTCGCAAGCACGTTCCTTTTTTGGATATCGCCTATCAGGGTTTTGGGGAGAATCTGGAAGACGACGCCTTTGCCGTGCGTTTGTTTGCCGAGTCGGGACTGCCGTTCCTGATCGCCAGCTCTTTCTCCAAATCGTTCTCGTTGTATGGCGAGCGTGTTGGCGCGCTGACCATCGTCACCGCAAACCAAGCCGAAACGGCCCCCGTGCTGTCGCAGCTCAAGCGCGTTATTCGTACCAACTACTCCAACCCACCGACTCATGGTGCCAAGGTAGTCGCCGCTGTACTTAACTCGCCTGAGTTATATCAAGTATGGGAAGACGAGCTGGCCGAAATGCGCGACCGCATTCGCGCCATGCGCAGCTCGCTGGTTGAGAAATTACAAGCTGCCGGCGTGACAACCGATGTCGACTTTATCCAACGCCAGCGCGGCATGTTCTCTTACTCTGGCTTAACCAAGCAGCAGGTAGCGCGTTTGGCTGACGAGTTTGGTATTTACGCAGTAGGCAGTGGGCGAATCTGTGTCGCCGCGCTGAATACCGGCAACATTGATGCCGTAGCGAATGCGATGGCTGCTGTGCTGAAGGATTAAGCACCTCGCCAAATTAAAAAACCCGGTTTAACCGGGTTTTTTATTGTCTGCTATTTACCTCTTTATGCTGGCTGCTCTTGTTCAACGACGTCGCGGTGAATCGCGTAAGGCCCCCAGGCCTGACGCACCGGCACGATTTCCAAGCGGTTGATATTCATGTGTGCAGGTAAGGCTGCAATATAGGCCACCTGCTCTGCCACGTCGTCGGCGGATAGCGGTACTGTGTCGCGATATACCGCATCGGCGGCGCTCTCGTTTCCCGAGTTACGCACCAGACTGAATTCGGTTTCAGCGATACCCGGCGACAGGTCAGTGACTCTCACGCCGGTACCTTGCAGGTCACAGCGCAAGTTAAATGAAAACTGCTGTACGAAAGCCTTACTGGCGCCATACACATGGCTACCGGGATAAGGATTTCCCGATGCGGTTGAGCCAATATTGATCACGCTTGCCCCCGCGCCCCAGGCAATCAGCCGTGGCAATACCGCATGAGTGACATTCACCAAACCGGTGATATTGGTGTCGATCATGGTATGCCAGTCGCTCAGCTCAACCTGCTGAGCCGGACCCGGTGCCAGCGCCAAACCGGCGTTATTAACCAGCAACTGAATGTCGGCAAAAGCCGCCGGCAGCTCGTCAATCGCTCTCTTTACTGCCAGCGCGTCGCGTACATCCAGCTGCAGCGGCAGCACCGCAGTGCCGGGCGACAACTCCGCCGCCAGCGCATCGAGGCGCTCCTGACGGCGGCCACAAATAATCAGCGACCAACCCTGAGCGGCCAAATGGCGGGCGCTAGCCGCGCCGAAACCGGAGGTTGCTCCCGTAATCAAAGCTACACCTTGCATGCACATTTCCTGTTTTCAGTTATTGAAGCGCGAGCACCGAATCAACGGCGCTCCTCGCGAATAAAGGGTTCTCCGAGTGCGCCGGGCTGACTGCTGTTGTCACGACTAACAATAGCTACCCAGATCATCACCCCGAGGGTGACCGCGTAAGGGGTCATAAAGACGAAGTACTGCGGCAGACGAATACCCGAAGCCGCCATTTGGGGAATGAGCGCTTCGATACAGCCAAACAGCACCGCACCAGCCAGGGCCTTCCACGGCGACCAGCGAGCAAATATCACCAGTGCGACGGCGATCCAACCGCGTCCGCCGACCATGTCGGCAATCCACATTTTGGTGCTCAATACCGAGATGTAAGCACCCGCCAGACCAATTAGCGCTGAGCCTGCGGCTATCGCGGCACAGCGGTAGGCTAGAACAGGAATGCCGGCAGCATCCGCGGCTTGCGGGTTTTCTCCCACGGCGCGCATGCGCAGACCCAGCACGGTGCGATTGAGCACCAGCACGACCAGCAAAAAGATGACGGGCGTCAGATACACTACGGGGTTCTGGATAAAGAGCTTACCTACCACAGGTAGCTCCGAGAACGGCCAGAGCGGCTGCGCCTGTAGTCCGGCTACCGGTTTGCTGGTCCAGTCCATCAAGGTGCCCAGCAGCCCGGTCAACCCCTGACAGAAAAACACCAGTGCTAAGCCGGCAATCACCTGGTTAATGCGCATCACCAAGACCATCAGTGCAAACAGTTGTGACACCACGGCCGCTGCGCCCATCGCCATGATCAAAGCCCACGCGGTGGAGCCATCGGTCATCAGCGATGCCCCTATGCCCGACATGGCACCGACCAGCATCAAGCCCTCAGCACCCAGCGCCAGTACCCCGGTTCGCTCGATGATGATTAATCCTAAAGCAGCCAGAGCAAAAGGCACGGCAAAGTCAGGAATGTTACCGATCCAGCTTGCAATGATATTCATCAGCCCTGCCCTCCCTGTATACGGCGAATACGGTGACGAATGAAGAACTCCGACGAGGCCACGCAAATAACCAAGATCGCCTGTATCAACTGCACCATGGAGAACGGAATTTGATAGAACACCTGTAAGCTGCGACCGGCCACGAACAGGGTCGCGACCAGCAATGCGACAACGGTGGCGGCGATTGGCTGATTACGTGCCAGAAAAGCGATGAGAATGCCGGAGAAGCCGTAACCCGAGTAAAACGAATGGGTCAAACGTCCCTCCTGCCCCGCCGTCACCATAAATCCGGCCAGGCCCGCCAAAGCGCCCGACAGTAATACGGTACCCAGGATCACCCGATTGACCGGTACACCGACCGCACGCGCTACGCCCGGGCTGTTATCAACAAACCGCAGGTAGAGGCCCGCACGCGAAACACCGGTAAACCAGAGCACAAAGAGCGCTACCAGCAATGCCAATACAACCGCCATGCTCAGGCCATCGAACAGCTCCGGCAGACGCTCGAAAGCGCGGTACTGCGGTGAATAGGGAAAATTATCGCGTGGGTCTTTCCAGCTGCCGTAGACCAAGTGCAGCAAGAAGTTCAGCGCTATATAGTTAAGCATCAGGGTGGAGATGATTTCATTCACCTTGAGATGCAACTTGAGCAGCGCAGGCGCGAGCGCCCAAAGCAGTCCGCAGATCACTGCGCAGAGCATCATCAGCGGCAGGCGCAGCGACGGCGGTCCTATCTCGAACAGCGAGATAGCCGTTGCACCGATTGCGCCCCAGATCATCTGCCCCTCAAGACCCAGATTCCAGAAGCGTGCCCGAAAGGCCAGACACCCCGCCAGACCTACCATGATCAAGGGGGCTGCCTGAAACAACACTGCCCTTAAGCTTTGGGTATCAAACAACGTGAGAATCACAAACTCGTTGAGCAACTCTCCAGCAGGTACGCCGGCGGCTATTAGAATCACAGCTGAAATCAGCAGGCCCACCAGCAGCGCCAGGGCAATGACGACTGCTTGCCAATACCACGCCATCTGCTGACGTACTTCCAGCGTGTAACGCCGCGCCAGCAAAGGTTGAAAATTCGTCGCATCAAACATGGTTCACCATGGCTTGCCCTATCGCCTGACGATCCGCCGGCTGGGCAAACTCGCCAATAATACGTCCCGCCGACATCACGCCAATGCGATCTGCCAGCGCCATTACTTCATCCAGGTCTTCACTGATCAGCAACACCCCAGCACCCGCATCCCGCGCGCTGCGCAAACGCTCATGCACCGCCAGCGTGGCGCGCACATCCAGCCCACGGCTGGGGCTGTGTACGATCACCAGTTGCGGCGTACGGTTGAACTCCCGGGCGATCACCAATTTCTGTGCGTTACCGCCGGACAGCAGCGCGGCTTTCTGTTGCAGCGAGCGCACGCCCTGCACGTCAAACTCGCTGACTGCTGCGGCAGTGTCGGCTTCAATACGGCCACGCCGCAGGAACCAGAATGGCCCGTAGCGACCGCTGTGAATTTCGCCCATGGCAAAGTTGTCGCTGATCGACAGTGGCGCGGCGAGCGCAGCTGAATATCGATCAGCCGGGATGCTGGCGATGCCGAGTTCACGGCGCCGCGCGGCACTCAGCTCACGCAGATCGCCCTCGCCGACCAACTGCATCGTCCCGGTCACCGGTTCAGGTAAGCCCATGAGCGCCCCAGCCAGTTCACTTTGACCATTACCACCCACGCCGGCGATGCCGTAAATTTCACCGGCCCTTAAGCTCAAATTCACCCCGCGCAGTACAGGGGAGTTAGGGTCGCTGGAGCACAGATTCTTGACCTCCAGCTTCACCTCACCGGCCGCACGGCTGGCGGGGATCTGCGGCGGAGTTGGTGCGTCACCTACAGTCAGTTTTACCAGCTCACCCACCGATACTGACTGGGGTTTGAGGCTGGCGACCGTGCGACCACCACGCATGACTGTCACCTGATCGGCGTAGCGCATTACGTCGTTCATCTTGTGTGTCACCAGGATGACGGCAGCGCCTTCCTGATGAGCAAAATTCTGGACTGTGGTCAGCAGGTTTTCTGCTTCCGCATCAGTCAATACCGCAGTAGGTTCATCCAGAATCAGAATGCGGGCACCGGCCAGCAGCACCTTGAGAATCTCAACGCGCTGCTGTTCGGCAACCGACAACTGATCAACCCGTGTAAAGGGATCAATACTGAATCCCAGTTTGGCCGCCGTGGCTTTGATCTCCTCAGCGGTCTGCTGCAAACGTTTACGGTAGCTGCCAGCCTGCTGATTGCGCAGGCCGAGCAGTATGTTTTCAACAACACTGAAAGGCTTAACCAGCTTGAAATGCTGATGCACCATACCGATACCCTGGTTTGCTGCATCCAGTGGGCCTTTAAGGCGTACCAGGTTGTCGTCAATGAACAGCGATCCGGTCTCCGGTGCGTACAGGCCAGCGGCAATGTTCATCAAAGACGACTTGCCTGCGCCATTCTCGCCCAACAGGGCATGTACTTCGCCCCAGCGGGCAGTAAAGGTCGCCTCGGAAAGAGCCTTGAAACCGTCAAAGGATTTGCTGACGGCGTCGAGTTGGATCGCGTTCGTATGACTCATTGCTGGGTAACCACTCCCTTGACGAACCAGTCCATCGACCACAGCTGGCCATCGTCCAGGCTCTCGCCTTCTGCTGCCTTGACGTTGCCGTCACGGTCTGAAATGGGGCCGGCGTAGATCAGCTTCTCACCCTTGAGCAGTTCATCGCGGGCAGCCATGATCTTGGCTTTGTTTTCTTCGCTGACGGCCTCGCCACAGCAGGAAACATCAGTACCGCCCTGCTCCATTGACAAGAGCGCGCCGTGCTCAGCAGGAGTCCAGTTACCCGCCATGATTTTCTTCAGCTCAGGGCCGAGAAAGCGATCCCACACCCAGACTGATGAGCAAACGGTGGCCTCAGGAGCAAACTCACTCATATCGCGGTGGTGGCCTGTACCGTGAACACCACGCTCTTGCGCAACGATCTGCGGAGTGGGGCTATCAACGTGCTGACCGATCACATCGGCCCCCTGATCAATCAGCGCGGTAGCTGCCGCACGTTCCTTGACCGGATCGTTCCAGGCGCCGGTGTAGATCACGGTGACGGTAGCGTCAGGGTTGATTTCCTGGGCGCCCATGGCGAAAGCGTTAACGGTCCAGTTGACCTGACCGAAGGGGTTAGCCGCGACAAATCCAAGCTTGCCAGTGGGCGACGCTGCGCCTGCTGCCATGCCACACAGATATTGGCTTTCGTAGGTGCGACCGTAGAAGGATTCCAGGTTATCCGAGTTGGTCGTGCCGGAACCGTTAAGGAAGGCCACATCCGGGTACTTGTCGGCCAGTTCCTTGAAAGTGTCGGAGTAGCCAAATGCGGTACCGATGATGATGTTGGAGCCACGCTGAATTAAACGCTCAACCGTTGGCTTAATCGCCGACGCCGTTTCCGGCACGCTTTCTACGTACTGAATTTTCTGATCAATATCGGTTTCCAGGCGCTGACGCGCCTCGTCGAACGCCTGGGTCCAGCCGCCATCGTTGCGCGGGCTGATATACAGCATAGCGATCTTCGCCGGGCCTTTTAGAGTGAAGCCAGCTTCTTCCGCCGAAGCGGAGTTCATCAGGCCGCACGTAGCTAGAGCACATAGGGTGCCCGTAAGCAGTTTCTTCATTATCAAAATCCTTCTTGCGATAGGTCGTGGGAGGTAAAGCCGTGTTTAAAGCATGTGATTGATGCGAAATACATTGCCTTCCGGATCGAGCAGAACGGCCTGATACCAGTTGTAGTAGGTGGTATAGGGTGGCTTGATTAGTGTGGCGCCGGCTTCGCAGGCAACCGGCACCATGCGATCTACATCTTCGGGATTGTCGACATCGATGTTCAGCAGAAACTTGCAGCCGCTGGTGTCGGCATACTCGGCTAGGTGCAGCAGGTCATAGGCATCTGGCGCGTTAAAGCCAATGCAACAAGTTCCGGCGTCCAGCCCACGGAAGATCGGCGACCGTATCGCCTCTACTTCTGGGAAACCGAACACACGCTGATAGAAACCGCTCAATGCTTCGATATCGCGGGCGAACACGTTTACATAGGAAAGTTTGCTCATGTCAGGCCACCTTGCTGCCGCCAAACGTTGTTTGGCGTACGAATTTCGACTGCAGGTGGTCACCCGAGGTGACTGCTGAGTAGCGTGGTTGTTCGCCGGCTGGCAGGCAGCTGGGCAAGCATTCCACCATCACGTCGTAATTCGGCTGATGGAAAAACACCAAAGACTGACGCTGCTGATCACCGGCCACATCATCCGGCGGGTTAACTACGCGGTGCAGCGTCGAGATCCATTGATCATTGGTCCACTGCATCATCAAGTCACCAATATTGACCACAAAACCGTCTTCAACGTAGGGCACATCCACCCATTCGCCTTCCCGGTTGCAGACCTGCAGGCCACCCAGCGCGCCGTCGGGTTTAACGATGGTCAGGCTGCCGTAATCAGTATGAGCACCGGCACGTAGCTGGCCCTCTTCGATGCCGTCTTTTAGGTGCGGATAACGCAAGCTGCGGAACATGCTGATGTGCTTGTCGATCTTGTCATCGAAGAAAGTTTCCGGCAGTTCCAGCGCCAGCGCGAAGATTCGCATCAGGCTGCGGGCCAGATCACCTATGGCTTCGAAATAGTCAGCATAAGCCGCATCAAATCCGGGAAGCGCGGTGGGCCATACGTTCGGCGCGAAATGCGGACCGGCCAGAGCCTCGGAGTAATAAGCTTCATCGGGCACATTCAATGGCCCGATTGAGAAGGATTCTTTCAAGTCTCCCGGCGCTGCTTCTTCCATGGAATACGACAAGCTTTCTTCCGCCACTGCACTGTAACCGCGCACCATGTCTGGGCGTGGCCTGTTTGCCTTGCGTTTTTCGTCCATGGGGAGATCAAAGAAGTTACCAGTCAGCTTGCTGACTCGTTCGATCAATTCGGCGGGGATCTGATGTTGAGTAATAACCAGAAAGCCAATATCACGGCACGCCTGATTGACCGCTTTGGCCACTGCCGCCTTGCCCTCGGCTGTTCCGCCGAAATAAGGGCCAAGATCGATGATGGGAACATATTGAAGCGTCATACGATTGCATCCTCCGACTGAAACGCAGGCGCTGGTTAAGCCAGCTGCCCGATCTGAAGAATCCGCAGGCGATGCTGATCGCCCACCGTTTCCGAACGAGGAAAACAATTGCAGCAACTATGCCAACAACGCTTTTTTGTTTAATAACAGAGGGTTGAGTATTTTAAATTGCTTAGATTTGATCATTTGGTCTGATTCAGAGCACCCGGTTTGTGCGGGCGGCTCGAAAACGGGGCGGCAATAGTCTTGCCGAGGTGGAGTCTTGTGGTCCGAGCCAAGATGACTTGGGCAGCCTGGAATACTATTGCCGTTTAAAGTGGGAAGTTAGCGCTATTAAGGACGCGGACAAATGCCCTGCAACACCAGCAGTTTGAGGTTGGCGAGTGTTTCGGCAAAGAACGCCGGATCGTCCAGCGTGCGACCAGCCACCGCCTCGACCTGCACACGGAAGTCAGCGTAATGCTGGGTAGTCGCCCAGAGCGAGAAAATAAGGTGGTGAGGTTCAATAGGGGCCAACTTGCCAGCGGCTATCCAGGCATTGATCACCGACACCTTGGATTCAACAATCTCACGTAACGAAGAGCGTAACTCCTCCAGCAACAGCGGCGCGCCCTGAATAACCTCAAGGCAGAACAATCGTGACTCGGCAGGGTTATCGCGCGACAGCTCCAGTTTCACCTGCAGATAGTCGCCAATGGCTTCCACCGGGTCCTGATCGACCGTGAACGCTTGCAACGGCCGCAGCCATACGTCCATCAGTTGGCGCAGCACATTTATATATAGCTCCTCTTTCGAGGCGAAGTAGTACAGCAGGTTGGTCTTCGATACATCGGCTTGGCTGGCCACTTGATCAAGGCTGGTGCCGTGCAGGCCATAGCGCGAAAAGACATCCAGCGCAGCCTCCATAATGGCGCCGCGTTTGCTTTCCATCAGGCGTTTGCGCCGATTCAGTGTCGCCTCGCTCGGCACTCGGGTACGGGCCTTTGGCTTCTTGGCGGGCACACCCGGACGCTGTATCTGTTTACTCACTCTGGTTTACGCCTCATCCCTTGGTTGTCCGCATTCTACCCTCTTGTGCCACCTGCAACTCAAGCGCTTGATTCATGCCCCAATTCGGACCGAGACGCACAAACCAAGTGCTCTAATTCAGACTATCTGGTCTGCACTAACATCCTGAAATTCAGTAACTGATTGATAAAAAAGAAAAACATTAACATGGCACGCTTGATGCTTTTGTCTTCGCACAGCCAAAGGCAGCGCAACACTGTAGCTGCCAAGGCACATCAATTATCAGACCCTGAGGGCAGAACAATGAATGTAGGCATCTTCATCCCTATCGGCAATAACGGTTGGCTGATCTCCAAGAACGCCCCGCAGTACATGCCAACCTTTGAGCTAAACAAGACCATTGTGCAGCGCGCAGAGCATTACGGATTCGAGTTCGCTCTGTCGATGATCAAGTTGCGCGGCTTCGGTGGTGAGACCGAGTTCTGGGAGCACAACCTGGAATCCTTTACGCTGATGGCGGGTCTGGCAGCGGTGACCGAGCGTATTCAGCTGTTCGCTACTGCGGCCACTCTCACCATTCCGCCCGCGATAGTGGCGCGCATGGCATCCACTATCGATTCCATCTCCAATGGCCGTTTTGGCGTCAATCTGGTGACCGGCTGGCAGAAGCCCGAGTATTCGCAAATGGGGTTGTGGCCCGGCGATGAGTTCTTCGCCAACCGGTATGACTACCTCAGCGAGTACGCCACCGTACTGCGTGACCTCTGGAGCACGGGCACCAGCGATTTCAAGGGTGAGCACTTCCAGATGGAAGACTGCCGCGTAAGCCCCAAACCTCAAGCCGATATGAAGATCATCTGCGCCGGCCAGAGCGAAGCAGGCATGGCGTTCACCGCCAAATTTGCTGACTACAACTTCTGCTTTGGCAAGGGCGTAAACACACCGAAAGCCTTCGCACCTACCGTAGAGCGTCTGGAAACCGCTATCGCCGACAGCGGCCGCGATGTGACCTCGGTTGCGCTCTTTATGGTTATCGCCGACGAGACCGATGAAGCCGCCCGCGCACGCTGGGAGTCTTATAAAGATGGCGTGGATGAAGAAGCCGTGGCCTGGTTGGGCCAGCAAGGCGCAGCCGATACCAAGTCCAAGGGCGACACCAACATTCGCCAGATGGCCGACCCAACCTCAGCGGTCAATATCAACATGGGTACGTTGGTGGGTTCATTCGAGAACGTCGCCAAAATGCTCGATGAAATTGCAGAAGTGCCGGCAACCAGCGGTGTAATGCTGACCTTTGATGACTTTGTAGAAGGTATCGAAAACTTCGGCCAGAAAATTCAGCCGCTGATGAAGAGCCGCAAGCACGTCACCGATATGTTGGAGAGTGCTTGATGAGTAGCTTGAGCAATACGGTGGTGGGTTACGCCCCTAATCACAGCCACGACAACAGCATGATTCTGCCGGCGCGCCCGGAATCGCTGGCCATCAACGCCAACGACAGCGCACTGATCGTCGTCGATATGCAAAACGCCTACTCTACCAAGGGCGGCTATCTCGACTTGGCAGGCTTTGATATTTCCAGTACTGGCCCGGTCATCGAGTCCATCGCCAAGGCCATCAAGGCGGCGCGCGCCGCCGGCGTGCAGGTGATTTTCTTCCAGAACGGCTGGGACCCAGAGTACGCAGAAGCAGGCGGCCCCGGATCGCCCAACTGGCACAAGTCCAACGCCATGAAAACCATGCGCAAAAACCCTGAACTGATGGGTACGCTGCTGGCGAAAGGCACTTGGGATTACGATCTGGTCGATGAGCTTGCACCACAGCCCGGCGACCTCGTGGTACCCAAGCCACGCTACAGCGGCTTCTTCAATACCGCGTTCGATAGTCTGCTCCGCAGCCGTGGAATTCGTAATCTGGTGTTCACTGGCATCGCCACCAACGTTTGCGTGGAATCCACCCTGCGCGATGGCTTTTTTCTGGAGTACTTCGGCGTCGTGCTGGCGGATGCTACGCATCAGGCCGGCCCCGATTACGTGCAGAAAGCCTCGCTCTACAACATCGAAACCTTTTTTGGCTGGGTCAGCACTGTAGATGATTTCTGCACCACCCTCGCCGCCTCTACTCAGACCCAAGGAACAACCGCATGAGCAAACAAACCGTACTCCCTGCCGGCACCGGCAAACCTCTGGCACCTTACGTTCCAGGTTCCATGGCTGACGGCATTCTCTATGTGTCCGGCACCCTGCCCTTCGACAAGGACAACAACGTGGTGCATGTGGGTGATGCCGAAGCGCAGACCCGCCATGTACTGGAAACCATCAAAGGGGTAGTCGAAGAAGCTGGCGGCACCATGGATGACGTAACTTTCAACATGATCATGGTGCGCGACTGGAGCGACTATGACGCCGTTAACCTGGTCTACGCCGAATACTTTCCAGGCGAGAAGCCTGCACGCTACTGCATCCAGTGCGGCCTGGTAAAGCCGGACGCGCTGATCGAAATCGCCAGCATCGCGCATGTCGGTTAACGCGGTGAGCAACGCTATGCACATCGAGTTTCATGGTCGGCAGGACGCCGCCGCCCCGACGCTGGTATTCAGCTCGGGGCTTGGTGGAGCCGCCCATTTCTGGGCCCCGCAACTGAGCGAACTAGGTAAGGACTACCGTATCGTTCTTTACGATCAGCTCGGTACAGGGCAGAGTCCGGCTGCGCTGCCGGAGGACTACAGTATCGGCGCCATGGCTAGGGAACTGATCAGTTTGTTGGCCGCCCATGATATCGGTGAGTACCACTTAGTGGGTCACGCATTGGGTGGCTTGGTGGGACTGGAAATGGCATTGCAGACAGCGCCGGGGCTTTTGAGCCTGACGCTGATGAATGCCTGGGCGAATGCTAGCCCACATACGGCCCGCTGCTTCTCAGTGCGCAAAAAAATCTTGGCCGGCTCGGGTACGGCTGCCTACGTTGAAGCCCAAGCCCTGTTTCTTTATCCACCTACCTGGATCGCCGAGCATATCGAGCAATTACGGGTAGAAGAAAGCAAGCAGGTTGCTGGCTTTCCGCCGGTAGACAACCTCTTACGACGCATAAATGCCCTACTGAGTTTCAATCCAGGCCAGGCGCTGTGGGGTATCGAGCAACCGACCCTACTGATTGCCAACCGCGATGACATGCTGGTGCCCTGGACTTGCTCACAAACACTTCAGCAAGCGCTGCCCAATGCACAACTCAGGGTTTTTGATTACGGCGGGCATGCTTCCAGCATCACCTGCGCGGAGACCATCAATGCAACGCTGGATGACTTCATCACCCGCGTTACGCACACCACCAAGACATTCGCCTAAGCGAGGGCACCATGCACGAATCACTGGACCAAAGCGCCCTTGCGCAACTCTTCACCGAAGCTCGCAGCCACAATGGTTGGCTGGACAAGCCGGTACCGGACAGCCTGTTGGAGCAGCTCTACAATCTCGTCAAAATGGGGCCAACCTCAGCTAATTGCAGCCCTGCGCGCTTCGTTTTTGTGCGCACGCGTCAGGGTAAAGAGCTGCTCAAACCCTGCCTATCATCCGGTAATCTGGAAAAAACCATGAACGCGCCGGTCACCGCGATTGTCGCCTTCGATAACCGCTTCTATGACGCGCTGCCAGAGCTCTTCCCGCATGGCGACGCTCGCAGTTGGTTTACCGGCAGCCCGGAGCTTATCCAGGAAACAGCCTTCCGCAACAGCTCCATGCAAGCGGCTTATCTGATCATGGCCGCCCGTAGCCTGGGCCTGGATACCGGCCCTATGTCCGGATTCGACACCAAGGCATTGGATCAGGCTTTTTTCAATGACAGCCAGTGGAAGTCGAACATGTTGATCAATTTGGGTTACGGCGACAGCAGCAAGGTGTTCGAACGTCTGCCGCGCT
>DRHT01000059.1 GCA_011053055.1 Halopseudomonas sabulinigri | reverse complement strand
CTTGACCCATTCCAGCAACGTTTGGGGTACGCAGCCGATCTTGGGTGCAATCGACTCGACCGCCGACCACAGCGAGGGATAGTCGCCGCGATGCTCTTGCACCATCCGCACGGCTCGTTCACGGACTTCAGGGGAAAACTTGTTTATCTTGTTCATGGCTTCATCTTCTCAGGAGTTGAAGCCTCCGCGAAACCCGGGGCGGTTCAACTAGATATACGCAGTACTTAATGTCGGCCCCTAGCTTATGTCAGCTCTAACGCAAACGAATGTGGCACTTCCTACCCATCAAGAAGGCTCAATAAATAATGCGCATAAAAAAGCCCCACTCGATGAGCGGGGCTTAGATGAAGCCACCAATTCAGAGAGGTGGCCTTACCTTACGGGATCCAACTTAAATTAACGGTTAAGAACCAATTAGATCACGCAGTACGTAGTGCAAAATCCCGCCGGCCTTGAAATAGTCAATTTCATTGCGGGTATCAATCCGGCAAAGCACCTCAAAGTTGACCTTATCGCCCCTGCTAGTCAGCGCTGTAACCTTGAGTGTCTGGCCAGGCTGGAGATTGTCATCGATGCCTTGAATATCGATCACCTCATGGCCGTCCAGCCCCAGGTTGACCAGGCTCTGCCCTTCTTTGAACTGCAGTGGCAACACGCCCATGCCGACCAAGTTGGAGCGGTGAATACGCTCAAAACTCTCGGCAATTACCGCTTTAACACCCAGCAAAATAGTGCCTTTGGCTGCCCAGTCCCGGCTAGAACCCGTGCCGTATTCTTTGCCCGCCAACACCACCAAGGGAGTGGCTTCTTGCTGATAGCGCATGGCAGCATCGTAAATCGACATACGTTCGCCGCTAGGCGTATGAATGGTCTCACCGCCCTCTTCGCCACCGAGCATGCGGTTACGAATACGGATATTGGCGAAGGTGCCGCGCATCATCACTTCGTGGTTTCCGCGACGCGAGCCATAGGAGTTAAAGTCTTCCGGCTTGACGCCCAGGCTTTGCAGATACTCGCCAGCCGGTGAGCTGGCCTTGATGTTACCTGCGGGCGAGATGTGGTCAGTGGTGATGGAGTCACCAAATACCGCCAGTACGCGCGCCTGATTGACATCCTCCAGCGGCTTGATCGGCTGATCAATATCATCAAAGTAAGGTGGATTCTTCACGTAAGTTGAATCCTCCTGCCAAGCGTAAGTCTTGCCTTCGTTGATTTGAATAGACTGCCAATGCTCGTCGCCGCTGAATACATCTGCGTAGCGAGTACGAAACATACCGTCTTCAACCAGGGCTACCGCTTCGGCAATCTCAGCGTTGCTCGGCCACACATCCTTGAGGAATACCGGTTTATTGTCGGCATCCAGACCCAGCGGCTCTTCCGCCAGATTAAGCCGTGTGTTGCCCGCCAGCGCGTAAGCAACCACCAACGGTGGCGACGCCAACCAGTTGGCTTTGACTTGGGGATGCACGCGGCCTTCAAAGTTGCGATTACCTGAGAGCACCGCCGATACCACCAGATCGTTCTCGCTCACCGCATGGGCAACATCATCCGGCAACGGGCCAGAGTTGCCGATGCACGTGGTGCAACCATAGCCGACCAAGTTAAACCCGAGCTGATCCAGATAATTCGTCAGGCCTGCCTTGTCGAGATAATCAGTGACCACTTTGGAACCCGGAGCCAGAGACGTTTTAACCCAAGGCTTGCGCATCAAGCCACGTTCAATCGCCTTCTTGGCTACCAAGCCCGCAGCCATCATCACGCTGGGATTCGACGTATTGGTGCAGGAGGTGATGGCCGCGATCACGACCGCGCCGTGGCTCATCACATGCTCTTTGCCATCGACCGTGATACTCGCCTGCGCATTCTGCGCGCCCACGGCAGTACCACCGCCGCCCTCTCCTTCCAAACGTGCTTCTTCTTGATCCTCCGGCACGATTTGCAAAGCCAGCAAATCATCAAAAGCTTTGGGAATATCTGGCAGAGCAACACGATCTTGCGGGCGTTTTGGACCCGCTAGGCTCGCGACCACCTCAGCCATATCCAGATGCAAGCTATCGGTAAACGCCGGCTCATCACCCGGCTCGCGCCACAAACCCTGCGCCTTGCTGTAAGCCTCTACGCGCGCTACCACCTCATCCGGGCGACCGGTAAGGCGCATGTAGCCCAGGGTAATTTCATCTACCGGGAAGAAACCGCAGGTAGCGCCATATTCCGGTGCCATATTGGCAATAGTCGCGCGGTCTGCCAGTGGCAGATCGGCCAGGCCATCACCATAAAATTCAACAAACTTGCCGACCACACCGTGCTTGCGCAACATCTGGGTGACCGTCAGTACCAAGTCGGTAGCGGTCATGCCCTCGGGCAACTTACCGGTCAACTTGAAGCCAACCACTTCAGGGATCAGCATAGAAACTGGCTGACCGAGCATTGCCGCCTCGGCTTCAATACCGCCCACACCCCAACCGAGCACACCCAAACCATTGACCATAGTGGTGTGTGAATCAGTGCCCACCAGCGTGTCTGGATAGGCCCACAGCTTGCCATCCACCTCCGCTGCCCACACGCTCTGCGCCAGATATTCGAGGTTAACCTGATGGCAAATACCAGTGCCCGGTGGCACTACGCGGAAATTATCGAAGGCCGTTTGGCCCCAACGCAAAAAGGCATAACGCTCGCCGTTGCGCTGCATCTCCATTTCAACGTTATCTTCGAAGGCGTCGTCGCTCGCAAAGTTATCCACCATCACTGAGTGGTCAATCACCAAGTCGACCGGTGAGAGCGGGTTGATCTGCTGAGGATCACCGCCTGCTCTCGCGATGGCGTCGCGCATCGCGGCAAGATCGACCACCGCCGGCACGCCGGTAAAGTCCTGCATCAGCACGCGCGCTGGACGATATTGAATTTCACGGTCAGAATGCCGCGCCTTAAGCCAGTCGGCCATTGCCTGAATATCGTCCTGGGTAACGGTTACGCCATCTTCGTTACGCAGCAAATTTTCCAGCAGTACCTTCAGCGACTTGGGTAAGTTATCGATACCCTTGAGCTGCTCACCGGCTTTGCGCAGGGAATGGAACTGGTAGGTCTTGCCGTCGACATCCAGCGTAGAATGCGTGTTCAAGCTATTGGCTACGGACATTCAGCTATTCTCCTCTCGGCCGGCTTTTTGCCAGCACTTGATTGGCTTTACTCTTTATTCTTTATTCTGGATAAAACATCATCCCAGATTAAATTTATCGGAAATAGGGATGCGGCAATAATTGAGCGTCTGTACTTTTCTCAGGGTTATTGCCGTTATTTAAACTGTTTACATCACTGTTTTTACCGTACTGATGATTAACGATGCCTGCAACCAGCCATCCAGAGCCGTCGGTACGTCAGTTATACTCAAGCATAGACAACAGAATGGGTGAATGACTCCCACCCAGAGCAATCAAGGATGCCCCATGCGCAACAATCAACCGGTTACCCAGCGCGAACGCAGCTTTCCTAAAGAGCAGCGTCTCATCTCCACGACCAATATCAAGGGCATCATCACCTACTGTAACGATGCTTTCGTTGATGTCAGCGGCTATAACCGGGAAGAGCTAATCGGCAGCCCGCACAACATGGTGCGTCATCCAGATACACCTGCGGCAGTATTTGGCCATCTGTGGGGCGACCTTAAACAAGGCCATGCCTGGATGGGCATCATCAAAAACCGCTGCAAGAACGGCGACCATTATTGGGTCAACGCTTTCGTCACGCCCATCTACGAGCGCGGTGACATTCAGGGGTATGAGTCGGTACGGGTAAAAACCACGGCGGGCCAGGTCGAGCGCGCTGAGGCCCTTTACCAGCGCCTGAACAAAGGGGGTAAAGCCACTCAGACAGATTGGTCTGGGCTAGTGCTGCACGTACTGCCCAGCGCTTTGATGTTGGCAATAGGTGCTGCTGCCGGAGCCACATTGGGATTACCGGGCGTAGCGCTGGGCGCGGTTCTTGGCCTGCCGGCCGGTGCCGTTTTGAAAGCGCTGCTTGATCAGCGCTTAACGCGCATTGTTAGCGGCGCAGACAGCAGCATCACTGACCCGCTCCTGGCGCAGATGTACACACCGTACAAGGGTGCGCTTGGGCAGATCGAAATGGCCATGCACAGCCAGCAAGCACGCCTGCAAACCTGCCTTACCCGCTTGGCCGACAGCGCCGAACAACTGAAGAGCCAAGCAGGCGAAGCCAGCCAACTGGCTGGGCAAAGCAGCGCGGGATTGTTACAGCAGCGCAATGAAACCGACATGGTTGCCACCGCCATTAACGAAATGGCCGCCGCCACTCAAGAAGTCTCAGGTAACGTACAAAACACGGCCGACGCTACCCGCGAAGCGAGTGAGCTGGTGATGCACGGCAAACGCGTTGCCACCAAGGCACGTGAAGCCATCGAAACGCTGTCTGGCGCGGTTAACTCAGCAACCACAGTCGCCAACAAACTGGCCAGCGATGCACGCGAGATCGGTACCGTTGTGGATGTGATCAAAGGCATTGCGGATCAGACCAATCTGCTCGCCCTGAACGCAGCTATCGAGGCCGCCCGCGCTGGCGAGCAAGGCCGCGGCTTTGCCGTAGTAGCCGATGAAGTACGTGCCCTTGCTAGCCGCACCGCCGAGTCCACCGAGCAAATTCACGGGCTGATTGCCAACCTCCAACGGGCCGCAGAAGGCACCGTAGAGAGTATGAAGATAGGCAACGAACAAGCTGACCGAGGCGTTGAGCAAGTAATAGAGGCAGACGACGCACTGGAAGGCATCCGTCTGGCCGTAGAGCGCATCAACGACATGGCCGGTCAGATCGCCAGCGCCGCTGAAGAACAAAGCAGTGTCGCCGAAGAGATCAACCGCAACGTCACCAATATCGCCAGCTTGGCCGATAGCACCGCGCAAGATGCACAACGCAGCGCCGACCTAAGCCGCGAACTGTCCGGCACAGCGCAGCAACAGGTGAATTTGGTGGAGCGCTTTAATCGACGGTGATCGAGTAGTCGTTACCTACCCTGGGTAGCAGCGCTCTAAAACACACACAGGCTCACAGCCTACCGTTTTTGGAGGGCCGGGTTCCATCCCGGCCAGCGGCATCCAGCCTGTGCGCGTTGGTCGTTATGTGCCACGCATCTGCTACGGTGACGTTGGACAGGTCGCTGGTCGAGATGGAACTCGACCTTCCATAAAGCACATCCAAAGCTTGCAGTGTTCTTTGGAGGGCCGGGTTCCATCCCGGCCAGCGGCATATAACCCATTCACGCTAGCGATTGTATGCCACGTATCTACAACGGTGACGCTGCGAAGGTCGCTGGTCGAGTTGGAACTCGACCTTCCATAAAGCACACCCAAAGCCCACCGCTTTTTGGAGGGCCGGGTTCCATCCCGGCCAGCGGCATTGAGCCAATACAATGCGCTAGTTCCTTAATGGAAGTTCGACCCGCTCACACTTGCGCTTCTCGCCGCTATTCAGGTGCTGCCTGCTTGTTAGCCCAATGTGCTAAACCAAACAGGACATGCTGATATGAGCTCCAAGCCTGAACAGCATCGCGGCTGGTATACCACACGTCGTATACCGCATTTTGATGCAGCGCATACCTTTCAGTTCATCAGCTTCAGGCTAAGCGATAGCCTTCCTCCCACCGTACTGAGCGACATGAAAGCCGAAGCTGATATGCGCTCCACAAGCGAAAAATCGACTGCACTGCGCACCAGCATGGAAGCCTTTCTAGATCGCGGCTACGGGTGTTGTTTGCTTGCAGAGCCAGAAATGGCCGCTCAGCTGGGCCAGGCGTTTGCCTTCTATGACGGAAGGCGGTACGAGCTTATTGCCTGGTGCGTCATGCCTAACCACGTGCACATTCTGATCAAGCCAATGACCTCGTTATCTCGCATAGTGCAGGGTTGGAAAACCTGGTCGGCGCGCTGGGCGTACCAACACGCGCAACAGCTGCATCTTCACATGCCGCCAAACGGTTTCTGGATGCGGGGGTATTGGGATCGCTATATTCGCGATGAGATTCATTTTCAGGCAGCGATTGCCTATATCCACCAGAACCCGGTCAAGGCTGGCTTATGTAGTCATGCACAAGACTGGGTGTGGTCGAGTGCAAAGCAGAGCGAATGCGGCTTGGGACCAGTAAACCCATAAATGGAGGTCGGCCAGCAGCAAATCGCACACAAAGGCAAAGCTTGCCGTTTTCTTTGGAGGGCCGGGTTCCATCCCGGCCAGCGGAGTCCAGCCTGTGTGCTTGGGTAGTTATGTGCCCAGCACCTACAACGGTGATGTTGGGTAGGACGCTGGTCGAGATGGAACTCGACCTTCCATAAAGCAAACCCAAAACCTGCCGTTTTTTTGGAGGGCCGGGTTCCATCCCGGCCTGCGGAGTCCAGCCAGTGTACTTGGGTGGTTATGAGCCCAGCACTTACAACGGTGATGCTGGGTAGGACGCTGGTCGAGAGGGAACTCGACCTTCCATAAATCACACCCAAAACCTGCCGTTTCTTTGGAGGGCCGGGTTCCATCCCGGCCAGCGGCGTCCGACCTGTGGGCGTTGGTCGTTATGTGCCAGGTATCTACAACGCTGGCGCCGGGTAGCCCGCTGGTCGAGATGGAACTCGACCTTCCATAAAGCACATCCAAAGCTTGCCGTTTCTTTGGAGGGCCGGGTTCCATCCCGGCCAGCGGAGTCCAAGCTGTGTGCGTTGGTGGTTATGTGCCCCGTATCTACAGTGGTGGTGCCGGGAAGGTCGCTGGTCGAGATGGAACTCGACCTTCCGGAAAACAAGGTCGCACTCGTAAAGTGCCAGTGGTTATTCCCCTAGCCCCACCCCGCAATGATAAACTCGCGGTTATTGCACCAGTCACTTTGTATCAGTATCAAGGACATCACCATGTGCGGAATCGTCGGCGCTGTTGCTCAGCGAGATATCACTCCCATCCTGCTTGAGGGGCTGCGCCGTTTGGAATACCGGGGCTACGACTCTGCGGGTGTGGCGGTCATGAACAGCCAGCATCAGTTGCAGCGCGTGCGCGCGGTGGGCAAGGTAATCGAGCTGGAAAAGGCGCTCATTGCCACACCCGCCACCGGCCATCTCGGCATCGCCCATACCCGTTGGGCCACGCACGGCAAACCCGCCGAGCGCAACGCCCATCCGCATCTGTCCCACGGCTTGGCCGTGGTACACAACGGCATCATTGAAAACCACTCGCCGCTGCGCAAAAAGCTGATCGATCTGGGTTACGTCTTTACCTCGGAGACCGACACTGAAGTGGTCGCTCACCTGTTGGCGCATCACTATGGCCAAAGCCAGGATATGTTGACCGCGTTTCGCGCCACTTTGGGTGAAATTCACGGTGCCTACGCACTGGCAGTCATCCACGAAGCTGAACCCGATAACCTCTACTGCTCACGCATGGGTAGTCCTTTGGTGATTGGCGAAGGCAGCGGCGAGCGTTACCTGGCGTCCGACCCCCTAGCGCTACTGCAAGTCACTGACCGCTTCCGTTATTTGGAAGAAGGCGACTACGCGCGCATTAGCTTAGCGAGTTGTGAAGTATGGGATCGCGCCCACGATCAGGTAGATCGCCCTATCACCCGCTACGAACACGCCGCCCATAGCTTCGACAAAGGCGAGTATCGCCACTTCATGCTCAAGGAAATCTTTGAGCAGCCGCAAGCCATCCGCGACACCTTGGCCGGCACCCTGGGCGATGACCACGTACTTACCGCGATCCTCGGGCCAGACGCCGAAACGCGTTTAAAAGATATCGAAAATATTCATATCGTCGCATGCGGCACCAGTTATCACGCAGGCGCGGTCGCGCGTTATTGGATCGAAGATCAAGCAGGTTTGCCTTGCCAGGTCGAAGTGGCCAGCGAATACCGTTACCGCACCGTGGTGGTACCCGCCAATACATTGCTGATCACGCTGTCGCAATCCGGCGAAACCGCAGACACACTGGCCGCCCTTCGCTATGCCAAAGGCCAAGGCTACCTTGCGAGTTTAGCTATCTGTAACGTTGCAGGTAGCTCGCTGGTACGCGAAGCAGACTGGCGCTTACTGACCCACGCAGGCCCTGAAATTGGCGTTGCCTCCACCAAAGCCTTCACTACCCAGCTGGTCGCCCTGCTCTGGCTGACCACGGCTTTGGCTCAGGCGCGCGGCAAGCAAGAGTTCATCGCTCGTAACGTAAGCGCTCTGCGCAGCCTGCCGGCCATAGTCGAGCAGGTATTAACGCTAGAGCCAGCCATCACCAAATTAGCTCAGAGTTTCGCGAACAAGCATCACGCCCTCTTTCTTGGTCGCGGTACGCATTACCCCATTGCCATGGAAGGCGCGCTCAAGCTGAAAGAAATCTCCTACATCCACGCCGAAGCGTACGCGGCAGGTGAGCTAAAGCATGGACCTCTCGCATTGGTCGACGACGACATGCCCGTGGTCAGCGTCGCGCCCAGCGACAGGCTGCTGGAGAAGCTTAAATCCAATTTGGAAGAGGTGCGCGCACGCGGCGGTCAGCTGATTAACTTCGCCTGTGAAAGCATCGAGCCAACTACTGACAGCAGCATTCAGACCATTAGCCTGCCGTGGGTGGAAGAATGCATATCACCGATTGTTTACACGCTCCCGTTGCAGCTGTTGAGCTATCACGTTGCCTTGGTTAAGGGCACTGACGTAGACAAGCCACGCAATCTAGCCAAATCGGTTACCGTAGAGTAGCGCTCACACAGCCCAAGGCTACGGCTGAGCCGGTAGCTCAAACGCACACATAGACAGGTTAGGCATGCATACCAACAAAACTATTCTAGTCACTGGCGGTGCGGGTTATATCGGCTCACACACCTGCATCAAATTGCTTGAGGCAGGTTATGACGTAGTGGTGCTGGATAACTTCAGCAACAGCTCGCCGGAAGCGTTGCGCCGCGTAGAAAGTTTGGCTGGTCGCCCCACCACACTGGTGCAGGGCGACATCAACGATCATGCGTTGCTCGCCCGCCTGTTCGGTGCACACAAGATCGATGCAGTAATTCATTTTGCCGGCCTGAAAGCGGTCGGTGAATCCGTCGAGCAGCCTCTGCGTTATTACCACAACAACGTCACCGGCACCTTAGCACTCTGTCAGGCGATGCAGACGGCCGGCGTTTTCAATCTGGTATTCAGCTCCTCGGCCACGGTATACGGCGATCCTGCTTCGCTGCCGATTCGCGAAGACTTTGCCACCGGCGCGACTAACCCTTACGGTCGCTCCAAATTAATCATCGAAGAAATTTTGAGTGACCTGCACCGCAGCGCGCCTGAATGGAATCTGGCCTTGCTGCGGTACTTCAATCCAGTAGGCGCCCACCCAAGCGGTCGCATTGGCGAAGACCCGTCCGATATCCCTAACAACCTGATGCCCTACATTGCGCAGGTAGCCGTCGGGCGCCGTGATCATCTAAGTGTGTTCGGCAGCGACTACGACACCAAAGACGGCACCGGCGTGCGCGATTACATTCACGTACAGGATCTCGCTGAAGGCCACGTAAAAGCACTGGAATGGCTCGACCGCAAAGAAGGCCTTAAAGCCATCAACCTCGGCACTGGCACCGGTTATTCAGTCCTTGAGATGCTCAAGGCATTTGAAAAAGCCTGCGGCAAGCCCCTGCCCTACAAACTGGTCGACCGCCGCCCCGGCGACATCGCCAGCTGCTACGCCGATCCAGCGATGGCACGCGATGTGTTGGGATGGTCAGCCAAACTGGGCCTGGAGGCCATGTGTGAAGATGCATGGCGCTGGCAGAGAGATAACCCAAAAGGTTACGAGTAACTGCTAGCCATACCGGGTGCGAAACCGCGAGATACCACCAAGGGTTGGTGGGGTCTCGGTTAGCGGGCGCTCCGGCTGCTGTAATAAAAACTCCAGCACATATTAAACACCCGCAGCACTCTCACTCTCCCTGCATCACGCAAGAAGAAACCCAGCTGAGCGCCGGGCCAAATGAGCCGCAATTCAACTCGGCTTAGATGATTTCCAATCCGCTCGCAACGTCTGCCGCGCTCGGCCAAACGCCAAATTATCCGCCGGCACGTCTGCAGTAATGGTCGAGCCTGCCGCAATGGTAGACCCCTCACCCAGCGTCACCGGTGCCACCAACGCTGAGTTGGAACCCACAAAAACGCCGTCTTCGATACGGGTAACAAACTTGTTAACACCGTCGTAATTGCACGTAATAGTACCCGCACCAATATTCACACCCCGACCGACTTCAGCATCACCCACGTAAGATAAGTGATTGATCTTCGAGCCTGCGCCCAGCGTGGTGTTCTTGGTTTCCACAAAGTTACCGACCTTGCTGCCGTCGTGCAGACAAGTGCCCTGACGCAAGCGCGCATAAGGCCCAACCTCGCACGCCTGACCAACCTGCGCACCCTCGATGTGCGAGAACGCTTTGATCACACTGCCGGCCGCAATATGCGCATCACGAATCACCACATTGGCCTCAATCCGCACGTTATCTTCAATCACCACGCGGCCTTGCAGCACCACGTTTACGTCGATTTCAATATCCCGCCCGACTGTTATTTCACCCCGCACATCCAGACGTGATGGGTCGATAAGGGTAACGCCGGCGGCCATCAACCGCTCTGCTTCGCGCTGTTGCCAGGCACGCTCCAACACCGCTAACTGCTGGCGGTTGTTTGCGCCCATAACCTCCAGCTCATCGTCAGGCTGCGCCACCACCACGGGTAGAGACTCAGCGACGGCCATAGCCACAACGTCGGTCAGATAGTACTCACCCTGCGCGTTATCACTGGAGAGGCTGGTCAGCCAGGCTCTCGCCTTTGCGCCGGGGAGCGCCATGATGCCGGTATTGGATTCGTGGATCAGCAGCTGCTGAGGCGACGCGTCTTTTTGCTCGACGATCGCCTGCACGCGATCAGCCGCATCACGCACAATGCGGCCATAACCGCTGGGGTCGCTCATATCAACGGTGAGCAAACCCAGTTTGTCTGCGCCAGCCAAGCTGGTCAGACGTTGCAAACTGGCTAGCCGCAACAGTGGCACGTCGGCGTAAAGCACCAACAACTGGTCAGCACCTTCGGTATGCGGCAGCACTTGGGCAACGGCGTGCCCAGTACCCAATTGCTGTTCCTGCACCACCCAGTTCACATCGTCTGCAGCCAAAATTGCACGCACACTCTCCGCACCATGGCCGATAACTACATGAATTTGCCGCGGTGACAAAGCACGCGCACTATCAAGTACGTGCGCCAACATTGGTTTGCCGGCAACTGCGTGCAGCACTTTTGGCAGGTTTGAGCGCATACGCGTGCCTTGCCCAGCGGCAAGAATGACAACATCCAGATTCATCTTTAAATATCCCTGTGTTTGTTCTTTGCTCAGCAGCGCAGCTGCTCAACCAGTAATAAGATGGGTAGGCACCAAATAAAAAGGCCACGACACGTCGTAGCCTTTTTATGAGCAGCCAATAATTAGCCTTGGCGCTGCTCGTAGATAAGGTCGACGATGCCGTTGCTGGGCGCATAACCTTGCACCGTACTAAGAAGCAACTCACGCACGCGGCCATAGTCATCGTTGTGCACTGCAGTATTCATGTGACTCAGAATCACGCGCAACTCCTGCCAAGCAATCAGCGCTTCATTGGCGCGATGGATTTTAGGGTGCGCGGTGGTGGAAGGGTTATCACCCAACAGCAATTCTTCATACAGCTTCTCGCCAGGGCGCAAGCCGGTGAAAGTAATAGCGATGTCGCCATTTGGATTGACCTCATCACGCACGCTCAAACCCGAGAGCATCACCATCTTGTGCGCTAGCTCAACAATAGTCACCGGCTGGCCCATATCTAGCACAAAAACGTCGCCGCCCTCCCCCATGGAGCCTGCCTGAATTACCAGCTGGGCTGCTTCCGGGATGGTCATAAAGTAACGGGTAATATCCGGGTGCGTAACGGTAATCGGGCCGCCACGGCGAATCTGCTCACGAAACACCGGGATCACTGAGCCAGATGATCCGAGTACGTTGCCAAAGCGCACCATGGTGAACCGCGTACGGTTTACGCAGCGCACCGCAGAATCATCCCCCCACAAACTGGGTGCCTGCTCTGCACTCAAGCCCTGTAAGACTAGCTCCGCCATCCGCTTGGTAGCACCCATAACGTTGGTCGGCCTTACCGCCTTGTCGGTAGAGATAAGCACACAATTCTGCACCTGACAGCGGATCGCCGCCTGTGCAACTTTAAGAGTGCCAAACACGTTGTTCATGATGCCTTCAGCAACGTTATGCTCAACCATCGGCACGTGCTTGTAAGCCGCAGCGTGGTAAACCGTATTAACCTTCCACGCGGTCATGGTGTCTTCCAGGCGAGTGCGGTTGCGCACCGAGCCCAGAATAGGCATCAAAAGTATCTCTAGCTTGTTAGCGCGTATCCAGCCCTGCAATTCGCTATGAATAGCGTACAGGCCAAACTCATTGTGTTCGTAAAGAACCAGCGTCTTAGGGCCAACGTTAATAATCTGTCGGCACAGCTCACTACCAATCGAACCACCTGCCCCCGTGACCATCACCACCTGGTCGCGAATACAGAACCCCAGCAGTTCGTCAGCGGCTGATACCGTATCGCGCCCCAGCAAATCGGCTACGTCCACTTCTTGCAGATCGTCCACCTTCACCTTGCCGGAGGCGATATCCATGATGCCCGGCATACTGCGCACGTGCAGCGGGTGCGGGGCCAATTGGTCGAGAATCTTCCGTCGCTCGGCACGTGAAGCCGATGGGATGGCCAACAAGACTTCCTTAACGCCCGTTTCACCTAGCATTCTGGCAATGTGATGCGATGAATACACCGGCAGCCCGGCAATCATGCGACCTTCCAGACTCAGATCATCATCAATGAACGCCATCGGCTTATACATGCGACCCACGCGTAACGAAGCCAGCAGCTGATTACCCGCAGCACCAGCACCGAAAATAGCCACTGGCATCCCTGCTTCAGGCGGCGTCTCGCTAGTGGCAGCAGGTGCCCCGCCCATCAACCAATCACCCATAAAATACTCACGGGCGGCGAGGCGCAAGCCGCCGATCATTAACAAACTGAGTGACCAGTAAGACACAATGGCAGAGCGAGGGAAAAACACCTCCCAGCCGTTATCTCGCCCAATCAGCACAGCGACCACAAGCGCGGCGCAGGCGAGAGAAACAGATTTGAAAATACCCAGCAGAGCCTGGCTACCAAAATGCCGCATCACCGCGCGGTACATACCCATTTTTACGTAAATGGGCAGCGCCAGCACAGGTGCGAGCAGAAACAACCAAGCCTGATCAGCTGTTGGCCACAGCCATCCTTCACCACCTAAACGCAAATAGAGCGCCAACCATAACGCTGACCAGGTAAGCACTGCATCAGCGCCAATCTGCATCACGCGTTTGCGCCCATAGCTCAGTTTAATCAAACGTTCCTTGAGCATCTTGCTCTCCTACTGCGTATGTCAGGCGGTATTATAAATGCTAACCATTCTATTTAAATGTAAAAACGTTACCATCTGACACAAGGTAACGCGGCTAGCTGGCAGTTCAGGCCGTGCCGATTGCGGCAACCAGCTCCTGCGTTTTCTGCTGCATCAGTGTCTCGTCAGCACGGCTTTCTACATTCAAACGAATAACGGGCTCAGTGTTGGACGCTCGCAAATTGAAACGCCAATCAGCAAAACAGACACTGACACCATCCACATGTTCCACACTCAATGCGGCTTTTGCGTACTGATCCTCAATTTTAGCAAGCACAGCAGGCGCATCGCTCACCGTTAGGTTGATCTCACCCGATGAAGGATAGGCAGCAATTCGTTCTCTCACCAACTCAGACAAGGGCTTTCCCTTGCGACACAGCAACTCAGCAATCAACAGCCAAGGGATCATACCGCTGTCGCAGTAAGCGAAATCACGGAAGTAATGGTGCGCGCTCATTTCCCCGCCATACACGGCGTCTTCAGCGCGCATGCGCTCTTTGATAAACGCATGGCCTGCTTTGGTTTGCACCGCCACACCACCGCCCTGCTCAACTAGCTCAACGGTATTCCATACCAAACGCGGATCGTGAATCACCCGAGCGCCGGCTTCCTTCTGCAGAAATGCCTCCGCCAGCAGCCCCACAATGTAGTAGCCCTCAATGAACTCGCCCTTCTCATCGAACAGGAAGCAGCGATCAAAGTCGCCATCCCAGGCGATACCCATATCAGCGCCATGCTGCTTTACCGCGTCGCCCGTAACCGCACGGTTCTCGGTGAGCATGGGGTTGGGAATACCGTTAGGGAAGCTACCATCAGGCTCATGACATATTTTGATCAGCTCAACCGGTATCCCGCGCGCGGCGAAAGCCTGCTCCAACGCATCCACTGCTGGCCCAGCTGCGCCGTTGCCGGCGTTGACCACCAAGCGCAGCGGCGTAAAGGCCGACGGCTCGATATACGTCATCAGGTGCTCAACGTATTCCGCACGCGGATTGATTAGCTTATAGCTGCCACGCTGCTCGGCCGGAATGCTGGGGTCTTTACCGTCAATCAGGGTGAGCTCTAGAGACTCGGCCAGAGCGCGAATGTCTGCCAAACCGGTATCTGCCGAGATAGGCCTGGAGCCTTCGCGAACCAATTTGAAGCCGTTGTAATCAATCGGGTTGTGCGAAGCAGTCACTTCTATGCCGCCATCCACACCCAGATGAAAGGTCGCGAAGTAGACTTCTTCAGTACCCACCATGCCCAGATCCAATACATCCACGCCCTCATCCCGCAGCCCGTTAGCCAAAGCGGCCTTCAGCCCTGCAGAGGTCTCACGGATGTCGCCGCCCAGCACCACACACTTGGGCTTAAGCCACTGAGCAAAGCCCCGCGCGATACGATATGCCACCTCTTCGTTCAACTGAGAGCCTAATTGCCCGCGGATGTCATAGGCCTTGAAACAGGTGATCTCAGACATGATTATTTCCTAAATAATTAAAGTGAACTGAGCCGGCGCAGCCGGCTAATGCCGAAATGGAATTCGACACTCATGAAATTTTGCCAAACCCAGGTTGGGATGGCGGAGCATCAACACAAGCATGTGCGCTAACAGATATAACGCTGGCCGAGATGGAACTCGACCTTCCATAAAACAAACCGTGTTACGTCACAGATATCTGACGACCAAAAAACACTGCGCTCGCCTCACACACAACCCAACAACGCTCACCCCAAAATACGCGCCAACAATCCAGCGGTAGAAGAGTCCGCATTGTTCAACTCATCACTATCACCCCGAATATAAGCCAAGGTATCCATAGCAATACGCTTGCCCATCTCCACACCCCACTGATCAAACGGGTTGATATCCCAGATCACCGACTGCACGAACACCTTGTGCTCATAGAGCGCAATCAAGGCGCCGAGACTGTATGGCGTGAGTTCGTCCAACAACAACGTAGAGCTAGGCTGGTTGCCGCGATAACGCTGATGCAGCGGCAACGCCTCAGCACCTTCCACTGCTGCGTCACCCAACGCCAGCAACCGCGACTGCGCCAGGCAGTTGGCCAATGCCAGCTCGTGCTGCGCCACCAATTCGACGGCGGCTTCGTTGTGTTGTGGTTCCAAATACCGTCTGGCCGGCACAATAAAATCGCAGGTAACTACCTCTGTGCCCTGGTGTAGCAGCTGATAAAACGCATGCTGCGCGTTAGGCCCAACATTGCCCCACACGATGGGACAGGTCGCATAATCCACGGTCTCGCCACCCAAACTCACGCTCTTGCCATTAGACTCCATCTCCAGCTGCTCGAAATAATTCGGCAACTCCTTGAGACGCCCGTCGTAAGGCAAGATCGCATGGGCGTTAATCCCTAGCACGTTGGTATTCCAGATACCGATCATGCCCAACAAAACCGGCAAGTTATCCGCAAAGGGTACCTGCTGAAAATGCTCGTCCATGCTGTGCGCGCCGGCCAGCAAATCACGAAACGCCGGCATACCAATCGCCAAAGCCACCGGCAACCCAATCGCCGACCATAAGGAATAGCGGCCACCCACCCAGTCCCATAACCGCATCTGATTTCCGGGCGCGATACCCCACTCGGTCATCTTGTCGGCCGCCGCAGAAACACCCAAAAAGTGGCATCCCAACAAGCCTTCGCAATCGCCAACCTCGCGCTCCAGCCAACGCCGCGCTGTCGCAGCATTGCTCAAGGTATCGATAGTAGAGAACGACTTGGAGGAAATAATAAACAGCGTGGAATGCGCGCTCAGATCGCCCAACAACTGCGATAACTGGCTGCCGTCCATGGTCGAAGCAAAATGCACACTGAGCGGAGACTGGCCAGGCAAACACCAATCCGTCAGCGCTTCAGAGACCATCAGCGGGCCAAGATCGGATCCACCCACGCCAATATTGACCACATCCGTGATGACCTCGCCCGTCGCGCCACGCCACTGACCGGCGCGTACCTGCTGCACAATCTCTTCCATGCGCTGCAATTGCGCATGCACCAGCAGAGCTACATCTTCACCCTGAACCACACAGGCGTTATCCACAGGCAACCGCAACGCCCAATGCATGGCCGCTCGGTTCTCGCTCGAGTTGACCGCTTCACCTGCAAACAATGCATTGATACGCTCAGCAAGGCCGCGCTCACGGGCCAAATCAAGCAGACGGTCCAGCGTCTCTATCTCAATCCGCTGCTTGGAAAAATCAAACAGAATCGCACCAGTCTGGCGATGCAGATCCTCAAAGCGCTGGCCGTCACCAGCAAACAAGTCGGACAAATGCTTACCGCGCATCTCTTCGCCATGGGCCAACAGCGCTTGCCAAGCTTGGCTATTACGTCTGGAATCTGACATTGCTCAGCTTCTCCCTATGCCGAAGTACGTAAAGCCGCTCTGCTTGATGAAATCCGGATCCCATACATTGCGCCCATCCAGCAACAGCGGGTGCGCCATGCTCATCTTCAGGCGCAATAGGTCCGGGCTCCAATAGGCTTTCCACTCGGTCACCAGCATCAGCGCGTCTGCACCCTCTGCTGCCGCGTAGGGGTCATCGTGCAACACCAGGTCATCGCGTTCACCCGCCCACTCGCCCAACACCTGCAGCGCTCGCGGATCATGCACATGCACCTCAACACCCTGCGCCCACAAAGCTTCGATAAGCTTGAGCGCCGGGGAGTTATCGATACGGGAAGATTCGGGCTTAAAAGAGACACCCCAGATGGCAACGCGCCGGCCACGCAGCTCAGTGCCGTAATGCCGCCACAGCTTGCGAAACAGCACTTCTTTCTGGCGTTCGTTGATACGCAACACCTCATCCAGCAGCTGCGCCTGCATACCACTGCCCTGCAGCGTCGAGGCCAAGCTCATTACATCGCGTGAAAAACTCAAGCCACCAAAGCCACAACCAGGGTAAAGATAAGCCTCGCCAATACGCTTATCAGCGCCCATACCCTGGCGGATGCGCTCTATATCCACGCCAAGATGATCGGCCAGGTTGGCCATGTCATTCATGTAACTCAAGCGGGTCGCCAACATGCCGGTAATCGCCAGTTTGGTAAACTCCGCTTCACGCGAGCCCATCAACATAATGGCGTCACGCCGACGATTGAACGGCCGCAACAGCTCGGCCACCTGCTTCTGCGCCCACACTTGCTCTGCGCCTAACAGCCAGCTGTCGGCGCGCATAAAGCTTTGCAGCGCATTACCTTCGATGATTAGGTCGGGCAGGCTGACTACCGCGCTGCCGGTCTCGCTTTCTGTAGTGTTTTCAACCAGAGCGCGCTGCAAGCTCTCGCTGGTGCCCACCGGAAAAGTAGATTGGTTCACTACCAGCCAACGCTCTGCGCGATGCGTAGGCAGCATGGCCACGATTTGCACAGCCAATTCAAGCGCATCCGGGCTCAAGGCCAGCCACACGACTGTGCTCTGCTGGTGGGGCGGTGACTCCAAGCTAGACAACACCAAGCGACCCGCCTGAGACTGCTCCGCCATCAGGTCAGCTAGGCCCGGCTCACGAAATGGACAATCTCCCTGGGCTAGCTGCTGCGCCACATTGCCTTCCGGCAGGTGCAAAAAAACCTGATTACCAGCAGACGCCAGTGCTGTAGCGCTGACCAGCGCGCAAAGCGTATCGCCATAGACTTCTAACTGCATGCGTCCCTTCCTTAGCCTGAGTCAGGTCTTGTAGCGCGCCAACAGGGCCTTGAAATCCGCACCCAGCTTGGCGTGACGCAAGCCATAAGCCAAGGTCGCTTCCAAATAACCCAGCTTATCGCCGCAATCATAAGAACGACCGCGAATATGGTAAGCCTCCGCCCCACTCTGCTGCATCAAAACAGCCATAGCATCGGTCAACTGGATTTCCCCACCCGCACCGGGCTGGGTCTTGGCGAGCAAGTCAAAAATCGCCGCCGGCAATACATAACGGCCAACGATGGCGAGATTGGAGGGAGCATCGGATCGAGCGGGTTTTTCCACCATCTGGCTGATAGAAGCATGTTTACCCTGATGCAATTCAGTGCCGCCCAGATCCACCACACCATATTGGTGCACACGCTCATAAGGTACAGGCTCGACCATAATCTGCGCTTGGCCGTTTTGCACGAAGCGGTTGGTCATCAGGCTGAGGTCACTCAACGAACCGGACTGCTCAACCAACACATCGGGCAACATCACGGCGAATGGCGCGTCACCGACCACCGGCCGCGCGCAATACACAGCATGGCCCAAACCCAGCGCCTTGCCCTGCCGCACAGCGGTGATCTTAAGCTTTGGTGGCGCCGTATCACGCAACAACTCCAGCAGCTCTTTCTTACCGCGCCGCTCAAGCTCAGCCTCTAACTCGTAATTCACATCAAAATGGTCTTCAATCGCTTTCTTGCTGGAGTGCGTAACCAGCACTATCTCGTTAATACCGGCAGCCAACGCCTCCTCAACCACGTACTGGATCACAGGCTTATCAACCACCGTGATCATTTCCTTGGGGATGGCCTTGCTGGCGGGTAAAAAACGCGTGCCAAGACCGGCAACAGGTAAAACAGCTTTGGTAACCTTCACAATGGCTCCTGAATATTTAAATGACGTTCAAAAATAGATGATCAGGCGCTGAAAGAGTTCAGCGAAAAAGCAGCGTATAGCCATTACAACTGTGCAAAAAAAGGGCCGGATAACCATCATAGAAATAACGCGTAAGCGTTTTTGTGGATGATGGAGTCAAGCTCGACAAGCGTCCTAATGAGAGACAGAGCTCTTGATACGCAGTCTAAGGCTAGCAGTACAAGCCGCAGGCTCCTTCGTTGGAATAACAACCTCTCTGCTAGAATTAGATACACCCCATCGACAGGAGGGGTGCATTCTGGCCTGATTGCTAGCTCGAATACCCCCTACTATCAATTTTTCACGTGCATTTAATAGTACAACTGCAAAAACCCAACAGAAAAAATACACAACACGCGACGTAAACGTGCTGAGAAATGAACGGCGGAGAAACTAACAATCTTCCGCAGATAGCAACATTACCGAACCCGGTCACCCGAACCTTTGCCAGCAACAGTCATAAATATGTACTTAAAGTAATCAGCCAACGTAAGGCTACTCAGCATTTCCTGGTCAGTATGCGCAAGCAAAGCTGGTGTAGACATATCTATTTCGTTGACCTGCGCCAAACCGGTGATGCCAGGCCGAGCGTTGAAGACCCCTCGCTTACCTCGCTCCTCGGTCAACTCTTCCTGATTGAATAGCCCAGGTCTAGGCCCTACAAAACTCATCTCACCCTTGAACACGTTCCACAGCTGCGGCAATTCATCCAGCTTGGTTCTGCGAAGAAATGCACCCAACTTAGTGATCGAAGCGGTAGAAGCCAGATGACTGGCAACTGAAGCGGTATCAACCGTCATGGTACGAAACTTTACGAGAGTGAAGGGTTGCTGATGTCGCCCCACACGCACCTGCCGAAATAGTGGCGAGCCAGTGTCAAAAAGGCCAATTACATAAATAGCCAACAACACCGGAAAACCAAGCACCAAGCCCAACAACGAAAACACCAAATCAAAAACTCGAATCACAAGTTCACCTAAAAGTCGTTCAATTGGAAGACTCAAAGCAACGTCTGAGCCCTTCTTCCACAGTAATTGGTGGCGCCCAGTCCAAAAGGCTACGCGTCTTGCCAATGTCCACCTGTAGCGACCCCAGCAATCGCTGAGCCATGTCCTTTTTACCCAACATTGTAGCCCCAAACTGAAGAAGACCGGCAGGCACCGGAATCAGTCGCGCGTGTTTACCCATCGCCTTGCCCACACCTCGAAGCAACTCGGTAGTAGACAGGTCTTTACCATCACCCGCAATAAACACCTGATTGGAGGCAGCTGGGTGATCGATACAGCGGGTAATCAGATCAACCAAATTATCGATCCCCACCAAGGAGCGCTTGTTGTGGATAGCTCCCAACGGAAGCGGCACACCTTTACTGATCCAGCGAACCAAGCTACCAAAATTACCAGGAGCTCCTGGACCATAAACCAATGGCGGGCGGATAATCACCACATCCATCCCCGACTCAGCAGCTATCTGCATCAACCCCTGCTCAGCTTCCCATTTGGATTGGGCGTAAGGCTCGGCAGGCCCAGGCTGGTCATCTGCAGAAAAAGGACGAGTATTTACATTGCCGTTGACGCCAATGGAACTGATAAATATAAACCGCTTTACCCTAGCAGTAACAGCCTGCCGCGCCAAACCAAGAGCACCTTCGACATTCACGCGGCGATACTCTGCCAATGGGTCGACAACTTCATCCTTCAAGATATGAGCACGTGCAGCAGCATGGATAAACACATCTACCCCAGTTAAAAAAGCAGAAAGATCAGCCTGCTCCAAGTCACCTACAGCATGTAGAGTGGTAGCGTTCGCCTGCGCACTTCGGACACGACACAACCCGACAACTTTAAACTCAGAGCGCTGCTCAAGCTGTGCGAGCAGTCGCGAACCAACGAAGCCATTAGCTCCGGTCAAAATAATTTTCGTCATAAAGTCCCCCGAGCTAAGATTAGTATGATGCCAAAAGACAAGCTCAATGAATTCTGTTAATTCTAGCTAGCAGATTTCGGGTCATGAAAAGCGAGCGGACCGTCCCACCGTTAACTAATTTTAAAACTCCGTGCCGATAACAATAGATGCCAAAACAGGATTAATTTTGTGCACATCGTACTTGTCAACCGCCATACGGTGGCTCTCTTCTCCCATTCTTATGATCTCCGAGGGATTTGCCAACAGATAACACATTTTTTCTGCCAAAACGACCGGTTCCCAAGGTGGGACCAAAAACCCGTTTTCACCATTAACTACCGTTTCACGGCAGCCAGGAACATCCGTTGTTATCACCGCTCGTCCAATAGCCATTGCTTCTTGCGTACTGCGCGGCACACCTTCACGATAGTAAGAAGGCAGAACAAACACATGCGAGTCAACAATCCACTCGTGAACGTTTGAAACATGTCCAGGATAAATAATCACACCCTCATCAATAACAGCCTGTAGTTGTTTTTTTGT
>DRHT01000058.1 GCA_011053055.1 Halopseudomonas sabulinigri | reverse complement strand
GACGACAGTTGGTACCAGGCTGGCGAGATAGCGCGATGGCTTCGCGCTTGAATTCAGGGCTGTATTTTCTGCGTTTGGACATGAACACTCCTTTGGCACATTGTGCCTCTTTTCAAGAGTGTCCGCAGTAACGGGGTAGAACCCGGCACAGCTGTGGCCGAAGAAGCACCGCTTACTCTCTCGCTGTTGCCGGGGAATCCGGTCAATGCTATCGCCGTTCCCTTGATCGTCGAAATCTATAAGCGTGCCGGTATCACCGTGCTACCCAAGCCTATCCCCCCATTACGCGAGGCGCGCATGCTGCAAGAAGGTACGCTGGATGGCGTCGTGGGCATGCTGGAAGGTTTTGAAGCCAACCATCCTGATGTGATCCCCATTCCCGTGCCGCTGGAAACCTTGAAAGTCGCCGCTTTCGTTGTGGACGACACGCCTGATTTGGCAACCCTACTGGGTGGCAGGCGGGTACGATTCAGTGCTTTGCGTGGCGTAGACCTCCAATTGAAACTGCCGGGATATGTGGAGTGGGTCTTTGTTAACGAGCCCAGTCAGGTGATGCAAATGCTGGTACGTGGGCGTGTTGATGCTGCGATAACGGTGGATATCGCAGGATTGCGTATGGCCCGTGAGATGCCTGAAGCGCCCATTCGGGCACTGCAACCGGCGCTAAGTGAAAAGCATGTATATCACTACCTGCACCGCAATCATGCTGACCTGGTGCCGCGTATCACCGCAGTGATGCAGACTATGTATGATCAGGGTTATCTGCAGGCATTACATGCTCAGTTTCGAAGGGGAACCGAGGCCGCAGTGTCATCTACGCCGCCCCAGAATCAGCTCCAGCAGCAATAGCTAATGGTCATTGGCAGGTGGCAGGCCCTCACGGCCTGCGCACAACGTCGGACAATTGTTAGTGAGAAGCGATTTTCATTCGAAGATGATCACACCACGTGCGTTTTTGCCTGCCAGCATGTCGTCAAAAGCTTGCTGCGCATCGTCGATGTTGTAGGTCTGGGTGACCAGCTCGTCCAGCTTTAAGCGGTTGGCTTTATAGAGGTTGAGAATCCGCGGAAAGTCGTACTGCGGACGCGCTGAACCCAACCAGCTGCCTTTGATGGTGCGTTCATCGGCTGGTATCGCGAAGGTGCTGATCGAGGTTTTGTCCTGACCATCTGCCACACCCACAACCACAACCGTGCCAGCGCGGCCGAGTGCTTTAAAGGCCTGCTCAACTACTTTGCCATTGCCAACGCACTCGAAAGCATAATCCACGCCGCCACCGCTGAGTTTCTTGATGGCTTTGCTGACGTCATCCACCTCGGTGATATTGATGGTATGGGTCGCACCAAATTCTTTGGCCATTTCGAGTTTATTGGCGTTGGTATCTACCGCGATGACCATTTCGGCGCCAGCGGTGACACAGCCCTGAATGGCATTCAAGCCCACACCGCCGATGCCGAAGACCGCAGCACGTGAACCGGGCTCCAGTTGGGCCGTATTAAAGACGGAGCCGACGCCGGTAATGACCGCGCAGCCGACCAACGCCGCGCTGGACATCGGTATGTCGTCGTCAATTTTTACGCAGTTATCCACGTGTAACGTGGCGTATTCAGCCATCACGCCGCAGGCGCCAAAGACATTCAGGTCTTCGCCATCCTTGCCGTGGGTACGCACGGTGCCGTCGGGTAATGTGGTCATCGATTTGCGAGCGTTGTCGCAGAGCACCGGGCGGCCGCGCACACAGTTGCGGCACTTGCCGCACATGGTAATGAAGGTACTGACCACATAATCGCCTTCTTTGAGCGCGGTTACACCTTCACCCACTTCAATTACGACGCCAGCGGCTTCATGGCCCAGAACCAGCGGAGCCGGGTAGGGAATCTTGCCCGTTGCGGCAGAGTGATCACTGTGGCAAACGCCACAGGCGGCGACTTTGATGGTTATTTCCCCGCGTTTTGGACCATCTACGGTGATGGTTTCTACCTGAAGCGGCTGGCCCCATTCCCGACAAACCACAGCTTTTGCCTGACGACTCATTATGCTCTCCTGTTATTTTTTGATTACTTACTTATCTTGTTTACTCAAACGGACTCGGCGGTGCAAGTATTAAACGGCCCAGTAGCTTCAATCTCTGCTTGCCCATTGTGCGCGTGGAGGGCGAGCCATTTAGCATTATTGAATCTACTAGCGACAAGCCGCCGCTCTGGTTTGCGAGGATTAATTAAACGCGAACTCGCCTACCTTGAGACGCTCTTGCAAAGCGAAACGATGCACGGATTGTCCCTTTCAGTTGAGTGTTGGGGCAAGGTAAAAATGTAATCAGTTTGTTGGCAGCGACGTTTTTTGTGTACGTATTGAATCAGATACTGGCTTATCACAGGTATTGTCCGGTTGGGTGAACTGCCAACCACCCAAAAACCGGCACAGGTTGCCTGAGCCGGGGAGCTGACGGCCTAACGTCGCCGCGTGGTGAGCACTTCTTGCAATACCCTCGATTCGATCTTGAACGGCACCGCCATGTGATCTTCACCGGGCTCGATGTGCACGCTGCTGCGCATGCCCCAAACCGACAATGGCTGCAGGCGCTGTTGCAGTGCCTGTGCATCCTGAATCTCCTGCGGCGAATCCCTCTCACCAACGATCAGCGCCAGGCTCAAGTGAGTCGCGTCGATTTTTCCTTGCGCTACGTCTTCGATAAACGGTCGCTCAGGCGTTAGAAGGTAGCGGTCGTACCACCACAGGCTTGGGCTGGCTGCGACTATGTGATCAAACAACGCCGGGCGAGTGAAAAGTGCATAGATCGAAAACATACCCCCAAAGGAGTGGCCAAAGAGGCTCTGTTGGCCGGTGTCCACAGGGAAGCGTTCAGCAACGGCGGGCATAACCTGGTGTTGTAAAAAATCCAGCAACTCGTCCTGGCCACCTTGCGGCGGTGTGTTTCGATCATCCGGCACCGGTGGCGAGAAATCGTACGCTCGCCGCAGGAAGTTCAGCGGCTCATCACCGGGATAAGCGATGCCGACGATGATCGCATGGCGGTACTGCTTTTGCGCACGCTTGGCGGCGTGAAACGAAGGGAAATAGGCGTTGGCGTCCAGCACGTAAAGCACCGGATAACCACCGGTATAGGGCACGTCGCCCTCAGGCTTGCTGATCAGAATGCGATACGGCTGGCTTTGCTCATTTTGCATTTGCCATTCGAGGGTGCCAGTTAGGGTAACGGCTGGCTCGTTTTCAAGCGCAGGGCTTGCCATCGCTGGCCAGCCAAACAGAGCGCCGCTGAAAAACATAAGCAGGCTCGCCAGGAACCTGCTGGAATAAAATGGTTGCTGCATGGAGATGCTCACAAAATCGTTTTATATGAAGAGTGCACTCCCGTCCGCAGAGGGGAGTGCACAGGCTTACCAACGGTAGCTAACGCTGCCAATGACCGCGCGGCCAGCGCCGCGATAGCAATAGCCGTCTTCGCACACGATGTAGCGCTTGTCGGTCAGGTTTTTGGCATTCACGCCCAGCCGAATGCCGTCTGCCGAACCACGCAGATCATAGTGCGCACCTAGGTCTACCTGGGTGTAAGCCTCATTTTTGTCGGTGTTACTTCTATTGCTGTAGTTGCTACCCGAGTAACGCGCACCACCGGAGACGCCCAACCCCTGCAATGGGCCGGATGCCAATGTGTAGTCTAGCCAGAGGGAGGCGAGATGTTTCGGCATCAGCGATGGCGTATTGCCCTTGTTGCCGTCTTTACTCTCGGTGATTTCTGCATCATTGAAGGCGTAACTGGCAGTCATGCTCAGGTCTTCGGTGAGATCGGATACCGCCTCCAACTCCAAACCGCGCGACGTCTGCTCACCTTTCTGTTCGCTGAACACCTCGCTCGGCAACTTGGTGAGCGTATTGGACTGCACCAATTGATAGACCGACGCGGTCAGCATGGTACTGCTGCCCGGTGGTTGGTATTTGATGCCCAGCTCCAGTTGTTCGCCTTCAGTTGGCTCGAAGGCATCGCCATTGCGGTCGGTGCCGGTTTGCGGCAGGAAGGACTGGGCATAGCTTATGTAAGGCGCCAAGCCGGACTCGAACAGATAGAGCGCGCCAATCTGGCCGGTGGTCTGGTCATCGTGGGTCTTGCTCTTGAGGCTGTTCAGCTCGTTGGTGGTTTCAGTATTTACCCAGTCCTGACGCAGGCCGGCAGATAGCCGCCAGTTGCCCCATTCGATCTGATCCTGCAAGTAAGCGCCGCTGCGATGCGTGACGCCACTTTGCTCAACCAACACGTTGCGCGGCCGTGCGATGGGCTGGTTGTGGTCAGGGTTATTGATGTCGATAGAAGGCGCAGCACCGCTAGAGTACTCCACATCAAAATCGGTATAGGCGTAGTCCAACCCGCTCAACAGCGTATGCCGCAGGGCACCGGTCTCAAAGCTGGAGATCAGTCGGGTATCAGTGGTGACGGCGTCCATCTCTTCGTACAGGCCGGTTGCCGTGCGGTTGAGCACGCTAGTGCCGGGTTGCAGGCTAGGGCTGGTGTATTGGTTGGTGGTGTTGGTGTGGCCGTAGCGCAGGTTGTTTTGCACGGTAAAGGTGTCGTTGAAACGGTGTTCAAACTCGTAGCCAAGTAGCGTCTGCTGCTGATCTAGCTTGTCGAAATCTTCATCACCGGGCCAGAAATTCGTCAGCGTTGCGCCTGCCTGATAGGGGCGGGGCGAACCGGCAGTTTCGCGGTCCTGATACTGAGCCAGCACAGTCAGATCGGTCTGCTCGTTTATGCGCCAGATAAGGGAGGGCGCAATCAGTCCCACGTTGTTGGGCACCTGTTCAATGTCGGTATCGGCATCACGGGCGATGGCCACGAGACGATAGAGCACATCACCGTCGTCATCCAGGCGGCCGCCAATATCGAACTGGCCTTGCACGTGGTCGTTGCTGCCGTATTGCAGCTCGATTTGCTGTACCGCGTCTTCACTGGGCCGTTTGCTCACGCGGTTGACCATGCCGCCGGGGCTGATCTGGCCATAAAGCACCGAAGCTGGGCCCTTGAGGATTTCAATGCGCTCCAGCGCGAATGGATCGGTAGTGAAATACGACAACCAGCCGCTGTTGGCCTGACGCATGCCATCCAGATAGTCGGCATTGGTTGCCGTTGCATAGCCGCGAATATTGATTTGGTCGAAGCGTGGATCGAGGCCAGCACCGCCGACACTGACACCGGCAGAATAAGCTACTGCTTCTTCTACCGAGACGGCTTTGCGGTCGGCAATCTGTTCGGCGGTCACTACGCTGATGCTTTGTGCGGTTTCCAGCAGCGGCGTATCGGTCTTGGAAGCAGTGCGGCTGTTGTCAGCAAAATAGCCGGGCACGGGAGCAACACCGGATTGGCGCATCTGGTCCGCTTCGATCGTCAGCGGTGAGAGCTGATAGGTGTCTGCATCGGTCGGTGCCGCCACCAATACGTAGCCGGAACTGCTCTTCTGTGCCGCCAGCCCGGTGCCGCTGAGCAGCGCATTCAAGGCTGCGTCTACTGATTGCGCGTTACGTACCCCCTGGCTGTTAATGCCTTGTACCTGGGCGGGGGAGAAGGAAAGATTGATGCCGGTCTGTTGGGCAAAGCTGCTGAGCGCCGTGGCGAGTGAGCCAGCGGGTACCGAGAGGTTGTGCTGGGTGCGCACGGCGCTGTGGTTATCAGCAGCCAGCACCAGAGGGCTGGCTGCTGCCAAGGCCAGTGCCATGCATACGGCGGCGCCGCAGTTGCTGGTCAATCGATAGCCGCTGTGGCGTGGGGCATTTGCTATTGCGCGCATAAATCAAATCCGTTCTCAGATGAGGTTGTATCTCATTAACCGGATGGCGTCGAAAATACCGACAAAAAAACTGAAATTAAAAAGGGGTAGCGTTTTTGATAGGCGGTGTGGGCAAAGTGATCAGGCGCAGCAACGTCTGGTTTATACCCGAGCGACAACGCGAACCCAGAAGCGTGAACGCGAGACAATGCTGACCGGCAGGGTGCGCGACAGGTTATCCAACAGGGCTTCTGGTTGGTCGAGCTGAAATACACCGGATAGGCGCAAACCCGCCACCGCCGGATCGCAGCCGATGATGCCGCTGCGGTAGCGCGCTAACTCCTGCACAAAGTCGCCGAGGCGTATGTCGTTGACTACCAACATGCCACGGGTCCAGGCGGTGGGGTCTATCCGTTGAGCCGCAATAGGATCGATACGCTGATGGCGCAGTGCATAGTGCTCTCCGTGGCTGGCGATCAGCCGTTGTCCTGAACGGCTGGTGACTTCAATCTCACCTTGCTGTACCAGCAGTTCGCTGTGATCGCCCTGATCACGTAGCACAAAACGTGCGCCCAGGGTTTCGCACAAGCCATGCTGGCATTGCACGCGCAGGGGGCTTGCACGCAGGCTACTTGGGTCCGCTGTGCTGTTGATCTGCACTTCACCCTCACGCAGAACCAATAGCCGTTCGGTTGCGCTGAAACGCACATCCACTGCGGAGCGCGTATTGAGCAGCAGTTGTGTACCGTCGGCCAGAGTAATGCGACGACGGTCTCCGGTACCGGCAGCGTAGTCAGCGGCAATCCCCGGTTGCTGTGCGATTAACCAACTGCCGGGCCCACCCACCGCGACCGCCAGCATCAAGAGTTTGAGTGCCTTGCGGCGTTGCAGATCGGCGCCCGCGCGCTGCAGCACAGGAATGGTAATGTCGCGGCGGGGCAGAGCAGCGGCATAGCCATCGAACTCCTGTTGAAGCCCACCCAGTCGCTGCCAGGCCAAGGCATTGTTAGGTTGTTGCTGACACCAGCGCTGGATGCGCGCGTTAACCAGCGCTTTATCTTCCGCGGAATCCAGTTTGAGCCGCCATTGAATCGCGGTGCGAACGACGTCGTCCGGCAGAGTAGCGCCAGCGTGGCGCGCAGCATCCATGGGTATCAGTTCTCGCGGTAACGCAATTGGTAACAGTGGAACAACGCGTCGGCTACATGGCGTTCTACGGTGCGTGAAGAAACCCCCAGTTGCTTGGCGATCTGCGCATGCGTCATACCACCCAGCTGATACAGCAGGAATGCCGTACGTACTTTTGCTTTGAGGCCATCGAGTAACGCGGCTATCTGCTCCAGCGTTTGCAGAGTTTGATGGTGCTCTTCGGCGGAGGGGTAGAGCTGCTCAGGGATCTGCGCCAAAGCGTCGAGATAGGCTTTTTCCAGGGCACTGCGCCGCCAATGATCAATCACCAGTCCACGGGCAATGGTGGAAAGAAACGCCTTAGGCGCGTAGTTGCTGACGGGTTCATCCCCCCTGTGTCAGCCTAGTTGTCCAGTAGGCAGTTTTGCCTGAAACCACATCACAGGGGGCGGTATGGATGCACACATGCCACGCTATTCCGATGAACGTAAAGCGGCAGTTCTCAACAAGCTCTTGCCACCCCATAACCGG
>DRHT01000057.1 GCA_011053055.1 Halopseudomonas sabulinigri | reverse complement strand
CGCGTATCGACTTTGATAGCAGGGAGGGTTGAGCATGAGTCTGATAACCCTTTCCCCGCTCAATCAACGCCGTTTTGCCCGTTTTCGCGCCAACAAGCGCGGCTGGTGGTCGCTACACATTTTCATGTTGCTGTTTGTGCTCAGCCTGTGCGCGGAGCTAATCGCCAACGATAAACCACTCGCAGTCAGCTTTCAGGGCGAGCTGTTTTTTCCGGTATTTGAGCGCTATCCAGAAACTGCCTTTGGTGGCGAGTTTCCCATCGAGGCGGATTACCGCAGCCCCTATATTCAGCAGTTAATAGAAGAAGACGGCAATGGCTGGATGCTCTGGCCACCGATCCCCTATTACTACGGCACCATCAATTACGATCTGGACGTACCCGCGCCAGCCCCGCCCTCGGCGGACAACTGGTTGGGTACCGACGATCAAGCTCGCGATGTGATGGCGAGGGTGATCTACGGTTTCCGCATATCCGTGTTATTCGCCCTTACGCTGACCATTTTCAGTTCCATCATCGGCGTCATCGCCGGAGCCCTTCAGGGCTTTTACGGTGGTCGCATCGACCTGATCGGGCAACGCTTTATTGAGGTTTGGTCTGGTCTGCCGGTACTTTACTTGCTGATCATCCTGGCCAGCTTCGTGCAGCCCAACTTCTGGTGGCTGCTGGGCATCATGTTGCTGTTCTCGTGGATGTCGTTGGTTGATGTAGTGCGTGCCGAGTTTCTGCGCGGGCGTAATCTGGAATACGTGCGAGCCGCGCGTGCGCTGGGGGCAAGCAATGGCGTAATCATGTTCCGGCATATTCTGCCCAACGCCATGGTTGCCACCCTGACCTTCTTCCCCTTCATTCTAACCGGTGGCGTTATCACTCTGACCTCGTTGGACTTCCTTGGCTTCGGTCTGCCGCCGGGCTCGCCATCGTTGGGCGAGCTCATCGCTCAAGGTAAAGACAATTTGCAGGCGCCCTGGTTAGGTATCACCGCTTTCGTTGTGTTGTCTCTCATGCTGAGCTTGCTGGTATTTATCGGCGAGGCCCTGCGCGACGCCTTCGACCCGAGGAAATGAGATGACAGACACCCCATTGATCAGCATCCGTAACCTCAGCGTGGCCTTCAACCAGGGCGCCAATCAGGTTACTGCGGTGCACGACGTCAGCTTTGATATTTACCCCGGCCAGACACTGGCGCTGGTCGGCGAAAGCGGCTCCGGAAAATCAGTTACCGCCCACTCGATCCTGCGCTTGCTGCCCTACCCCGTAGCACATCACCCAACGGGCGAGATTTACTACGGCGGCGAAGACCTGCTGCATGCCGATGAGAAGAAACTGCGCAAGGTGCGCGGCAATCGTATCTCGATGATTTTTCAGGAGCCAATGAGCTCGCTAAACCCACTACACACAGTGGAGCGGCAGATCAACGAAGTGCTGGCAGTGCACAAGGGCCTGAATAAAAAAGACGCGCGCGCCCGGACCCTGGAACTGCTGAGCCTGGTTGGCATCCCTGAGCCAGAGAAGCGGCTGGGCTCATACCCCCACGAGCTATCTGGTGGACAACGTCAGCGGGTGATGATTGCCATGGCATTGGCCAACGAGCCAGAACTGTTGATCGCGGATGAACCCACCACCGCCCTCGACGTTACTGTGCAGCTGAAAATCCTTGATTTACTAAAAGAATTGCAGCAAAAACTCGGCATGGCGTTGCTATTGATCAGCCATGATCTCAACCTGGTACGTAAGATCGCGCACCGGGTATGTGTCATGTATCAGGGTCGCGTCGTCGAAGAGAATGATTGCGCCACACTGTTCAAAGATCCGCGCCACGAGTATACCCAGCAATTGCTGGCGGCTGACCCGAGTGGTGAGCCGGTACCGATTGAGCCAGGTGCCAAGGAAATTCTGCGCGCAGAGCAAGTTAGAGTTTGGTTCCCAATCAAGAAAGGTGTGCTCAAGCGCACGGTTGACCACGTCAAAGCTGTGACCGACATCAGCTTCAGTTTGGCCCAAGGCCAAACGCTAGGGATCGTGGGTGAAAGCGGCTCAGGCAAGACGACTTTGGGCATGGCGTTACTCCGCCTGCTGGACAGTACAGGCGTGATTGAATGCAATGGCCACCGGCTGGATAATCTCAGCCAGAACGAAGTGCGGCCGCTAAGGCGCGAGTTTCAGGTGGTCTTTCAAGACCCCTTCGGAAGCCTCAGCCCGCGCATGTCGATTGGTCAGATTGTGAGCGAAGGACTAGAGATTCACCGCATCGGCACAGCCGCCGAACGCGAGCAGATGGTCATTCAAGCGCTGCAAGAGGTCGGACTTAACCCCGACACCCGGCATCGCTATCCGCACGAGTTTTCCGGTGGCCAGCGCCAACGGGTATCCATCGCGCGGGCACTGGTACTTAAGCCCAAGCTGATTCTGCTCGATGAGCCGACGTCGGCACTGGATCGTACCGTGCAAGGACAGGTAGTAGAGCTATTACGTAACCTGCAGCAGAAGTACAACTTGAGTTATTTGTTTATCAGCCACGATCTGGCGGTAGTAAAGGTCCTCAGCCATCAGCTGATGGTCATTCGCCACGGGCAGGTAGTTGAACAGGGACCGGCCGGCGAAATTTTTGCTTCACCGCAACACGACTATACTCGTCAGTTGCTGGATGCGGCTTTTGCCATACCCAACTCCCTTAATAAGGCCACGACGGCCCCGTAACAAAACAGGAAAGCACTATGGGATTTCTCAGCGGAAAGCGCGTACTCATCGTTGGCGTTGCCAGCAAACTCTCCATCGCCTCCGGCATTGCTGCGGCCATGCACCGCGAAGGCGCCGAACTGGCGTTCACCTATCAGAATGAAAAGCTGAAAGCGCGGGTCGAAGGCTTCGCAGCAGCTTGGGGCTCTGGCCCTGAATTGTGTTTTCCTTGCGATGTTGCAGACGATGCCGAGATTGAACAGGTATTCGCTGAACTAGGCAAAAAGTGGGATGGCCTGGACTGCATCGTACACTCGGTTGGCTTTGCACCCGGCGATCAGCTGGATGGTAACTTCGCTGAAGTCACCACCCGTGAAGGCTTTCGCATTGCCCACGATATCAGCGCTTACAGCTTTGTTGCGCTAGCCAAGGCCGGTCGCGAGATGATGAAGGGCCGCAACGGCAGCCTGCTGACCCTCTCGTACCTAGGCGCCGAGCGCACCATGCCCAATTACAATGTCATGGGTATGGCCAAGGCCAGCTTGGAAGCCGGCGTACGTTACCTGGCCACCAGCCTGGGCCCGGAAGGCACTCGCGTGAATGCCATCTCCGCCGGCCCAATCCGCACCCTGGCAGCCTCCGGCATCAAGAGCTTCCGTAAGATGCTGTCGCACAACGCTGCGCAAACCCCGCTGCGTCGTAACGTCACCATCGACGAAGTCGGCAACGTTGGCGCCTTCCTCTGCTCCGATCTGGCCTCAGGTATGTCCGGTGAAATTACCTACGTTGATGGCGGTTTCAACATTACTGCCATGGGTAATCTGGAAGAGTAAATCAGCTGCATAAAAAAACCGGGCAAATGCCCGGTTTTTTTATGCCCGCTAACCGCCAGATCAGTCTTCTGAGATAGCGCCAATCTTGTGGATCGCCAGGTCTGCGCCCTGAAACTCGTCTTCTTCGCTCAAACGAATACCCACGATAACCTTAATCACGCCGTACACCAGCAGGCCACCGACCAACGCCACTACTACGCCCGCCAAGCTGCCCAGCAGCTGAGACACGAAACTGACGCCGCCAAGACCGCCGAATGCCTGCGTACCGAAAATACCCGCAGCCAAACCACCCCAAACACCACAGAGACCATGCAGCGGCCAGACGCCGAGTACATCATCAATTTTCAGACGATTCTGCGTCAGGATGAAAGCCCAGACAAACAGCCCGCCAGCCACCACCCCGATAGCCAATGCACCCAATGGATGAACAATATCCGAGCCTGCGCAGATAGCCACCAGGCCAGCTAATGGTCCGTTGTGAATAAACCCAGGGTCTGCACGCCCAACCAGTAAAGCCGCCAGCGTACCGCCTACCATGGCCATCAATGAGTTCACCGCGACCAGCCCGCTGATACCCTCCAACGTCTGCGCCGACATCACGTTGAAGCCGAACCAGCCAATAGTTAGAATCCAAGCCCCCAGCGCCAGGAAAGGGATATTGGAAGGTGGCATGGCAACCACGTGTCCATCACGATATCGACCGCGCCGCGCGCCGAGCAACAACACTGCTGCCAACGCCAGCCAGCCGCCTACTGCATGCACGACAATAGAACCCGCAAAATCATGAAAGGGAGCCCCAAACTCGGCCTCAAGCCAAGCCTGAAAACCGTAGTTACCGTTCCACACAATGCCTTCAAAGAACGGGTACACCAGACCAACAATCAACAACGAAGCACACAGCTGTGGGGCGAACTTGGCCCGTTCGGCAATTCCGCCGGAAATGATGGCTGGTATCGCTGCCGCAAAGGTCATCAGGAAGAAAAACTTGACCAACGCATAGCCATTATTTTCCGACAGGGTAGCCGCATCGGCAAAAAAGTTGGCGCCATAGGCAATCCAGTATCCGATGAAAAAATACGCCAGACAGGACACAGCAAAATCGCTGATGATCTTCGACAGCGCGTTGACCTGATTTTTCTGACGGACAGTACCCACCTCCAGAAAAGCGAAGCCCGCATGCATAGCCAGCACCATAATGGCGCCCATCAGAATAAACAGGGTGTTGGCGCCGTGAACCAGGGTTTCCACGGCGCTGTTCAGATTTTCCATTCAGACAGCCTCTCTAAGAACTCACAAAACGCACCAACAATGTGCAACTAACAATGACAAGCTTCATTCTGGTGCCTTAAGCCCAGATAAATAAAACTGTCTTGATTGGTACACAAAGCGGGCGCAGTTAATTTTATTTTTTATTATCAAAAAGTTATTTGTGAAAAAGCGAACAAAAGACACTCGCAGAGCACCCCAATAGGGCGCAGCCGGTGCCAATCCTCCCCCAATTAGTGCAAATGACGTACCAAAGGGCCAAATTAATGCACTGATATTGCACGTATCGTTTTTTAAGGCGGCCAAATACCATAAGACGCTCTACCGCAGGCAGCCTGTACACGCCTTGGCTATAATCTTGCATACTGCTACCGGCCTAATTTCGACCTGGAGAATAAAGTGTTTAATGGTCAGCCTCTGCCGTATTTCCAGCCTCTTATCGATACAGCGACAGGCCGCATCGCCGGATACGAAGCGCTCGCGCGCCTGCGTGACGACGATGGCAATGTTACTAGTGCCGGCCCGCTGTTCACCGATCCTGAGGTAAATCCCGCTGATCTTAGAGAACTGGATCGCTGCATTCGCCGTATGGCGCTAGAGCGCTTTCGTGACAACCCCGAAGGTTTCCTTAGCTTGAACATTTCTCCATCATGGGTCAGCCAATTAGTACCCGGCCAGCCTTTGCCCAGCTTGCAGTTGCTTGAGGAGATCGGACTACCCCCAGATCAAGTGGTATTCGAGATCACTGAACTGCAAGGTAGCATTGACCAATTGCGCGACGTGGTACAGCGCTACCGCCAAGCAGGCATCCGCATCGCCATTGATGACTTTGGCGCCGGCTATTCCATGCTGGACCGCGTACTGGTTTTGGAACCCGATATTCTCAAGCTGGATATTCAACTGTTTCGCAAAGCCGCAAGCGGCAATGGCAACAGCGGTGACTTCGTCAGGGCTCTGGCGTTAATGGCCGAGAAGAGCGGGTGTTGGATCATTGCTGAAGGTGTCGAGACCGAACAAGAGCTGCATTTTGCCCTGGAGTGCGGTGCGCGCTATGTGCAGGGGTATCTTTTTGGCCGTCCAGAAGAAAGTTTTCTGCCCGCCGATTCGGTGCAACAGCGGTTTTCTGAGATGCGCGACCGTTACGTTCTCGACAAACTGGCCGAACGCGCAAAGCTCAGTGAGCTGCGGAGGTCTCTTGCGGTGTTGTTCGCGGACCTTCGCGTCTGGCTGAGCAAAGGTGCCCTGCCTGCCCATCTGCCCTCGCCTAGCGCTTACCCTTGGCTGGTGCGTTGTTTCCTGTGCGACGCACACGGCACTCAGATCTCACCCAATTACGAGTGGAAAAACGACGCTTGGCAGACCGACCCACGTTACCTCGACCACAACTGGTCTTGGCGCCCCTACTTTTATCAGATTCTGGCTGAAGCAGGCGAAGATAGCCGCGTGATCCTGTCTAACCGTTACCGGGATGCCACCACCAACCAATATTGCCTAACCTCAGGACTGTTCATAGATGACAGCCGCCATCTGTTGCTGGTCGATATCGACACCTCGTTTATTTAGCCACAACGTTTTTTAGCGGGCGGCTAAAAAACCAGATAACACGGATAATTCAGTCGTGTTCGGCTAAGCCCGCAGGGGCAGCAACACGGAGACTTTTAAGCCACCCATGGCCGATTCAGCCAGCACGAGTTGGCCCTCGTATGCGGCGACCAGATCGGCCACAATTCCCAGCCCTAACCCATGGCCTTGCATCTGCTGGTCCAGCCGCTTACCACGGGCTAAAACCTCTTCGCGCTCATTTTCAGGAATCCCGGGGCCATCATCCTCGATACAGAGCTGCAGTCCAGCGGCGTCCGATCTCCAAGCTAGGTTGACCTTGCTTGTAGCCCACTTGCAGCCGTTGTCGATCAAATTACCCAGCAACTCCGTCATGTCCTCACGGTCATAGGGCCAGTCGCCGGCGCGTGCACTTTGTACGTTGATCTCTAAATGCGGGAACAACGATTGCAGCGTACTCACCAGCGCAGGCAAGTCAGTCTCAGTCGAGAAACGTTCGCCGCGCGACTGTTCCGGCGCCAAACGTGCACGCTGCAGCGTACGTTCGAGCTGCCGATGAATAGCTGCTAGCTGTTCTGCCATCGGCTGTGTTTGCTCTACGGATAGCACCGCAGACAGGTTTTCCAGATTGCTCTCAAGTACTGCCAACGGGGTCTTTAGGGCGTGCCCGAGGTCACCAGCGGCACTGCGACCGCGCTGCAGCACCTGCTCAACCTGTTGACCCAAACGGTTAATCTCTGCAACCAAGGGTTGTAATTCCAGCGGCACCGCCTCGTTCAGCTCCAGACGCTTACCGGCCCGCCACTCGGCCAATTCACGCTGCGCCTGCCGCAAGGGGCGCAATGAACGGTGCAATAACCATTGCTGCAGCAACAGGGCAAACACAATGACAGCAGCACCAAGCCCCCATAACCACCAACGCGCGCGCTGAAACTCGCTGAGTAACGGCTGGTAATCCAACGCAACAGTAATTTCTATCTGCTCGCCTCGCTTGCTGTACTCGCTCGACCACACCAGCAGCTGTTGACCCTTAGGACCGGGAGCCAGGTCGGCATGCAGGCCGTCGCCACCGATTGGCAACCGTTGATCCCAGAGCGAGCGCGAACGCCAACGCTCCCGGCCCTGCACCACAAAATAGCGGCCAGAATATGCCCGCCGATAATCGGGATCGACCTTATCCATATCCAGATAAAGACCATTGGTACCGGGCGTCATGGCTGCCAACAGACCGTCGGTTTGACTCTGCAGCAAGGTAGTCAGATAAGCCCGCTGCGCACGGTCATACAGCCAGACGCTGCCTTGGCCGATCAGCACAATGCTGAACAACATGATCAATAGCAGACCGCTGCCTAGCCGACGACCAATCGAATTCACGCGCCAGGCCCAACGAATACATAACCTTGGCCACGCCGGGTTTCGATAGAGCTACGGCCCAGTTTGCTGCGTAGATGGTTGATCTGCACCTCAATCACGTTGGAATCACGCTCATCTTCGTAATCATACAAGTGCTCCGAAAGCCGAGCTTTAGACAACACCTGCCCCGGGTTGAGCATCATATAGCGCAGCAATTTGAATTCAGTGGCAGAGAGCTCCACCACCGGTAACGAAGCCCCGCTCACCTGTTGCGAGCCCTCATTCAATGCCAGGCCGCCGGCATGCAACAACGCGCTGGGCTCGCGCCCGTGAGCACGACGCAGCAGCGCCTGAAGCCTCAGCAACAATTCTTCGTTATGGAAAGGTTTAGTAAGGTAGTCGTCAGCGCCTGCCTGCAAGCCTTCGACCCGCTCGGTCCAGGCACTACGCGCAGTAAGGATCAGAACAGGCAAACTCAATCCATGTTGACGCCACTGCCGCAGCACCTCCAGCCCACCCATGCCGGGCAGGCCAAGATCGAGAATCGCCAGGTCATAAGGCTCTTGTTCACCCAATATGGCCGCGTCTCGCCCATCAGCGCGCCAATCTACTGCGTAACCAGCGCGCTTTAAGGTCAATCCAAGGGAATCCGCCAGTGCTACGTTATCTTCGACCAGCAGTATCCGCATCAATCATCCTCTTCTATCTCGAGTAGCTCGCCGCTAAGGGCGTCATACTCGAGCTCCATCACTACGCGCTGGCGAGTGATGATGTCAATTTCATAAACATAACGACCGTCCTCAGCTTCCAGCTCAGCACCCAGGAAGCGGCCGGGATAGCGTATTAGCGCATCATCAATAAACTGCTGGAGCGGCGCAATACGCCCCATTTCAACCAGTTCCAACACCTCGTCCTGGCCGATATCATCGGCAAGTGACCAAGGGCTGCACAGCGAAAAGCCCAGCACAAGAAGGCTGGGCCGTAGCAGCGCAGTATCAATCATCCTGCTTATGTTCAAGTACTTCACCATTGCTGGCGTCCAGATCAACATCCCACTCCTGGCCTTGGGCGTCTTTGATTTCGACCTGATAAACATAGCGACCGTAGTGCTTGTCCAGATCAGTATCGGTGATAGTGCCAGGCTGCACGCTTAAGGCTTTTTCGTTCAGTTCATCAAACTTCTTGATGGTACCCTGTTCGATCAAGGAATTGGCTTCGTCCAAGCGTACATCATCATCTGCCATTAGCGCCCCGCTGCCCAAGCCGAAAAACATTGCACTGGTCAGTAAAATGGCTTTATTCACCTTATTCATCTGAATTACCTCTATCGTTTTAGCGTGTAGATGAAGAGTATAGTCAGTAGCTGAAGCCAACCTTAAAATCATCGCCGCATCCATCCGTACCGCAAAGGAACCGCTCAGACATGCCTGCAATTCATGTTTCCGCTCCCGCATTAACGCTGCGCGCGGGCCATCGAGCCATTGAGCACATACGAAAAAATGGCCTACAACCAGCAGACGTGCATATGATTCCCGGGGCCGCCGGCGGGCCCAAAGCGCTAGGCATCCAGGGTCTGGATCTGGCCCTATTTGGTGAGTGGCTGCCACGCGCGCCACAAATGCGCAGCCTAATCGGCGCTTCCATCGGCAGTTGGCGCTTTGCCAGCGCCTGCATGCCCGACCCGGTCGCGGCGCTGCGCCAACTGGGCGAGCTGTATACCAACATGCGCTTTCCCAAAGGCGTGAGTATCCAACGCATCAGTGCGGCATGCGGTGAGATGTTGGATGAGCTACTCGGTGGCGAGTTCGACAGTATTCTCAGTAACCCGAATTACCATCTTAATATCGTAGTAGTAAAAAGCCTTGGGCTGCTGCAGCACGACTCGCGCACCCGACTCGGGCTTGGCTTGAGCGGCGTGATTGGCGCCAACTTGTTGGGCCGCCGCCACCTTGGTCGATTCTTTGAGCGCGTGATTCTGCACGACCCGCGCCAGCGTCCGCCACTGGATGACTTGCAGGACTTCAAAAGCAGTCACGTTAACCTCACGCCAGATAACCTGCGCGCCGCCCTGCTTGCCTCAGGCTCCATTCCCATGGTGATGGAAGCAGTACGAGAGATCCCCGGCACCGCGGCGGGTGTATACCGCGACGGAGGCCTGCTCGATTACCACCTGGACCTGCCCTACCAAGCCCCCGGAGTTGTGCTCTACCCGCACTTCCTAGACCGTGTTGTGCCAGGTTGGTTTGACAAAACACTACCCTGGCGCAAGGCCAACCCGCAGCAGCTGCGCGACGTGCTGCTGCTTGCGCCCTCACGCGAATATCTCGACAGCCTGCCCTATCGCAAGCTGCCTGATCGCAAGGATTTCAATCGCTTTGTGTACGATAACGATGGCCGGGAAAAGTACTGGCGCACGGCGATGAGCGAGAGCCAACGGCTAGGCGATGCGTTCCTGCAACTAGTCGAATCAGAAGATCTGATCAGCCACGTGCAGCCACTATGATCGAGACCCCAGCCTATTCTCGCTGCCCATTGTGTCAGGCCACGGCCGCGTGGTTCTACAGCGATGAAAAACGTCCCTACTATCAATGCAACGACTGCCTGATGGTTCACGTGCCAGCGCAATGGCATATGAGCCCAGCAGCCGAGCGCGCTGAATACGATCGTCACGAGAACCACCCGGACGATGCTGGCTATCGCCGTTTTCTTTCTCGGCTCGCCGAGCCCTTGCTGGAGCGGCTGCCCGCCGCCAGCCAAGGTTTGGATTTTGGTTGTGGCCCCGGCCCGGCGCTAGCCTGCATGCTGCGCGAACACGGCCACGACGTGGCTCTGCACGACCTCTACTACCACCCCAATCCGCAAGCGCTCAGTCAACGCTGGGGCTTCGTTACCGCAACCGAGGTAGTCGAGCACTTGGCGCAGCCGCTGCTGGTATTGGATCAGCTATGGTCATGTTTGCTGCCGGGTGGCTGGCTGGGATTAATGACTAAACGCGTCAGGGATCAAGAGTCTTTCAAAAACTGGCATTACAAAAGCGACCCTACGCATATCTGCTATTTCAGCGAACAGAGCTTTATATGGTTGGCACAGCGCTGGGACGCCGAGCTGGAGGTTATCGGTGCCGATGTGGTGTTGCTGCGTAAGGCGCAGGACTAACCTGCTAGAAAGGAAAGTATGGTCTTGCAGAGGTGAAGCAAACATCAGGGTGCGAATAGAGCTCACCCTGATGCTGTTAAAAACTAACTTACCACTTGGCACCACGCAGCTGATCGACACTCCACGCGCCGCCACCGGCAAAAAACAGATACAGAAACACGAAAGAAAACAGCGCTGCCAGCTCTCCACCGTTAGCCAATGGCCAAAGCGCCTGCGGCGCGTGGGCCAGGAAGTAGGCAAAAGCCATCAGGCCTGAAAGTAAAAAAGCCACCGGCCGCGTGAACAGACCAATCAGCACCAAAAAACCACCAACCAACTCCAGTGAGCCCGCCACACCGGACATGGAGAACAAATCAAACTCACCACGCTGCGCAACTGGAAACCCAAAGATCTTTTGCATGCCGTGCTGCATAAACAAAAAAGCAGTCACAATACGCAGCACGCTCAAAATGCGCGGCTGCCAAGTGGTTAAAATGGCGTCCATAGGGGGCTCTCCCGTTATTCTCGTTATGCAGCCTATCCGAGGCCGCTCAGCGCATATCATACGACCTCAGCATAAACTAAACGAGCCGCGACAAGCGGTTGACCACGCCCTCACCTCGCCTACACGCGCTTTATTCTACGTAGCCCAGGCAGGCACCGTGCCTAGCAGACCAAATAAGATCGCTCGCTTACTTATCGGCCATCCACTTGGCAACATCGTTACCCAAGGTATTGGTGCAGCGATACAGTACCGAGCAGGAGCCCTTGAAGCCTCCAGCGAAGCCGCCCGAAGAATTTCGCGTTTGACGGTAGGTATCTACCAACTGGCCATCTTCGTACAGCTCGGCAATGATCGAAACCGACTTTCGATGCCCGGTAAAGGCGTTACCCGCGCTAAAGGCATTGGCTACCTGCAACTTGAGCTGTTTACCCGTGCCTGCTGCTGGTTCACCGTTCAACGCCGACACCTGCCAGCCATTATCTCTAAGATACTTTTCTGTTGAAGATGAAAAACTGGATCCCAGTTGACCGCACTCAGAGAGGATGTTGCCCGGAATAATATCCTGATCTTGATAGTTGACTGTGCTGCTGACGGCTACGCTGCGGTCAGCAGCCATCGCACCAACACACGACAAGAACCCGATTAAACCCATACAAAAGACTGTGCGCTTCATATCAGTTACCCCTTTTTATAGTTATGCCACTCAGCGGAGTGGCCATTTCCTTATCGCTAGACTCTCCCGCTCAAGCATCTTACCGGCAGAACGCGAGGCTGTGCGCCACCGGCAACATTCTTTTGCCAAGAAGTGGATCAACGCCATTGCCAAAAGCGTCGTTTACCAGACCCTTTGATATTCCGAAGTGAGGGGCGTTGAGCTTTAGAGAAAGACGTCGGCAGATACGCGCAGCATGCGAGCCATTCCACCTCCACAACGTCGATAACTTGATTCACCGCTACCAAACCCAGAGGAGAATAAGCAGCCACCTGCCGATCAGCTACCGCAAGAATGCGCTCGCACAACCACTGTTCATCAAACCCGGCCCACTCACCCGCGACACTGCGCAGGTTGTCACACAACGCCGGAAAAACCTCGAGCCAGAGTATGTCTACCACCAGCTCGGGTGCCAGCTCAGAGGCCAATACTTGTCGGGCAATAAAGGTGTGCGTGCTAGTCGAGACTTCGGTATCCAGAAACAGCTCAGAGAAGGCCGACCAGAGTGGGATACGTTTCTCGATATCCATATCAGCCACGTCCAGGGTCAATACTGGTTGCTGTGCTCGCAGTCACAGCAAAAAACCCGAGTTACGTATGTTCTCGCTGAATAAGCCACCCACAAACCACAGACTACTAAAGAACCACATCACTACTGCAAATAACCTTATGCCTTCCGCGCTCCAGCGAGGTGCGAGAAAACTGATAAAAAACCAGGATCGCCAGCCTTCAAGCCACTGGGCTCCGCCCCAACTAATTACCCATTTCCAGAACAAGGAGCTGATGAGGTAGAGCAGAGTCCATTCTAAAAGCGTCATGATTTCTTAATGTGCGGTGTTCAGGATGCCGGTTTTTTGCGGCAAAAAAACCATCAGGCTTCGTGCAGGAACGAGGGAATTGGGAAACGCGGAAAAACTAGCGGAGCGACTTGGGCACATAGCGCCAAACTCAGTTACTACTGAGCACCCGGCGTGCGCCCTTAAACGTTCGTTGCCAAAAACTGGAACCCAGCTCGTCCACCCTCACTACTCCACCTGTGCTGGGAGCGTGCAGGAAACGGCCTTCACCAATATAGATTCCAGCGTGATTAACCCGGCCGCCGTTCATAGCAAAAAGCAGTAAATCGCCCGGCACCAGTGCGCTTTCACTCGGATTGGCAGTGCGCATGGAAGTAAGGCCAGCGGTAGTACGCGGCAGGCTGACGCCAGCGGCTTCGCGGTAAACGTATTGAATCAGGCCGCTGCAGTCAAAACCGGTATCGGGAGAACTGCCGCCGTACAGATAGGGAGTGCCAATCAGGCTGAAAGCCTGAAAGACCACATCGTTGCCGAGCACATCGGCGGAGTTGGAGCGGGCGATGTGCGGCAGTGGCGTGCGAACGTTAGGCTTCTGGATGGCTGCAGTTTCTACCGGCGCCCTCGGCGCACTGCTGCAACCTGCCAGCAGAGCAACAAAGATCAGCATCAGTAGAGCACCTAACCGCATCCGCATACCTTTATATCGGTGACTTTGATTTGAAAATGTACGTCTCAGCGCACGATATCAAGATTCTACTTTAACTTGTTGCGCCAAGTCTCAGTGATTTACGGTAAAAGCCAACATTGCCGACAACTGGCACAATGGACGACCACTCTCTTGCATCCATTGATTGAAGGCCGCCTGAGCCGCATTTTGATCGCGCTGACTGTTCAGGGCCTTATCAATAATGCCCTGAACCTTCAACGCAGCCACCACGTCTTCTGAGGCCACCCATGTATCTTTACCGACCATACGCAAAAAGCGCGGTACCGATTGGCCGCCAAGCTGAGCACCGCGTTTAGCCAACATGCGCCACAAACCGACGATATTATCAGCGGGCCAATCGGCAATGAGCTGTCCCATGCTGCCGTGCTCTGCCCGCATGTCCAGCACCAGCTGCGCGTTGCGAGGCACACTGCGCAGCTTACCGAGGTGGCGAATGATCCGCCTGTCCGTCATCAACCGCTCAAGATGCTCGGCACTCATCAGCACAACTTTTTCTGGATCAAAGCCGAAAAATACCTCTTCAAACGCGGGCCATTTGGCATCTACAAGACTGTGTTTCAAGCCTGCACGAAATACTCGCAATGCCATGGTCGAGAGGTAGCGATCATCACTGATCTCGCGCAGAGCCGCGGGTGACCTTGGCGTAGGTAGATGGGCCTCAAGGTCAGCCTTCGAACCAAAACGATTCAGGCAATAACTCTCCAACCAGCGATAATCCTGCACGGTCAAACTCCCCAGCAAACGCGAATCAGAGATTCATCACATTAAGAAAGCGCGGCGCGACAGTCTCGTCGATGCTCAGGCTGGCGAAATCAAATAGCTTGGTATCAGCCAATTGCGATGGCTGAACATGCTGCAGCGAACGAAACACGCTGTCGAGGCGACCGGGTGTCGCACGCTCCCAACCCTGCAGCATCTCCTTAACTACCTGGCGCTGCAGATTCTCCTGAGAACCACATAAATTACATGGAATGATCGGGAAGCCCTGCAGTTCAGAATAGGCGGTAATGTCCTTCTCATTGCAGTAGGCCAGCGGCCGGATCACCACGTTGCGGCCATCGTCTGAGCGCAACTTGGGAGGCATCGCCTTGAGGTTGCCGCCGTAGAACATATTCAGGAAGAAGGTCTCAATAATATCGTCTCGGTGGTGACCGAGCGCCATCTTGGTAGCGCCGATTTCATCCGCATAGGTATAGAGGTTGCCACGGCGCAGGCGCGAGCACAGTGAGCAGGTGGTCTTACCCTCTGGCACTTTCTCTTTAACGATAGAATACGTATCACGTTCGAGGATGTAATACGGCACACCCAGCTTACTTAGGTAAGCCGGCAGCACTTCTTCTGGGAAGCCTGGCTGCTTCTGGTCCATGTTGACGGCAACCAATTCAAACTTGATGGGCGCAACTTTTTGCAGGTGAAGCAACACATCGAGCAAGGTGTAACTGTCTTTGCCGCCCGACAGGCAGACCATGATTTTGTCGCCGTCTTCAATCATGTTGTAGTCAGTCACCGCTTCGGCGGTTTGACGACGCAAACGTTTTTGCAGCTTGTTCTGATTAACGCTGAGACGGCTCATGGAGGGGTACACCGGTAGAGTAAAACGCGCATTTTACTGGAAACCGCCATACATAAAAACATCAGCCCCTGACGACTGAGCCGGCAGGGGCTGTGGATTGCTCTAAAACGCATTAGCGCAGGTACACAGGACCCACGCCAAAGCCCCAGAAGATAACCGATGTAGCCATCATGGCAACCAGCACCACCAGGCCGACAGCCATAATAGAGCTGGAGAACAGAAAGCCTTCGTCGCTGGGAATGTCCATGAATATTGGAATGCCCTGATATAACAGGTACACGGTGTAGGCAGCAGCAGCAGTGCCTACTAACATCCCCAACCAGAGACTGGGGTAAAGCGCGGCCAAGCCCGCGATGAATAGCGGTGTGGCGGTATAAGCGGCAAACACCACGCAATCATTAAAGCTGGGGGTAGAGTCGTAGGTACGAGCCATCCAATGAATAAAAGCGCCCATCACAGCAACACCTGCGAGCATCGCCAAATACGACAGCACTGTCATCGAGAGCGCGCTCGATTGAGTGAGCTTAACGGCCTCCTGCGTGCCAATGTACCAACCTACCTGAGTGGTGCCGATATAAGCAGAAACTACTGGGATGGCGGCAAGGACCAGCACGTGGGTTAAATACATATGCCCAATGCTTTCGTCTTCGCCTTTGATTTCTTTCCATTCCTCGTCGGGATGGGTGAATAACCCCAATACATGGTGGATCATGGTCTGACCTCCTGATTATTATTCAGCCCCGAAAATCGCTCGTGGAGCTACAGGCACCAGAATCTCAGCACCCTGCACTGACTATAGCGAAAAATATAACGGACAAAACCGCTTTGCTTAGAGAGATTGGCGACTTCAAATTTTCCCGTAATAGCGTTGAAGAATTAGCATCGCCTGATTTAACTCCTGGGTTCGTGCAGTGTTGCCGCCCCGGTCCGGGTGATGCACCCGTACTAGAGCCCGATAGCGCTGTTTTACTGCGCGTGCGTCAGTCGGTTCCTGCAGCTCCATTACAATCAATGCTTGTTGCAGCTCATCGGCAGTAACCATGCTCTTAGGCTGCCTACGCCAGAACCCATCGAGCAGACGTTGCACATCCTCGGCATGCGTTTCACGCCATTGCTGCCAATCGAGATAATAGCGTCGCAGAGGGTCTTCTAATGCAATCCCTGGCGCAGATGCGTCGCGGGGAAGCAATCGAATGTTCAGAGCATGAATGTTCAGCGTCTGATCCAACTCCGCCAGCTGGTCAGCTAGCCGGTGCAGCATGTGAAACAGCAAAAAATGCAGCTGAAACAACCGCAGCGGATCTTGCAGCGCGCCGGGCTCAGCAAACAGCGAATCAGGGTAGCGTTCAGCCAGCTGGCGAATCAGTAAATACTCACCCAGCCCTTGCGGCGAGGCGCGCAACAATTCCAGCAGCGTTTCGCTGAACCCATTAGGGAGCAGCTCTTCAGGTTGTAGATCATCCATCACCGCAGTGTATCAGCACTTGGCGGCTGAACGACCCAAGCCCAGACACGCCTCAGCAATATGCGTCACCAAAGTGCAATCAAAGAGTAAGGGGCCTGTCACGAAATCTGCGTATCAATGTCACCTTCGTTCAATTCAGGAAAGGGATCATAAGATGAACAAGTGGATCATTGCCGCCACCAGCGCTGCCATGATGGCTGCAGTTGTCGGCTGTAAAAGCAGCAGCAGTGATGACGATGACAGCCCGGCAACCCCGGGAGTAGTAACTCCCGAGACGCTCTCTCTAAGCTACCTTGGACGCTACAGCTCTGGTGTCTTCGGCCAGAGCGCAGCGGAAATTCCCGCCTATGATCCGGCCAATCAACAAATATTCATCGTCAACGCGCAGAAAGGTGCGGTGGATGTGCTGGATGCCAGAGATATTGCCAACCCAGCATTGGTGCAGACGCTGACCGTCGAGAGCATTGCTGAAGGTGCCGTGGTCAACAGCATCGCATTTACAGCCGGCTATCTTGCCGTAGCAGTGGAAGCAGCCACCAAGACTGACCTGGGTTATGTCGCACTCTTCGATGCCACTACGCTGGAACTGCTTGGCTCCAAGCAAGTGGGCGCGCAGCCAGATATGCTGACATTTACACCGGATGGCAAATACCTGCTGGTCGCCAACGAGGGTGAACCAAACAACGATTACAGCGTTGACCCTGAAGGCTCCATCAGCATTCTGAGCATAAATGGTGACGAGCTGGTTGAGGTCAAAACAGCGGGCTTTGCTGCATTCAATAGTCAGGAAAGCCAACTAAAGGCCGCTGGCGTACGTATATTCGGACCTAATGCCAGCGTAGCTCAGGACATCGAGCCGGAGTACATTGCTGTTTCCGCTGATAGCAGCACCGCGTGGGTCAGTCTGCAGGAAAACAATGCTCTGGCCAAAGTGGATATCGCCAGCGCTACCGTTACCGATATTTCCCCCCTGGGCTACAAGGATCACGGCCTGTCTGAAAACGCGCTTGATGCCAGTGACTCCGACGATGCCATCAATATTCGCACTTGGCCCGGCGTACTGGGAATGTATCAACCGGACGCTATTTATGCCTATGACGTAGCAGGCAGCACTTACCTGATCACCGCCAACGAAGGTGACTCCCGCGCCTGGGGTGAAGACAATGATGCCTATTGGGATGGCGATGCCAGCAAAGGCTTCGTTGAAGAATTTCGCATGAAAAGTCTGACCGATAGCCGAGGTTTTGCTCGCCGCGTGGGTGATGACCTTGCGCCGCAACTACATGCCCTGGCGGAGGGTGCGCTGATCAATCCGACCGTATTCGGGTATTGCGGGGCCACACTTACCGACCGTGGCGACTGTGGTGAAGACGAGAACCTCGGCCGCCTGACCGTGGCTTGGACTGACGGCTACCGCAAGGACGCCGACGACAATCCGGTGATGTTTGATGCCACAGGGATTGAAAACCCCGCTGGCGATCGCCTGATGTACGACAACCTGTATGCCTACGGCGCACGTTCTTTCTCTATTCGGTATGAAGATGGCAACCTGGTTTGGGATTCCGCAGATCAGTTTGAGCAATACTTTGCCAGCGCCGACTGCATGCTGGGCAGCAACCGCGATATCCCCTGCGTGGATTACTTCAACGCGACACATGATGAGGGTGACACCTTCGACAACCGCAGTGACAACAAGGGCCCTGAGCCAGAAGGCATCACTGTCGGCCATTTAGGCGACAAGACCTTTGCCTTTATCGGTTTGGAGCGCATTGGCGGTGTGATGGCGTATGACATCACCGATCCAGCCGCGCCCTTCTTCGTCGATTACCTCAACACCCGCGAAGACTGGACCACCGAAGACCCGGCTGCCGTGCTCGACAGCGTCGGTGATTTAGGCCCGGAAGGTTTGGTATTTATCAGCGCAGCAGACTCACCGAACGGTGAAGCACTGTTGGTTATTGGTAACGAAGTCAGCGGTACAACTGCCGTCTTCCAAATCAATCAAGTAATAGCAAACTAGAGCAGGCCTCATCACAGCGGCTGGCCATTCGGGCCAGCCGCTGTCTTTTGATCAAGCTACCTTGTCGGCCAAATGCTCCAACGCCAATACTCGAGCGTGTCGTACCCCCTCTAAAAACTCATCGCCCCAACGTTTGATGTCGTTGTGCTGGACTATGCCAAACAACTCTTTAAGGCGTGCCTCGCGCTCGGCCTTCCCCAGCGTCAGACCTATATAAAGCGTGTCACGCAAATCATGCGGATCATGTGGGTTGGTCAGCAATGCACCATGCAACTCAGCCGCCGCACCAGCAAACTCGGACAATACCAACGTACCTGTGCCTCCCAGCAGACCCTGAGTCGCCACATACTCCTTGGCTACCAGGTTCAGGCCATCGCGCAATGGCGTAATCCACATCACATCCGCCATCAGGTAATAGGCAATCAGTTCCTTAAAGGGAACCGCACGGTAGAAAAACTGCACCGGCGTCCAACCGACCCTGGAAAAGCGACCATTGATGCGGCCCACCGCCTGTTCTATCTGGCCCAAGAGCTCATCATAGATCGTCATCTCACGGGCCGCAGGCACACAAATATTGATCAGCGTGACCTTGCCGATCAGCTCGGGATGCGCCTCCAGCAGCGCTTCAAATGCCAGCAACTTGGCGTGGGTGCCCTTGGTGTAATCCAGGCGTTCCACCGAAAGAACGACACGCACGCTTTTCAACTGCTCACGCAACTCATCAATCTGCTCTTGGCATTCGTCGGTTTCGGTGATGGTTTTGATTCGTCCAACATCCAGCCCTACCGGATGTGCGCCCAATCCAATCGGTCGCCCGTGCACTGAAATCCTTGTGGTCATGCGATCCAGACCCACCGCGCAGCCGTAGGTCAGGTAACGGGGTGCACACCCCTTCTCTTCCAGCACCTCGACCGGCGCCACTCCGCGCACCACGTCAACAAAGTTTTCCGACTGACGCGGAATATGAAAACCGATGTAATCGCACTGCAGCAGGCTGCCAATAATCTCCCGCCGCCAGGGCAGCACGTTAAATACGTCCGCTGAAGGGAAGTAGGTGTGATGGAAAAAAGCAATATTCAAGTCCGGGCGCAGGGGCCGCAAGAAGGCAGGTACCATCCACAGGTTGTAATCGTGCAGCCAGACCACCGCACCATCCGCTGCTTCCGCTGCGGTTCGCTCGGCAAACAGACGGTTTACTTTGAGGAAGACAGCCCAATCTTCCTCACGAAATATCGCGCGCTCCCAAAAAGTGTGCAGCGTCGGCCAAAAAGCTTCCTTGGAGAAACGCTTGTAGAATACATCTACATCGTCTTTGCTAAGCGCTACCCGCGCCGCCACCAGGTTCGGATAGTGCTCCGCATCTACCTTGGTGTGCACTTCAAACGCTTCGCGCTTACGCGCGTCATGGATCGACCAGGCGACCCAGGAGCCCGGCTGGTCACCGCCGAAGAAGCTCAGCAAAGTGGGCAAAATGCCGTTAGGTGACGTAGGCGGACGGCGCACCAGCTTGCCGTCCTCAATCACCTCTTCGTAGGGCAAGCGGTGGTAGACCATGACCAGATCAGCCTTGCCCTTGATTTGCAGATCACGCAGTTCTGAATCCACGCCCAACGGGCCGAGAAAACCGAAGTGCGAGATAGCTTCCAGGATGCCGCCGCACCCACTCAAACGAGCGTGCAGCACTTTGGCCCGATCTCCGGTTGCTTCCAACAGCGCCGCTTCTGACTCACCGACACAGACGCCCTTGAAGCCCTGCTCGTACATAGACAAGTCATTCAGCGTATCGCCCGCAACCAAGACTTCCTCCATGGAGCCACCGATGTGATCAACCAGACGACGCAGAGTGGAGCCTTTGTTGACCCCACGTGGCAGGCAATCCAAATACATGCCAGCGGAGAACAGCAGGTCACAACCCAAGCCTTCCATCGCCTCGCGGACCTTATCGGTAACCGCATCAGGCTCACAGAAATAGGAGCAGCGCCGCTGCTGCGGCACATCCTGTCGCTCCAGGCCGGGGAAGACTGACAGCCGTTGCGCGACCACCTGTTCTCCAGGCCAGTCGGCTTCTATATCGCTCTGTACCGGGTAAACCGGTTGTAGGGTTTCACCGTCTACTACCGTGGCGCCAACATCGCAGATGATGTAATCAGGCCGCGGGATGGCTGGGTCTGATAGCAGCGGCACCACGACTTCCAGCCCGCGCCCGGTGACAAACACCAGCTTAATGCCAGGATGAGCGTTGATCAGCTGATACAGCCGCTGACGGTTATCAGGGTCACCTCCGAGAAAGGTGCCATCCAGGTCGGTTGCCAACATCATAGGTTCGTACTCCCTGTCACTACTGAATACATAGATAGCCTCCGACGCTCAGTTGCGCCCTGGCTGCTGTTCTTCATCATCCGTTGCGGGTTGCTGTGCATCCGCGTCCAACGGGGGTGCTGTCGATTCGTCTGTTCCAGAAGGTTCTGAGCCACCACCTTCTGAGTTACCTGCTTCTGCCCGCTCTTCGTCATGCCCTTCGTGCGTCGCATCTTCCAGCATCATTTCCAGTACAGCGTTAGAGGTACGCACCATGGGAATGTAATGCGCAGCCTCATCGACGATCCGGTCACGACCCTGGCGCAGCTGCCATAGGGCATAGAGCGCGCTGAGCGTAAACATCAGCGTAAAAAACAGCGGCAAGGCAATGGGGCTGGTCATGCTCATCAGCCAACCGGCCAACGCCGGGCCTATGGCTGCGCCCAGGCCGTGCAGCATCAACAGCGCTGCATTGCCGGACAAAATATCTTCTTGGTGTAAATGATCAATCAGGTGGGCCACCACTGCCGGGTAGACCGCGAAAGAGCCGGCACCGAACACCGCAGCGGCTACCAGCAACCACTGGCCAAAGGGCGCCAGCAACGCCATCAGCAAACCGCCACCTGCCGCTATTCCGCAGATCACCACCAGCGCTTTGCGTCTATCTATCTGGTCAGAAAGGCGGCCCATTGGCCATTGCGAAAGTGCGCCTGCGACGATCACCAGTGAAACGAAGCCCGCGATCTGCCCGGTATCCATACCCATGCGCCCGGCATAGACCGCACCCAGCCCCCAGAAACCACCCATACCGAGACCGGAAAGCACGGCGCCAGCGCATGCCACTGGTGCAGCCTGCCAAAGACGCTTAAGCGATAGCGCAGGCGTATCGGAGATCACTGGCTGCACCAAGCGAGTAGCCGACACAGGCATCACCGCCACCATAATAAGAATGGCCGCGACCGCAAACAGGGTGAATGCCATGGGGCTGTCCCAACGCAGCAACTGTTGCGCCAGAGCCAAGGAGCCGAGGTTGACGGCCATATAGCAGGCAAATATCTGGCCGCGTCTTTCAGGCGGCGCCGTGGTGTTAAGCCAGCTTTCGATTACCGTATAAATACCGACGAGCGCAACGCCCGTCACTACCCTCAGTAGCAACCACATACCCGGGTTGACCCAAAGTACATGGATCAGCACACACGCCGCTTCTGCAGCCGCAAGAAAAGTAAACGCGCGCACATGCCCCATACGCCTAATCAAGCGTGGGCATAGCCAGGTACCAAGAATAAAGCCGGCAAAATAGGCCGAGCCAAGTAAGCCCAGCGTCTGGTCAGCAAAGCCTTCGGCACTGCCGCGCAAGGCCAGCAGGGTATTCAGCAGGCCGGTGCCCAACAACAACAGGGCGATACCGGTGAGCAGTGCCCCAATGGGCACAAGAAACTTGATCATGAAGCTGAAATCTCCCTTTGCAGGTGGTGGTCGATTTCAGGCAGGGTGGGTGTTAAATAACGTGCTTGTACATTTATAATTTATATTCAGCTGTAAACACCCTACCCCAGCTAGCCGCTGCTGACCAGCCTGCGCTTACACTGGCGACAGTTCAACTGCCCACCCGCAAGGCTTCTGTTGCTGATGCTTTAAGCGCTAAACTGAACCCAATTACCTTTTTACACAACGAACCGGTTTAACCCATGTCCAGCCTTAAAGAAGTCGCTCGTAAGCTTTGCGCTCCCTTGCTCAATCCGCTCGAAAACAGCGACGCGCCTTATCGCTACTTCCCAAAAAGCCGTGCCATTCTGGTGATCATGAGCTTGCTGTTCCTCGGCTTGGCAATCGGGCTGGCGGTATTCTTGCCATCGGGTATTGAGCTTACCTTCCTGATCCCCGTTACCGTGTTTGGCCTGATCGGCATATTGGGTTTGCTGGTTGCCTGGCTAGGTTCCGAGAGAGCCGTGGCGCGACTGTGGAGCAGCAAGTAGGGTTGAGCCCCCCAAAGGAGGCCGCATGACCGAAAAGAGATTATTGATAGTCGCGCACGCCCCTTCCGACAACACCCGTGCCTTGGTCGAGGCCGTGCTGCGCGGCGCGCGGCATAGCGACATTGAAGCCGTCGAGGTTATCTGCAAGCCGCCATTGGAAGCGGGTCCTGAGGATGTACTGCGCGCTGACGCCATCCTCCTCGGCACCACAGAAAATTTGGGATATATGAGCGGTGCCTTGAAGGACTTTTTTGACCGCAGCTACTATCCCGTATTGGAAGAAAAACAGGGCCTGCCTTGCGCGCTTTACATACGTGCCGGCATGGACGGCACCGGCACCCGCCGTGCGGTAGAGTCCATCGTCACCGGCTTACGCTGGAACTGGGTGCAGCCACCGCTGACGCTCAAGGGCGATTGGCAAGCAAGCTTCCTGCAACAGGCCGAAGAGCTCGGTCTGTATATGGCTGCCGGGCTAGACAACAACGTATTTTGACCCACTCTCACCCTCACGGGCGACAGTGCGAGGCTTCTGGCGCGGACTTTACGGCGGTATACTTTGAGCATGGACCGTATACTTGCCCGCCTTGAGGGCTGCTACCAGCTTGCTGAGCAGCACTTTTCCCGTGACTTTTCTCGCCCGGATATCGAACTGGATCTGCGCGGGCAGCGCGCTGGCGTGGCGTATTTGAATCAAAACTTGCTACGTTTCAACGGCCAGATGTACCGCGATAACAGTGAAGACTTTTTGCTGCAGACGGTGCCTCACGAAGTAGCTCACCTGATCGCCCATCAAGTCTACGGCTCACGCATTCGTCCACATGGTCCGGAATGGCAAGCGGTGATGACCCAGTTGTTCAGACTGCCGGCCAACCGCTGCCATAACTATGCCGTTTCCAAACGGCGCGGCACTCGCTACCTCTATCGGTGCGCCTGCCCCGAGCACATGCCCTTCACGCCACAGCGCCATGCCTGGGTCAGAAAGGGGCGCCAATACCAGTGTCGGCGTTGCGGCGACCTGTTGCACTTCACCGGGCGACAACAGGCCTTGGCCGTTTAAAGGTATTTGAACGTCAGTGATCAGGGAGCGACTATTTCAGGCGCATTGCCCGCACGACGTAACAATTCAATGTAGGGGCGTAGGGAGTATCCCAACTGTGGCTCAAGCGCATCTGCCCATTGCCGCATAGCGACGCGATCGAGCAGCAACTCGCCGGACTGCGGGATAAACAGGATGATGTTGCCCTCCTCCACTTCAACCTGCAGATAATTGGCCCCAAACAAACGGCGTAGGCGGCTGGCTGCATAGGGTTGACCGCTTTGCCCCAGCTGCCACTGGTTCACTACCAGAAGCCCACCCGGACGAAGCGCCGCTCGGCAGGCCGCAAAAAAATCGGCTTCAAGCTGTAGTCTTGCGATACCGCCCTCAAGATAAAGATCCAGAAACAGCAGATCGCAGCTGTGCTCTTGGCTGGCAATATAGGTCTCGGCACTGGCCACAACCACTTCAAGCCGAGGGTCGCTACTCAAACCGAACCAACGCCGCGATAGCTCAACCACTTTTGCGCGCAACTCCACAGCAGTTATTTGCTGTGGCTGGACGTACTGCAACACCGCGTTTACTAAAGTGCCGCCGCCAAGGCCCATGGCTATTGCACGCGGCGCCTGGTGTTGCCAGAACCCTGCCAGCAACATGGCGCGGGTATAGTCATATTCCAACCAGGAAGGATTATCCACCAGCCCGCAGCTTTGCTCGGTTTCCGTGCCAAAATACAGGTAGCGCAACTCGCCCTGCTCGCTGACCCACAGCGAACCAAAGTCATCTGTGCAGCGCTCAAGTTCTCTCTCGGCGCTGACCTTATTCCGACCCAAAACGTACTTATAAAAATTATTGATCCAGCCCATAGGCTGTTTAACCCCTATCACACGCGCTACCATTCGGCGGCACAAGCACATTGATACCCACTTAAGTAGACCGCCCATGACCGCAATCTGGACACCTGACAGCTGGCGCAGTAAGCCCGTACTGCAACAACCTACCTACCCAGACCAGCAAGCGTTGCTGGCCGTGGAAGATACTCTGGCGAGCTATCCGCCGCTGGTGTTTGCTGGCGAGGCCCGCGAGCTGCGACGCCAGTTTGCTGAAGTGACACAAGGGCGCGCCTTTTTGCTGCAAGGTGGCGACTGCGCCGAAAGCTTTGCCGAGTTTTCCGCCCCCAAGATTCGCGACACCTTCAAAGTGCTGCTGCAGATGGCGGTAGTCATGACCTTCGCCGCTGGTTGCCCGGTGGTTAAGGTCGGTCGCATGGCGGGGCAGTTCGCCAAGCCACGCTCGGCTGACGACGAAACCCAGAACGGCGTGACTCTACCCGCTTACCGTGGCGACATCATCAACAATATTGCCTTCGAGGCGGCCGGCCGCGCACCTGACCCTCAACGCCTTTTGAGCGCCTATCATCAGGCCACCGCCACACTGAATCTGTTGCGCGCCTTTGCTCAGGGCGGCTTTGCCAGCCTCGATCAGGTACACCAATGGAATCTTGATTTCATCGCCAACTCCGCGATGGCCGATCGGTTCCAACTGCTGGCCGACCGCATCGATGAAAGCCTAGCCTTTATGCGTGCCTGCGGCTTCGACAACGCACACAGCCCGCAGTTGCGCGAAACCGCCTTCTTCACCGCGCATGAAGCCTTGCTGCTGAACTACGAGCAAGCGTTCACCCGTCGCGATAGCCTAACCGGCGACTGGTACGATTGCTCGGCGCACATGCTGTGGATCGGCGACCGGACACGTCAGCTGGATGGCGCCCACGTTGAATTCATGCGCGGTATCAATAACCCGATCGGCATCAAGGCTGGACCAACGACTGACCCAGACGATTTGTTGCAGCTGATCGACCGCTTAAATCCGGATAACCGCGACGACCGCCTAAACGTGATAGTGCGCATGGGCGCCGACCAAGTAGAGCAGCACATGCCAGCGCTGGTGCGCGCAGTAGAGCGGGAAGGCAAGCACGTACTGTGGAGTTCCGACCCCATGCACGGTAATACCATGAAGGCCTCCAGCGGATACAAAACCCGCGACTTTGCGCGCATTCTCACCGAAGTAGAACAGTTTTTTGCGGTACACCATGCCGAAGGCACATGGGCGGGTGGCATTCATATCGAGATGACCGGGCAAAACGTGACTGAGTGCATCGGTGGCGCCACACCGGTGACCGAGGACGGCCTTTCGGATCGTTATCACACCCATTGCGACCCACGCCTGAATGCCGATCAATCATTAGAGCTTGCCTTCCTGATTGCTGAAACCCTGAAAAAAGTTCGTCGTTAATCGTCAAAAACTCTTCTGATCGTTTCAGCCCGACGTATCATTAAGCGACTGTAACAGACCGCACGGCAACCCAAGGGTTGCTTGCGGCCGCCCTGCTCTGGACACCCTCATGCACGAACAAAGCAGCTTCCTGCTAGTCGCCGTGGTATTTCTGCTCGCCGCTGTAGTGGCTGTGCCACTGGCCAAAAAATTACGTTTAGGCGCCGTTATTGGCTACCTCCTCGCCGGCGTGGTCATCGGCCCGTCAATGCTCAATTTGATTGATCACCCGGAGAACGTCAGTCACATCTCCGAGCTAGGCGTCGTATTACTGCTGTTCATCATAGGTCTGGAGCTATCGCCCCGCCGTCTGTGGCTCATGCGCAAGGCCGTATTCGGTGTTGGGTTAGCACAGGTCATGCTCTGCGCCAGCCTGATAGGCAGCATCGCGTATGTAGGGCTGGATCAACCCGTTAACACTGCGGTGGTACTTGGTTTAGGGCTGGCGCTGTCCTCAACTGCTTTTGGGCTGCAGATCATTGCCGAGCGCAAGGAGCTTAATAGCCCACACGGCCGCCTGGCTTTCGCCATATTGTTGTTTCAAGACATCGCCGCCATTCCGCTGATTGCACTGATCCCCCTACTTGGCAGCGCGACCGGTGATGCGGGCGGCGAAAGCAATCTCGAGCAGATCATCAAAGTTGTCGGCAGTATCGCCTTGATCGTGGTGGGCGGGCGATATCTGCTGCGTCCGGTATTCCGGATTGTTGCCAGAACCGGACTGCAGGAAGTCTCCACTGCCACCGCACTGCTGGTGGTCATAGGTACCGCTTGGTTGATGCAGAGCGTGGGGGTATCCATGGCACTCGGTGCCTTCCTCGCCGGACTACTGCTGGCAGACTCGGAATACCGGCACGAGCTGGAATCCCAAATCGAACCCTTCAAGGGCCTGCTGCTCGGGCTGTTTTTTATCAGCGTGGGCATGACCGCCGACATAGGCCTGCTGGTCACCAGCCCTGCTGCAGTACTTCTGCTGACCGCTCTGATTATCGGCTGCAAGCTACCTTTGATTTATCTCGTCGGCAGGGTCGCAGGCGGACTAAACCAGATAAGCGCTCTGCGACTAGGCGTCGTGCTAGCCGCTGGTGGCGAGTTTGCTTTCGTCGTTTTCCAGATGGCCCGCGATCAACAATTATTCGACCAGCCAATGCACAGCATGCTGGTGCTCGCCATCACCCTATCGATGGCAGTCACGCCTTTAATCATTCTGGTGTTGTCGCAACTGATCAAACCCAAACCCACAACCGTTGAAGTACCCGAGGAGTATCAGCACATTGATACCGATGAACCCCGGGTGGTCATTTCCGGCATGGGCCGCATGGGTCAGGTTATCGCCCGTGTGCTGCGCGCCCAAAGAATCCCCTACGTCGGCTTGGAGACTTCGGTAGACAGTATCGAAATGTCACGCAGCCTGAGTAGTGACATGCCCATTTTCTATGGCGACCCTATGCGCCCAGAAATACTGCGCGCAGCTCAGGTCGACAAAGCCCAGTTCTTCATCATTACCACTGATGATCCTGACGCCAACCTGAAAACCGCCGAATTGGTACGCCGCCTGTATCCGCACGTCACCATCTTGGCGCGCGCACGCAATCGACAGCACGTGCACCGGCTCATTGACTTGGGCGCCTTAGCGGTTCGCGAGACCTTTCACTCCAGCCTGGAGATGAGTAAGCAGGTGCTGACCGGGCTAGGCCTGAGTGAGACACAGGCCAACTCACGCATAAAACGCTTTCGCCAGCACGATGAACAGGTTCTGGCAGCACAGCACCAGGTCTACGACGATGCCGCAGCGGTAATGCAGACTGCACGCGAAGCGCGCGCAGACCTGGAAAGGCTGTTTGACGCCGACCGGATTGAAGAAGACAGTATTGATGAGTTGTTGCAGCCAAAGTAGCCGCAATCTGCTCTGCGATGCGGCGGCCCCGCCTGCTACAATGGCCGCTCATCGTATTCAGGAATTCCAGCATGGCCGATATCGGACGTTACAATAGACTGCAAGTCGTCAAGCACACCGGTTTCGGCCTCTATCTCAACGGCGGCAATGATGGCGACATTTTGCTGCCCAATCGCTACATCCCCAAGGATGAACCCAGCGAGGTGGGTGATTGGCTGGACGTCTTCATCTATTTCGATAGCGAAGACAAGATCATCGCGACCACCGAGAAACCCAAAGCCCAGGTAGGTGATTTTGCCAGCCTCAAGGTGGTTGCCAAAAACAACGTCGGACTGTTTCTCGATTGGGGCTTACCCAAAGACGTGCTGTTGCCCTACTCCGAGCAGAAAAAACCCCTGGAAGAAGGCAGTTATGCGGTGGTGCATTTGTACCTCGACAAGCACACCAGTCGCGTCATCGCCACCAGCCGACTTGACCGTTATCTAGACAAAACACCCGCTCGCTACAAGGCCGGAGAACAGGTCGAACTGCTGGTGGTAGAACGGACGGACCTTGGCCACAAAGCGATCATCAATGGCCTGCATTGGGGGCTGATTCACAAAAACGAAGCCTTCAAGTATCTACGCGGTGGCCAGCATGAAACCGGTTACATTCGGGAGATGCGCTCGGATGGCAAAATCAGCCTCAGCCTGCAACCGATAGGCGCCGCAGCGGGCGACCAACTGCAGGACCAGATACTGCAGAAACTACTGGATAATGACGGCACTCTGGCACTCAGCGACAAAAGCACGCCCGAAGCCATCAGCCGTATGTTTGGCGTCAGCAAGGGCAACTTCAAGAAGGCCATCGGCGGATTGCTGAAGCAGGAAAAGATCAGCATTCATAGCGACCATATAGAACTGCTCTGAACCTCAGGCTGCCCGATAGAAAGCCCGGTACTGGCCGGGCGTCAGTGCCATACGCAGTTTGAAATGACGCTGGAAATGCGCCTGATCTGCAAAGCCCAAATCCAATGCCAACGCATTCAAACTGCATTCATTGCGGCGCAACTGCACCCGCGCCTGTTTGATCCGGGCATCCAATTGATAAGCATGCGGGGCCTGTCCGAACTCGCGCTTAAAGCCACGAATCAGCTGATAGCGGTTTAGCCCCGCCACTTCCGCCAAGGTCTCCAGCTGCAAGTTGCTATCCAGCTGATCCATGATTAATTCTCGCGCCTGCGCTACGCCCGGATGCTTCGCTTGCACGGCAGACGAGCCACCCGCAAACAGCGGCTGCATTAACTCAATCAGCTGGGTCTCGGCCGCCAGGGCGGTATCTGCGTTGAGTAAAGTGGCAAACATCGCGTTAAAGCGTTCATTCGCCCCCGGCGTCCCATTAGTTGCAGCGGGAAAGCACTGGTAATCATCGCCGCCGCCGAGCATTTCACGCTGTAAAACACCTAACCAGGCCGCGTTTAAGAACACCATGCGATACGACCATAGCCCTGCTGCGGGGTTGCACGAATGCACCTCCCCCGGATTAACGGTGACCATACTGCCAACGCCAATACGCTGTAATTGCTGCCGGTTACGGTAGACCGTGTGACCCTGATCGATCACACCAAAGGAAAACTCATCGTGAGTGTGCTGCTGATAACAGGCACTGGAACGGTCCGCCTGACGCAGCTCGATAAAGGGCAGCGCCGGGCTGCGCTGGAGAAACTGTGACGCTGGCTCTGCCATGCTTACTCCCCTCATCAGTGCATCAGAATAAGTGCCACACTGCCAGCCAGCAGCAACCCCATCAAACGGTTGAACCACAGCATGGCACGGGGGCTCGGCAGACGCCGACCAAACAGCTGACCCGCCAACACCCAGCTACCGACGCCCAGCATGCACATCAGTAGCGACAGAATACAGAAGATCAGTAGCATGCGCCCACTGGAGTCGCTGCTACTGACGAACATGCCGATGCCCGATACCGAGAACAGCCACGCCTTAGGATTCAACCACTGTGCCAGCGCGCCGGCCCAAAAACCTGGCACGCTCGACAGTTCAGGCTTCCCTAACGCCACAGCGCCTGCGGTGCCTATGCGCCAGGCCAGATACAACAGATACGCCGCGCCCGCCCACGTGAGCCACAGCATCACATCTGGCTGTTGCTGCAAACTGCCAACTAACCCCAGGCCCACTAGCAACACCATCAACGTGTAGCCAATGGAGGCGCCCAGTACAAACCCCAGCGCACGAGAGAACCCTGCCTGCGCCCCAGAGGTCACTGCGATAACGCAAACCGGCCCCGGCGCAATGGAGCCAACCAAAGCAAAAGCCAACATTGAGAAAACTACAGAGAGCATGAACAGACATCCGCTTGGCGAGGCAAGCTGCCCCAAACCAGCGCATGTTGGGCGAAAGACCAAAGTGTGTATTGAACGAAATTGCGCGCACTAGGCAGTACAGCGGATTAACCAGAAAGAGATACAAAAGCGTGTGAACTGCGAGTTATGCGACTGAGCTTTTTAACGTTATTGGTACCCACGACGAGTGCAGCATATGCAGAAGTACGCGGATGGTGATGGAAGGTCGAGTTCCATCTCGGCCAGCGAGGCTAACCCCACCTCCGCTGGCCTGGATAGAACCAGGCCTTCCATGACACCCAATGCATTAAGACCCGTCGTTAAGAAAGCGTCTAATTAATGCCTTCCGCCCAGCGGCCGAGCTCAACCGGCAGGCCGGCCTTGATCCGCCGCTGAGTAATCACAGACACCCTGCGGGAATATCGCATTCAGCTGATTGATCTCGTCACTGGACGGTACCCACGTGCCGTAGGTTCCATCACCCAGGGCAGTGCTCACCGGTTTAAGTGCACACTTAAAGACACTACCTTCAATTGGGCCACCGGCCACCATCCGGGAGGTGGTGTAGGTCGGAAACTCATCGGTGCAGGCGCCAGAGGTCTGACCATCAATGATGCCATTCCATACCTCAGCGCCTTCTGCGATCAAACTGCCGTCTGTATTAAAGCAACTATCGACCGCGCCGTCTGGCCGATTATCACCAATACTCTGGTCCGGGTTTTCCCGAATATTAGCTAACCACTCGTCCAGCACTTCTAGCGCTTGCCAGGTCTGATCGAAGTTTTTCTGCGCTCTAGGGCGCGCAGGATCGCTGGTATTGGTCGGCCGTGTATCGGTAAACCAAATGACCTGGTTATCCGCGTTGCCCATCTTATTCAACACCCGCTGACGCACCGAGAAGGACTGATGGCTATTGTGCATATCCAGCACCTCTTCCAGATAATGCCGCCAGTCAATTACCGGGATATTCAACTGACCATCAAACACGATGCCCTTTTCGTAAGCCGCGTTCATCGCCAGCAGATCACCCTCGGTGCGCGGTGCGGGTGCTATACCGTCCGGGCTTAGGTTCATATTGCGGCTGCTCCATGGGTCAAAGTTCTCAGCCGTATTGGGTGGCAGGAAAGGCGCACCTTCTTGCACCATTTCACTGGGCTGCTTCCAGCCGCCAATCAAGCGATTCAGCTTGAGAAACTCAGTCGGTGTGATCTTGCTCTGCCGCATTGAGCTAAGACCATATTGCACACCGATGTTGTCAAACAAAGTGCGCGGTTGGCCATCGTCGTCTAAGCCATACACATTGCGTAAATCATCAAAATGCGTCCATTGCACGCTGTCCATAATACCCGGGGGATACATCTTTTCTTGATTATCCACCTGCCCGTAATGTGGGTTCATTGTCAAAGGCGTGAGGCCGCGCCAAGCTGGAATACATTCGGTCATGCCTGGGGCGCTTGAATAACCCAGCGCTAACTTGGTGTCATACAGAGGATCAGCGTAGGCGTCAGTCGCGTTTAAGCCAACCAGCAAGCTCCTGTTAGTCGTAGTGCGCCAGCGTGCGTTGGTCCGATCGGTGGCATCCATGTAGTGCTCCAGCAACTCACAGTCACCTACGTGAATGGTCTGAGTCACCATGTCCGGATAGGAGTACTGCGGCACGCCGGCATCGATCAGACCGGGATGATTCTGCGAGTACACATACTGCTGAATCGCACCGCCAGATCCACCAATTGCCACCGTATACTCAGGCACACCAAAGCGCTTGACGAAGTGCTCCTTCACCATCAAAGCCGTCTCGCCGCCCACCTGCAGATTGTAGTGAGTATTGGCCCGCGTACCCGTGGAATAGATCACCGCGTAACCCTTACCTAATACCTCTGGGGTTAATGCATCACCGCTAAGTTTGCCTTGGGTATGACCAATGGCAACGCCACCCTCAAAGTGGAAAAGCAGGCGGCCGTTCCAGTTGGCGGTACTGGCCGCATCTGCCGCGTCACCGCGGGTAGCCAGAGTCGCGAAACTGTAGATGAAACGGTTCAGGGTGCCAACTTCGCGGCGCACTACAAAATCGACGTCACGGCCGTCAGTCAGCGTAGTGGTCGCCATATCGGCAGGCCGGGAACCATCACTGGGCAGCGCAGCATAGGCGCCACCCGTGGTGCGATAAAGGAAGTCAATGCGCGGCTCAATAGTACAATCTCGGCTGTAACCCGCCACGCTTTCGCCTTCATAAACCGGGTAGCCTTCCTCCTGGCTATCCACCAGCGGCTGAATACCCAACTGGGTATCCACGGTGCAGACAAAGGGATACTGCTGAGGACCGGAGAACACCGGGCCGGTTTCTGGATAACTGGTGAGGGTCATGCTGTAGAGCTGGCCATGCTGGCTGTGATGCAGCTCCAGCTGGTTCTCGCCAAGCTGCAGACCATCGAGCAGTATTTCCAGCCTGCCATTGCGCTGCAGCATGCGAACGGGCTCTACCTCCTTGTCGTTCAGCCAGAGCTCGAGATTGTCCATCTCATCTTCTGCGAGTTGAACATTACCTTCGACTGTCAGCAGCACTTCGCTGCCGGTCACTTGATCTGCAGCACTGGACAACACACCGAGCTGAAGGTCAGGCCGAGCGGTGCTGTCCGAGTCGGAGCTATCGCTGTCGCTAAGGCAGCCGCCCAGCGCCAGACTCAATAAGGTGACAGAAAAAACAGGTGCAAACTTTCTTGAAATATCCATGACAGATCCCTCTTATCCAATGGGCTTCTTGTTGTTGTGCTTACCAATTCTGGTTACTACGCCTTGCCATCCTAGGTAGGCGCCGTGAAGCAAAACAGACACAGATCCGTGGATTACGCTGACACAGATGATCAAACGCTCTACAGCTGACTCGCCAGCTCACCCAGACGGCGCAGTTTGGTCTCAATTTCTGACGTAACCGGGCTGCCCGCATTCAGTCTGAGGAAGTCATAATGATTGGCACCGGCTGAGAAGACACTGCCGGGGAAAACGTGAATACCGCATTCAAGCGCATGCTCGAACAACTTTCGCGCATCACGCTTGTCCGGCAGGCGTACCCAGAGCACACAACCGCCTTGCGGTTCATGCACCAGCGTTCCGAGCGGAAAGCTTTGCCGCACAATTTCCATCATCGCCTGAACCTGCGCCTGTAGTCGGGCACGCAGCTGTTGCAAGTGCTGCGCATAGGCACCGCTTTCCATTAACCGCCCCATCACCAACTGCGGCGCGGCAGCGGTAGTAATACTGCTGATCTGTTTAAGCTCACGCAGCCGGCTATGGAAACGGCCCGCAGCGACCCAACCAAGCCGCAGGCCCGGCATCAACGACTTTGAGAAGGAGCTACAGTAAATAACCATGCCGGCACTATCGAAAGCCTTGGCTGGCAGACTGTCTCCGCTATACACGGTATCGCCCCATATATCGTTTTCGATCAACGGCACTGCGTAATGGCTGGCCAGTTCAACCAGCTTACGTTTGCGCTCGACCGACATGCTGAACCCCAGCGGATTTTGCGCATTGCAGGACACCAAACACGCCTTGACCTGACCCCGTTTAAAAGCCTGCTCCAACGAATACAGACAGAGGCCGTCACGATGATGTGTGGGTATCTCAAGTGCACGCCTCTGCAGCACCTCAAGCGCCAGCAATGAGCCGTAATAAGTAGGGGTTTCAACCGCGACCACATCACCGCGCCGGGTGACGGTACGCAGCGCCAGCTCAATGGCCTCCATACAGCCATTGGTTACCAGGATGTCATTTTCGGCCAGAGGCGTGTCGTGGTTAAGGCTACGATGCGATAGCTGTCGAGCGAAGCTTGCCACGCCGTTAGGGTGCGAATAATCCCATACTGCCTGCGGGTGGCGACGCGTCAATTCGCGGTAAAGTCGCATGATTTTTTGTACGGGCATTAACTCAGCCGCAGGCAGTGCAATGCCTAAATGCAGGGTGGTTTCGCTGGTATGCGGCTCCATATAGCGGAGAATATCTTCGCTCAAAGACACGTCCACCGGCAGCATGGGAAAATGCGCTACAGCTGGGCTGGTGCGGTCTGGGGGCAGAGTGCTACGAACAAAAGCACCGGAGCGATCACGGAGCTCAATATAAGCGTCCATTTCCAGCTTGCGCAGCGACTGAATCACCGTATTTACACTAACGCCAAACAGCTTGCTCAGCGCGCGCACCGAGGGCAGGCGTTCACCTTCGCGATAGTTGCCACGCCGTATATGCGCCGCCAACTGCTCGCTGATGTTCTCGTATAGAAAGGCATGCTGCGCCATCACATCCTGCCTCGACGCCCCTTAAGCGTAGGAACAGTCTTATTGTTATGTTTTTAATAGCCTGGAGTGTAGTCACTCACCGGCAAATGCGCCAATTCAGTGCACCTGCGATAAGTGCACCGGCTTGGCGGAAGATACGCCGCAGGCCACAGTGCAGTAACATCCACCTAGACCTTCCAAAAAAACCACTGATAGTGAACCTTGTAAACCATGAGCGAGCGGCCTCCGACTCACCTCTCAACACTCCCGGCTGACGACGAGGTGACCGGCAATGCTGAGTACGGCAATACCTGGATAAAACAAGGCACGCGTGAATATCACCGTGCGTGTGTCGCCCTGTTTCTGGCCGGTTTCGCCAGTTTTTCGTTGATTTATTGCGTGCAGCCGCTGCTACCCGAATTCGCTACCAGTTTTGCAGTGAGCCCGGCAGAAAGCTCATTGGCACTGTCTCTGACTACCGCACTATTGGCGTTCTCGATTTTGCTGGCCAGCGCCTTCTCGCAGGCATTGGGCCGACGCGGCTTGATGTTTGGCTCCATGGCGTTGGCAGCCATGCTGAACATTATTGCCGCCGTAGTACCCAGCTGGCATGCGCTGCTATTAGCCCGTGCCCTGGAAGGAATCGTACTGGGTGGTGTACCTGCAGTAGCCATGGCCTGGTTAGCCGAAGAAATAGAACCTGCGCACCTGGGTCGCGCCATGGGGCTGTATGTCGGTGGTACCGCCTTTGGCGGCATGATGGGCCGGGTTGGCATGGGACTGCTGACCGAGGTAGCCTCTTGGCAGGTAGCACTCGCGGTACTCGGCGCTCTGTGCTTGTTAGCCGCCATGGGATTTTTCTGGCTACTCCCGCGCTCGCGCAACTTTGTTCCCGCGCCAGGCTTCAACATAACGTTTCATTTGGCAGCGTGGGCGAAACACCTTCGCAATCCACAGCTGCTAAAGCTGTATGCGCTGGCTTTCGTGCTCATGAGCATATTCGTCGTCATTTTCAACTACGCAACTTTCCGCTTATCCGGCTCGCCCTATGAGCTAGGACAAACCCAGGTCAGTCTGATTTTTCTGGCCTACGGCTTTGGGATCATCGCTTCATCGGTCGCCGGGGGATTGGCTGACCGCCTTGGTCGCCAACCGCTGTTGATAGCGGGTTTCGTATTAATACTGGCAGGCGTACTGCTGACATTGTTCATGTCTTTGTATCTGGTGGTGCTGGGCATAGTACTGGTCACCATCGGCTTCTTCATTGGCCACTCGGTCGCCAGCGGTGCGGTAGGGCCAGCCGCCAGCACCGCCAAAGGTCACGCAGCTTCACTTTATCTATTGTTCTACTACTTGGGCTCCAGCGTCACAGGCACCGCCGGCGGTTGGGTCTGGCAGCACGGCAACTGGCATGCGATTGTCATGCTGACCTCTGGCATAGCAGCAGCGGGCATGCTGCTGGTTTGGTTATGGTCAAAACCCAAAACGGCGGCCTGACCTTTACCCTCCTCCCTCAATTGAACCGGCAAAACCCGCCCGCTCTCGGCAGATGCTCTCCTCCCATGCTTTTGCTGATAGACGCCTGAGACGCGTCTCACATTCCTGACCCAAACCCACCCGGCTCGCCTATTTGGGTGCTTGTAACAAATTAATACAAAACTATTATCTATGAGCCAATTAGAATTAATGTCTCAAGCCTGATTTACACAGCAGCGCTCAGAGGCATCCGGCACACAAAAACAAATTCAAGGAAAACGCCATGTTTGCGCTCAAAAAATTATTCAAAGGCGGTATCGCCGTCGTCGCCTTAACCACCCTGTTCGCCGGTTCCGCCAGCGCCACCAACCCGGGTTCCAGCAGCCCAGACAAACTGATTCTCGGTGACTCGATCTTCGCCCTGTCCGGTGATATCCATGAGTACCTGGAAGCGGACCTAGACGAAAATATCAATACTTCTGCGCGCTCCGGCTGTCAGCTGAGTGGCGGCAACATCCTCTGCTCACGCACCTACTCGGTCGAGCGCCAATACGCTCGCGCCAGCAAGACCGGCATCAAAACAGTAATCTTCAACGGCGGCGGTAACGACATTCAGTTGAACAGCTGCCGTCCGTCTTTGAGCCGCTGCATGCCGCTGCTCAACGAGCTGGAAGACAAGATCGCCGCACTGGTAGAAGACATGCGCGATGACGGCATCGAAGAGATTATTTTCCTCGGCTATTACAACGCCACCGGTGGTGCCGAAGAGCTCCGCGAAATCAACAATTACAGCATGAACTACAAGGCTGCTGCCTACCCGGGCATGAACGTGAAGTTCGTTGACGTCCGCGCTGCGTTCGCCGGCAACGAAGCTCGATACATCACCAGCGACGGGATTCACCCAACCGCTGCTGGCTCCCGTGTACTCGCCGACCTGTTACTGCAAGCGATAGACCAGTAAGTACTGCAGGCCACGGACCTTATACCGTGGCCTGACCCTCACCTTCGGTTACCAATCTCCACTTGAGGGCCACAGTCGAGCCCCTCATAATGCACGGCCTGCCCATCTAGCCACAGGCCCTTCGCATGTTTCGCTGGTTTGAAAACCGCCTTGATCCCTTCCCTGTTGCCGAACTGACCGAGCCACCGCGCAAGCTGTTGCCATTCTGTCTGCATTTCACCCGTGGTGCCTGGCCCTATATCATTTTGGCCGCCATTCTGACCGCCTGCATCGCGCTGACCGAAGTTTGGCTGTTCGCTTTCCTAGGCAACATTGTTGACTGGCTGTCAGGTCAGAGCCGCGAGACCTTCTTGCAAAACGAAGGCTGGAAACTGATCGGCATGGGCCTGATGGCCCTAATCGTACTGCCGCTACTGGTATTTGGCAGCAGCCTGCTGACCCATCAGACACTCATGGGCAACTACCCCATGCGTATCCGCTGGCTGGTACACCGCTATCTGCTCAAACAGTCGATGGCCTTCTATCAAGACGAGTTTGCCGGACGCATCGCCACCAAGCTGATGCAAACCGCGCTCTCGGTACGTGAATGCGTCATCAAGCTGATCGACGTACTCAACTATATCTGCGTCTACTTTATCGGCACCTTGTTGTTGGTGGGCATGGCCGACTGGCGCCTAACGCTGCCGATGTTCGCCTGGTTGTTAGGTTATGTACTGCTCATGCGCCATTACGTACCCGTACTGGGGAAAGTCGCGGAGGTGCAGGCGGACGCCCGTTCGGTAATGACCGGGCGCATTGTCGACAGCTATACCAATATTCAAACCGTCAAGCTGTTTTCCCATGCAAAGCGCGAATCGAGTTACGCCCGTGAAGGCATGGACGGCTTCATGGTCACCGTGCATCAACAGATGCGTCTGGTTACCACCCTCTACAGCTTGCTATATCTGCTCAACGCACTGCTTTTGCTGGGTGTTGCCGGAACCGCTATCTGGCTTTGGACACAGGGTTCAATCAGCGTCGGCGCAGTGGCTGTGGCGGTTGGTATTGTGCTGCGGCTCTCAGGCATGTCGCAGTGGATCATGTGGGAGCTGTCTGCCCTGTTTGAGAATATCGGCACCGTACAGGACGGCATAAACTCGATTTCACGTCCGCAACTAGTGGATGACAAACCAGAAGCTAAACCGCTACAGGTAACCCAGGGCGAGATTCGTTTTGATCAGGTGCACTTTCACTACGGCAAAGGCCATGGCGTGATGGGTGACCTGAATCTGCACATCAAGCCCGGTGAAAAAATCGGCTTGGTTGGCCGCTCTGGCGCAGGTAAGTCAACACTGGTGAATCTGCTGCTGCGTTTCTACGACGTGGAGTCCGGCAAGGTGGTGATCGACGGGCAGAACATTGCCGAGGTTGAGCAAGACAGCTTGCGCGCTCAGATCGGCATGGTCACGCAGGACACCTCGCTACTGCACCGCTCGGTCCGCGATAACATTCTTTATGGGCGTCCGGATGCGGATGAGCAGCTTATGCTGGATGCGGCACGCAATGCGGAAGCCGATCAGTTCATCGCCGAACTTGAAGACGCTAAAGGCCGCCGCGGCTTTGATGCCCACGTGGGTGAGCGCGGGGTCAAATTATCCGGTGGTCAACGCCAGCGTATCGCCATCGCCCGCGTGATGCTTAAAGACGCCCCCATCCTGATTCTCGACGAAGCCACCTCAGCGCTGGACTCCGAAGTTGAAGCCGCGATTCAGGAGACCCTGAATAAACTGATGCAAGGCAAAACCGTCATCGCCATTGCCCACCGGCTGTCGACCATTGCCGAAATGGATCGGCTGATCGTGATGGATCAGGGCCACATCATCGAAGACGGTAGCCACGCAGAATTAGTCGCGCGCGGCGGGCTCTATGCCAAGCTGTGGGCACGTCAGTCTGGAGGTTTTTTGGGGGAGGAGTTAGATGAGCCCGCTGAGCAAAACTAAATTCACCCTAGGCACATGCAGCAGAGGTACGCCAATCCAGTACCTTATGTACGCTGTCGCACAGAACGCATACAGTATCTATGTGTTGTGGCTCACTCAGCTGTTATTAACTAAAGGCTACTCCCCTAGATCTAACACGCATTGAGCCAGATGACGCTTTGGCAATGGCGGAGCATACTGAAGTATGGCCATATCTAGCGATGGCTGATGTCACACGGGTTCTACCCCGTTACTGCGGACACTCTTGAAAAGAGGCACAATGTGCCAAAGGAGTGTTCATGTCCAAACGCAGAAAATACAGCCCTGAATTCAAGCGCGAAGCCATCGCGCTATCTCGCCAGCCTGGTACCAACTGTCG
>DRHT01000056.1 GCA_011053055.1 Halopseudomonas sabulinigri | reverse complement strand
GCAGGTGTTTACCTTTCAGAAAGGTACGGACGATCTGACCGAGTTCACTCCCCCGCCAGAGGAGGTGTTGCCGCGCTGGAAATCGCTCAGCGAAACCATAGAGATCCATGGAAACTAACGATGCCACTTAATGCGCTATAGAACGCTCACTCTTGCCCTGCTGCCTGCGCTCGCAATCGCTGAGTCAGCAACTCCGAGCGAGTATCAAACGCCAGAAGGCTGGCGTACCGAATGTTTGGGCCGCTCGCAGTTTGATATACCGTCCACACCAGTCTGGCAGCTTCAAATCCCATACGGTGATACCGTCGATTATGTTGCGACCGCCCCTTGGGCTAACCGCAGTCTTGATTATGGCACTGACCCAGGTAATGGTATTTACAAATTTGTTCGTATTCGGGTTAGCACGAAAACCACTCGCGAGGCCTATGAGCATGCGTCACGCGTTGAGCTTCCCAACGAGACCAAAGCGAAAATTCGGGTGCTGGAAGCCAGAATAGAAGCAAGGAAAGCTCGGTTCGACGCAGAGGGTGGTGATAAAGAGCAATATATTCAAGACCTTCTTGCATTGGATGAAGAGAACAAAAAATACAGGGAAATGATCGCTGAAATAACAATGGTTCAGTCAGTGATCGATTTCTTTGAAGAAGAGGGCCGCCCCACCGAAGAGCTAGAAGAAGAGCTAGCCGGCTACGAGAAGCAAATAGCGGCCTTGCCCACAGATGAACGCTATGAGAAAGAGCGCGCTTTTGAACTAGGAATCCCCGATGCTGCCGGCGCCTGGCACCCAGACAGGATGGTTGCAGTGTTATGGCGTAACAACCGGATTTTTCATTTCGAGTTTGGCCCCAAGAACGGAAAATACGACAGCTCGATTGAGGCAATCGAGCCTGCGGCGCGCGACCTGCTGGCACGTTTTCGCCCCCGCGAGGCCTTCGAGATACCGACAGAACCCGGGGTTTGTGTGCCGTTTGGCTTTATTGCTGATGACGGCACTGAAAACTACTACGCAGGCTTTTCCTGGCATGTAAAAAGCACACCCTACGTACTGAACAGTCTGACGTTAAGCAACTCAGCTACAGATGCAATCGAGCTGCTACCCATGCTCACTAAACGGCTGATGGGCAACCCTTTCCCGGCCGCCCTGGTTGCGACCAACATAGGCCCCCGCCGCATCGATATCGGCAACAGCCGCGGCACCCTGACTGGTCGCAGTCTGCAAGCCATCGATCCCGATGGCGACCGGCTCTCGGCGCATGCGCAGTACAACCTCAACGCTGGCGCGGTGGCGGGAAAATACACGCCCACCCTCCTCTATAAATTACAAACCTACGCCAACGACCAGCCACCGCCGCCCATAGAGCAAGCCGAAGCTGATGTACTGAACTTCATGAAAAGTTTTCGACCACTACCTGGCATGCAGGCGCTATATGAGGCTGCAGAAAACCAGCAGTGAGCGCCTATTTTTCACAAGGACTGTGTATGAACACGCTGGCAAAGCTCGTTACCTTCTGTCTGCTGCTTCCCGCTGCATTTGCAGCAGCGGATGCTCCGCGCAGAGAATGCTTGGGCCGCCTGACATTCGACGTACAAGAGGATATCGAGTGGGCAACCTTTAACGCAGACCGAACGATGCAGATATCCAAAGGTGGGGGGCATGACTTTAGCGACATGGTAGCAGCGCGGGGCGATAACGCTACCTACGGCGAGTTCGGCGCAGTTATCTACGTCAGTGATAAAGTGGATAGGTCCATGCTTGACGATGTTTATGGTTATAGACAAGGGACCAGCGTTTTGTATCAGGATCAGTTAAAAGAAGATTTGGAAACAGATAAAAGAATATTGAAACGATTTGAACGTGAAAATTATTCCGTGGAGGATATTGAAGAAAAGAGAGAGCAAATGAAAAAGCTTGAAGAGCAGATAGCTCTTGCCCTCCCAACGGTGCACGACCTCGGCATCCCCGACGCCTACTTTGTAGGCTCTGCTTCAGCCCCCGGCGAAGCCTACATTTACCGTAACAATCGCGTTTATGCCTTTTTTATGAGTGAAGCCTACGCTCAGGGCAAGGGCAAAGAAGCTATGCTGGATATGATGTCGCGTTTTCGGCCACGTGAGCTTTACGAGGTGCCTACTGAAAGCGGTGTATGCATACCCTACGGTTTTATTGCCGATGACGGCAAAGCGGACTATTCCGTTAAAAACAGCCTGCGTTTCACCGCTACCCCCAACGTGGTATTCAGCATAGTCACCGCCTCCGCCAGCGACCCCTGGGATACACATCCAAAAACAGGCACCTACGATACTGACTACCGCCCTGGCTACGATGCCCAGAAGTGGACCTTTAAACGCTTCGTGGAACCAACCTATATCGGTCCTCACCTGGCCGGAATGGACGGCTGGCGTCTCGATCCCAAACCTGATTCAGGTGAACAAGGGCGCGGCTGGTTTGGCTTGGCAAAAACCGGCGGCACACTCAGCCCACTGGTTGCTGTGCAGGTATTTACCTTCCAAAAAGGCATCGACGACCTGACCGAGTTCACTCCGCCGCCTGAGGACGTGTTGCCGCGCTGGAAGGCGCTCAGCGAAACCATAGAGGTCAGGAATGATTAGCCACAAGTGACTTGCCAATCACATGCGGAGTAACGCAATCAGCACCGCCCATAGAGCCCCATTCCGCCAATGATTGGCGCTATTGAGCGTTGGTCACGCAGGTTAAGGTGCTCCATCAAACAATGGAGCATCGAGCATGCAATTGGCAAAAGCCTTCTATGACGTGGGTCTTTTCAGCAACCAGTCCGCAGCCCAAAAGCAGTTCTGGCAGGAGCGTGTGGGCTTGCCGTTTGATCACAGTTTGAAGCTGGGCGGCGGCGTTTTGCAGCACCGTCATCAAGCAGGCGATGCAGTGCTCAAACTCAACGATGCGCGCGACCCTTTGCCTAACGCTGAACACAACTCCATAGACGAATTGCTGGTCGCCATCCCCACGCAGAATGGGCCCGAGCTACTGACCGATCCCGATGGCAACCGTATTCGGCTCGTGCCTGAAGGTTATCGCGGAATCCAGGGCTTAGCCGTACAACTGAAAGTAGTCGACGTGACGCGGACGGAGGCCTTCTATTGCGGCGTGCTGGGTATGCAGCGAGTGGAAGAAGGCTTGTTGAGCTGTGGTGATACCCGTTTGCTGCTGATACCGGGCGCAAGCTCAGTAGATGCCGACGCGCCATTAGCGGCGACTGGCTTGCGTTACATCACCTTGCAGGTGTTTGACTGTGACGCGACCTATGCCAGCGCTCTCAGCGCGGGAGCCACTTCAGGTCGCGAACCGGTGACCTTAGGTAGCACAGCGCGGATTTGTTTTATTCGCGATCCGGACGGCACCTGGATCGAGCTGTCCGAGCGTGCCTCCGTAACGGGCAAAGCAGTATAAATCAACCGCAGAGGTAGGTGCCCGTGCCCACAGCAATCAGGGTGCCGTCGTTGGAGTGCAATTCGGAGCGCACTACGCCCACTTTGTTGCCCGAGCGCAACAGCGAAGAGGTGCAAATAAAGTGCTCGCCCCGTCCAGGACGCAGATAGTCGACGCGCAGATCGATGGTCCCCAACTTGGCCAAACGAATCATGCGTTCCTGCACGCTGAGGTGCGCATGACGCTCGAATGCGCCGATCAACGCCATAGCGCCACCGCACACATCCAGCAGCGAGGAAATCGCACCGCCGTGCAAGATGCCTTGGGTAAAGTTGCCGATCAGATCTGGGCGCATTGGCAAGCTCATAGCCACACAATCGCTACGCAGGGTATCTATCTCAATACCCAGCAAACGGTTAAAAGGAATCCGATTGAAAAAGCCCTCTACGGCCTGAGTCAATTCAGCGGGTAGTTCCGTGGAGGTCGGTTGGGGCGTTGCAAGGGAGACCATGTTGTTTTTATCTCTTAAACGTTACACAAGACCAAACCGTGCCTCAATTACGCTTGCAGTGCCAGCTTGGTAAGCCGTCCGTCCGCTAATTGGCCATTTAGTCCTATCGCCGAGTCAAAGTACTCCGCGTGAGACAACCTCAGCCTGGGGTGAGAACCACTTGAGTTTATCGTGCAGGCTGACGACTTCGCCGACAATAACCAGCGTGGGCGGCGTAATAGGTGTGCGCGCGACCAACTCCGGCATGCTTTCCAGCGTGCCTATCAGTACTTTTTGATTGCTGGTGGTACCCTGTTGCACCAAGGCAACCGGCGTAGCCGCTGCGCGGCCATGTTGAATCAAGCCATTACAGATCTCGGTCAAGCCCACCAGGCCCATGTAAAACACCAGGGTTTGGCCTGGCGCCACGAGATCGGCCCAGGCTAGATTGGTCGAGCCGTCTTTCAGATGCCCGGTGACGAAACGCACTGATTGCGCATAATCACGGTGTGTGAGGGGGATCCCCGCATAGGCCGAGCAGCCATTGGCGGCGGTAATGCCCGGCACCACCTGAAAGGGTATGCCATTGGCCGCCAACTCTTCGATTTCTTCGCCACCACGTCCAAATATGAAGGGATCTCCGCCCTTCAACCGCAGTACACGCTTACCTTCTTTCGCGAGACGCACCAGCAGCTGGTTTATCTCTTCTTGCGGCACAGCATGGTTTGCCCGCGCCTTGCCAACGTAAATGCGGTCTGCGTCTCGCCGGCATAAATCAATGATCGCCGGCGCCACCAAGCGATCGTGCAGCACCACATCAGCCTGCTGCATCAAGCGCAAAGCACGAAAGGTCAGTAAATCCGGATCGCCAGGGCCGGCACCCACCAGATAGACTTCGCCCTGATAGCGCTTGCCGCTCTGATCGCCTAGCTGCTGCAGTAGGAGTTCTGCGGCCTCTTCGTCACGGCCGGAGAATACCCGTTCCGCCACGTCACCCTGAAAGATATTCTCCCAGAACACCCGACGTTGATTGATCGACGGAAATGTCTCTTTTACCTGTTGGCGGAAGCGCTTGGCTAGCTGCGCCAAACGACCGTAAGCGCTGGGGAATAGGGTTTCAATGCGCGCACGTGTAAGCCGCGCCAAAACCGGTGCATGGCTGCCGCTCGACACGGCAATCACCAGCGGCGAGCGATCCACAATGGCGGGAAAGATAACGGTACACAGATGCGGCGCATCAACCGCATTGATCGGAATATTGCGCGCCTGCGCGTCGGCAGAGACTTGCGCATTCAGCGCTTCGTCATCGGTCGCGGCTATCACCAGCACCGCACCGTTCAGATCATCAACGTGGTAACCACGCAGCTGACAGGCGCCACCACCCTGCTCCACCAACTGCTGTAGCTGCGGCTCAATAGCGGGCGCGACTACGGCAAGTTTGGCGCCTGCTTCGGACAACAGCCGCGCCTTGCGCAGTGCTATCTCACCACCGCCAATAACCAGTACCCGGCGTTCGCGCAGGTTGTGAAACAGGGGTAGAAATTCCATACAACGACCTCATAAGCGAGAAACACGCAGCCTCAGCGTTGTTGATGCAAAGGCACGCGAGCTACGCGCGCCTTATGAACAGCAATCAGGCAATGCGCTCGATGCCGCCCATGTAGCCACGCAGCGCAGTCGGGATGGCGATACTGCCGTCGGCTTGCTGATAGTTCTCCAGAATCGCTACCAGAGTGCGGCCCACGGCCAGGCCAGAGCCATTCAAGGTATGTACCAGCTCAGGCTTACCGGTTTCCGGGTTGCGCCAGCGGGCCTGCATACGACGCGCCTGGAAGTCGCCACAGTTGGAGCAAGAGGAAATCTCGCGATACTTACCCTGGCTTGGCACCCACACTTCAAGATCGTAGGTTTTAACGGCGCTAAAGCCCATATCACCAGTGCACAACGCCAAGGTACGGTAAGGCAATTCCAGACGTTGCAGCACGTCTTCAGCGTGGCCGGTCAAGGCTTCAAGTGCTGCATCAGACTCCTCGGGGCGAACCACCTGAACCATCTCTACCTTGTCGAACTGATGCTGGCGAATCATGCCACGGGTATCGCGCCCGGCCGAGCCTGCTTCGCTGCGGAAGCAAGGCGTGTGCGCTGTGAACTTAATCGGCAGTTGATCTGCTGCAATGATGCTCTGGCTGATGATGTTGGTCAGCGATACTTCTGCAGTGGGAATCAAATACAAGTCGCGCTGATCTTCACCACGCACGATCTTGAACAGATCCTCTTCGAACTTGGGCAGTTGGCCGGTGCCCTGCAATGCGTCAGCATGCACCAGATAAGGCGTGTAGACCTCTTCATAGCCGTGCTCGTTGATATGCAGATCGAGCATGAACTGCGCGAGTGCACGATGCAGCCGAGCAATAGGTCCGCGCATGATGGCGAAACGTGCCCCGGACAACTTGGCCGCTGTTTCAAAATCCAGATAACCGTGCTGCTCGCCAAGAACAACGTGATCCTGCACATCAAAATCAAACTCGCGTGGCGTACCCCAGCGGCGAATCTCAACGTTATCGTCTTCGTCCTTACCCACCGGCACATCGTCTGCCGGCAGGTTGGGAATACCCATCATCAAGGTATCCAGTTCAAGCTGGATCGCGTCCAGTTGCTGCTTGGCCTCGCTCAGTTCGGTACCCATGCGATCGACATCGGCTAGCAGCGGCTGAATATCTTCGCCGCGTGCCTTGGCCTGGCCAATCGACTTGGAGCGACTATTGCGCTCAGCCTGCAGGGTTTCCGTGCGGGTTTGCACGTCCTTGCGGCGTGACTCCAGCGATTCCAGCTGCTGCAGATCAAGGGTATAACCACGGGTTGCCAGACGTTCGGCAACAACGTGGGATTGGGTACGAACCAGTTTCGAATCAAGCATGGGTAATCATCTTCAACAGTAGTCAGTTAACAGCTTGTGCCGAACGAACGCTTAACGCGTCAGCGACAAACCGGCCCAGGTGGCGAGCAGACCAATGCACACACTGAGCAAAATATAGGTTATAGCCAGCAGCCCTTCGCCGTTTTCCAACAGCCGCAAGGTATCCAACGAAAAAGTCGAAAAGGTGGTGAAAGCACCTAAAAAGCCGACCATCAAGGTCTGCCGCAACAACGGTGATAACTCCGGGCGCTGCAGCCAAAGCCCGTAAAGTATACCGATCAACAAGCAACCCAACAGATTGACGATCAGGGTGGGTAGCGGAAAGGCTTTGGGCCAATGTTGCATGCTCCACTGCGCCACGCCAAAGCGGCTCAGAGCGCCGATTGCACCGCCAAAGGCTACCGCTAACATCACTTTAATCATCTGCCGGCTTCCTTCTTTTCTTTACGCTGGCATGGTCCAGCTGCCGCAGGTGCTGCATTTTTTGACCGATTTTCAATTCAAGCCCGCGTGGCACCGGCTGATAATATTCCCGTGGCTCCAGCGCCTCAGGGAAGTAGTCTTCACCCGCCGCATAGGCTTCAGGTTCGGTGTGCGCGTAGCGGTAACCTTCGCTGTAGCCCAGTTCTTTCATCAATTTGGTGGGCGCGTTACGTAAATGCAGCGGCACCTCGTGCGACGGCTGGCTGGCCACATCACGCATGGCCGCGTTGTAGGCATTGTACACAGCGTTGCTTTTCGGCGCACAGGCCAGATAACTGATGGCTTGCGCCACCGCCAACTCACCTTCGGGGCTACCGAGCCGCTCCTGCACATCCCAGGCATTCAGCGCCAACGTTAAGGCGCGCGGATCGGCGTTGCCGATGTCCTCACTGGCCATACGCACGACGCGGCGGGCGATATATAACGGATCGCAGCCGCCGTCGATCATCCGTGCGAACCAGTAAATCGACGCATCCGGATTGGAGCCGCGTACGGATTTGTGTAAAGCGGATATCTGATCGTAAAAAGCCTCGCCGCCTTTATCGAAACGACGACGCGTGTCATTCAAAAGCTCGCTGACCAGCTCCATCTCAATGGTGCCACCCTCTTCGACCAGGTCGGCGGCAATTTCCAGCAAGTTCAGCAAACGGCGGGCGTCGCCGTCGGCAGCGTCGAGCAGGATGCGACGTGCCTGAGGCTCCAGGCTTAGCTGGTGCTGCCCAAGCCCTCGCTCGACGTCACTGAGCGCACGGTCCAGCAAGGCATCCAGCGCTTCTTCATCCAGCGACTTAAGCACATAAACGCGCGCTCTGGAGAGCAAGGCGTTGTTCAACTCGAACGAGGGGTTTTCTGTCGTGGCGCCAATAAACAAGAGTGTGCCGTCTTCTACATAGGGCAAAAAAGCATCTTGCTGGGCTTTATTGAAACGATGCACTTCATCAACAAAGAGAATAGTTTGGCGGCCATTGAGACTGAACTGCTGACGCGCCAGATCAACCGCATTGCGGATATCCTTAACGCCAGCTAACACCGCTGAGATGGTCTCGAAATGAGCATCAACCAGGGTGGCGATCAGCCGAGCCAGCGTAGTCTTACCCACGCCCGGCGGCCCCCAAAAAATCATCGAATGCAGTGCACCTTGTTCCAGCGCTACACGCAATGGACGACCAGCACCCAGTATGTGGGCCTGACCGGCGTATTCGTCGAGGTTCTTGGGTCGCATGCGCGCCGCCAGCGGCTGCTGCGGCGCCGGTGCAGCGAAAAGGCTGCCGCTACTCACTGATAACATCAACCCCGTCAGGAACGGTAAAATTAAACTGACTGGCATCTACAGGCTGGTTCAGTTTTACGCCTTGAAACAGGATATTGGTGCGCTGACCGATGGGGTCATTCAACTGCATATCGTTGATCACGCCGTTGCGAAACGACAACCGCAGCGTCTCGAACATGCTGTCACTGGCTTTGGGCGAAAGCACGAAGTCATCGACCGCGCTGCCCTCTTTCCAGCTGATGCTGAAATTTTCCGCCAGGGCGCTGACATCGCCCGACAACAGCAATGCAGGGGTATGCGTTAAACGTTGATCGAGTTTCTGAATAGTGACCTGCTCCAGGTCCGGATCATACAG
>DRHT01000055.1 GCA_011053055.1 Halopseudomonas sabulinigri | reverse complement strand
TATATCCCGGGTTTGCCCGTGCAGTACCAGCACAATGGTTGGCCCAATACCCGCGGTACTTAACGGCCATAGAGCAACGTCTGGACAAGCTACCGGGGCAAGTGCCACGCGATCGTGCCTGGACTGACGAATTACAGGGTTTTTGGCAGCAGTATCTCGCGTTGACCGAGAAGCTGCGCCGAGAAGGGCGCTGGGATGCGCGACTGGAAGAGTGGCGCTGGATGTTGGAAGAGTATCGTATATCGCTGTTTGCGCAGCAGCTCGGTACCAAGATGCCCGTATCTGCGAAACGACTAGCCAAACTGTGGCGCGAAATCACAGATTGAGTCGCATAGGGTCGTTACACTGATCAGCCGATAACAAGACTTAAAGGATTTGAGGTGGAGCAGAGCCTGATTGAAACGCACAAGCTGAAGGTTGACGCCGTAGAGCTCGAAATGCGCTGTTTCGGCAGCAGCAATATGGGCGCTGTTTTGTTACTGGTACATGGCGCGCTGGAAGACGGCCGGGTTTTTCATCCGCGCAACGATCAGGGCTTGGCTGGTACTCTGGCAGCTGAAGGTCACACGGCCTATGTCGCCGATCTGCGCGGGCATGGCCAGAGTGCCCCAGCGTTGCTCGAGTCATCCGCTGAGGTCACTCAGTCAGCCCTGATTAACCAGGATCTGCCGGCGCTGCTGGAGTTTGTGTATGCGCGCCATCCAGGTCAGCCCGTTTTTTGTGTGGGGCATGGCTGGGGTGGAGTGTGGCTGGTAAGCGCGTTGATTCGTCGCCCGGACTTGTTGACCCGCATACGAGGTTTGCTGCACTTTGGAGTACGTCGCCGCCAGCTACATGGCTCGCGGGCTACGCGCTTCACTAGCGCGCTATTTTGGCAGCGATTGCTACCGTTGTTGGGCCGCATGAAAGGCGTGATACCTGCGCGCGCTATGGCAATTGGCTCGGCGGATGAATCAACCGCAATCCATGCTACCAATCTTGCCTGGATGCGCGGCGAATGGCGTGATCTTGAAGATGGTTTCGACTATGCTAGCGCGATAGGTAAGCTTGTTTGGCCGCCGGGTTTGTATCTGGCTGGTGAGTCAGATCGTCAACAGGGGCATATCGGCGATGTCCGTGACTTTGCCCGAGAGCTGGGGCCACATGATGCGCAAATCGTGTTGCTGGAGAAGGGGCAGGGGTGTTCCAGACGTTATGGGCACGCAGACCTACTGACCCACCCACAGGCAGAGGTAGATCATTTTCCGCTGGTTCTTGGTTGGCTTGAGCAACACTTACGCTAATTATCTAAAGATTAGAGCGGTTTACTGGCAGTAGCGCGCCGGCGTTCAGTAGACCGCGTCCATAACATGAGAAGAGGACCGACCGTGCACAAAGTCGTGATCAGCGGAACAGGTTTGTATACCCCTACAGAAAGCATTAGCAATGAAGAGTTGGTAGAAAGCTTCAATGCCTATGTCGAGCAGTTCAATGCCGAAAACGCCGCCGCCATCGAGGCGGGTACTGTTGAGCCGCTAGCCGGCTCCAGCACTGAGTTCATCGAAAAGGCTTCTGGTATCAAGAGCCGCTACGTGATGAACAAAAGCGGTATTCTCGACGTTAACCGCATGGTGCCCGACATTCCCGAGCGCAGTAACGAAGATCAGTCACTGCTCTGCGAGATGGCCGTTAAGGCTGCACAGCAAGCACTGGAAGCGGCAGGTCGCACGCCTGCTGATATAGACGCCGTTATTGTGGCGTGTTCAAACTTGCCACGCGGCTATCCAGCGCTGGCGGTCGAAGTTCAGGAAGCGTTGGGCATTGAAGGTTTTGGTTTTGACATGAACGTAGCCTGTTCTTCTGCCACCTTTGGTATCCAGAACGCCGTCAGCGCAGTGCAGCTGGGGCAAGCTCGCGCCGTGCTAATGGTTAACCCTGAGGTCTGCACCGGTCACATGAGCTTCCGTGACCGTGACAGCCACTTTATCTTTGGTGATGCTTGCACTGCGGTCGTAATAGAACGTGCCGACCAGGCTGTCTGCGAGCATCCTTATGAGATTCTGGGTACCAAGCTGCTGACCAAGTTCTCCAACAACATCCGCAACAACTTCGGCTTCCTCAATCGCGCTGACGAATCCGGCGTGGGTAAGCCAGACAAGCTGTTTGTGCAGAACGGCCGCAAGGTGTTTCGTGATGTTTGCCCTATGGTAGCGGAGCTGATTGGCAATCACCTGAAGGAAGTGGGCTTGGAAGTAGAAGACATCAAGCGCTTCTGGTTGCATCAAGCCAATTTGAACATGAACATGCTGATCGCGCGCAAGCTGCTGGGCCGGGACCCGAGTGCCGAAGAGGCCCCTGTGGTCCTCGATAAGTATGCCAACACCAGCTCCGCTGGCTCAATCATCGCCTTCCACCAGCATCAGGCAGATTTGCCTGTTGGCAGCCACGGGGTGATCTGTTCGTTCGGCGCGGGTTACTCGATTGGCAGCGTGGTGGTACGCAAAAACTGATGATGCCATTGCGGCTGAAGAGAAACCTATTGTGATGGATGAAGAGCGGCTGCTTGAGCGCTTGCGCAAGGGTGAGCAAGCAGCCTACAAGCTGCTTGTCAGCACCCATCAAGGCGCCATGCGTGCGGTCGCTATCGCTATCGTCGGCAGCAGCAGCGCAGACGAGGTGGTGCAGGACAGTTGGTTGGCGGTAGTACGTAATATAGATGGCTTCGCCAGCCGCTCCAGTCTGAAAACCTGGCTACTGACCATCACTGCCAATACCGCTAAAACCCGCTTAAAAAAACAACGTCGAGAAGTCTTCATCGACGATCTCAGCGGCCCTCACGGCAGCATAGGTGCTGATCGCTTCAAGCCCAACGGGCATTGGTTGCAATCTCCGATCTCATGGCATTCAGACTCGCCCGAAGCCCTGCTGGATGAGCAGGAACTGCGTGAGTGTCTGGAACATACCCTGACCAGTCTGTCAGAGCTGCAGCGCAGCGTGATAATGCTACGCGACCGTCAATGTCTTGAATTAGAAGAAATCTGTAACCTGCTCGACATCTCGCACTCTAATGTACGGGTATTGCTGCACCGTGCGCGATTGAGCGTCTTCGCGACGTTGGATCATTTTGAGGTAACAGGCGAATGTTGACATGTCGAGATCTGGTGGCGCAGTCCAGCGATCTGCTGGATGGTGAGCTAAGCTTTAAACAGCGTTTGGCGGTGCGCACGCACTTGGCTATGTGTTTTCGCTGCCGTCGATTTGTCCGTCAGTTGCGCGTCAGTCAACGCGTGATAAAGCACATGCCAGATACGCCGATGCCCGATCTTGAGCGGCTACTCAAGACCATGCTGGAGCAGCGCACTGCTCAGTCCAGCGAAAAAGGCCAGCAAGATAAGCACTAAAGTGTTTTGCGATAAAGAAAATATACCCAAATTTGTAACCACAGTGGCTTAGCCTGGTCTAGTTTAGTGAGGAGGCATTCTATGCCTCTAATACAAAAATGGAGATTGACCATGAACAAACTCAATACCGCTATCGTAACCCTTGGTGTCACTCTGATGGGCGCTGGTGCCAGCGTTAACGCCGCAGAAAACCCTTTCGCCGTGCAAGAACTGCAAAGTGGCTACAACGTGGCGGACAACCATGGTGAGGGCGACATGGAAGGCAAGTGTGGTGAAGGCAGCTGTGGTGAAGGCAAGGAAGAAGGTAAAAGTGAGCGTGAAGGCACCTGCGGCAACTAATTGGTGAATTTCACTCAGCCTACTGGCGTGCAGGGCGCAGGCCTCGGTCTGCGCCGCGGCTTGCTCAATGAGATTACTCAGGGCCCAAACCCCGGTGTGGATTTCTTTGAAGTAGCGCCAGAAAACTGGATCAATATTGGCGGCCGTTACGGCCGCCAATTCCGCGCCCTAACCGAACGCCATGCGTTCGCTTGCCATGGCTTGTCTCTCAACCTGGGTGGCTTGGCACCATTGGATCAGCGTTTGCTGACTGACATCAAATGCTTTCTGGATGAACACCAGATCAGTGTTTACAGCGAACATCTTTCCGCTTGTGCTGATGATGGGCAGCTTTATGACTTGATGCCCGTTCCCTTCAGCGACAGCAATGTTGTGCGCATAGCGCAGCGTGTAAAACAGGTGGAAGAGGCACTGGAGCGGCCATTGATTATCGAAAACGTCTCGGCGTACGTCTGTCTTCCGGGCGATATGGATGAGGCGGACTTCGTTAGCCGCGTGCTGCAGGAGGCAGACTGTCAGTTGCTATTGGACGTCAATAACGTATTGGTTAATAGCATCAACTTCGGCAGCGACGCCGAGCATTTCATCAGGGCAATGCCGAGCGCGCGCATTGCTTATATGCACATCGCCGGTCATTTTGACGCCGAGCCTGGTCTGAAAATCGATAGCCATGGCGCCCCGGTAATCGATCCGGTATGGCGGTTACTGCAATTGGCCTACGCTGCACATGGTGTGCGCCCCACCTTGTTAGAGCGAGACTTTAACTTCCCCCCGATTGCCGAGCTCTACGCTGAAGTAGCGCAGATCCGCGCATTGCAATCCGCAGCCACTGCACCAAAAAGTCTGCGCGCGTGAGCAATACCCATAAAACCAGTGAATGGCATCAGCGCCGCTTTGCCGCGCGTTTACGTGATCCCGCAACCAAACCGTTGCCAGAAGGCGTACCAACGCAGCGAGTAGCGGTATACGAGCGATTATTCTTCAACAGCATTGAAAGCTTCGTGCGCGGCACCTTTCCGGTGTTGCACGGCCTATTGTCGGCCGAACGCTGGAACAGCTTGGTGAGTGACTTTATTGCACAGCACCATTGCCGCTCACCGTACTTTCTAGAGATTGGTCAGGAATTCATCGCCTGGTTACAGAGCGGTTATCTGGCCGACGCGGGCGATCCGCCTTATATGCTGGAGTTGGCGCACTACGAGTGGGTTGAGCTGGCATTGGATACCGCCGCCGATGAGTTGCCAGCCACGGACGAGCAGGGCGCTGAGCTGAGTCTGCACAGCCTTGTTTACCCCTCACCTTTGGCTTGGCCGCAGGCTTATCAATGGCCGGTTCACCAGATTGGGCCTGACTACCAACCGACTACTGTGCCGGAGCAGGTCACCTGTCTATTAGTGTGGCGCGACCGCAACGACAAAGTGCGCTTCATGCAACTGACGGCCTTTACTTTTCAGTTATTGAACCATTTGCATGAGCAGAGCTACACGCCGAGCGCGTTACTCAGCTTGTTGGCCGAGGAAAGCGGCTTGAGCTGCGATGATGCATTTTTAACGAATGGTTTGGCGCTATTAAACGGCTGGCTAAATGACGACATTCTGCTGAGCGCACCTCTGCATGAACCTGGACGCACAGCCAAGCTGAGCTGACACCTTTTCTGGGTTTTACCGCTATCCTGCTGATTTTACGATCCTTACTTTCCTTCCGGTTCTTGCAACCCGCGCCTAGGCTACTTTCGCGTTAAAAAGTTCCTCTGTCATCGAATGTTCATCTTCGCGCAACCGATCTGAAATATGACGCTGCCAGTATTCCCTCCAACACCGGGCAACAAGCCATAAGGCAGCCCAAATGTGTTGTTTATCTGTCAACGCAAAACACTAATGAGGGAAGACTCAATGACACTGCGTAAGCATTTTGCCGGATTCGCCGTTACAGCTCTGGCAGCTGCCATTCCGGCTGTTGCCATGGCCGACGTAAATATCTACGGCCGTGCACATGTATCCGTGGATTTTCTGGATGATGGCGCTGATTACTCTGAAACCAACCTGTCCAGCAACTCTTCACGCCTGGGCTTCAAAGGTGATCATGAGATTAACCCGAACCTGACTGCCTTTTTCCAGATCGAGCAGCAGATCAACTTTTCTTCCGGTAGCAGCGATGGTGACAGCACTAACTTCGCTACCCGCGATACTTTTGTAGGCCTGAAAGGCGGTTTCGGTACGTTCCAGCTGGGTCGTTTTGACAGCCCATTCAAAGCAGCGCGTGGCCCAGCTAACCTGTTCGGCGATCAGGTCGGTGACATGCGTAACCTGACCCGTGTTGGCAATGCCCGTTTCGACGAGCGTTATGACAACACCGTTCAATACACCACTCCAGACATGAGCGGTTTCTTCGCTACCTTGGGCTACTCCGTTCAAGAGGGTGAAGAGGCTGATACCGATCTAGACGAAAGCGTATTCAGCGGTTCTGTAAACTACGTTGGTGATTTACTGGAAGCCTCGTTGGCTTACGAAACGGCTGAAGAAGATACCGGTCGCGGTGAGCGCGATGGTTTCCGCGGCGCGGCTGCCTTCAAGATCACTGACGCCATCAAGGCTGTTGGTTTCTACCAGACAGTTGATTACACCAACGAAGCTGTTACCGAGGCTGTCCGTGATCAGCTGACTTCAGACACTTACGGTCTTGGTGCTGAGTTCAAAGTCGCTTCTAACACTGCCATCAAAGGTATGTGGATGACCCGTGATGCTGACGCGGAAGATTACGACAGCGATATGTGGGTCGTCGGCGTAGAGCACAAGCTGGACAAGGCAGTTCGCGTATACGCCAACTACGCCATTGTTGATAACGAAGATAACGTTGCTCTGACTCCTTGGGGTCAGGCCCGTTCAGCTACACCGGGCGGCGCTGCCGGTGAAGAAGCTTCTGGTTTGTCAGTAGGTATGCGCTACGACTTCTGATCTCATCTTCATTGCTTAGATCGACGTTGCTGCAGTAACTCCAAAGCCGGACTGTTTATCAAAACAGTTCGGCTTTGTCATTAAAGTGAAACCCTACAGACTTAATCTCGTCGCCAAGTGGTCATTTAATCCCGGTCATTACTTGATCAAACATCGCCATCACTTGTGCCTGGAGTTCTATCCGATGCGTCACCTTATTTGTCTTGCCGCCGTCCTGCTGCTGTCTGCCTGTGCTCAACAGGCCCCCGTCAAACTCTATTCCGGTTCCGAGCAGCCGGCGTCGCAGCTCGTAGTGGTAGAAATGCCCAACACGCTGGAAGTGCTGGACATCAACGGTCAGCCAGCGCCTGCGGCCAACCGCATGGTGGGTAATAACTTGCGTGAGCTTGAGTTGCAACCGGGCGAATATCGGATCAATGCCTACTTTGAAAATGGTTATGACGTAGGTGGTGGTTTGAGCCACGAAGTCGTGCGTACCCGCAGTGCAACGTTCAGCATCAACGGCCAGGCCGGCGATGTATGGCGTCTGGAGTTTCCGGAGCCCAGCAATTTAAAAGATGCCCAGGCGATGGAAGACAGCTTCGCTGGCGCGGCAGTCAATACGCGCACAGGTCAGCGCGTAGCCACTGTACCTGGCCCCGCTTATGTATCGCTGTTGGGGCAGATGCTGGGTACTGGCTCGGCAGTTGCTGCTACCAGCGGTGATGCGATTGCTCCATTAGGCACTCAGCCACAAGCAGCCAGCCAATCCGCCGCCGTAGTCGCTGCGCCTGTCGTTGTTCCGTCGCAGGCTGCTGCACCACAACAAACTCTGCCAGCGAACGACGCCACCCTGTCCACGTTAAAGCAGTTTTGGTTGATGTTGTCGCCGCAAAGCCGCCAGGAGTTTTTGGATTGGACCGCGAAGTAACAATTGTAACCTTGCACTTATAAGCTATTACCAGCTGACCCCATCAGCTCCTGTACTGCTCCTTTCTCCCCCCGTTCGCGGGGGATTTTTTTGTATGCTTTTATCGCAAATATTAATAATCTTTTGCTTCTTCGCTTACCGGCATGGCCCAAAGGTGGGCCGCAACCAAGGCACGGTAAGGGCTGAATGCCGCCAGCCAGGTAGCGGTCTGGCGCTGGTCGGGGGTATCGTCTTGTGCCAGCAGTTTTTGCAGCCGCTTACGTACCACCACATCGCCATGCAGTGACCCATCCAGTAAACCGAAGCCACGCAGCATTATGTAGCTGACTGTCCAGGGGCCTATGCCACGCAAGGCGAGCAACTGCGCGGCTAGATCGCTGGGTTCACGTGAAGCCGCATCGCTCCAGTGTTGCAACGGCAGGTTTCCCGCAGCCGTCTCATTGGCCAGTAGCAGCAAACTGTTAGCTTTGCTGCGTGACAGCCCGCAAGGAGTGAGGTCGCTGCTTTGCAGTTGCGACAGCCTCTGCGCATCCGGGTGGCAAATCAGGCCGCTACTGTGTGGCTGACCGTGCTGCTGGATCAATCGACGACGAATGGATATCGCCGCAGCCACGCTGATCATCTGGCCGATAACTGCCCAGCAAGCGGCTTCGAATGGGCTGATCGCCTGAGGTATCCGTAATCCGGGAGTGGCTTTTAGGAGCATGCCAAGCTCAGCGTGCTGAGAGTAGTGCTTTGCGAAAGCCTCTACAGGTTGCGGTAAGCCCAGCAGGTGAGCGCCCCACGCGCCTAGTTCGGCAACACTCAGCGCCACCGGCGCATCGCTATTAAAACGGATGGTGGCAAGCTCGGGGCTGCGAAAATCGATGGCCAGGCAGGCGGGTACATGTTGGTAAAGCAATGTTTTTTTTATCTGGCTGCCATCCACACGTTCTGCCACCTGCTGCTGATCGCGGCGATAAAAGCGCAGCACATCATCGACCCTGAAGTCGCTGGGCAAAATCAGTTCGGTAGTGAGCGTTGCAGGGCTGGGCATATTAGCTATCCATCGATTATTTTCCGAGCGGCGGCTTCGCGATCAAGTAACGCCTGTTTACGTTCGAGTCCCCAGCGATACCCTGACAGCGCACCGTCACGGCGCAGCACTCGATGACAAGGCACCACCAGCGCAAGAGGGTTAGCAGCGCAAGCGCTGGCTACCGCACGCACCGCGCGTGGCGAGCCTATGCGTGCGGCTATATCAGAATAATTGGCAGTTTCACCCAGCGGTATTTGCTGCAAGGCTTGCCAGACCTGCCGCTGGAATACGGTGCCGCGGATGTCGAGGGGCAAGTCCAGCGCTGTCGTCGGTTGCTCTATCAAACTGACAACTTGCTGGATGACGTTGCCTAGCTCGTCCGGTGCCAACAGGCACTCGGCGGCTGGAAAGCGGTGTAGCAAATCTGCCGTCAAATCGTCTGCCTGATCACCCAACAAGATCGCGCAAATGCCTTTGCCGCTAAAAGCCGCTAGAACCAGTCCAAGCGAGCAGGGCGCTAGTGTGTATTTGATCTGTTGACTGCTGCCGCCCGCGCGGTATTGGCTGGGCGTCATGCCGAGCAAACTGTCGCTGCTCGCGTAAAAACGGCTACCGGATGCGAAACCGGCTGCGAAGGCAGCAGCGGTAACGCTCTGCGTGGTATTCAAAGTGTCAGCTAGACGACGTTGGCGCACCGCATTGGCATAGGCTTTGGGTGTCAGGCCGGTGGTTTGTTTGAAGACCCGGTGCAGGTGATGGGGACTCAGGTTTGCATGCGCTGCTAACTCTTGCAGGTTGGGTGTGTGCTCTGCTTGTTCAATCATTCGGCAGACTTCGGCTATGCGCAGTTGCTGTTGGGTCTGTGCGGACGCATCTTGTGGTCGGCAGCGCAGGCACGCCCGATAACCGGCTCGCTCGGCGGCAGCGGGCGTATCGAAGAATCGCAGATTCTCACGCCGCGCGGGGCGCGACGGACAGCTTGGACGGCAGTAAACGCCGGTACTGAGTACCGCATAAATAAACTGACCGTCTGCGTTGGGATCGCGGTCTTGCACCGCCTGCCAACAGGCTTCATGGTTGTCTGTAACGAGAGTGGTCGAGTTCATGCGGGTTCTCATTTGCGTCGCCAAGGAGAGCGCTATGATGGCTGTGGCCAATAGAGGCAGCACTCCGTTTCTTGCGGTTGAATTCCACGTTTTTGCTCTGCGTAATCGCTTTGCGGGTGCTGTAACACCGTATCACTGTAAAACGAATAAATTCATTCGGTGTGAACGGCCAGCTGTGGCACTCTTTGCGCCATGAAGTTAGCGGTAAACCACCTTTGGAGTTCCCTATAAAACTACGTCAGCTTACGCATATTGATCAGATCAGTGCCAGTCATTGGGATGCCTTGCTGCCGAATGGCTATCCATTTCTGCGCCATGGTTTCCTGGCTGCGTTGGAACGCAGCGGTTCGGTTAGCATGCAAGCCGGCTGGGCACCTGCGCATCTGGTGGTGGAAAACCCCGACGGTACTCTGCAGGCCCTGTTGCCGCTGTATCAGAAAATGCATTCCTACGGCGAGTACGTATTCGACTGGCAATGGGCGGAGGCTTGGGAGCGGGCAGGGCAGCACTACTATCCAAAACTGTTGGCTGCCGTACCCTTTTCGCCGGTGCAAGGCCCGCGTCTGCTGGGTCGCTGTGAGGCAAGCCAGCAGATTATTTTGCAGGCGCTGGAAGAAACCCTGCAACGTGGTTCGGTATCGGGTGTAAACCTGCTGTTCAACGATGACCAGGACAACCACTTGTTAGAGCAAGCAGGCTGGATGCAACGGCTGGGCTGCCAGTTTCACTGGTTCAACCGCGAATACCAGAGTTTCGATGGCTTTCTTGCCGCCTGCAGCTCACGCAAGCGCAAGAATTTCCGTAAGGAGCGGCAGTCAGTTGAGGCGCAAGGCATTCATTTCGAGTGGCATCAAGGCGTTGAAATAAACGAGGCCCACTGGGAGCGGTTTTTTCCTTTCTATGCGGCAACCTATCTCAAACGCGGCCAGCAGCCTTACCTCACGCGCGCCTTTTTCAGCGAGTTGTCTGCCGAGCTGCCCGACGTAGCGCGCTTGGTGTTTGCCCGGCACGATGGTAAGGACGTAGCGGGAGCGCTGTTTCTAGTCGGGGATGACACCTTGTACGGGCGTTACTGGGGGTGCCTGGAGGAATACGACCGGCTGCACTTTGAAACCTGTTTCTACCAGGGCATGGACAGGTGCATTGCCGAAGGCTTAAGCCGTTTTGACGCGGGTGCTCAGGGTGAACATAAATTGGTTCGAGGCTTTGAGCCTGTGCTTACCCAGTCGTGGCACAAATTGCAGCCGGGATTGCATGAGGCGGTAGCGGATTTCTTGCAGCACGAGCGCGCTGGGGTTAGAGCCTATCAGCAAGAGTCCGTAGGTTTCCTGCCATTCAAACAGGAAACCTGAGGCTCGCTATGATTACTCGGCGTCTAGTACCTTGGCGCTGAGAATCGTGACCGGATTTACCGGTACATCGGAATGCCCAGCCTTGCTGGTAGTGGCTACTTTGCCGATGGTTTCAACAACACCTTCGCCGCTGACTACTTTGCCGAATACCGCGTAACCAAAGTCACGGTCACCGTGGTTCAAAAAGTCGTTGTTGCCAAGGTTGATGAAGAATTGGCTAGTCGCGCTATCGACAACACCGGTACGCGCCATGGCGAGGGTATAGCGGTTATTGAGTAGCCCGTTCTCGGCTTCGTTCTTGATCGGTTTGCCGACTTCACGCTGGCGCATGTTCGGATCAAAACCACCGGTTTGAACCATGAAACCGGGGATCACGCGGTGGAAAATAACCCCATCGTAATGACCGGACTCCGCGTAGCGCAGGAAGTTGGCAACGCTGATGGGAGCAGCCTTCTCATCAAGCTCAACCACAATATCGCCCAGCGAGGTGGACAGCTGAACGCGAGGGTTATCGGCCAGTGCGGTGCAGCTCAACAGCATCAGGGTGGCGGCACCAACTAGGTGTTTCAGCATCGTGTACTCCATTGTTATCTAGCCCTGCTCAGGCAGGATCTGTTTCGGGGGTAGTGTTCCGTGCGGCATCCACCTGCTGCAGAAAATCCAGCAACAGGCTATTGAATGCCTCGGGTTGATCAACCGGTGTAGCGTGCCGTGAATCGGTGATGACTTCCAGTCTGGCATCGCCTAATCGACCCACATACTCACGTTTTTGTTCAACCGGTGTGTAATCCTTATCAGCACTGACGACCAGAACCGGGCAGACAATGCGATCAAGCTGCCCACTCACACCCCAGCCGACGATGGCGCGCAACGAGGCTAGGTAGCTACTGCGGTCGTTCTCGCACCAGCGCGTCTGAAAGGTCTCGCGGTGGTGCTGCTGGTCCGGTTTGGGAAACAGCACTTTACTCAAGCCGCCTGCGATGGCACGCATTGGCAGTATGTGAGCAAAAAATAGACGTTTTCCGGCCATCCAGTATTCAGCCGGCTTGCGAGGGATAACCTCAGGCGCGCTGTTGACTATGCTTAGGCTTGCGGGTGTTTGCGGAGAATGGGTGGCCAGCTGAAAGGCGATCATGCCACCCATCGATAGGCCAACAATGTGTGGCTTATCCAGCTCCAATGCCTGAATAAATGCCAGGCAATCTGCGGCAAACAGCGAGATGGAATAACCCTTGCCACCTTTTTCGGTTTGTCCGTGGCCGCGGCTGTCTAGACAGAGTACTCGGTAGTGCTCGGTCAGGGCCGGTAGCTGGTATTCCCAGTCCCGCTCGCTGGAGCCCAAGCCGTGCAGCAGCAATAGCGGTGGGCCGCTGCCCTGATCGGTGTAGTGAAACAAACAGTCGTTCAACTTGATCTGCGGCATGCGGTACATCCCTGAAGGCCGAAAGCGCCATTCTAGGCACGGAGATAGGCAGATTAGAAGGCTACAGTCAGGCTGTCATCGAATGTTCAATCAGCAGGTCCGCAAGAATGCGCGTTGCAGGTCCCATGGGCCGCTCGCGATTGGCGTACAAAAACAGGTAGTGAGAGCGTCGCGCACCCTGTTCCAGCGGCAGTAATTTTAATTTTCCGCTCGCCATCTGCTCGCTAACTTCATGTTCGGGCACCCAGGCAAATCCTAGCCCACGCGTTACCAGTTTGGCGGCGGTGCCAAGACTGGCTACCGTCCAACGCTGCTCAGCGCCGAGCCAGCCAGAATCACGCGGCTGACGTCGCCCGGAGTCACGGATAACCACCTGTAGATGACCCTGCAAATCGTCGTGGGTGATGGTGCGGTGCAGTTGGTGTAACGGATGCTCCGGGTGGGCGACGGCCACAAACTCCACTGCATTGAGCTGTTGCGGCAGAAAGCCTGCGATGCTTATGCCTGAAATAGCCAAATCGGCACTGCCGTTAATCAGACACTCCTCTACACCCGAGAGCACCTCTTCACGTAGTTGCACGCGGCAACCCTGGCTCAGGGGCATGAAGGCTTGCAGCGCTGTGGCCAGGCGTTCGGTGGGGTAAGCAGCATCGACTACGAGTTGGACTTCTGCCTCCCAGCCCTGTTCCATCTGGTGCGCTAATAGCTCAAGTTGGCTGGCTTGCTGTACTACCTGACGTGAACGCCGGAGCAGGGTAGTACCGGCCTCGGTCAGCACGGCCTTGCGTCCTTCAATTTCCAGCAAGGGCACACCCAATTGTTCCTGCATACGCGCTATGGTGTAGCTTATCGAAGACTGGGAGCGGTGCAGCGCTTCAGCGGCCTGCGCGTAGCCGCCGTGATCGACTACCGCTTGCAGCGTACGCCATTGTTCCAGGGTCACACGGGGTGCTTTCATCTACACTACCTCTTGTGGCGTTTACACCGTGCGAGCGTTTAACGCCAATCTGTTGCTGTTACCGAGTACTCGATTTGATACCGGCTTATAACAAGGAGTTTTTCAATGTCATGCTTCCGCCCTTTATTGCTGCTGAGCTGTTTGTTTCCTGCCGTCGCGATGGCTTCTTACCCGATTGACGTCGAAGTGAATGCCGACGGAGTGACTATTTCTGCCACTTCGGATGATGTCAGTAACATCGCGACTGTGACGGTTAGCAACAACGGCACCAACGCCGCTGAATGCGAAGCCACTTTTATCAGTGGGCCGGAGCGTCCTTTTCCGCGCCGCACCATACTGGATGCCGGCGAGAGTACCGTGCTGACTCAGCCATTCGAGCGGGCAGTCACCCGTGTGCGGGTAACGCTGAACTGCAAGGCTAAATAGATATATCAGTTATATAGATGGTTATCAGCGTATATTTGCGCTTTTATATCTTTTTATTGGGTCTAACATGCCTCCATCGAAACGGATTAGATGGAGGTTTGCCATGCAACAGATTTTGGTTATTCAAAGCAGCGCGCGTCAGAGCGGTTCTCTGTCACGCGAATACACAGCTACCCTGACCGCCAAACTGCAAGCTCAGTATCCGCAGGCCAAAGTGGTCATCCGTGATATTGGCGCGCAACCGGTGCCGCACCTGGATGAAACCCTGCTGGGCGGTTGGATGAAGCCCGCCGATCAACAGACCCAGGAAGAGCGCGCTGCCGCTGCACGCTCGGATGAACTGGTCGACGAGTTGCTGGCCAGTGATGTGGTTGTGATAGGGTCACCGATGTACAACTTTGGCATTACCTCGACCCTCAAATCCTGGTTTGACCACGTGCTGCGTGCCGGGCGTACCTTCAAGTACACTGAAACCGGTCCGGTCCCGCTGACGCCTGATCGTAAAGTTTATGTGGTCACTTCTCGCGGGGGCCGCCACCAGGGCATGCCACAGGATCACCAACAGCCGTACATCACCACAGCCCTGGGCTTTATCGGCATCAAAGACGTGACTTTCGTGCATGTGGAGGGTCAGTCGATGGGTGACGAAGAAGCGGGTAAAGGCCGCGCGGAAGCCGACAAGGCACTGGCTGAACTGGCAGCTTAATTACCGGGTCGCTGAGGTCGGTGAAAAAAGCCGGAGTACACAAGTACTCCGGCTTTTTAGTGCGTGCGCCAGTTACATTAGCTGTGTGGCGTTGCAGTAGCCGCGCTGAAAGTAGATCAGACCCTCTCCGCTATCTTGCTGGCGAATACCGACAATCTCACAAATCAGAATGTCGTGACTACCTGCCTCCACGCGGTTGGTAATGCGGCAGTCGAAATTGATCAGCGCATCATCGAGCATAGGCGCGCCCGTGCACTCAGTGCTCCACTGCGCACTGGCAAAGCGCTCTTCCATGGACGATTTTCCGCCGAACAGG
>DRHT01000054.1 GCA_011053055.1 Halopseudomonas sabulinigri | reverse complement strand
CTGGATGGCCGAAAAGGGGCTGCAACGCGCTGAAAACGCGACTGAGGGCGATGAAATCGTTCCTGAAATGTTTTTTTTGTGAGCCGAGGTCATAATCGCCGCCCATATGGCCGGTATTTCAGACCTTCCCTAAGCCTGATATTTCAAGAGATCGGCTAAATCCAAAGCATTTTCATGACGTTGCGCATGATCTATCCGATATCGCGCGCAAGTTGGGTCTAGAACTTTCAGAAACGCATATGGCTCTTCTGCAGAGGCTCACGATATTTGTCCAATGGGCATCGAAGTACCAAACTGCTTTGAGAAAAACTGACCACGACCGCGCGGCTGGCAAAATCAAGCTGGTTTATCCTTCCGACTTTGACCTTGTAGAGAAGCTAATCTCCGATCTACAGAGTAGATCGGGCTATGCCGAGGGAAGCGGTTGGCCATACAGAAATTAACAATACGCTTTTGTCGGACAATTTCTCCACCGCTTCGCGGCTACAAAATTGCCGCAAAGTTCTGCGTTATGAGGATAGAATGAGAAAATGAATTACGAAGATTATATTAAAAATATTGAAATTGAAAACGCTGCACTCAACTAAAAGGAGAGGGTTGCTATCATATTAATTTGCTGTATTCGGTTAGCGCCGCTCTATTCAAAGGTTAGTGAAGTTGATAACTGGGCAATGAATCGCTATTAACACAATGTCGGGAGTTGGCAATCGATTGGTTCAATGGTAGAAGAGTCGATTCAAGTACGCTATCGAAGCAACTCGGTGAGGTAATTTCTGACACTGAAGACTTTGGTACGGTTTTAGGATCGAACGCCCTAAACGCACGTGTTACCCATGAATATTTGCTCGACCAAATAAAGATAACGATCCTTCTTTTTTAATGTATGTTCTGCGCAGCTGTTACGATACAGTCGATTTATATGTCCAGAAGCGTCTCGACCAAGATTGTAAAGGAAATACGTCGGAGTCTGAAATCGAAAATCACCCAGCTATGGTTAATGAAATTAATTGGCAATTAGGTGTGTTCAATATTGTCAAAGGAACGAAAGATCTTGTTAAACTCATCCAAAGACAAGATGTTGAACCAATACTTAAATAGGTCCCATAACAGGCGCTGCATAGCATTTGGTTCGCTTCGTACCTTTTCTGCGGCGCTTCGCTGAAAAAAATCTCCAAGTGCACCAATCCTAAGAGCGCGACGGTATGAGTAAAAGCCATTCCAACTATCGGTAAACTTGTTATGGTGGTTTTACAAGATTAAGATAGATTGTTGTTGGCTGAGTGCGGCCAAGTTGCCACTTATAGGTTTGTATTTCTATTGAGAATAATGAGAGTAATATGATTAAACTTCACGGCTTTTCTGCTAGCAATTATTATAACGTGCCTAAACTTGCACTCCTTGAGAAAGGGGTTGCGTTTGAAGAAGTTCTTTCTTATACCGGTGTGGGTCCAAAGTATAAGCCTGAATATCTTGATAAAAGTCCGATGGGTAAAGTGCCGGCTCTGGAAACAGCTGAAGGCTTTATCAGCGAATCCCGTGCAATTTTAGAGTACATCGAGCGAGCATATCCGGATCATTCACTTCTGCCAGATACGGCTTTTGGCGTTGCGAAAGTGCATGAGTTGGCACAATTCATTGAGCTTTACTTTGAGCTTGTGGCTCGCCGCCTGATCCCTAATCTCTTGACCGGTACCGAGCCGGATCCGACCGTGCTAAAAGAGGTTGAGGCTAGCCTCGTTAAGGCAGTAGCTGCGCTCAAGAGACTGTCGACTTTTGAGCAGTTCGCTTATGGCGACCAATTTACCTTGGCGGATATTGCAGCCATCTTGAATCTTCCCATCGTGCGTAACGTGGGTAAAAAATTCCTGGGTAAGGATCTGTTGACCGAGGTTCCGGGCTTGGATGCTTATTGCATGCGAATGGAAGAGCGGCCCCATGTTAAGAAAATTCGCGCTGATGCAGAAGCAGATCGCCCGGGCTTTATGGCGCATTTGAAGATGTTATACGGGTTCTAATGTTAGTAGCTTTTTAACCCAGTGCTCCATTCCCCCGGCACATACGCGTGTGTCAGGGGAAGGAGTGTAATCATGGGTTTAATGCTTTTCTAACTTCTTGTTTGCTGATCTACGAATGATAGTCGGCGTCTGTAGGTGTGGGGCTCTCCTAGACCTTCATATGGGTGCCTAAGCGGCGACTTATGGATGAGTTTGTTCTGGCTCGGCAAATCAGTGTTGGAAGCAGGGTTTGGTTCCCAACCTTATCCTCAATATGCAGGCGCCGACGTATTCTCCTCAAATGACACCTGAACATTCTTTAGCTAACGGCCTTAGATTGAAGAAGCCCGAGTTGGTGGTGTTTACTGCTATGGTGTGCCTTGTCGCGGAGCGCTCCGCGCACGGCGTCTCTGATTTGAGCCTGCACTTAGAATGCGCGGCAGGAGTGCAGATAAAACTGTGCTGCAGGGCACGGTAGAGAGAATAAGTACATTTTTCGTTTACCTATAGCGGTGGACGGTTTCATTCCAGATTCAGACGCGATTCCGCGGGTTAAAAGCGAGTTTATGCCAGAGCTGCAAATGCCATTTGCCATCACCGGCCAGATGCAAACTGCCTTTCACTTAACGGTGGCGCTGTTGCTGGGCGCATTGATAGGCCTGCAACGAGGTTGGGAGGCGCGTGATAAACAAGCCGGCGAGCGCATCGCGGGTTTGCGCACCCATGCGTTGGTGGGGCTCACCGGTGGCATAGCTACATTGTTGGCCCAGGCAGTAACTTTGTGGCTGCTGCCAACGATGTTGCTGGTGGTCGCCGGGCTTGCTATCAGCGCCTATTACGCTCGCAGCGTGGTTACCCATGATTACAGTATTACCGGCATCATAGGCCTGCTTTTAACCTTTAGCTTTGGTGCGTTGGCTACCGCTGGCGAGGTTGTCCCAGCGGCAATGGCTGCCGTGATCACCACCATGATTCTGGACAATAAACAGGAAATTCACGGTGCATTAAAAAAGCTGCAAGCGTATGAGCTGGATGCAGCCCTAAAACTACTGGTGATATCGGTAGTGGTATTACCGCTTTTGCCGCGCCAAGGATTTGGCCCTGGGCAGGCATTGAATCCGTATGAGATCTGGTGGATGGTTGTGTTGATCGCGTCGATCTCGTTTGTGGGCTATTTTGCAGTACGAATCGCTGGCCCCAAAAAAGGGATTCTGTTCACTAGCCTGTTTGCTGGGTTGAGCTCTTCAACCGCATTAACACTGCATTTTGCCCGTATTTCGCGCAACCAGAATCAGCTTTCATCGCTGTTAGCGGCTGGCATTTTGCTAGCCTGTGGCACCATGTTGCCGCGTATCTTGCTCTACTGTCTGATTATCAGTCCGTCTTTACTCAGCATGCTGGTATTGCCGTTACTAGTTATGACGCTGGTACTGTATTTACCGGCCCTGTTGATCGGCTATAGGGATCGAAGCGCCAATATCAGTCAGCCTGAACTGAGCAAGAACCCACTGGATCTCAAGTCAGCCCTGATCCTTGGGGGGTTGCTGGTAATTATTCTATTGCTGGCCGAATGGTTGCAGGTATGGCTGGGGGATGCAGGTATTTATCTATTAGCTGCCGTTTCAGGTCTGACTGACGTAGACGCTATTACTTTGTCGCTAACCCGGTTGAATGTGGCCGAAACTATTGATCCCTCCGTTGCGGTCACAGGCATCGTGATCGCTGCTTCTGTGAACAATCTCTTCAAGGCAGGGCTTGCGGTGGCGATCGGTAAACATGGTCTCGGTCGCAAGGTAGCTGTGCCCATGGTGTTGTCACCTATTGCGGGGCTGCTGTGCATATGGTTGATGGCCTGATAACTCAGCTATGATCACAGATGGTTTAACTCTTATTCTAACTATCTGGCTGTTTTAATTGACAATATGTGAAGAGTATTCGGGATTGAATACTCATTTTTCATACGTATTTTCAATAAGGCCTACTTAACACGCCTCACCGTCTCCGACGGATTCTCCCCAAACAACGCTTTGTAATCCTTTGCAAACTGCCCCGGATGCCAGAAGCCCCAGTTGGCAGCTGTTATGGCGATGGGGGTCTCGTGCTGTGGGTCGCTTAGCGCACGGCGTACTTGGTTTAAACGGGCGGTGCGCAGAAATTGCAGTGGGCTGATGCCGAGTATGCTTTCAAAGCTGTATTGCAGGGTGCGGCGGCTAACGTGGGTGAGTTCGCAGAGTTCAGTCATGCTCACGGCGGCGTTGGGGTTGCCGACGATGTGTGCTTTAACCTTATCGACTACCTGTTTGCGATGGGTGTAACTGGGCGCTGTTTCGGTGGTCAGGTTGTCTTCACTGAGTAGCTCGAGCAGGGCGTTGCTGGCGAGATCTTGCTGTAATTGGCTGTTTAGGCCGTTGGCGCTGTGGTTGACCACCCGTTCCAGTAGGTAGCGCACTTGATCCAGGCGCTGTTGAGCCACGGTCAGGCGCGGTGACTCTTCCAGGCGAGCGAGGTCCAGAGTGCGGCCTTCACGCTCTGCGGCGCGCAGCAACACGTCTTCTTTGACGACTATGCCGTAGATGTCGAAGGCATCTGGGGTCATCAATTCAAAATCGCGGTCGCCGGGACGGCACATCAGTTGATTGCTGTCGACGGTCAGGCCGTTGATGCGGCAGTCCGCCGTTTGCGCGGGAATGCCCAGCCAGATCGAGTCCTTCCAGACGTTGCACTGTTGCCTTAAGGCGCGGTTGGTGTGCTCCTTAAACAGCTGAAATCCCTCCAGCGCGACCTCATCGATACGCCCATAAAAGCGACCGCCGGCTAACTGGTCATATTCCTGCTGCCAGTTGGTAAGGTTATGGGCGTGTTCATCGGCGTCCTGTGCCTCGCGTGTGCTCCGTCCTGGTGCGTTGGGCGATGAAGGTAGCTGCATTGATGGGCGCCTGGGGTCTTCCTCTGCGTGTAAATTGTTCGTCATAAGTGCTGGTATGACGCCAAGCCACTGAATTAAATAAAAAAATCCGATTTGCCAAAATTTGATAGTGGTTTGGTACGGTCGTCGCAGGCTAACAGGTATCAATTGCTGCGGTTGCGCGACGTTGTCGCATTTTAGCAGCAAGTTCTGTGCCTGAGGTAACCATGAGCCAAACCTATCGCTACATATTGGGTAGCAAGACCTATCAGTTTCACAACCTCGCCGATTTGATGGCCAAGGCTACGCCGCAGCGTTCAGGCGATCGCTTGGCAGGCGTAATCGCGTTATCGGCGGAAGAACGCGCCGTGGCGCAGATGACCTTGGCTGACGTGCCGCTCAAGACTTTTTTGAACGAAGCGCTGGTGCCCTACGAGCAGGACGAGATCACCCGGCTGATCATGGATGAGCATGACGCCGAGGCCTTTGCGCCTATTGCGCACCTTACCGTAGGCGACTTTCGCAACTGGCTGCTGAGCGATCATGCTACCCCTGAGGTGCTGCGCGCCGTGCGATGGGGTATCACGCCTGAAATGGCGGCGGCGGTCAGCAAGATCATGCGTAATCAAGATCTGATTCTGGTCGCGAAAAAGTGTCACGTCACCACGGCCTTTCGCAACACCATTGGCTTGCCGGGCCATCTGTCTACGCGTCTGCAACCCAATCACCCGACTGATGATGTGAACGGCATTGCCGCCAGTATTCTTGACGGACTGCTGTACGGCAACGGCGACGCGGTGATCGGCATCAACCCGGCAACCGATAACGTTTCCCAGGCGATCAAACTGATGCAGTTGATGGGTGAGGTGATCGAGAAGTACGAGATCCCAACCCAGTCGTGTGTGCTGACTCATGTGACCAATACCATCGAGTGCATAGAAGCGGGCGCCCCGGTAGATCTGGTATTCCAGTCGATCGGCGGTACAGAGGCAACCAACAGCAGCTTTGGCTTCAATCTGAATACCCTGGCCGAGGCGCAAGAGGCGGCGTTGAGCCTCAAGCGCGGCAGCGTTGGTGATAACGTCATGTACTTTGAGACGGGGCAGGGCAGCTCGCTCTCGGCCAATGCGCATCATGGGCTGGACCAGCAAACCTGCGAGGCGCGTGCCTACGCGGTAGCGCGCAAATTCAAGCCGCTGCTGGTGAATACTGTGGTGGGTTTTATCGGCCCTGAGTATCTGTTTGACGGCAAGGAAATTACCCGCGCCGGACTGGAAGATCACTTCTGCGGCAAGTTGCTCGGTGTGCCCATGGGCTGTGACGTTTGCTACACCAATCATGCCGAAGCTGATCAAAACGATATGGATAATCTGCTCACGCTCCTCGGTGTGGCGGGCTGCTCCTTTGTGATGGGCATTCCCGGTTCAGACGACATCATGCTGAATTACCAGACCACCTCCTTTCATGATGCGCTCTACGTACGTCGTGTGCTTGGTTCACGCCCGGCGCCGGAGTTTGAGCAGTGGTTAACTCGCATGCAGATCATGCGCGATGCTGATCGTCACATCTTGAACGACGCGCTGCCCGAGCCTTTCGCTCGCTCGCTTAAGGCATTGCCGGGAGGCCGCGCATGAGCGACCGCAAACCAGAGGGCGTTAGCGTCCAGCCTGCAGATAGCCAAGCTGAACAGCACCTGCAAAACGGCAAGGTAGTAGAAAACCCCTGGCGTCGGCTGCGCGACTTTACCGATGCGCGTATTGGCCTTGGTCGCGCCGGTATCAGCTTGCCCACCAGCGAGATGTTGGCGTTTCAGTTGTGCCATGCACAGGCCCGTGACGCGGTGCATTTCCCGCTGGATGTGCAGGCGTTGTGTGACGCGCTAAGCGTTCTGCCTGGCTTACCGCAGACGCCTGCCTTGCAGTTGCATTCACAGGCGGTGGATCGCGTGAGCTATCTGCAACGGCCGGATTTAGGGCGTGTGTTGGACGACGCTTCACGAGAAAAAATCATCGCTTTGCCTTCAGCCAGCGCCGCAGCAAAGAGCGACCTTGCGATTGTCATCGTCGATGGCTTGTCGTCATTGGCAGTGCAGCAGAACGCGGTTGCGTTTTTGTCGCCCCTGCTGGCGTTATTGCAAGCCGAAAAAGACCCTTGGAGCCTGGCGCCTATCAGCGTGGTAGAGCAGGGCCGCGTCGCTGTGGGTGATGACATTGGCGAGCTGCTGAACGCCCGCGCGGTGTTGCTGCTGATCGGTGAGCGCCCCGGCCTCAGTTCGCCAGACAGCCTGGGCCTGTACCTGACGTGGGACGCCAAGCCCGGCCTTAACGACTCAGCGCGCAACTGTATTTCCAATGTGCGTCCGGCGGGCCTGAGCTATGCCGAGGCAGCGCGGCGCGTGCTGTATCTGCTGCGCGAAGCTCGGCGCCTGAAGCTGTCTGGTGTGAAGCTGAAAGATCGTACCCAGGGCGATGTGATTGAACACAGCGGGGGCAAGAATTTCTTGGTTTCTGAGTAGCGGTAAAGAGGGAGCAATGGCTCGGAGATCAGCAATAAAGGGCTTTAAACCAGACGTAACTTTCAACTAGAAAAGTAGAGGATTCACCATGTCGACAGACAATCAGGAGTACCTTGCCAAACGGCAACTCAAGCGCGGTACCGCAGGCTGGATTCTGCTCGCGGGGCTGGGTGTGTCTTATGTGATCTCCGGTGATTTTGCCGGCTGGAACTTTGGTATTGCGGAAGCGGGTTGGGGCGGCTTTGCGATTGCCGCCGTGCTGATGGCAGTGATGTACCTGACGCTGGTGCTGTCGCTGGCAGAAATGTCCGCCGCTATCCCGGCAGCGGGTGGCGGTTACAGTTTTGCCCGGCAGGCGATGGGGCCGACCGGTGGCTTTATGACGGGCTTGGCAGTGTTGATTGAGTACGCATTAGCGCCGGCGGCTATCGTTATCTTTATTGGCTCTGCGGTGGAATCCCTACTCGGTTTTAACGGCCCTTGGGTATACGCGGCTTTCTATCTGGTGTTCGTGGGTATTCACCTGGCCGGTGTGGGTGAAGCGCTGAAGGTGATGATGGTCATCAGTGGTCTGGCGGTGTTTGCGATTGTTGCCACTGGCATTGCGTTGTTGATGCACTTTGATGCATCAAATCTGTTTGATATCGCAGTAACCGATGCTGCGGGCGCAAGCGATATGCTGCCGCTGGGCTGGTACGGCGTATGGGCGGCACTGCCGTTTGCCATGTGGTTGTTCCTCGCAGTAGAAGGCGTGCCATTGGCTGCAGAAGAAGCCAAAGATCCGGGCACAGACGTACCCAAGGGCATCATCGGTGCAATGGTCTTCCTGCTGTTTACTGCGCTTATGGTGGTGGTACTGGTACCGGGTGCAGCGGGCGCCAAACTGATGGGTGAAAGCGCAGTGCCACTCGTCGATGCATTGAATGCCACCGGCAACGGCAGCCTGGCGACTCTGGTTAACGTGCTGGGTCTGGCGGGTCTGGTGGCCTCGTTCTTCTCGATCATCTACGGCTACAGCCGTTTGGTGTTTGCGCTGTCTCGGGCGGGTTATCTGCCCAAGTCTTTGTCATTGACCACATCGCGCAAGGTTCCAGCACGGGCGCTGATCGTGCCGGGCATCTTCGGATTCTTGGCTTCTTTGAGCGGTGAGGGCGACTTGATGCTGGCGATGGCGGTAGTGGGTGCGACAGTCTCTTATGCGTTGATGGCGCTGAGTCATATCCTGTTACGCGTTAAGCAACCTGAACTGGTACGCCCTTACAACACGCCGGGCGGTGTGGTGACCTCAGGTATCGCGCTGGTGCTTTCGTTGATTGCACTGACCGGCGTGTATGCCTTTGATCCACGCGCGTTCTTCTACACCGTGGTGCTCTTCGTAATCGGTGGTGCTTACTACTTCGGCTATAGCCGCAAGCACTTAGTAGCCAAAACGGCCGACGAGGAATTTGCCATGCTGGCAGAGGCCGAGTCTGATCTGGTGGTTGCAAGCTGAGCGAGTAGGGCGTCGAGTTATAAAAAGGGCCGCTGATTCAGCGGCCCTTTTTTGGTTTATTCATTCGTTAAATGTCTGCCTATTGCCATAGTAGAGCAGCCGCGGGACTGCTTGACCCAAGATGGCGGGATGGCTAGCGTGAAGTGCTTGCTTACCGCAGCATCTTAAAAAAAGAAGATACCCGCATGCCTGACGTTAGCCCCAATACGGTTACAGCCACCACCAAAGCAAACCTGGCTTCGCAACTGCCGCCCGGCATTCGGTCGCGCCAGATAGATAATGGCAACGGCTTGAATATGCATATTCTGGAGGCCGGGTTCGAGCAACCGGGACGCGAGTGTGTGTTGTTGTTGCATGGCTTTCCGGAGCTGGCTTACACGTGGCGCAAAATCATGTTGCCGCTGGCGGAAGCGGGCTACCATGTGGTCGCCCCGGATCAACGAGGCTATGGCCTGACCGAAGGTAGCGATACGCGCTATGAGGGCGATATCAGTCAGTACCGTTTGCTCAATATGGTACGTGACGTTTTAGGACTGGTTTTTGCCTTGGGCTATAAGTCAGTGGCCGCGGTGGTGGGGCGTGATATCGGCTCACCGGTGGCCGCGACCTGCGCTCTGACTCGCCCGGATGTTTTCTGCTCGGTAGCACTCATGAGCGCACCTTATCCCGGCGTTTCTGGCTTTAGTTTTGATGGCGTTAATAGCGCTGCAAAGGCGGCTAAGGTGCATCAGGATCTAGCGGCGCTGACGCCACCGCGTCTGCATTATCAGCGTTACTTGTGCATGCCGGACGCCAATGCCCACATGCTGGCTTGCCCGCAGGGTATGCATGATTTTCTGCGTGCCTATTACCACATGAAAAGTGCCGATTGGGCCGGTAATGATCCCGCGCCTTTAGCATCGGCCAATGCTGCGGATCTAGCGACCATGCCTGAGTACTATGTTATGGCCATGGACAAAACCATGCCGGAAACTGTTGCCGCTGCGATGCCCTCCGCGCGGGAGATTGCAGCCTGCGATTGGCTGCCAGACGAGGAGCTGGCGGTGTATTCGAACATCTTTTCGGATACAGGTCTGCAGGGCGGTTTGCAGTGGTATCGCGCGCTGGGCTCGGCGGAAAACCAAGCTGAAATGCGGCTGTTTGCTGGCAAGACGATCACGGTCCCGTCCTGCTTTCTGGCAGGGGCGAGTGACTGGGGAATCTACCAAAGCCCCGGGGCTTTTGAGGCAATGCAGAGCCGTGCCTGCAGCGATATGCGCAGCTGCGATCTGATTCCCGGTGCGGGCCATTGGTTAGAGCTGGAAAAACCCCAGATTGTGATTGAGAAGCTACTTGGGTTCCTTGCCTCGCTGCAAAAAGCTTAAGCGTCGCGTAACAAGTCTTGGCTGTCGAGCAGGGCGTAGACGATCTCTGGATGCGCCTCAAAGCTCCGCCGAATCGCTGCGGGAATAGACTTGCGCGTTTTACGGCATAGCCCAGACTGCGGCGCAAACCGAAAGCCAATACCACGCGTGCTGCGCACCTTATTCAGACCGGGACCTATCTCCAGCACAATACCCAATTGTTCTTGCATGCGCTGCTGTAGATTTTCCAACTCTGGCAGGCTGGTGATGCTTTCCAGTCGGGCGAGCAGGCGTTTTTCTTCATGCAGCGTCAGCCGCAGAATGCGGGCGTCAGCGGCTGGATTATCCAGCAGGGCGTCGCGATCACAATCGCAGGTGCCGGGCGGGCAGGCTTGGCGCAGCGTAGGGGAGGACGTCATGGGCGTATGCAATATCAGACGGGTATGCTGCTATCCTGCTTTTTTTGCGCTGCGCATGCAACGCGTACCCAGCAGAAAACCGCCCGTCTGACATCCAGTCCTGCGCCTTGGGTAACTTAGCTCTAATCGCGCTTATGCGGACTCGCGTATAGAGTTTTTATTGATTTCATGTTGTAGCTCTTCAACCAAGGTATCCACCCGTTGCAGTGCTTGTGTCACGGATTTGGCCAACAATTCGCCGCCGGCTTCCTGCCCTTCAATAGCAATGTAATGAAGGCGCGTGATACCTATAAATTCAAGCGCCGTGGCCAAGTTGGGCTCAAGATGGTTCATGTGTGCCATGGCGCCCCCGGGGTTAAAGCCTATGCCTCCTCTGGCCGTGAGAATCACAGCATGGCGTGGGCGGTCGGCGAGTTTCGGTACGTAAGGATCGATTGGGTTGCTCTCGTCTACTTCAACCGTGCGGCCGGGGCGTATCACCTGGTCGACCCAGGCTTTGAGGGCAGCAGGCATACCAAAGTTGTACAGCGGCGCGCCGATCACCAGAATGTCAGCGGCAATCAACTCATCGGTTAGCTGATCACTTTCTGCCAATGTCGTCACCATCCAGGGTTCTCGATGTGTTTCGGGCGTAAAGCTGGAGGCAATCCAATCGTGTCTGATAATCGAGGGTGGCTTCTGGCCTATGTCTCGGTAGGTAAGGGTGTCTTGGGGGCGTCGGGACTGCCAGCGACTAACAAAGTGTTGAGTAAGTTTGCGGCTGTGCGATCCGTGCTCATCCGTGCCGGCAAAGCCCGGACGTGCGCTGGAATCGATTTGCAGGATGTTAGGCATGGGGTATCTCCTTTAACTCTGAGTTGAATTCATCTGTTTTTGACGACAGACTGAGCCTAACCCTCGATATTTAGGGTCGACAAACGATCTTTTCTTTACCTTATAGATGAGATGAATTCACTTATGAGCTATCGTCAGCTGCCCTCGCTTTCGGCTCTTCGTGCTTTTGAGGCGGCCGCACGCCATGAAAGCGCTAAACAGGCTGCGGCCGAGCTGTCCGTTACGGCTACCGCTATCAGTCACCAGATAAAAGGCCTTGAGGCTGCGCTGGGTACTGCGCTGTTTCTGCGCCGGCCTCGGCAGCTAGAGTTAACCCCGCAGGGGCGCGAGCTGCAGCAGGTGCTGGAGTCCGCATTCGACAGCATTAGCAGCGCTGTTGAACGAGTCAGTGCAGCGCCGGCCCGGCAAGCGGTCACGTTGTCTACGACGCCTGCGATTGCAGTGCGTTGGCTGCTCTCCTGGGTATGCATGCTGCGCGAGACTCATCCGAATATTGATCTGCGCATTCACGCTTCCCACGAGCCGGTAGCATTGGATGGTGTAACTGCGGATGTTGCCATTCGCTATGGCGATGGTCGCTGGCCGGGCTTGGTGGCTGAAAAACTATTTGATAACACCTTCATACCGGTCTGTAGTCCGCACCTTGAGCTGCATGATGTGGTGCAGCTGCCTGCCAACTCGTTGATTCACTTTCATAATAAAGACGCAGCTTCGGCGCCAATTCATTGGGCTGCCTGGCAGAAACTAGCAAAGGTTGCTGGTCTAGATGTGAGTGCAGGGCTGGTGTTTTCTGACGAAACCCACGCTATCTCGGCAGCCACCGGCGCACAGGGTGTTGCGCTGATGAGTCGTCAGCTGATCCAGGATGAGCTAGACGAAGGACGGCTGGTGCAGCCTTTTGGTCCAGAACTGGAAGGTAAGCCTTTTTTTCTGGTGTATCCCGAGAGCCGTCGCAACGATCCGACCATTCTGGCCATCCGGGACTGGGTCATGGGAGTGCCCGGCGGGTTGTGTGTGTTGTAGTGATAAGTGCAGATGGCTATCTTCCAGCCTACGCCGGGTTAGCAGGTTCTGTGGCAACGACATAGCGCTTGCCGCCATTGCGCTTGGCTATGTACATGGCTTCGTCCGCGCGTTTTACCAGCTGCACGTCATCTCTGCCGTGCTCCGGAAAGGTGGCAATGCCTACACTGGGAGCAGTAATCAGCGTTCCTGCTTCCAGAAGATAAGGCTCGCTCAGCGAGGCGATGACCTTCTCGGCTACCAAGGCCGCGTCTTTCGGGCTACTGATGCCATCCAGCAAAATGGCAAACTCGTCACCGCCCAAGCGGCCGGTAGTGTCAGATGCTCGCACACACTGCCTGAGACGCTGCGCTACTTCGCGCAGCAAATGGTCGCCGGTGGTATGGCCAAAGGTATCGTTGATTTGCTTGAAGTTATCCATGTCGAGATAAAGCACTGCCAACTGCAAAACACCCCTGCTGGCTTTGTGCAGGGCGTTTTTCAAGCGGTCCTGAAACAGTGTTCGATTGGGTAGCTCAGTCAGTTGGTCATATTGCGCCAAGAACTCCAAGCGTACGCGGGTGCGTTTGAGTTCTATCGCTGTAGCGACCTGGTCCGATACGAATTGCAGGAGTTCCTGGTCTTTTTCGGTGTAGCGCACCGCGCCGGAATAGCTCTGGAGTACCAAGGCCCCTATGGTTTGCGTACCTGATGTTAGCGGTACGCCCAGCCAGGCGAGAGCCTGCTGTTCTTCTTCTGTATCAGACTTTGTAGCGGGTTGCGCGGTGGTGTCGCGGGTTAGCAGAAGGGGCGCGCCGGTGCGGATCACCTCAGCAGTGCGCGTGCAGGATGTCATCGCTCTGGATGAAGGCGTTGAGTCATATTGATCAACAGAGTACGGAAAGCTGATCTGCTCCGTTGTAGCGTCGTGAAGTGCGACAAAAAAATGCTCTGCAGGCAGCAGCTGACTGATGACCTCATGCACCTTTTGGTAGAGTGCCTGCAAATCGCCAGCCGAATGGGCGGCCTCTGATATGGCGTATAGCGCTGCTTGTTTTGCTTCTGCTCGTTTACGCTCGGTTATGTCTCGCGCCACACCCACGCGAACTTGCTCGGCTTCGAGCCATTGCGCCGACCACATGATGTGAACAACATGCCCGTCTTTGTGGATATAACGATTTTCATGGTCAGAGGAGGGGTTGCCGAGATTGATGTTATCGACAAGTCCGCGAGTGAAGTCGCGATCATCCGGATGCATCATGTCGAAGGTCGTACGACCAATCATTTCTTCGGGCCGAAAACCAAAAACCCGTTCGCTCGCCGCGCTGACCGATAGAAAACGGCCTTCTATATCCACGATGCATACAACATCGAGCAGCATATCGAGCAGTTTGTCGTGGGGTACGTGGCTGTTTGATGTCATGGTTGCAACTATACCGCCAGGCCCTCTGACACGGTATATCTTTTGTGTTACAGCTGTTTAGCGCTGGCGTGGGCAGGTGTGTTTAAGCAGCGAGTTGGGCGCACTTTTCTGTAACGACGTTGTCATTTAAGAGCTGGGTGGCATCGCTATTTACTTCAAACCCGTCTTTCAGAGGATAACAACATGGATTTGCGTTCCGGGGACTGTTTTTGGCCGATTCGGTCAGGTTTGGTTAAGTCGTATCCTGGTTTGTCACAGGACCTTGAGTGCGATGTGCTGGTGATAGGCGCGGGTATCACTGGGGCTTTGATCGCCGATTACCTTGTTCAGCAGAAGCTGAAGGTGGTGGTGCTGGATCGCCGAGACGTTGCCCGCGGCAGTACTAGTGCCTCCACCGCAATGTTGCAATACGAAATCGACACTCACCTAAGCGAGTTGATCACTCGCATAGGAAAAGACAAGGCAGAGCGGGCTTATCACTTGTGTTCAGATGCAATAGACAAGCTGGCCAAGATCACCAAAGACCTGCCGGATTGCGGCTTTTCTCGCTACACCAGCTTTTATTTCGCATCTAACCAAGATGATGTTGAGTCTATTGAGAAAGAGTATCAGGTGCGTAAAGAAGCCGGTTTTGATATCGAGCTTTGGAACAGTAAAGACATCAGCTCGCGTTTCAATTTCAGCTCGCCCTGCGGGTTGTATTCCAAACAGGGTGCCCAGGTAGATCCCTTTTTGCTTACCCACGCATTGCTGCAGCGCGCAGATAGCAACGGTGCACAGATTTTTGATCGCACCACGGTGAGTGACATAGACCAGACCGAAGCAGGCGTGACAGCGCATACCGACAGAGGGCATAAGGTACGCGCTCAGAAGGTGGTGTTTGCGTGTGGTTATGAATCGCAAACCTGGCTGGAAGAAAAAGTGGTCGACCTTAACAGCACCTTTGCGCTTATCACTGAGCCGGTTGATAAATTTCCTGGCTGGCATAAACAGTGCCTGCTCTGGGAATCCGCACGGCCTTATACCTATATGCGCACCACCAGTGATAAACGGATCATCATCGGTGGCGAAGACGAGCCTTTCAAAAACAGTGAGTTGCGTGACAAAGCTTTGCCTAAGAAACGCGAAAAACTGACCAAAAAGCTAGCCGAACTGATGCCTGAAATACCCTTTGAGGTCGCCTATGCCTGGGCTGGCACCTTCGGTGAAACCAAGGATGGCCTGGCCTATATAGGTGAGACGAAAGAATTCCCCAACGCCTATTTTGCACTCGGCTACGGCGGCAACGGCATCACTTACAGCGTCACTGCCGCGCAGATTATTGCGGATCTTTATATGGGTAAAAGTAATTCAGACGCCGATATTTTTCGGTTTGGGCGTTAACGATTAGTAGTAGTGCTGATCAGTGTGCAACGCGAATGATGTTAGCTAAGCTCCTGGAGAGACCGAGTTCTATCTCGGCAAGCTTGGTGGGGCGCAACTGCGATGGTCGAGATGGAACTCGACCTTCCAGTGCACGTAGCTCATTTCGGTTAGTGTTTATGCTAGTTGGACGTCAGCGGGTAACACTAGAACGTCTTCCAATAGGCTTGGGAATCTGGCGGTGAAGCAGGTGCCAGCCTCTGGAGTCGAAGACACACTGAGCGTGCCATTGTGGCCGGCAACAATTTGCGCTGCGATGTATAACCCCAAACCCAGGCCTTCACCTCTTCCACCCGCTTCTGACCGGGTGAAAGGATGAAAGAGTAGCGCCATCTGCGCTGGCGGAATGGTTACGCCTTGGTTGGTAACGGCCAGCACTACATTACCGTTCTCCACTATCGCGGAAACCTCTACTGGTGACTCCTTCGAGCCATGGCTTACCGCGTTAACCAGCAGGTTTGACAGCAGCTGTCCCATTCTCCCGGCGTCACAAAAGCTCTGCGGCGGGGTGGCGATATGATGCCTGATCGACACGTTGGGATGAGACAGCGCCACCTCATTTATCACCGAGGTGAAAGCATAGGTTAACTGGTCGGTTAACACGCGCTTCACCGGAATGCCACAGCCCATCCTCGCTCTGGGAAAATCCAGAACGTCTTCAATCAGCGCACTCATGCGCGTCGCGCTTTGTTTAATCGAGGTGGCCAGCCCTCGATCACGTTCGACGGTCAACTTGCCTTCCAGCAGCTCTGCACTCATGCCGATGGCGGTCAATGGTGAGCGCAAATCATGGCCTAGAACGGCAATGAACTGTTCGCGAAGGCGGCCAGTCTCGGCTTCATTGCTCAGCGCAACTTCAGCTTTCTCTTGGGCTTCTTGCATATCTAGCTGAACGCCAATCAGTTGCGCAAAAAGCCCTAAGGAAGGTCTGAAATACCGGCCATATGGGCGGCGATTATGACCTCGGCTCACAAAAAAAACATTTCAGGAACGATTTCATCGCCCTCAGTCGCGTTTTCAGCGCGTTGCAGCCCCTTTTCGGCCATCCAGGCCACTGT
>DRHT01000053.1 GCA_011053055.1 Halopseudomonas sabulinigri | reverse complement strand
TAATTTCAGTCGCGACGCCTTTTTCTTTCAGGCGAACGGCCTCTTCTATAGCGATTTCGCAGAAGGGGTTCATCGACATTTTGACGTTGGCGAGATCGACGCCGGAGTTATCCGCTTTGACGCGAACCTTGACGTTGTAATCAACGACTCGCTTAACCGCTACAAGTACTTTCATGATTGCCTCATTTTTGGATGGACCAAAACAAAACTCGTTAAAAAATGACCAGAAAGAAGATTTTATTCACGTTCAGACTGGAGCGAGCCCGTCATTCAAAAGCCCTTTATCATGACGGCCAGCTCACAGGCGGTCAATACTCGCAACCCGACCATAGGCGTAAAGGCGAGACAAGTCGCCATCTTTGCATTGGAGCCGAAACAACTGGCTGTTATACTTCACGGCTAATCGATCATGGAAGATCATACGAAAAATCGATACTTGTGACCGGCCTAAAAGTAGGAGATACATAGTGGAACGCGAATTCATGGAGTTTGACGTTGTCATCGTAGGTGCTGGCCCTTCCGGCCTGGCAGCTGCATGTCGAATCAAAAAGCAGGCAGCTGAATCCGGCCAGGAAGTCAGCGTCTGCGTTGTAGAAAAAGGTTCCGAAGTCGGCGCCCACATCCTCTCCGGCGCCGTGTTTGAGACTCGCGCCCTGGATGAGCTGTTCCCCGACTGGAAAGAGCTTGGCGCACCATTGAACACACCGGTCACGCGTGATGACATCTATATGCTCACCAGCGCTGAGAAAGGTAGCAAGATACCTGACCTTTTCGTGCCCAAGACTATGCACAACGAAGGTAACTACATTATCTCCCTCGGCAACCTGTGCCGCTGGTTGGCTGAACAAGCTGAAGCACTTGAGGTTGAGGTGTATCCGGGCTTCGCCGCTCAGGAAGCGCTGATCGATGAGAACGGTGTAGTACGCGGCATTCTGACCGGTGACCTGGGCGTTGATCGCGAAGGCAACCCAAAAGAAGGTTTCTATACTCCTGGTATGGAGCTGCGCGCCAAATACACACTGTTCGCTGAAGGTTGCCGTGGTCATATCGGCAAGCAGCTGATCAAGCGCTACAACCTGGATTCCGAAGCTGATGCTCAGCATTACGGTATCGGCATCAAAGAAATTTGGGACATCGACCCCGCCAAACACGAGCAGGGCCTGGTAGTACACACTGCTGGCTGGCCGCTGGATATTGTCGGCACCGAGAACACCGGCGGTTCCTTCCTGTATCACATCGAGAACAACCAGATTGTTGTGGGTCTGATCATCGATCTGTCCTACTCCAACCCGCACCTATCGCCGTTCGATGAGTTCCAGCGCTACAAGCATCACCCAGTTATCAAGCAATACCTGGAAGGCGGCAAGCGCGTTTCCTACGGCGCACGCGCCATCTGTAAAGGCGGCCTGAACTCACTGCCGAAGATGGTTTTCCCAGGCGGCGCGCTCATCGGTTGTGATTTGGGCACCTTGAACTTTGCCAAAATCAAAGGCAGCCATACTGCGATGAAATCCGGCATGCTGGCAGCTGATGCGGTAGTCGAAGCGTTGAAAGCGGGCCGTGAAGGCGGCGATGAGCTGACCGGTTACGTTGACGGTTTCAAAGCCAGCTGGCTTTACGATGAGCTATTTGCTTCACGCAACTTCGGCCCAGCTCTGCACAAGTTTGGCCCGTTGATGGGTGGTGCGTTCAATTACATCGATCAGAACTGGTTCGGCGGCAAAATTCCATTCACGCTGCACGATACCAAACCCGATTATGCTTGCATGAAAAAAGCTGCTGACGTCGCGAAGATCGCTTATCCCAAGCCGGATGGCGTGATCAGCTTCGACAAGTTGTCTTCGGTGTTCATCTCCAACACCAACCATGAAGAAGACCAGCCAGTTCACCTCACGCTGAAAGATCCAAGCATTCCGCTGGAGAAGAACCTGCCACTGTACGATGAGCCAGCGCAGCGTTACTGCCCGGCCGGCGTTTATGAGATTGTTACTGAAGACAATGGTGACAAGCGCTTCCAGATCAATGCTCAGAACTGCGTGCATTGTAAAACCTGTGACATCAAAGACCCATCCCAGAACATCAACTGGGTGGCTCCTGAAGGTACTGGCGGCCCGAACTACCCGAATATGTAACGCACCTGTGCGTTACAGCGGCAAGTTGCGAGCTGTAAGCGACAATAAAAAACCCGGCCTCTGTGCCGGGTTTTTTATTGTCTCCAAAGCGAAGCCCGGAAGGACAGAAACAAGAACGACCACTCCATCGATAATATCAGTCGAGAAAGCCAAGCTACAAAGCTGTCAGTCGTACTCTCAAGGCTTAGGATAAACAGACTCATTCACGAGCGGCCTTACGAGTGAGTATGCATCCAGGCCATATAGAGCAGATGCATTTGCGGCGGGTTATTTGCAATGAATTGAAGTACTACTGACTCAGCTTTTCAGCCACGCAGAGTCCGCTCCATGTTCCAGTTGCCAGGATGAGCGGGGGCTCCGCCCCCGCCCTGCCCTTAGAGCCAACTCCAGGAGAACCCAGTGTAGATTCCAAAACCTTCGCCGGGGGTAAGGCGCGCGGCCTCAACACCGTTATCGTTATAACCTGGCGTGACCGTCGCAGCGTAGCGCTCGTCCGTCAGATTGCGCAGCTCAAGCCATGTTTGCCAGTCGCGCTTGGGCGAATCGTAACCCAGGGTGGCGCCAAAGGTGCGGTAGGCATCAGCGTGCCAGGAGTTGGCGTAATCCACCGGCACCTCGGAAGCATACTGTGCATTCAGGCCAACATAAACACCCGCCGGGTGCTGATAGCGCAGCTCACCCTGATAGTAGTGTTGCGGCAGGCCAGGCAGGCGGTTGTCGCCAAAGGTGTCGTCATCGCGGTAATGGAAATCGCTGAAGGTATAGGCCTGACGCAGCGCCAGCGCGCCCAGCTCGTCACCCTGCCAGAGCTGACTAACCAGCCCAACCTCAAGCCCCTGATGCACAGTCGGACTGGCGTTCGACTCGGCAAAAATATTCGGCTCAATCTCGATGCTCAGCAGCTCATGCTTCACCTGCGCGTAGTAGTACGCCAGATCCCACAGACCGATCAGCGAATCACCGCGGGCGCCAATTTCAAAGGTCGTCGCAGTCTGATTATCCAGACTTACCGGTGTGCTTTGGCGATTGCTCCAGGGCTGATTACTGACCGGGAAGCGGGTCGGCGAACCCCAGATCATCGACCACGGATGCGGCGGCTCAACCGACCGAGACAGGTTACCGTAGATCTCGCTACCGGAGTCCAGCTGGTAGCGCAGGCCCAAACGCGGCGCGTAATCCCAGGTGCCTTCGTTCAGCTTTTCATTGTCGTCAGGCCAGGTTACCTCAACCTCACGTTCTGTATAAATCAACGCGAGCCCACTGGTTAACCATAGCCTGGGCGCCAGCTCCAGATCGTTGCTAACATGCAGCACGTTGTCCGAGCCCTGATGGATATATTTGCGCATCAGAGTACCCGCCGGATACGGCGTGCCGTCGGCAGTAAACGGCTGATAAGCAGTTTCCTTGGCCTTGCTGCTGGGCAAGTTGGTCGTGGTCCGCCAACCGACCGTGGTATTGGCGTTCAGCCCAAACAGCTCGTGCTCACGCTTGTAGTTCAGTGTTGCACTGACATCACTGTAATCCACCCGGATGCGATACGGACTCTCCATCAGATCCATCGGATAGTGGTGATAGACCAGCCCCATCTCCAGCGTGCTCACGTCGTCGAGTCGCAGCGTGGTCTTGTTCGCCAGCCAGGTGCTGCCCGGCTGCTCGCGTTTGGCGTCGCGGCTAATATTGGCGGCGCTGGCCTGAGTTGGATCGTCATCGATTTGGCTCTGCGTCAGACGGCCCGGCGACTGATGCTCGGTCTCGCGGTAACGCAGGAAGAAACGGGTTTCTAGATCGGGACTCAGCTGCAGGCCGAAGTTGGCCACCACCCCCTTGCCACTGCCGGCAGCCTGATCCTGCTGCCCGTCGTAGTGCAGATCGGTGATACCGATATAGTAGTCAAGGTTGTCGATGACCTGACCTGAAGCGATGTGGCGCTTAAGGTAGCCGTCGCTGCCCGCCTCCATGCGCAGCTGCAAACGCGGCGCATCAAAACCACTACGAGTGATGTAATCCACAGCGCCACCCAATGCCAGCGCCCCCCGGTCAAAGCCGTTGGCGCCGCGCAACACCTCGGCACGGCTGAGCCACAAAGGTTCCAGCAGCTCATAGGGAGTACCACCAGAGCCGGTCAGCGGCAGGCCGTCGAGCATGATGTGATTGCCAGAGGCATGCGCGCCGGGGCCACGGTTAATGCCCGAGCCGCGGATGCTGATCTTCACCCCTTCGTTGCCGGGCGACTGAGCATATACGCCAGGCTGGTAGGCCAACACATCGGCCACACCAGCAACACGGCCCTGCGCTACCCGCTGCATATCGACCACATTAGTGCCACCCGGCACCTCATCCAACTGCTCGCGTGCCAGCGCCACCTCATCCAGCGTCTTACCGGAAATGGTAATGGCATCGAGCTGTGCCACGTCCCGATCCTGCGCCAGTGCAGGGGAGGCAAGCAGGCACGACAGATACAGCGGCGCCAGACGGATCGGAGGGGTTAACAGATTGGACATGCAGCAACTCCAGCATCGGATAAACACAACGTAGACCGTGGCCTGCGGCTATGTAGAATCGGCGCATTTTACGGGTTTAACCGGAACCGACAACCAGCGCGTGATCTCGCAGTCTGTTCAACGCCCTGCTGAGTGCTGGAGTTTTAGATTGAAAGGCAGGCGCGTCGCGGCCGCGCATTGAGAGCAGAACGTCTGAAGGCTTAACGCCGAACAACATTTAGCCTGCTCGCCGCTAAAGCAGCGAAGCTTCTTCACGCAGCGGAATAACATCCACCGCCACGCTGAGTACGTGCTCCCCGCCGCCGGTCATCACGCCTTTAAGCGGCGTAACATCAGCAAAGTCACGCCCCCAACCGAGCACAATGTAGCGTTCATCCGGCATACAGCCGTTGGTAGGGTCTATTTCCAACCAGCCCCAGCCGGGTATGAAAACAGAAGCCCAAGCATGGGTCGCATCAGCGCCCAGCAGCTTCACTTCGCCTGGCGGCGGCGAGGTTTCCATGTAACCGCTAATATAACGTGCAGCCAAGCCCAACGAACGCAAGCAGCCAATCGCTAGGTGGGCAAAGTCCTGGCAAACCCCGCGCTTACTTTTGAGAACGTCAGCCAGCGGCGTCGCGACCGTGGTGAATTCCGGGTCATAAACGAATTCATTGAAAATTTTGCTATTAAGCTGCAGCACAGCATCGACCAAATTGCGCCCTGGTGAAAAACAATCCCGAGCGTAGTCTGCCAACCAGCTTTGCTGGTAAATAAAGGGTGAGCTGAGCACATACAGACGCGCTTCGAGACAGTCGCGGTTGGTTCTGCGCGGGTCCAACTGCAACTCCCCTACTGCAGCTTCCCAGCCAATATTGCTAAAAAAATCTGCCGCTAAGCGGGGCCGGGTAACGATGTCGCTACGCACGGTCACATCCAAGCTTTCATGCAGTGACTCGATGGAAAAGTACACCACCCGATTACCGAAAAAGTCGGTTCGCTCACGCAGGCGATCCGGCGTGGGTGAGATCACTAGCTGGGTATTGCTGCAATCCTGCCACGGCAGATCACGAGGCAGGATGCGCGCCTCGTTATGGCTCAGCGTGACCGCGCTGCTATATTCATAATGGGTGGTATGGCGTAACTGGTATTTCATTTACTGCCTCGGTCAGGGTTGCCCGCTGTGCTGCATGCTTACCAGCTGACGCGGGGCTTCAACGTGGCTGAAATGACTATGAGAGATCGCATTCGACAACTCAGACATTGGCTCAATCAATTGATCGAGTAACTCAGTCAGTGCTTCACGGGCGGTCGCAGACGCTTCCAGGTCAGCGAGCGTAGCAATATCGACCAGATGCAAGGTGCTGGTAGCCTGGATCACCAAACGTTGTTCGGTATTGCGGTACGGCGAACTGCCCGGCGAAGGTAACTTGGCAATCTGTCGATCCAAGCGTTTGAGCATATAACCAATCGAGCGCGGGTTGGTCTCATCAAACAGCAAGAGATCTAGAATTGCCAGCGGATGCAGCTGAGAGCGATAACGTCGGCGATAAACCGTCAGGTTATCGGTGGTCGCGAGAACCACTTCCCATAGAGGGATACCTGGCTCCTCCGCTGTCACCAGCGCCAACTTCAACAACTGTAACGAGCTGAGGGTGCGCTCGATAAAGCGGCCGATATCCAGAAAGCGCCATCCATAATGGTGCGGCATAGTCTCGTTGCACAAACCAAAAAACGCCGCCAAATCCAACACCATGCCCTCTAGATGGCGTTGGCCGACCACCACACCTCGGGTGCGCGACATATTATTGAACTGCTGCCGGAGACTATTGATCGCACGCCAGGTATCGTCGCCAAGATGATCACGCACCGCCCTGCTGTTGCGTACAAAATGGCCAAATAATGCGGGTAGGCCATCTGGCAGGTCATCAGAGAACATTTGCAACAGGCGATCCCGGGTCATGATGTACTCGCGGGAAACACGACCAGGGACCGGAGAGGACTCCCCCTCTTCCTGCTCATCCAACTCCAGTGGAATCTCCAGCGCGGTGAGCAAGTCAGGTAGCAAGGTAAAACCGCTCTCCTGTCGATCATCCTGTAACAGACGCGCCAGCGACTCGCGCAACAAACGTCCGCGCGTATCCAGGCGTTCACCGTAACGACCTAGCCAAAAAAGGCTTTCAGCCACTCTGCAGGGCAGGTCTTTGCCATCACGCGTGACAACGATGGGCCCCTGCGCCTGACGCAGCAAACTAATATGCGGTTGGGGCACCGGTGCCAGCACCCACACATCCTTTACCAGACGGCTTTTCATTAAAGGTGCACCGGCCTCGCCAAGCCACGCCAAACCACCCGGCATAACCCGGTAATTGCGCTCGGACACAGGCTTGAGCAGGTCATCTGGCTCCACCAGGCTAAAAAAACGCAAGGTGATATTCTGTCGTTCAAGGCGGCGTGTTTGCGGATTAAAACCAGGAGTCGTTGCGCTGGTCACCTGTCGCTGGGCGGTGAACAAGTACGGGTGTTGATGCAGGCTGGAGCGCAGATCCCGCAGTGCTCCGAGGCCCATCTGGTCAGCTCGATAGACTTTTCCAGGACGACTGATATCGCGCAGCACCCAGTCATCCAGCTCATCCTCGACTTGCGCCAAACTATCAGGCGAACCGCACCACAAGGTTTCCCGGCACGGCAGCAGCAACTCTTCACCCAGCAGCGAGCGGCATAAATCAGGAAGAAACGCTGACAGGCCAGGATGCTCAAGAATGCCCGCGCCCACCGCATTGGCGATATGCACAGTGCCGCTGCGCGCCGCTTGCAGTAAGCCCGGCACGCCAAGCAGCGAATCCTGACGTAGCTCCAGCGGATCACACCAAGGGTCATTGATCTGTCGAAGAATGACATCAACCTGAGTCAGCCCGCCCAGCGTACGCATGGATACCTGGCCATCGCGCACGACCAGGTCATCGCCTTCTACAAGAGAGAAGTTCATGTAGTTGGCCAGCCAAGCGTGTTCAAAATAGCCAGGGCTACCAGGGCCGGGGGACAACAACACTATGTTGGGCTGCTCGCGATTCGTCTTCGCCAAGCTGGCGAGGCACCTATGCTGCGCTTGCAGGAAGCCCGCCAAACGTTTGATCGGGGCGTCGCGATAAATACTCGGCAGTGCCCGCGCTAAGGTAATGCGGTTTTCTAATGCATACCCCACACCGGCTGGTGACTGAGTAGAGTCACTGAGTACCTGCCAGCCACCCCGTTCATCGCGGATGACGTCGGTACCGTGAAATATCAATAACGGGCGATCGACTTGCGAAGGGTCGTCAGCCGCTGAAAACAAAAAACCGGGATGAGTGAAAATTAACTCTGGCGGCAACAAGCCGTCCAGAATAACGCGTCGCTCACCGTAAATGTCATCCAACAGGTGTTCGAGCAAGCGGCTACGTTGCCGCAAACCGGCTTCTAGCTCCTCCCACTCTTCAGTACTAATGACCCAAGGTACGCAGTCCAGCTGCCAGGTGCGCAGCTGCCCCGGGTCATCTTCATATGGATTGAAGGTGACGCCGTTCTCATGCAGCAGGTTTTGGACTTCTTCACTACGACTGACCAGCGTATCTGGCCCCAGACTGACGATATCGTCCAGCAAGCCCTGCCAATGGGCGCGAGGCTGCTGCTCGGCATCAAGAAGCTCGTCATGCCCGGAATGACCGGCATAGTCACCCAACAGGGTTTGAAGCGGTGAGACTGCGTTACCTGCCTGTTGCATGCAAAGCTTCCTGAAGGCCGCTGATACCAGCGGCCCAGCACTATGGGATTGAGTCAGGCATTATAAACCAGGGTCGGCAACTCCGGCACGACGCAAATCCAGTGTATGAGGATATTCTTGCCCGGTTGCTTGCTGAATATCCGCCATTGAGCCCTGCGTGTGGCCATAATCCCAAAATCGCGTCCTGCGCCGTGCTTCTGCCTCATTGGCATTGACCGGGAACGTTTCATAGCCACGACCACCCGGATGCACCACGTGGTAAGTACAGCCGCCAACCGAACGCTGATTCCAGTTATCCACCAGATCAAACACCAGCGGTGCATGAATGGTAATCATCGGATGCAGCGCCGACGGCGGCTGCCAAGCACGGAATCGGACTGCAGCCACAGCTTCGCCAGCAACGCCAGTCGGTTGCAGTGGCACTTTGAAGCCGTTACAGGTCAATGTGTAGCGCGCTGAATTGAAGTCGCGCACCTTCACTTCCATGCGCTCTACCGACGAGTCGACATAGCGCGCAGTGCCGCCACCACTGACCTCTTCACCGAGTACGTGCCAAGGCTCAATGGCCTGACGCAACTCTACGCGCGCATCGCCATACTGCACCTCACCAGCATGCGGAAAACGAAATTCCAGAAACGGCGCAAACCATTCGTTCTTAAACGCAAAACCGTGGCTACGCAGGTCCTCCAGCACATCACAAATGTCACCCCAGATGTAATGCGGCATCATCCACTTGTCGTGCAGTGCAGTACCCCAGCGAGCCAAAGGCTTACGGTAGGGCTCGGCGAAGAAGCGCGCTACCAAAGCGCGGATCAGTAGCTGCTGCATCAAGCTCATGCGTGCGTGCGGCGGCATCTCGAAGCCGCGCAGCTCCAACAGCCCCAAGCGCCCGGTAGAGCTATCCGGCGAGTACATTTTGTCGACACAGAATTCGGCGCGATGGGTGTTGCCGGTAATATCGGTCAACAAGTTACGCACCAAGCGGTCGACCAACCAAGGCTGCGGCACTTCGCCTTTGGGGATTTGCGAAAAGGCGATCTCTAGCTCATAAAGTGCTTCATGCCGAGCTTCATCAATCCGCGGTGCCTGGCTGGTTGGGCCTAGGAACATGCCGGAAAACAGGTACGACAGGCTTGGATGGTGCTGCCAGAAAGTAAGCATGCTGGCCAATAAATCAGGTCGGCGCAGGAACGGCGAGTCTGCCGGAGTGCGCCCGCCAAGCGTTACATGATTGCCGCCACCAGTCCCCGTGTGACGACCATCAAGCATGAACTTTTCCGTACCCAGACGGGTGAGACGCGCCTCTTCATAAAGGATCTCGGTGTTTTTGACCAAGTCAGGCCAGTTGCCGGCCGGCATCACGTTGACCTCGATCACGCCCGGATCTGGGGTAATCATAAACTTCTCGATGCGTGTATCTGAAGGCGGAGCGTAGCCTTCGATACAGATCGGCATTTTCAACTCTGCCGCAGTCTGCTCCAAGGTAGCGAGCAGAGACAGATAACTCTCCAGCTGGGTCAGCGGCGGCATAAACACAAAAAGTTTGCCGTCGCGTGGTTCGATACACAGCGCGGTGCCGATAATCCCTTCTTCTTGCAGCGTCGGGATTTGCTCTTGCCATACTTGCCCGGTCGTGGCCTGGTGACTGCCCTGCCCTCTGCCTAACGTATTCACCTGTTGTCTGGCACTGTACAGGCGCGCAACCTCACCATGGATATCGGTGAGTTCCTTGGCCTGCTCGAACAATGACGTGGGCTGCGGCTCTTCGCGTTTTTTCTCCGGCAACGCCGATAACGGTAAGCGCAGACCCATCGGCGAGTCACCGGGAACCAGATAAAGATTTTCACGGCGAAGCGGCCATTCGGTGGTTTGCCAAACATTTTTGGCAGTACCCGCAGCGAGTGGTAGCGCAAAGCCGGTCACTTCATCGAGGCCACGCTCAAGCAATCGCGATAGCCGAATCCGGGTTTCCTCGTCTTTCAGATCTTCTTTAATCAGGTCTATATCGGCAGGCAGCGTTTGCTCGATCCACAGGTAGTAATAGGTATCTTCATAACAAGGGATCAAATACTGGGCAGACAACCCCAGCCGCTTAACCAGCGTTTCAGCAAACAGCTGCGCTTGCGTGTCGTCGTAACCGTAGTCTTTATCGATATCTGCCAACCACTGGTCATCCTGCCACATGGGCTTGCCATCACGACGCCAGTAACAAGCCAACGCCCAGCGCGGCAATGGCTCACCCGGATACCACTTGCCCTGCTGATAATGAATCAGCGAGTTGGGGGCATAGTGTGGACGCAAGCGCCGTAATAGCGCTTCGGAAAGCCCTCTTTTGGTGGGCCCCTGCGCAGCAATGGTCCATTCTGGTGCATCCATATCATCAACAGACACGAATGTGGGCTCGCCGCCCATGGTCAAACGCACGTCTTGTTCGTCTAGACGCGCATCTACAACGGCGCCCAGGGCATTAATTTCTTCCCATTGCTCTTCGCTATAAGGCAGGGTCACGCGAGGGTCTTCGTGCACCCTGGTGACGCTCATTTGAAAATCAAAGGTCACTTCACACTTATCGGTTGCCCCCGTAATGGGCGCAGCGCTGCTCGGCTCAGGCGTGGCGGCCAGTGGCAGGTGACCTTCGCCGGCAAACAGACCTGACGTAGGGTCGAGACCAACCCAGCCGGCACCCGGCAGGAATACCTCAGTCCAAGCATGCAGATCGGTAAAGTCCACATCCGTGCCAGAGGGTCCATCCAGCGCTTTCACATCAGCCGTCAATTGGATCAGATAACCTGAGGCAAACCGCGCTGCAAGCCCCAGGTTACGGAGTATCTGCACCAGCAACCAAGCCGAATCGCGGCAGGAGCCGCGCTTGAGTTTAAGGGTCTCTTCAGCGCTCTGGACGCCAGGCTCCATGCGAATTAGATAGTCGATATCCTGCGATAAGCGCTGGTTTATTTCGACCAAAAAATCGCTGACCGTCATCTCCCTGGTACTTACCCCCTGGAGCCATTCCTGCAGTAGCGGCCCCGGTTCCTCGGTATCAAGGTAGGGCTCTAACTCGTGCTTCAGCTCCTTGCTGTACTTGAACGGAAAGTTCTCCGCATATTCCTCAACAAAGAAGTCAAACGGGTTTATAACCGTCATCGGCGCGAGCACTTCCACGTCGATATGCAGCTTTTCCATCTTGTCAGGGAACACCAATCGAGCAATATGATTGCCAAAAGGATCCTGTTGCCAGTTGATATAGTACTCACCTCCGCTAACCTTGAGGCTGTAGGCCTCGATTGGCGTACGGCAGTGCGGGGCTGGCTTGAGTCGAATTTGATGAGGCCCGACATTGATAGGACGATCGAAGTCGTAGTGCGTGGAGTGCCTTAGAGCTACACGGATTGTCATGCTTGATGATCCCGGTTATGTATTCGGCAAATGCGTTACTAGAGCAAAGCAATGGCTATGCCAACAGCTTAGGTGATGTGGCCGATAACGCACCAGCACTCTAACGGGCTAATGTGACTTTAATTATCCGGTACCAGAGCACCACCGTCGTAAAGCGCGGTCTGACATTCATGTGTTGTTATTTGGTATGGCAATTGCAACATATCTACCATCCCTCCTCTAGCGGACAGAGTAGCTGAATGAGCAAAGTAAACTGGGACGATTATTTATCCAAAGGCTTCTACGACGAACTCATCAAGGCTCCCGGCCAGGCTAGGCCGGAAGCCGAGTTGTTATGCCATTACCTCGCTAACCTCGACGCCCGCGAGCTGGCTGAGCACAAGACTGCTGCCGAAGTCGCCATCCAATTAATGGGTATCACTTTCACCGTCTACACCGAAGGCAACATGATCGATCGCGCTTGGCCGTTCGACATAGTGCCGCGGATTATTCCGCTGGAAGAATGGCGTAAAACAGACGCTGGGTTGAAGCAGCGTGTTCAGGCGCTGAACATGTTTATTGATGATCTTTACCACGACCAAAAAATCATCAAGGACGGCGTATTTCCTGCGGAGGTACTAGCGCAATCGGTTAATTTTCGGCCGCAGTGCGTCGGCATTTCGACGCCGCATAACGTTTGGGCACACATCTGTGGGTCTGATTTAGTCCGCGACGATGACGGCACGCTCTACGTGCTGGAAGACAACCTGCGAGTGCCTTCCGGCGTGTCTTACATGCTGGAGAATCGTAACGTTACCAAGCGCGTGCTGCCGGAACTGTTCGCGGGCGGTCGCATCCAGCCAGTCGATGATTACACCTCGCAGCTTTACGACATGCTTGCCTCTCTGTCGCCACGACCGGGCGATGATCCCAACATTGTTATCCTCACCCCCGGCATTTATAACTCGGCCTACTACGAGCACTCTTACCTCGCTGCGCAAATGGGCGTGCAGCTAGTCGAAGGCCCGGACTTGATGGTTGGCGATGACGACTGCGTCTACATGCGCTTAATCGACGGCCTGCAACGGGTAGACGTGATTTATCGGCGGGTTGACGATATGTTCATCGATCCGGAAGTATTCAATCCCGACTCCATGCTGGGCGTACGCGGACTCATGCGCGCCTGGCGCAAAGGCAACGTTGCGCTGGCCAATGCGCCAGGCGCCGGGGTGGCCGATGACAAAGTGGTCTATGCCTTTGTACCCAAGATCATCGAGTATTATCTGGGCCAACAACCGTTGCTGCCCAACGTACCCAGCTACCTGTGTATGTTTGAGGAGGACAGGAAGTATGTACTGGCCAACTTGGACAAGCTGGTGGTCAAACCAGCTAATGAGTCAGGTGGTTACGGGATGTTGATTGGCCCGCATTCAAGCGCTAAGGAGCGCGCCAAGTTTGCCGAGCTAATCAAGGCTGACCCACGCAACTACATGGCACAACCGACCCTTAACCTGTCCACATCACCTACCCTGTGTGGCAATCAGATGGAGCCACGGCATGTTGACCTGCGCCCCTTCATTTTGTCCGGTGAAAGCAACTGGGTGACCACCGGCGGCCTAACCCGCGTGGCACTGACCAAGGGCTCGCTAGTCGTCAACTCATCACAAGGCGGCGGCAGTAAAGACACCTGGATCGTAGACCTGGCGGGGAACTGAATTATGCTTTCACGTGTAGCCGAAAATGTGTACTGGCTGGCCCGCTACCTAGAGCGGGCGGAAGATACTGCGCGTCTATTGAGCGTCAATAGCCACCTGTTACTCGACCTGCCGCGCCCTACTCAGCTGGGTTGGTCGGAAATCATTGCGATTACCGGCAATGACGAACTGTTTGATGAACATTACCCAACCCGCGACGAAGCCAGCGTGCTGACCTTTATGTGTGGTGATCGCCGTTACACCGGCTCCATTCTCAGCTCACTGAGCGCCGCGCGGGAGAATCTGCGCACCACCCGTGACGTTATTCCCCGCGAGATATGGGAAGAGGTCAATCAGATGTATCTCAACGTCAAAGAGCAAGTCGGGTCGGGCATCACGCCACGTCGCCGCGATGCCTTTCTCGGTCGGGTAATTCGGAGCTGCCAAACGGTCAACGGGTTAATCGAGAGCACGCTGAGCTACACCGAGGTGCGTTCATTTCTGATGCTCGGCCGACAACTCGAACGCGCCGACATGACGACGCGCATTCTAGATGTGCGTTCTGCCAACCTGCTGCCGCGCAGTCCGGAAGACCTGACTCCGTTCGAAACCCTGCAGTGGATGAGCGTACTCAAATCATTGAGCGGCTATCAGATGTACCGTCAACATGTGCGACTGCGCATCCGTGGGCCTGACGTACTGCAATTTCTACTACAGAATCAGAAGTTTCCACGTAGCGTCGCCTGCGCATTGGAGCGGTTAGCTAATGCCTTGATCACCCTGCCCCGTCATGAAGCGGCATTGAATGAAGTAGAAACCTGCCGCCAAGACCTGGCCAACGCAGAGATCGCCGTGCTTGCCGCCGAGCCCGATCGTTTGCACGCTTTCGTCGATGATATTCAAGTCGATTTTGATGAGTTGCACGAAGCTATTCGGCAAACCTATTTTGCGCAGCCGGAAGACGGTGCGCAGACTCAGTCTCAAACACAGACACAGACACAGACGCAATCACAATCGAGCAGTGGCGCATCCACGCCCAAGCATGGTTAGGGACAAAGGCAAATGAGCTATTTTGACCAGTTGGTCCGCGCGACCCAGGGCCAGCAGCTGTTCGACTACCAGCCGACAGGCCAGGTTCAGCGCTGCCAATGCGGACAGGCCGTGTTCTTCAACAACACCAAGTGCCTGCGTTGCGGATCAGAACTCGGTTATCACCCACTGCAAACCAGTTTGTTCAGCCTGGAACCAGCCTCCGAAAAAGGCCTCTGGAACCTGCAGAAAGACACCACAGAACCCAAACGCAGCTACCAACGCTGCCAAAATCTGACTGCGCCGGCTGCCTGCAACTGGCTCGTCACCGGCAATAGCTCCGAGCCCTTCTGCCTTGCCTGTGCGCTAAACGAGACTATTCCCGACCTGAGCCTGAATGAGAACGCCGAGCTCTGGCACGAAACCGAAGTCGCCAAGCGACGATTAGTCGCCCAGTTATTGATGCTCGGGTTACCGGTCATCCCGCGTAGCGCAGACCCTCAGCAGGGTATGGGATTCAAGTTCTTGCGCCAGCAACCCGGTGCTGACCCGGTTATGACCGGACACATGGACGGCATCATCACGCTCAACATAGACGAGGCAGACCCGGCGCATCGTGAGCGCATGCGAAAGAACATGCACGAGCCTTATCGCACCTTGCTGGGCCATTTTCGGCATGAAAGCGGCCATTATTACTGGGATCGGCTGGTGCGCGACACACGCTGGTTAGAGCCCTGCCGCGAGCTCTTTGGCGATGACCGCGAGGATTATCAGCAAGCCTTGAAACGTCACTACAACGACGGCCCGCCAGCCAACTGGAAAAACCATTTCATCAGCAGTTACGCCGCAACGCATCCCTGGGAAGACTGGGCTGAGACCTGGGCTCACTACCTACATATGACCGACACATTAAACGCGGCGCTGGACTTCGGATTACAGCTAGACACCCTGACCCTGCAGACCGACCCCTTCGACAGCAGCCAGCTGGCGGCGCATGAACAGGGTGAGGATGATCGCGCGCGGTTTCTTGCGTTCATCAACCGTTGGGTACAACTGAGCAGTGTGCTTAATGTCTTGGCGCGCAGCATGGGCCAACAAGATATTTACCCCTTTGTGCTCACCGTCGACAGTATGCGCAAGCTCTACCTGGTGCACTCTGTTGTGGCCAGCGCCGGCCAGGCAGCTCCCTTGGCCGCAGCCGACACTTCAATCAAGCCGCGATAACCGGGATTAGCTTGGGCCGCATCGGGCTATCGGGTAACGGAGGCAAGCCATGGGCAGCTCTGGCTTGCTGGCAACGCGGGCTGTCCTCACCGTATTCGCCGTGAAACGGAAAGTCGCGGCATGGACTCGAGCGTTTCTCATAAATGCTGCACCGCACACCGTCGCCCACAGTACCTAGCAAAGCGACACAGCGCGGCTTGGGCTGATTGGTGCCCTGCATGCAGGAACGGTACGGGGAAATTTGTTCGGTAAGCTGGGTGGGTACGTCACCGCCGGGCGCGCTATCTGTCTCGCCCCAATAGAAAGAAACCCTGAAAGTGGCGCAGCAAGCACCGCAGTTCAGACAGGGCGAATTTTCGCTCATTTCATCGCAATCCTCATTTGCTTCGGTGCCGCTTTTTACACCTATTCCAGGGCTTTCCACAATGAGGATTTGCGTTTACAGGCAAGTATTTTCAGAGGGCCTATCCACACGCTGCATAAGCTGTCATTCGCAGGCTACAGAGGTTTCTGTTGAGCCGCGTTACGGGCTAGTATCAAGTCTTTGATCAACCTATGGAATTTCCAATGGAGCAGAACAATAGTGTTGCCGGCATGGACCTCAGCCGCCTGGATCGCATCGGCGATCACCTCGACCGCGCCTATCTACAACCGGGCAAGTTGCCGGGTACGCTGACACTGGTTGCTCGCCGTGGCGAGATCACCTGGATCAAGGCGCAAGGGCTGCGCGATGTAGAACGCCAGTTACCGGTGGAGCGCGATACCCTGTTCCGCATCTACTCCATGACCAAGCCGATAACCTCTATTGCCCTGATGCAGCTGTATGAACAAGGCCGATTCCTGCTGGATGAGCCTGTGCACAAGTACATCCCGGCCTGGAAAGATCTGCGCGTGTACAAGACCGGCAGCTATCCGCAGATGCTGACTACCCCCACGCAGCGTCCAATGACCATCCGCGATCTGCTCACGCACCAGTCCGGTCTCACCTACGGCTTTATGAATCGCACCAACGTGGATGCGGCTTACCGCAGCCTGAAGCTGGACGGCGGCCCCGGTCACACGCTGGACCGCTTGATTGATGAGTTATCACGGTTGCCCCTCGAGTTTTCCCCCGGCACAGCCTGGTGCTACTCGGTGGCAACCGACGTGTGCGGCTATTTGGTGCAGCTGCTCTCCGGCATGAGCCTGGATGATTACTTCAGCAAACACATTTTCCAACCACTGCGCATGCCGGATACCTTCTTTACCGTGCCGCAAGAAAAGCTATCTCGTTTTGCTGCCTGCTACCAGTATCAGCCGGGCGACACCTTCAGCCTGCAGGATGACCCGCAAAACTCGTCCTTTGCCAAAGCACATGGGTATTTGTCAGGCGGCGGCGGACTGGTTTCTTGCATCGACGATTATTATCGTTTTGCCCAGGCCTTAGCCAACGGCGGTGAGCTCGATGGCGCACGCATTATCGGCCGCAAGACGCTGGAATTTATGCGCATGAACCATCTGCCAGATAACAAAGGCTTGCCTGACGTCGCCATCGGCTCGTTCAGCGAAACGCCTTATGACGGTACGGGATTTGGTTTGGGGTTTTCGGTCAAGACTGACGTCGCCAAGTCGCAGACCAATGGCTCGGTGGGTGAATATGGCTGGGGTGGCATGGCCAGCACAAACTTCTTCATCGATCCGGAAGAAGACCTGCTGATGATCTTTATGACGCAGCTGATTCCGTCTTCTACCTATGCGGTGCGGCAGGAGTTGAGGGCGATCATCAATGGGGCGTTGGTGGATTAATCGTTTTTTTGGTGAAGAAAAATGACTGAGCTGGATACAGATCTCTAATTTCCAGCTTATTACCGCTTTCGCCTCTAGGCGAGCCAAGGGGGGCATGCTTGCCCATGCCCCCTTAGCGATCCCCCAGGGCACCCAGCTGCGCGGCCCTGTAGTGGCTTAATGAATCCGGACACTCCATAGAGGCGCTATAGTAGCGCCATGAATGAGGTGTCTATTTTGAATCAACGTCGAGCATTTACCCCGGAATTCAAACTCGAAGCCGTGGATTTGGTACTAAACAAAGGCTACTC
>DRHT01000052.1 GCA_011053055.1 Halopseudomonas sabulinigri | reverse complement strand
TTGTGAATCACAACCCACTCCTTCAATGATCTGTCCCCGGCCTGTGCATAAGGCGGGTGACGCTACATGGATCGGTGGCCAGTGCCACCATGGGTGGGTCAAAATTGTTGGCCAGAGGTGGGTCAGTTTAATTGGCCATTAACACCCACCATACCGCTAGAGGTATGCAGAGGGTCAAAGGCCTAAGCCACACTGGCTCGCTTCAAGCGCAGAACTTCCGCGAGGTAACTGAACGGCTGGCCGCTACTGCGCACAACATCAGCCATCCCGTGGACAGCCTAGCCGAGGAATCGCAGTCTCCCCAACAGGCGCTTGACGACACCAGCCAAACGATCACCGGAATTCACGAGATGGGGCAACACATGGCTGCTGCGTCAGACCAGCAAGCGAACGCCGACGACGATAACTGTCAGCAGATCACCATTCTTGCGTGTGTCTCCGATCAGAACGCAAAGCTGGCGAAACACTCGGCACAAATCTCCGAGGATATGCAAGCCACCGCCCAAGCCCTAAATGCGCCGATTGAACGCTTCAACCGTTAAAGATTTCCGACAGCAAACAACCATCATAAAAGACATTAACATTTGAGCGAGTACACGCCCCATACTGGGATCTAGCACCTTGTGGTTTGAAGCCTTAGCCAATACCATTGATTCTTTGGATTAATAAGACCTGGAATAGTTAATATATGCGCTCTTTTCTTAGGCTGCCTCCGCTGTTCGTTGCCGCATCTTTCAGTCTGGCTGCGGGAGCTGCTGCCGCGCAGCCGGATGAGACTGCTATAACCGCGGGCCAATGTTGGGTAAACGCGTCCATTAAGCCGCGTCCGGTACATGAAGAAGTTGAAGTCGTATTGCAGGAACCCAGCGTGCGTTACGCCGTTACCCCGGCGCAGCTCAGGGAAGGCGTTCAGCAGGTTGTCACGCGTGAGGGAGCAAAGTCCTTTCGCGTGGTGCCCGCCACCTTCAAACAGGTGACGGAACATGTAATGGTCAAACCCGAAACTACGCGCTCTGTCGTGGTACCCGCTGTGTATGAGGCACGGGAAGAAGTGCTCGCCGTAGAACAGGCCAAAACAGTACTTGAACCTTGTCAAGCCGCGGGCACACGCTACGGAAATACCGGCGCGATGGCGTTCTGCGCTGTGGGAATACCCGCGAAGGAAGAGAAAGTTCAGGTCAACGTGCAGATCCAACCCGAAACCACCAGAACAATAGTCGCGCCGGCGATATACAAGACCGTGTCACGTTGGGTGGTAGACCAGCCCGCTCGAGTGGTTGAGATCAACACCGAACCACAGTTTGCCACGCTTGCCAAAATGGAAGCGGTAGGTGCTGAGAAGGTAGAGCAACGCACCGAACCGGCTGTAACCCGCCGCATGGCCATTACCAAGTACGAGGGCAAGCCGGAGGTCGTGCTTAGACGCGCGGCGTGCGATTCAGACCTGCAACCTGCACTGATAACCCGGCTACAATCTGCGCTCAGTTCTCGGGGTTACAGCGTCGGCAATATTGATAGTCGACTAGGCGAACGCACCATCGCCGCACTATCGGACTATCAGATGGACAACGGTTTGGCCATCGGTGCGGTGACATTTGAGAGTCTTGAGCATCTCGGATTGCGCTGAGTTAGCTGCCAAGGCCGTGCTCCACGCCCATTCCTTATCGGTATAAAATCTTAGGGTTTCAACAACAACTTGTCTGTCGAAACCCTACCAAACCCCATCAGCAGATGAACCTTCCCCTGCGCACCATTCGCAGGGTTGATCCCACGATGCTTAACATCCACCCGCACCAGCCAGGTGGCCACTTCCACCCGGCAGATGCACGCTGTCAATTCAGCCGTCGGGAAATTGCCATTGGAGTAGCGCATCTGGATTAGTCACAAGCGGGATATGCAGGCACCAAGTCTCCCGCATCGCATCGGTATGAAAGGGCATCTCCTCACCCTCACTTTCGATTTGCATGTAACGAGCGCCATATGGGCCGTTAGCCAAAGCCTCCAAGGCATCCCATCATCTTGGACATATACCCACTGCAGATCTGGGCTGCGATTCACTCCGCGCCGATTACCCTTGCCGTAGACCACTTTACGCGCGCCATTGTCGGCAGAGATACGCCGTACGCCACCATCCACCGATCCGTCGCGGCAGGTAATAGCCCAACCCAAATCATCAACTCGGCTGTCCCGACAAGGAACAGGGTTGATTGATTTCACCACTGACTCAAATTGCTCACGCAGGCGCGCCATGTCCACTTGGGAATTTGCCACTCTGGCGTATAACACTGCCGTGTCCGCCAGATTTGCAAGATAAGGCGACTTCCTAGATTTTGGTCGTTATTGCATCAGCTCCCGGTTACAAATAATGGTAATAAACGGCGTATCCGGGAAAATAATGCTCGATGTAGTCGATAGGTAATTCCAATGAGCAGCCTTGGCTTTTTGAGCCCCAGTAGCCATGTAGTTTCATTACCTTTCCCAACACTGGATAATCTCTGTTTTCTGCCTCTGCCTGCACCGCGTGATCACACCCCAAAACGACAATCTGGCTTGGGAGCGCAAACCGCTCAGCAATTGATGTTAGTTATTTAGCTTGACTCTTCATCGCATACCCCGTAGGTTTGTGTCCAACAAGCAAGACGTTTCAAGTTAGCGCGATTTTTGTATATTGTTCGTTCCTTACGGTACTTCAGTCACAATACTTCCCTTATTTGAATATTTATTGCACTTCCGAGCGAATGCTCATTGATATAGAAAAGGTAAGTAAACATGGCTAACGGCACAGTAAAATGGTTCAACGATGCAAAAGGTTTTGGCTTTATTACTCCTGAAGACGGCGGCAAAGATTTATTTGCTCATTTCTCAGAAATAGTAGGCGGCGGCTTTAAATCTCTAGCAGAAGGTCAGGCAGTGTCTTACACCGCCACTGAAGGCGCTAAAGGCCCTCAGGCTTCACAGATCCAAGCTCTGTAATTACCCTTCGGTAAGTACAGACATAAAAAAACCCGCTTAGGCGGGTTTTTTTATGTCTGCTTTTTATCAAATAATACCTTAGACTTTCCGCAATCAATTCCCGCGAGCGCCCTCAAACCAATAGCAAGGCCTGAGTGCTCAACTGATATCCGCGTATGAGAATTGACCGCAGCACTCAAGGTCTCTTAAACTCCGCGCATGAAGGTCTACATTCGCTCGTTCCTTATTTTGCTACTAGCATTTGCGATGCCCATTAACGGCATGGCACAACTGCTTATGCCCATGGGGCCTTCAACAAGTCACGTTATGCCCGATATGCAAAACATGACGAGTAGCTCCTCTCCCATGGTTGGCACCCAACCAGGCTGTTGTGCAAACCACGAGCAGGGGAAGTCCCTGGTCTGCAAAGTAGGCCAAGAATGTAAAACCTCTAGCATTCTTCAGCTCGCGGTAGCGAATACGCCACAGATTCCCGCAGCAAAGCCATTGCGATCTTTTTATAACCAGAAGATACCCTCTCTCCTTCTAGACACCGTCTGGCACCCCCCTCGCACCTAATTCCGATCACATTCTGAGCACCGTCCGGGCGTAGCCTCGGGCTGTCTACCGCGAGCTCTAAGTTCGCATAGAAGATCAGGAATTATATTAGATGAAATCCTATATGTACTGGGCGCCACGCTATGTGGTCGCCTTGGTCATGTGCGTGGTGTCTTTCACCGGTTTAGCGTCGCCGCTAACTCTTGAACGAGCCTTGAGCGTGGCGGAGCATGAATCGCCTTCGCTAGATGCGCAAACCGCAAATCTACAAGCTGCGCGCAGCGACGTAATTCCAGCTGGCGAGCTTCCCGACCCCAAACTCAAGCTCGGGCTGCAAAACGTACCTATTGAAGGTGATGCGCGTTGGCAGCTAGACCAAGAGGCAATGACCATGCAAATGGTCGGTGTGACTCAAGACGTACCAAATCGTGCAAAAAGGCGCGCTCGAGTTGAGGCAGCACAAGCCAGTGTTGCGTTGGCAGATGTCCAGCAAGCAATAGAACGTCTCGGCGTGCGACAAGGCACTTCGGAGGCGTGGATCAACACCTTTGCAGTTGAGCAGAAGCTGAGTGTTTTCAAACAACTATTCAGCGAGAACCAACTTTTCTCCAGTCTGATCAAAGCGCGTATCGCTAGCGGTACAGGGCGAACGGCTGAGAGCGTGCTTGCCAAGCAAGAGGCGGCGCTCCTTGACGAGCAGCAAGATGAACTGCTTCGCGACCAAGCTGTTGCTCGAGCCGAATTGCGCCGTTGGGTAGGCGACATGGCGACCCAGCCGCTCAACGGCGACTGGCCACAATGGCCTGCCGATGTAGATCGCTACCAAGAGAACCTATACAGCCACCCGGCGCTGCTCGCTTTTGACCCGATGGCTCGCAAAGCGCAAGCCAACGTAAAGCAAGCAGTCGCGGACAAAACACCTGATTGGAGTTGGGGGGTCGATTACCTGCGCCGTGGCAACAACTATGGCGACATGGTGAATCTAAGCGTGAGCTTCGATCTGCCAATTTTTAGCGGTTCTCGCCAGACCCCAAAAATAGCAGCCGAACGTGATCGGCTGGCTGAAATTGAGGCGCAGCGCGAAGCAACACTGCGTGTGTATACCCAGGAGCTGACCAGCAGTTTGGCTGAGTTCCAACGTTTACAGCGCGCATTCACGCGAATAGATCAAACGCTACTACCGCTCGCTGAGGACAAAGTCCGTCTCGCCATGGCCGATTACCGCGCAGGCGTCGGTGAACTTGCCTCCGTAGTCGATGCACGTCGCCAGCTAGTTGAAACGCGTATGCGGCGCATTGATGTAGCTCGAGACCGATCGCTGAGCAACGCTCAACTGCATTTCACTTTTGGAGAGAACCAGCCATGACATTCCAACTCAACCGGCTGGCACTCGCCCTAAGCCTGCCTTTGGTATTTAGCACTACCGCCCTATTCGAGCTGGCTATTCCAGGTGAGGTACACGCAGCGGAGAATCCGGAAAAAGAGATTCTCTACTGGTATGACCCTATGGTTCCCCAGCAGAAGTTTGACGAGCCTGGCAAGTCTCCCTTTATGGACATGGACCTGGTGCCGCGTTATGCCGACGAAGGCGGTAGTGGTACATCCATTCGCATTGATCCCAGCATAACTCAGAGCCTAGGCATGCGCGTAACGAAGGTGGAGCGCGTGTCGATTAGCCCATCGTTTGAGGCGACTGGCACCCTAGTGTTCGACGAACGATCTGTGGCTGTGGTGCAAGCCCGCGCCGCAGGCTACGTCGAGCGGGTCTATCCGCACGCGCCAGAAGATGTCATCAAGAAAGACGCGCCGCTCGCAGACCTTTTGGTTCCGGAGTGGGCAGCCGCACAGGAGGAATATCTGGCACTGAGAGAGCTCGGCGACCCGCCGTTGCTTGCAGCCGCAAAGCAGCGACTACGCCTTACCGGCATGCCAGCAGAGGCTATCGCGGAGTTGGAACGTAGCGGTAAAACACGTCTGGTTTGGACCATAAAAAGCCCAATGAGTGGTGTATTGCGCACCTTAGACGTGCGCGAAGGCATGACCCTTAAAGCCGGCGACTCTCTCGCTCAGATAAATGGTCTGGATACCGTTTGGCTCGAAGTTGCAGTACCTGAGGCGCAGATCAGCAATTTATCTCGAGGGCAATTGGTAACCGCGCGTTTGCCGGCTTTTCCAGATAACGCTCTGGAGGGAAAAGTCCAAGCCGTGCTCACGCAAGCCAACTTAGCCAGTCGCACTATCCGTCTTCGGGTAGAACTGCCCAATCCAGAGCAGCGGCTACGCCCAGGAATGACTGCTGAAGTATCGGTGAAGCAAAGCGCCATTGATGTACTGGTTATTCCTACCGAAGCAGTCATTCACACCGGTATGCGCTCATTGGTCATGGTGGCCGAAGAACAAGGCAGCTACCGCCCAGTCGAGATCCGCACGGGCCGCGAATTTAATGCAAAAACCGAAGTACTTGAAGGGCTACAAACAGGCGAAATGGTAGTGACGTCTGGTCAGTTTCTCTTGGACTCAGAAGCAAGCCTACGCGGCTTAACCGCTCAAGATTTAAGCCCCTCAACAGACATCAAGCCAGAGTTACACGAAGCAGAAGGCACCATCGTTAGCCTGGACAATGGGAAAATTCGCTTGTCGCACGGCCCCTTTAAAACCCTCAACATGCCGGGCATGACAATGTCTTTTCGGGTTGCCGATGAATCCCTTTTGTCAGGGTTAAAAGCGACTGATCAGGTGCGCGTTGGCGTGCGTCAAAGCGAAGAAGGCCTGGTGATTGAGCGCATTGAGAAGCTCGGAGACAAGCCATGATCGCATCCATAATACGCTGGTCGGTCGCCAACCGATTTTTGGTCCTGCTTGCCACGCTGTTTACTGTCGCGTGGGGAGTGTGGTCGATTAAAAATACCGCTGTCGACGCTCTGCCGGACCTTTCCGATGTTCAAGTGATAATCCGCACGGCCTATCCAGGCCAGGCACCGCAAATTGTTGAAAATCAGGTCACCTACCCGCTGACCACCACCATGCTCTCCGTACCGGGCGCCAAAACAGTGCGTGGTTATTCTTTTTTTGGCGACAGCTATGTCTATGTGCTGTTCGAGGATGGAACAGACCTCTATTGGGCTCGTTCACGGGTGCTGGAATACCTAAGCCAGGTGCAGAGCCAACTACCCGCTGCCGCGAAGCCAGCGCTAGGGCCAGACGCCACCGGCGTTGGCTGGATATATCAGTACGCCTTGGTCGATCGCACGGGTACGCACGACCTGTCGCAGCTACGTTCCCTACAGGATTGGTTCCTGCGCTACGAGCTTAAGACCCTACCCAATGTGGCGGAAGTTGCCTCTATAGGCGGGATGGTGAAGCAGTACCAAATAGTGCTGGATCCGGTACGTATGGCCAGCCGAGGTGTTACGCAACAGCAGATCGCACAGGCGGTGGACGAGGCCAATAGCGAAACGGGTGGGAGTGTTCTTGCTCTGGCAGAAACCGAGTTTATGGTTCGGGCGGGGGGATATTTGCAGTCCATGGAGGACTTCCGAACCATTCCTCTGCGCCTCGACAGCACCGGCACACCTATCATGCTAGGAGACGTTGCGCATATCCAACTCGGGCCAGAGATTCGCCGCGGTATTGCTGAGCTCGACGGTGAAGGTGAAGTGGCTGGAGGGGTCATTATTCTGCGTAGCGGCAAGAACGCCAGAGAAACGATCGCCGCCGTCCAAACCAAGCTCGACGAGTTAAAAGCCAGCCTGCCTGAAGGCGTGGAAATCGTCACGACCTACGATCGCAGTAAGCTGATAGATAGCGCCGTCGAAAACCTCAGCCACAAACTCATCGAAGAGTTCATCGTTGTTGCCCTGGTGTGCGTCTTATTCCTGTGGCATCTACGTTCATCGCTGGTGGCGATTGTTTCGCTACCCATCGGCATTTTGATCGCCTTTATCATCATGCAACGTCAGGGTGTCAACGCCAACATCATGTCTCTGGGCGGCATCGCAATCGCTATTGGAGCTATGGTCGATGCCGCCATTGTGATGATTGAGAACGCCCACAAGCACATTGAGGCTTGGCACAGTAAGCACCCTGGGGTCGCCTTGAAAGGCCAGGCGCACTGGAAGGTGATTACCGACGCCGCCGTCGAAGTTGGCCCAGCGTTGTTTTTCAGCCTTTTGATCATCACCTTGTCGTTCATTCCGGTATTTACTCTCGAAGCGCAAGAGGGACGGCTGTTCGGTCCACTAGCCTTCACTAAAACCTATGCAATGGCAGCAGCAGCAGGTTTATCTGTCACGCTGGTTCCGGTATTGATGGGGTATTGGATACGCGGAAAAATCCCTGACGAACACCGCAACCCGCTAAACCGCGGGCTCATTTACGTTTACAAGCCGGCATTGGATGGGGTGTTGCGGTGGCCGAAGACTACCTTGCTGGTGGCTGCTTTGGTTTTCTTGACGGGATTGTGGCCGATCACTCACCTGGGCGGTGAGTTTCTACCACCCTTGGATGAAGGCGACGTGCTTTACATGCCCACAGCCCTCCCGGGGCTATCCGCTCAGAAAGCGTCTGAACTGCTGCAACAGACAGATCGGCTTATAAAAACGCTGCCCGAAGTTGCGCACGTATTTGGTAAGGCCGGGCGCGCCGAGACGGCGACAGATCCCGCTCCGCTCGAAATGTTCGAGACAACCATTCAATTCAAGCCCAAGGACCAATGGCGGCCGGGCATGACGCCTGAGAAGCTGATCGAAGAGTTGGATCGCAGGGTACAGGTTCCGGGATTGGCAAATCTTTGGATCCCGCCCATTCGCAATCGGATCGATATGCTGGCAACGGGGATCAAAAGCCCCATTGGCATCAAAGTATATGGCACTGACCTGGCAGAAATAGATAAAACCACGCAAGCAATCGAGCGGGTCGCCAAGACGGTACCTGGTGTCAGCTCTGCACTTGCCGAGCGGCTGACCGGAGGGCGTTATATTGATATCGATATCGACCGCCGAGCCGCAGGTCGCTATGGCCTGAGTATCCTTGATGTGCAATCAATCGTAGCTGGAGCCATTGGTGGTCAAACCATTGGTGAGACTGTCGAAGGGCTCGCGAGGTATCCCATTAACCTCCGTTACGGGAGGGAATGGCGCGACTCGCTAGCCGATCTGCGCAATTTGCCCATTTACACGCCTGCGGGTAGCCAGATTACGCTCGGCACTGTGGCTGCAATCCAGATAACCGAAGGCCCGCCTATGCTCAAGAGCGAAAATGCGCGGCTGGCAGGCTGGGTCTACATCGACTCACGCGGTCGGGATATTGCATCCGTGGTAAGCGATCTCAGAGACCAAATCGGTGAAAGTGTTCAGCTCCAACCCGGGATGAGCATTAGCTATGCCGGTCAGTTTGAGTTTATGGAGCGAGCCAATGCCCAACTAAAGCTCGTCGTGCCGGCAACCTTGCTGATCATTTTTGTGCTGCTATACCTCACGTTTTCGCGCTTCGGAGAAGCCCTGCTCATCATGGCGACCCTACCCTTCGCGCTCACCGGGGGAGCATGGTTTCTTTACTTGTTAGGGTACAACCTATCGGTCGCTACTGGAGTCGGCTTCATTGCGTTAGCGGGGGTTTCCGCAGAGTTTGGCGTGATCATGTTGCTGTACTTAAAGAATGCCTGGACGGCACGTCTCAAGGATGGAAATCAAGACGAAAGCGCTCTTCTCGAAGCAATACGCGAAGGCGCGGTACAACGTGTGCGCCCAAAGGCGATGACCGTCGCGGTCATCATCGCCGGCCTCTTGCCCGTGCTCCTGGGTAGTGGAACCGGCAGCGAAATCATGAGCCGCATCGCTGCGCCCATGGTAGGCGGCATGATTACCGCCCCACTGCTCTCTTTGTTTGTTTTACCGGCAGCCTATCTGGTGATGCGCCGCCGGCAACTGAAAACCTTACCGCAGTAAACGAATGAGGAGCGACCGTCACAGCAGGCGGTCGCAGCCTTTCATTGATTTATAGTCTTACGCTGTTTTCGCCCAGGGCATACCACGGGCACCTGCACTATTTGCGCGCTAACAAGGCATCACGCAGATAATCGACCAGAAACTGTACCAACAATGACGACTGACGATGCTGCGGGTACACGGCGTACACCTTGGTCGTGGGCAACTGGTAGCTATCCAGCACGGTAACCAAATCGCCACGGGCCAACGCTTCGCCGACGATAAAAGCTGGCAACATGGTCAGCCCCAACCCGGCAATCGCCGCGTCGCGCACCAACTCACCATTGTTGACCCGATAGCGTCCCTGCACCGCCACTGCCTGGCTACGACCATCGATCCAATAGCGCCATTCAACCGTTTTGCTGTGACCGTAAAGCATGCACTCATGCTGGCGTAGATCAACTGGCGTCTGCGGTGCTGGGTGCGCCGCCAAATAGGCCGGGCTGGCACAGGTAACCATGTCCATCGCTGCCAATTGCCGAGCGATCAATGTGGAATCAGCCAGAGCACCGATACGGATAGCCATATCGTAGCCTTCACCAAGCAGATCCACCGTGCGATCACTCAGATCGAGCTCGATACTCACATCCGGGTAAAGCCGCATGAAATCCGGCAATAACGTACTCAGGTGCAAGGTGCCGAACGACATGGGCGCCGATAGCCGCAGAGCGCCACGCGGCGACGCACCCTGCTCCGAGACCAGCATGTCGGTCTCGGCAACATCTTGCAGTATCCGCTGCGCCCGCTCGAAATAGCTTTGCCCCAATACGGTCGCATTCAGTTTGCGCGTCGAGCGGTTGATCAGGCGCACCCCAAGGCGGGCCTCCAGCGCTGCAACCCGGCGACTAACAAACTGCTTGGATAGGCCCAGCGCATCGGCGGCCGCAGTGAAACTGCCGCATTCCAGTACGCTAACGAACAATTGCATATCTTCCAGCTGATTCATTGTCACCCCTTAGCGGACAGTGATACCTATTTCAGCATCTTAATCCACGCAAGAATAGACAGTAATCTGTTTTCAGCGGGCCAAGGCTCTTTTTAATACAGCCGCCCACAACGAAACAGGAGTACCCGACATGACCAATCAAACGACGCTACGCAAAGCCACCGAACGCGGTATTGCCGACCACGGCTGGTTACAGTCGCGCCACAGCTTTTCGTTCGGCTCTTATTATGATCCAGAGCACATTGGCTTTTCGGATCTGTTGGTAATCAACGATGACCGGGTGGCCGCGGGTGGTGGCTTTGGCAAGCATCCACACCGCGATATGGAGATTTTCTCCTACGTGCTCGAAGGTGCGCTGAAGCATGAAGACACGCTCGGCAACGGCTCGCTGATCAAGCCCGGTGACGTACAGCTAATGAGCGCAGGCACCGGGGTTGCCCACAGCGAATACAACGCCAGCAACGGCACGCCGGTGCACTTCCTGCAGATCTGGATCATGCCGAGCAAAAAAGGAATCCAGCCGGGTTATCAGCAGCAGCACATTGCTGCCGCGGAAAAACGCGGTCGGCTACGTTTGATTATGGCTCCGGACGGAGGCGACAGTGCACTCACCCTGCATCAGGATGCGCGGGTTTATGCGGGGCTGTTCAACGGCGACGAGCATGCAACGCTCACTCTGCCTGCCAACCGCCATGCCTATGTACATGTGGCCAGCGGCACGGTCACGGTGAACGGGCAACGCTTGCAAGCAGGTGACGGGCTCAAACTGCGACACGCCAAAGCGCTGGAGATTAATCAGGGGCAGAATGCCGAAGTACTGGTGTTTGACCTGCGCCCCAACGAATTGCCACCGGTGTAATTCCCAAGTAAAAGGCCGGCGCTCCATTGGGGCGCCGGCCTTTTTTTCCGTAGCCATTCATAGTCTGACTACCGATAACAATGATGTCGATTTAGGCGAGCTACTTAGGCCTCGGAGGCCTTCTGCAGCGCATTGTAAAGTTGGTCCTTCAGATGCGCGCGGCTGGCTTTCATACGCGTAAAGTTTTCATCCGAAACCGGCAGGTTTTGTTTCTCCAGCGTTTGAATTTCCTTGTCCAGTTCAGCGTACTCCTTTAACTGCTTTTTAAAGTGACCATCGTGCTCGGTCAACTGGTCGATAAGGTCGCTGTACTGCGGAAAGTCGTTATGAAGTTCATGGTTCGAAATGCCCATTGATGATAACTCCTTGCTGCTGCGAATAAGACGAGCCAAGTGCTGCTGTTTGCCCTCTGGCTAATGCCGAAACCCATACGGCGCAATCTGAAGATAGCGCCAGCATGAAACACTGCTCATGGTTGTAGAGGCCGCAGGCAGACATTGGTTCCTGCCCATCGTCACTGTGCGACAGCGCGTCACGCTTATGTCTGGGGCTGCTATATAAAATCAACCAGCCCCCCTTACCTTCCCAACACCAGCACACTACCTCAGCAGCATGATGGGCTTTTAGATCAGCCTACCTACCGGTGCATGGGGTAATCCTGCTTTGACGTTGAGTCAGCGACCTTTGGCGGGTGACTGAAAATACAGATTGCAGAACATTTATGAGTACCACATACAAAGGTGTTTTAGGGGGACCGGTACTGCTGAGGTTGCGACTGAGCGGCATATCGCAGCGTTTATATGCCCCAAACTGGAAAAGGGCATCAGGGTTCTTGCCTGCCTACCGCAAGCAAGAACCTTATATTAAAAAGCCGCCGGAATACGGGCTTATAACGCGATGTGCAGCGAGCTATTCAGGCGAAGCCTCTTCCTGCAGCGCTTGCACATCTGCCAGAACCAGATCACTGTCTTTCCCGCCCCAGGTCTGACGCAGGTAGTTGAGCAGATCAGTGAGTGCCTGTTGGTCCAGCTTGTCTGCGAAGCCGGGCATCGGTTGCATGCGTTCAAAGCCGGTAAATTTCTGTTCGCCAATGCCATCCTCGATGACCCGCAAAAGGTTGCGAGGATCATCCAGACGTAGCGTGGTGTTGCCGCGCATGGCTACAGCAATATGCGGTTTTCCCTCGCCACCCGGCGCATGACAGCCGGCGCATACGTTTAGATATTGCTGCCGACCCCGCTGCGCACTGGAGCTGACCTGATCTAACGGCACCTCATTCAGAACCCTGGCTTCAGGCGGCTGATCTCCCAATAGAAAGGTAGCGATCGCATTCAGATCATCGTCTGCAAGATACTGGGTACTGTTGTGGAATACCGGGTACATTTCGTTAAACATCGTGCCCTGGTCGCTCATCCCCAGCTTTAGAAACGAACTCAGATCTTCGTGACTCCAACCTCGATCGGCCAAATCTCTAGCTAACAAGCTCGGTGCAAGGTAGCCGTTAAGTACGCCACCCATCATGCGTTTATCCGCCTGCATCGCACCGGCCATGCCTCTAGGTGTATGACACTCGCCACAATGACCAAGCACATCAACCATATACTGCCCGCGCTGCCAAGCCTGGCTTTTGCCTTCCGGAGACTCCAGCGGCACACCATCGCCGTACATCAGGTTCCAAGCGATGATCCCCGGACGCACATTAAACGGAAAACTCAGACTGGTTTCCGGTGCAGCCCGCTCGATAGGCTCAACCGTTTTTAGATACGCGTGAATGGCGTCTGCGTCTTCACGCGTTACGCGGTGGTAAGAGGTATAAGGCATAGCCGGATACAGGTTGGCGCCATCGCGCCGCTTGCCCTCGTTCAACGCGGCGAAAAACTCGTCGTCGTTATACAGGCCAATACCGTGCTCTTTGCTAGGTGTGATGTTGGTGCCATAAATAGTGCCGAAGGGCGAGTCGATCGGCAGCCCGCCCGCATAGGGAGCGCCGCCCTTGGCAGTGTGACACGCCATACAATCGGCCGCGCGGGTGAGATATTCGCCGCGCTCTACCTGAGTCTCCGCCAGGGCAAGCGCACTTGATCCAGCCAAACCGACCGCCATGGCTATGCGCAACAATGGGTATTTCATATTCAACCCTCCCTGACCAAGCCGAGCTCGGTCAGCACATTGCGCGTCGCGCTGAAATACCGCACATAGCCGGTACAGCGGCAGATGTGATGACCCAAGCTATCCTCCACGACCTTCTCAAGCTGGCTTTTCGCAACTGGCTGGCGCTGCAGTTTTTCTACCAGCACCGTCGCCGCATTCACAAAGCCCGGCGCGCAATAACTGCACTGAAAGGCGAACTCATCAACAAAGCGCTGCTGAATCGGATTGAGCTGGGTGACCTTACCTTCGTCATCGCGCGTCGCGTGGCCTTCAATGGTGCGCACGCGCTTGCCGGCGAAATAATGCGCGCCCGTAATGCAGGTGCGTACCTCCTCGCTGGTACCGTCTGGGTTATCGACGATGACCACACAGGCATGGCAAATACCCTGGCCGCAGCCCAGGCGAGAGCCGGTCAGGTTCTTGTATTCGTGCAGGTAATCGATCATCAGCAGATCATCGGGGATGTCCACCGGTTCGGCGGCATTACCATTTAGAGTCAGTTGCAGCGAACGATTAGCCATTGAGGGCCTCCTTAATGCGCGTAGAAGTGAGAGGCAGGTCGCGAACCCGCTTACCGATAGCGTGAGCAACAGCGTTGCCGATAGCGCCAACTACCGGGATCATCACCACTTCGGCAATGCCTTTGGCTGGATCACTGCGTGACAGCGGCGGCAGGATTTCTGACGTCTGTTTCCATACCGCCACGTGCCGCGCCATCGGCAGGCGGTAGCGATTGAAATTCCAGTCACCTTCTCCGGGCCCGCCTTCGTACAGCGGCATTTCTTCCATCAGCGCATGGCCAATGCCCATTGCTACGCCCCCTTCCAACTGGCCTTTCACCAGCTCTTCTACTAGCACGCGGCCACACTCGATCCATGAGTGATGGTTGAGTACCTGTACCTCCCCAGTGCCCTTGTTAACCTTTACTTCCACCAGAGTCGCCACCGGGCTGTAGTAAGTCACCGCGGCATTGTTCAGCTGAACATCGGGATAATGCACCGTCTTGCGATCCAGCAAGTGAAAGCCTGCGCTATTCATCTGCGCCTGCTTCTCACTCGCCGCGCCGTCACCGTACTTGACCGCCAAACCATCAAGCGGCAGACGCACACGCGTCTTGCCAATTTCAAACTCGGATTCAGCCCAGCTCCAGCGATTAAAGCCGTGCACGGTGGCACCGGTGATAAGCCCTAGGTCGTGGGCGTGCTTGGCCAGCTGCGCAAAACTCAGCGGCTGCATACCGTTAGCCGTAAGCTGACCATCCACCCAGTTGGCATCTTCCCGGCGTACGACGTAGGGGTTGGCTTGCCCTCCGTACGGGCCTTGACTCCAGATATGCAGGGCCGCTGGCCACAAACCGTGGTTGAACAGTACGCGCGCGGCTTCACGGGTGGCATGACTGAAATAGTAAGCGGAGTTACTGGCCGACGATGCCGATGCCAGCTTGCCCACCCAGCGCGGATCAAGCAGGAAGTTATTCTGCTCAGCCTGGCTCATGGTGTAAGGATTTCCGCCGGTGGTCAGCTGTAGCTCATCCCACTGGGTTTCGCCGGTGGTCACTTCGCTTGCCGGGCTACCCAGAAAGTCAGCGACGACAAGCGCTTGCGAAGTCGACATACCCGTACCGATTTCTATACCGATATGACGCAGGCTAATGTGCCCATCGGCAGTGAATTCAACACTGGCCATCGGCGCTTCAGAGCCGGTACCAAAGTCCTTTTGGCAGATGGCGAAGCCCACGCCGTGCCAATGGTACGGGTCCTGCGCCTCGCGCTGTTGCTTGAGTGCATGGCGGTTCTTCCAAACCTCATGGACGGCGGCTTTATCCAGAATTTCGTGCAGCCGTAACGCGCCAGCAGGTATCGCGCCTTGAGTGTTTTTTGTACCTGAAACCATGGCGTTTTTCTTGCGTAGCACGATTGCGTCAATGCCCAGCCGATCGGCAATTTCATCGACCATCATTTCGGTGGACGCCATGCTTTGCAGCGTACCGTAGCCACGCATTGACCCGGCTTCCACGCCGCGTGAGTGGTAGGCCGTCACCTGCAAATCATTCTGAGGCATATAGTAGATTGACTGCGCTGCGGTAGCGCCAACCGCCGCCACCGAGGAGCTATAGTTGGCTCGTCCGCCACCGTCGACGCTCATCTCGGCGCGAAAAATCTTGAAGCTGTAATCAGTCTTATCGACTGCCAGCTGATAGCGAATGTCGAACGGGTGCCGCTTGATACCACTCTGAAACTGCTCATAACGATCGTTGGCCAGACGCACTGGCACACCGGCACCGTACAGTGCCGCGAGGGCCGCGTAGTAAACGAATATATTGTGGTCCTTGGAGCCGTAGCCAACGGTATAACCCGGATGTATTTTCAGGTTATTCAGGGCAAACCGCGACGGCGCGATCATCTTTGCGGTTTCAGTTGCCGCTTCCAGCGGGCACTGGGTTGCCACCACAAAATGCAGTGTTTTGCTCACCGTGTCGTACCAACCATTGCCGTTGTCCGGCTCCAGGGCGGCGGGCTCGATCGATGGCGTTTTATAGCGCTCATCAAATACCAGCCAATTGTCTGGCGGAGCATCTATCTGTTGCTTGATACGGCCAGCGTAATACAGCCCTCTCTCGGTCAGATCGCCGTGCAGATCGGGTTGGGAATCCCACACTGGGCGACGGTTGCGCAACATCGGGAAAAGTATCGAATCCTTAAGGCTGGCAAACTCGTCTTCATCGGCAGAAGTGGCACCGCCTACCCGCACATAGCGAAAGCTGCCGTAGGGGTCGGTTTGATAAAGCTCAGCCTTGGCGCCATAACGAATGGCTTTGTCATTGAACTTGAGTTTGGCCTTGGCCTGACGAAAGCACTCAAAGTCATTCCAGATCAAAATGGCCACCGGATGACCGATAAACATCGGTACTTGGCCCACCGGCAACAACGGATCAGGGCCATGGTCTTGCGGGAAAGCGATACCGTCGTTAGCCAGGTCTTCGGCTGTCACGATCCGATCCGGCTGCAGCTCAGCACCGAGCCAACTCAAGTCCATGCCCGCGTAGATATGATCAGCCTTGGTTATTTTCAGCAGCATGGCGTGCCCCTGCTGCTCGGGCCAGCCGGGCATATCCTTGGCACGGATATCACGTGCAAACACTTTGCCGCCACACACCTTGGACAAGGCGTCATTACGCGATCGAGCCTTACCATTGGTGCCAAGCCACTGCTCGGAAGGCATGGTTACGCTCTCTTCCTTCAATGCGGCGAAGGCCTGATTACTGAGCGGTATAAGCGTCACGGTCACACCAGCCACCACACTACCCTGCAGAAATGAGCGCCGGGACATATCACGGTTGGACATAAATCATCCTTTAGCGGTTATCAGCCCGCTATTTTGATTGTTTCTTAACTATAGGCCTCAATCAGTACCAAGGCCTTTTTTGACCAAAATGAGACAACTACGGTAACGCAGTGCTCGCCTTAAAAATAAATTATTCCTATTTATTTCTTGCGGCGGACGAGTGCGAAGATCAACAAATTTTCCGTAGAGGACCATACAAGCGCGCAGTGTTTGCGTTACACCGCGCATCCCGAGGAGAATACAGACAACAGATGAATATCCATTTCGGTTGTACCCCGCTTCAGGAAAACTGCATGCCAGCAAAGAAGGTTATCAACGCGTCCGTCAGCCCCAAGGGCAGCCTGGAAACGCTCTCGCAACGTGAAGTACAACAACTCAGTGCAGCCGGCTCAGGCAGCACCTACACCCTATTCCGCCAGTGTGCATTGGCCATCCTCAATACCGGCGCTCATGTCGATAACGCCAAGACTATTCTTGAGGCCTACCATGACTTTGAAGTGCATATTCATCAGCAAGACCGGGGCGTGCGGCTGGAATTGTTGAACGCACCAGCGGATGCCTTCGTTGATGGCCAGATGATTGCCAGCACCCGTGAAATGCTCTTCAGCGCGCTGCGCGACATTGTGTATACCGAGAGCGAGATCGATAGCCAGCGCATCGATCTAAGCAGCTCCGAGGGCATCACCGATTACGTGTTTCACTTATTGCGTAACGCGCGCACCTTGCGCCCTGCGGTAGAGCCGAAGATGGTGGTGTGTTGGGGCGGCCACTCGATAAGCACAGAAGAATACAAGTACACCAAAAAGGTCGGCCACGAACTGGGCCTGCGCAGTCTGGATATCTGCACCGGTTGCGGGCCCGGCGTAATGAAAGGCCCAATGAAGGGCGCCACCATCGCCCATGCCAAACAGCGGATTCTGGAAGGTCGTTATCTGGGCCTCACCGAGCCGGGCATCATTGCCGCCGAGGCGCCCAACCCTATCGTTAACGAGCTGGTTATTCTGCCCGATATCGAAAAGCGTCTAGAAGCATTCGTACGCGTGGGCCATGGCATCATCATCTTCCCCGGCGGCGCCGGTACCGCCGAAGAGTTCCTTTACCTACTCGGCATCCTGATGCACCCGGCTAACAAAGGTTTGCCCTTCCCGGTCATTCTCACCGGCCCCAAAAGCGCTGAAGCTTACTTGCAGCAGTTAAACGCGTTTGTTGGCGCCACTCTGGGTGAAGCCGCACAGCAGCATTACGAGATCATCATTGATGATCCGTCTGAAGTTGCACGGCAGATGACCCGCGGCCTGCAGGAAGTAGAACAATTCCGCCGCGAGCGTCATGACGCGTTTCACTTCAACTGGCTGCTGCGCATCGAAGAAAGTTTTCAACGTCCCTTCGATCCCACCCATGAAAATATGGCGAGCCTGCAATTGAGCCGCGACCTCCCTCCGCACGAACTGGCCGCCAACCTGCGCCGCGCCTTTTCCGGCATTGTCGCCGGCAACGTCAAGGACCAGGGTATCCGCCGTATCGAGCAGTATGGGCCTTACGAAATTCATGGCGATGCCGAGGTAATGCAGCCGCTAGATCGTCTGCTCCAAGCGTTTGTGAGCCAGCACCGGATGAAGCTACCGGGCGGCGCTGACTATGTGCCTTGTTATCGGGTGGTGAGCTGAAGTCCGGCGACAGTCGCTCGCATTCAGCCTTGTTTACCCGCGCGTCAAAGTTGACCAAGCAGTGCTTGGTCAACTTTGCACAGGTTTTGCCGCCCACAGCACAACACCGGGATGGCGTTTCCGCCCCTCGCTTCTATAGTTAGATACGACTTCATTTAATCGACCTGACCAAGCAAGGAGTGCACATGAAATTCACCCCACATCACCTGATCGCCTGCCTGTTACTGACCGCAACCGCCCCGCTCTACGCAGCCAACATCGAACCCGCTCCCGAACCCGGCCTTTGGAACAGTGACAGCACCACTCTGATCAATGGCGTAGACATGCAGAAAAAAATGCGCGAAGCACGTGAGGCCATGCTCGCCAATATGCCTGCCGAACAGCGCGCCATGGTCGAACAAATGATGGGGGATGCCGAAGCCGCAGGCCACAAACGCTGTATTACCAGCGAGCTGGCGCAGCAAATGACCGATCCAGACACCTTATTAGCAGACGCCCAGCAGCAGATACCCGGCTGTAAGCTTAAAGTGGCGCAAAATGCGGACGACCGCCTGGAGTTCAGCGGCGAATGCGCAAACACCGAGGGTTTTACCGGCACCATGCAAGGCGACATGCAGATGGTTAGCAGTCGCGAAATGCGCTCAACCTTTCGGGGTGACGGCACCTATCAGGTTTCCGAGCAGCTCACCGGTGGTCTGAGCGAAGAGCTCAACGGCCCAGTGAAAGTAGAACACCGCGAAACCAGCACATGGGTCGCCAGCGACTGCGGCGACGTGCAGGTCGAAACGCTCAACTGAGTTAAAACCCGCGCCGCATTGCTCTATACCGCATGATGACCGTCACAGCCTGAACAGCGCGCACTCGTGCGCTGCTCAGCATATGCGTTAAGCTGCTCCTCTTGATTGCCGATCGAACAGGATTTCAGGGCATGCTCCTTTTGCCAGTACAGCGCTTCTTTTGCTCCCTGCCGCTTACCTTCTCAGCGTCCTTGAATACTCACACAATGCCCTGTGCAACAGGCCAGACGCGATGAGTGCCGTCGCGCCTGGCCGCCTGGCTGCCGCTGCATTGGCCTTTCTACTCTGGGGTGGTTGGGCGCTGCTAGCCAACTGGTCGGCGGGCCATCAGGAAGCGCTGATCGCCGGTTTACTGCAAGGCTCCGCCAGCGCCGTTCTTACTCTGTTGATGGCTGCCTGCGCCAATGCCTTATTTGAACGCCTGCCCGGCCCTGTATTACGCATCATTCTGCCGCCCCTGCTGATCGTATCGGTCAGCTTCAGCGCACTTTGGTTAGCCCATACTGCCAATGCCACGCCCGCGCTTTGGGCCACCATATTGCCGCCCAGCGCATTGGCCTTTGCCTATTGCCTGTATCTCACTTTTTCGCTGGCGCGTGATGCCAGCGCCAGTTCTTCGGAGCAGTAAACCATGACCGACCTCAGCAACCGCCGCCCCTTGAAGATTCGCGATCAGCAACTGATGCGACGCTTCGCAGCCTGGCTCAGTCGCCGCAGTGTCACGCCCAACCAGATATCGGTGCTCAGTGTGGTCTTTGCCCTGGGCGGCGGCGCTGCGCTGGTGATGGCCGGGCAGGCGCTAGCGGGTGAGCGCTCACTGTGGTTTCTGGCCGCTGCGCTGCTGATTCAATTGCGCCTGCTGTGCAACCTGTTCGATGGCATGGTCGCGATGGAAGGTGGCAAGCAAACGCTGGCCGGCGAGCTGTTCAACGATGTGCCTGACCGCATAGCCGATCCGTTGCTGATCATCGCCTGCGGCTTTGCGCTGCCAGATTACCCTAGCGCCATGTGGCTTGCCTGGCTCGGCGCCTTGCTGGCGGTCATGACGGCTTATATCCGCGTGCTGGGCGTCTCGCTCGGCCTGCCCGCAGATTTTCGCGGCCCGATGGCCAAGCAGCAACGCATGGCGCTGATCACCGTGGCTGCGGTGATTAGCGCATTGGAAATCTTCTGGGGGCACTACGGCATGGTGCTCTGGATCAGCCTGATCCTGCTGGTGGTGGGTAGCGCGATGACCGCGATGCGCCGCCTGATTGGCGCCTATCTGCGCCTGCAACAACGTGGAGCCAACTAAGATGGATATCGGCCTGGCCTTTATGCTCGACCTCACCCCCAATGCACTTGGGGCCATGCTGGTAGTGCTGGCAATGCTAGTGGTGGCCTCCATCACCCAGTGGCGCCTGCGCTCACGCCTCAGCCCGGAAGCGCATCTGGAACTCAAACAGCGCATTAACTCCTGGTGGGTCATGGTCGCGGTGGTGTTTACCGCACTGATGATTGGCCAGGTCGCCTCGCTGATTTTCTTCGCCTTACTCAGCTTTATTGCGCTGCGGGAAATATTCTCGATCTTGCCCGTACGCATCACCGACCGCCGCCTGATCCTCGCGCTCTACCTGATGGTGCCGCTGCAGTATTACTGGATTGCCACCGACTGGTACGGCATGTTCATCGTGTTTATTCCGGTGTACCTGTTCCTGCTGATCCCCTTCGGCCTGCTGATGCTGGGCGAAACCAAGGGCTTTATCCGCGCGGTGGGCTCCTACCAATGGGCAATCATGACCACCGTATTCGCCATCAGCCACGTGGCCTATCTGCTGATGCTGCCAGCCGATCAAAATGCGTCCGGTGGCGGCGTCGGTCTGGTGCTGTATCTGGTCTTCCTCACCCAGTTCAACGATGTAGCGCAGTACATCTGGGGTAAGAAGTTTGGCGAGCGCAAGATAGTGCCCACCATCAGCCCCAACAAAACCTGGGCTGGTTTTCTTGGCGGCGTAGCCACCACCACGCTGCTGGGCGGCATGCTCGCACCCTGGCTCACGCCACTGAGTTTCTGGCAGGGGCTGGCCGCCGGCCTGCTGATCGGCATCGCGGGCTTTATCGGCGATCTGACCATCTCTGCGGTCAAGCGTGACCTGCGCATCAAGGACACCAGCCAGCTGATTCCCGGCCACGGCGGTATTCTCGACCGTATCGACAGCCTGATGTACACCGCGCCGCTGTTCTTCCACTTTCTTGTTTACACCAGCTACTGAGGCCGCCATGTCATTTTTTAAGCGTCTGCCTAAGCGGCTGTTTTTTATGCTGATCGTCAAACCCGTGGTGTATCTGCTGCTGGGGCTCAACATTTACTCCGTACAGCGCCTGCCCGCACGCGGGCCGGCGATCCTCGCAGCCAACCACAACAGCCACCTAGATACACTGGTGCTGATGGCGCTCTACCCGCTCAGCCAGTTGCACCGCGTACGCCCGGTCGCCGCCGCCGACTACTTCCTGCGCAACCGTTTTACCGCCTGGCTATCGCTCAACGTCATCGGCATCATCCCGCTCGACCGGCAAAGCCAGGTCGACAAGGAAAAGGTGTTTGACCTCTGCCAACAGGCACTCGCCAACGAAGAAATCCTGCTGCTCTTCCCTGAAGGCAGCCGCGGCGAAGCCGAACAACTGCAACCACTGCGCAAAGGCATCTACCACCTAGCCCGCAGCCACCCCGGCACCACCGTCACCCCCATCGCCATGCACGGCCTCGGCCGCGCTCTGCCCAAAGGCGAATCCATGCTGGTGCCGTTCAACTGTGATGTGGTGATTGGTGAAGCGCTGACTCCGGGTGAGGACAGTAATGTATTTATGCAGGAGTTGCAGGCGTCGTTGGAGGCGTTGTTGGCGGCTTGTATTACCCGGCGGGATGCGCAGTGGGAGGATTGAGGAAGCAAAACCAAGTTAACGTACGGTGCTAAGAGCGAGAGGATTACTGCATGCCTAGAGGCGCTGTATGCGGGATAAAGTCGAGCGTAGCGTAGGATGGACAAGCATAATTGGCTGAAGTTGAGGCGCCTATCGGTACTCAACGCTATATGTGGATATGAGCGTAATCCGGGTAATAAAATTCTGCAGTGCTAATTCGGGGTCTGCAAACGATTAAGACCTAGCAATCTGACACATTGAACTGGCAACTTTCGAGCGGCCGTTTTCCTAGAAAATTGCCGATCTCTCGCAGCCAAGCTTTAGCAATAGCTCTAAAGTAGGATGAGCAACCCATCTAACTTTAATAAAACGCATCGCCCATCCACATGAAACTTAATTCCGGGCGCTAGTAAAATCCTCTATCAACCAACCCTTTAAAGTTTTTTTAATTTTTTTTCCAAGCTAGTTGCAAGCGACTTAATTTTTTTATCAACTTTTGAGCCTTCGCATTCTTTACCCAATAGATAGTCAAACAAAATCGCTTGAGCTGAGAGAGTTCTTTGCGCACTAATCTTATGAAGTTCATTCCTCACAGCCTCTTTGAACTTACCATTAGTGGCTTTTGGATTACTGAGGAGCGGGTGGGAGGAGTTAAGAATCTCTAAAAATATTTCTTCCGGACAAGTTTCATCGATAAATAAAACATGGCCTTTACACCAACTTATCCATTTTCCCAAATCTTGACGCGTTCCCACAATAGAGACATTATTATCTTTTAAAAGTGCAACGCTCTCCTCGATCACTTTCTGGGACAGAAGCGCTGGATCCAGATCAATAACTTCACCAATCTTTCTCTGGTCTCCGTCAAGCACCATTATCACAGCAGCCTCGGCTTGCGCATACGCTCGCGCCTGATTCGATAGCATCTCGGACGCACCTACTTCAGCAGCGACCACCACAACCTTTCTTTTCAGCTCTATCGGTATATACTTCAACGACCTCTTAGTTAAGGCCTCCAATAAAACGTCCTCTGTAATCAGCGTGATCTTATTGCTTTCAATGTGGCCTAATCGATGAAACGCGGATGCTTTAGTTGGTTCATTTCTGGCCGTAACCCCGCCCGGAGTTTCGTCTAGAACAATCAGCGCTTCAGCTGGCAACAACTCAACAAAGGTTGGAGCATGCGATGAAATTATAACTTGCAAATACTTTTTCTTGGTTATTTCTAAAATATACTCTAGAAGCCTAGCCTGTGCGCCTGGGTGAAGCGATGTTTCGGGCTCATCTAAAAGAACCAAATCATATTTATTCACCTTTCCGAGAGATAAAACGTAATTCACCACCGCCAACTCTCCGCTTCCCGCAAAACATTCCGAGTAACTTCGCTCCTCGGTTTCAAATATAACACTGCCTGAGAAGTTACGATCATACAGTGAATGATTGATATATCTGGCCGATTTATACTTTTTTTGCAAAATAGAGTTTATCGCAGAAAGCTTATCTGGGCTAATATCAAAATTTTCTTTAATCCGCTCCTTACGATAATAGCTAAGCTTTTGACTTTTCGTGTCGATCGCAATTTTAAGTTGACGAGAATACTTTACAAACCTGTCTTGTCTTTTTTCCAATGTAGAACTTTCGGCTGAGTGAAAATACCTTTCAAATGCGCTGGAGTCGTTCTTTGAATTAATATAATGCGGTATGCGTTCAACCTGGCTCCACCTATCCCCAGTATCGCTCATATATGCCATGTTTTTCGCGGTTTTTGGCGGCATTTTGCTCATATTTTCTTTTTGGGCAGGTCGGGTAGGCTCCCAATATCCGTGCCTTTTAAGCCCGCTCATTTTGCGGCATTGAACAGTCTGGTCGATATTTTTTATATAATGGGAGTACCAATATCTATTCTGCCGCCCCTTACCAAAACCTATCGGATCTACTGGGGTAGAAAACCAGAATCGCGAAGTGCTAAATTTTAGCGGCATTCCCCAAGCAGCCTGGAGCAACGAGCTTTTACCTCCGCCGTTTGGGCCGACCACCACCGTAACGGGAAAGTTAAATTTAATTTTCGTGTTGGCCGCAAAACTTTTAAAGTTGGGGAAATTTATTTCATGGATAAACTTGTCAAAATCTTTGTTAATAAAACTTTTCTTAATCTGACCGATAAGCTCTTGAGATTTACTCATCGCATTAACATCTTCGCCATCGCTCTTCCATGAGCTGCAATAAACGGAGGCGGAAGAGCATTGCCAATCATTAAACTGATTGCTTCTTTACCATGTGAAATATCAAACTTGTACGTAACTGGAAAACCTTGTAACAAGGCCGCCTCTCTAAGGGTTATAGGCCTATCTTCTTCTGGATGCAAGAAGCGGCCTTTAGAAGGATTTATACAACCGCTTGTAATTGTTGGAGATATTTCATCCCACCGCATTCTTCCGTACACATCATTGAAGCCATTCGTTCTCAAGTGACATTTGAGGCGCATCTCCATCGGTAAGCTATCCCTACTACCACCATCTTTTGGAATAGCTGCAATAAGAGCTTTTACCTTTTCGCTTCGCCTAGGAGATGAGTAGTCATGTGCAGAATCTCCGCTAGTTCCAGCTTGCGGTAGCTGTTCGATTGTATCTCTTACCGTGACTTTTCCAGAAAAATCTTCAGCCAATGCAGCGGCGCCAACTCTACTAGCGGACAAAATCAAGCGCTTACGCCGCTGAGGGACACCGAACTTAGAGACATCTAATACCTTGTGTATTACGGTATACCCGGCCTTAGTAAGACGCTCTACAAAGTCGGTGAAACGCTCAAACTTTGCAAGCGAGGGAACATTTTCCATCATTATCATTTTAGGCATCGTCGCGAAAGCGATTCTGGCGAACTCGTCTATAAGAAAATTTCGATCATCAGCTACAGGTTCGCGTCCATTCCGTGAACGCATTGTCGAAAAACCTTGGCATGGGGGACAGCCTGCGAGCAAATCTAGCTCACCTACATTTATGCCTAATAAACTCATCAGGTCATCTGCGTTCACACCCTTTATATCCGTACCAACCAGAGGAACGTCACCATGATTCAAAGAATAGGTATGTCGCGCTTTTTCATTGATCTCTACTGCGCCGATCACCTTGTAGCCAGCATTTTTTAGCCCTTGAGTTAAGCCCCCGCAGCCAGAAAATAAATCTAGCGCAGTTAAGTCATAAGTCATTGAGAAATCGCCATTCATCGGAAGTCATTGATCGCCAGTTCAGCCGCGTGAGACCTGTCATTTGTGCGTCACAACATAAAAACCCACACAACACACATCGAAGCCACGTAGATCAAATAATCCCATAACTTTGATATCTATCACAATCAGTTGTGACTAAAGCAGATGTGGAAAATACGGTGCCATCTATTCCAACTGCATCGTTTTAAGGCTGACGTGATGCGTTCTGCAAGGAATTGGGGGCAGATGAACATTAATTTTCTGCTTTTTTACTGGTCAAACTGGATTCCTAACCTCATTGTTTTCCCGCTCAATAAAATGCTTATCTGACTCAGGCTTTTGAGCGCGCGCAGGTTCGATATGGAGGCCGCATGTTAAAGGCTTTGCATCATTCGGCACTTCGGAAACGCCGAACACCCCCAAAACTGCTGCCCAGCTTTCGCCCCTGACTTCACAGTCCGAATCAACAAAGCACTGCCACACTTCGGACATTGCCGCTCCGCTGTCGGATCATTTCGACGCTTGAGGTTTTGCACATGCTCGCGGTGCGTGGCCAGGCTGGGTGCAAGGCGGCCGGTTTGAAGGGATTTGAGCATGGCTGCGACTTCCGCCTCGCTGAACACGCGTTGCTGGAATGATTTGATATAGCGGATAAATCCGATGCCCTGGGTCACGTTGGCGGGCAGCTCGGTTTTGAAGGTGCTGCCGCCAACAAAGGTAATCACCGAGTGCAGGTGCTGGGGGTTGAGGCCCAGCGTGGCTTCCATCGCTTTGAGGTGTTTGTAGTTTTGCCGCAGCGGGTTTTGGAATTTGAAGCTGCGCTTGTAGAGCTTCTGCGTCCACTGGGCCTGTTTTTCGCTGCCAAAAATCCAGCCGCTCATGTTCTTCGTTTCCAGCACGAAGATGCCATAGGGCGAGAGAAAAACGTGGTCGATCTGCGTGGTGCCGTCTGGGGTATTCAGGGTGACGTTATGCAGGCGGCGGTAGACCTGCTTATCCAACTGCCAATGTGCGAATAGCCGCACCAGCAGCTCACCGATATAGCCCTTGAACCAAGGCGACTTGAGCAGGCCGGCTAGGAACATCAGCGGAATAAGCCAGCCGAGCATGCCCCATAGCGGCGCGATGATGGGAGAGAAATCCATTTCCTGTCCTTCCGTTATTCTGAGTCAACTGGCCTGAGTTGCATGGCCTAATTTTACGAACCCGGTTTAACTGGATAGTACCTAAATTTAGTTTGATAGCACGATAATATTGCGGCCATTAGCCATGAGGCCACGTCATGGAGCACTGTAGGTTGCAGCATTGCCTGCGTTATTCACCTGATAGCGTGTACTGCGCCCACCTCCAGGCAGTCGGATGATGCAGCCTTTCGCTACAAGGTCGCTGAGGTGGCGAGTGGCTGTTGCTTTGGATACCTTGGCTACGGCCTGATATTGAGCAGCACTGATACCTGCCTCAAAACCGCGTTCGCCTCCATCAAGTAGGCGGTTCAGTACTTTGGTCTGCTCGGCGCTAAAGGTTTGGCTGCGATACGTCTGCCAGAAGCGCGCTTTGATCAGCACGCGGTCAATGCGCGCCAGTGCCTGCTCCAGGCTATTGAGCAGCGTAGCGAGAAACCACTGCAGCCAGGCGGTGATACCCAGCGGGCCTTTCTGGCTGGCCTCCAGGATGCGGTAATAACCGGCGCGGTCGTCGAGGATGCTGGCAGACATGGCGTAAAAACGGATGGTTTGATGCTCTCCCTGAGCCAATGCCAGATCGGTTATGGCGCGGGTAAGCCTGCCGTTACCGTCATCGAAGGGATGCAGGGTTACGAACCAGAAATGGGCGATGCCGGCGCGTAGCAAGGGGTCGAGGCTGGCGTCGCTGCGGCTGCGCTCGAACCAATCCAGAAAATCGGCCAGTTGCTGTTCAAGCCCGGCGCGGGGTGGCGCTTCAAAGTGCACGGTGGGGCGGTCGAGACGCCCGGAAACAACCTGCATGGGCTCATCACCACGCAGCGCGCCAATGAGCAGCGGACGTGCAATAAGGCTGTCGTCGTCCGGGAATAACCAGCGGTGCCAAGCGTATAGCCGCTCCAGGTCTAATGGCTGCTGATGTGCCTGCGTGGCGTCGAGCAGCAATTGCGCCAAGCCTTCTGAGCGCGCAGTGGTTCGGCCCTCCTCGCTTACTCCCAGTCGCTTTGCCAGAGAGGAGCGTACTGAGCCGACATTCAGCTGTTCGCCTTCGATAGCGGATGAGGTAACGATGTTCTGCAGCATGGCATCGAGGCTGCTTTGCGCTTCTGTGTCATTGCCGACAGCACCAAGCATGCCGATCAGCCGACCTTGCGCCTGGGTACAGGCGCGCAGCAGCGGAGCAAGCGGTTCAGCTTGCCAAGTGAAGCGCGGCCAGTCAGGTTGCTGCCAGATCCAGAGAGGGTCGGTCATAGATTCGCTCATCTGTGAGCCGATTAGCGAATCTATTCGGCTCATTACATGAGCTGATAATGCCGATTATTCGGCTCACTGTCTAATTGGCGTAGCCTTGCCCTGATCGTTGCTCTTCAAGGATGTCTTCAATCGTACGCTGATGGCCGATCTTGATGAGCTTCAGTTCGCATCCGGCCGCTTCCAGCAAACGAACCAAAGCAGAAACGCTCATATCGCCCTTGGCCATTGTTTCCATACGCGCCACTGTTGAACGCGATACGCCGGCACTGCGGGCCAAAGCTTCCTGGCTTAGGTTCGCATCGCGTCGCGCCTGTTTGAGCATTGCAGAAACGTCGTAGAGGGTTGTCATTTGTAGCCCTTGAGCATCAAAAAATAGATATAGACCGTAAAATGTAGCTCCTGGGCTACATTTTACATAGCTTTACCGTATTTCTTTCAGCCGATCATGCCGATCTTTAATGTGGGCAGACAGAAAACAGGGCCGTCGCCTAAAGCACCAACAACTCTCAACCCGCCTCCCCGTCATGCCCACCACAACACTCACCCCAGCCCCGCTGTCGGGACGTATGGCCAATACCCGGATTGAAGCTGTTGGTTGGGTCGAGTTCGCGGTAGAAGTCGGCCAGCGCGGGTTTGGCGACGTAGAGGTGGCCGACGTTGTGTTCGGCGGGGTATTCGGCGCGGCGCTCGTCCAGTAGCGCCCACATGCGGTGCTCCATGGCGAGTGGGTCGACGCCTTTGCGCACGATGTAATCCTGATGGAAGACGTGGCAGAAGAAGTGACCGTAATACAGCTTGTGCACCATGTCCTGTTCCAGCTCGGGCGGCAGGGTTTCTACCCACTCGCGGTCGTTGCGGCGCAGGGCGATGTCGAGTGCGACTATGTCTTCCACGTCTTTTCGGTGCACTTCGCGGTAACGGATAGCGGCGCCGGCGATGGCGAAGCGGTGCAGAAAGGCGCGGCGGCCTTCGTCTTCATCGCACTCAAAGTAACTGCCACTGTCACGTCCGGCGAAAAAGCCCTTGAGATGCTCGCGCGTCTGTTCGGCGGTGTCGTTAGAGACGCGCAGCAGCAGGTGATGCTCGTATCGGTCGCGGTATTCGCGCATGCGCGCTGGCAGGTGGCTGGGCAGCAGGTCCATGAGTTTCTGGATGATGCGGTCGCTGACGCCACGCAATCCCACACGTTCAAATAACCCATCGACGCGGCTCTTGAGCGCAAAAGCGGTGGGGACCCGTGCGGTGCCAAAGCGGTCGATAACCAGATAGGTGTCCTTGCCGTAGCGCTCGCCAATGTCGAAGGCGGTGCGATGGATGTACTCACCGGCGATGGGCAGGCTCGGCAGACTGGTCAGCAGGTAGCGGCGCAGGTCGGTCAGATCCTGTGGATCGTTACTGCCAATATAGAACACGGTGCTGGACTCCTTGACGAAGGTATCCAGCCGCACGGCAAACAGGCAGAGCTTGCCAGCGGAACCCGAGGCTTCAAACAACCGCGAGGGATCGGCATTGAAACGCGCCGGGGTATCGGCATCCACATCGCGCACATGCTCGGCATAGCCCGCATCGGAGGCGCTAGCGGCCTCGTTGCGCACGGCTGCCGGGCTGTAGTCGCCTTTCTGTAAACGCGTGAGAATCTCTTCCGGGCTGTCGCCCAACTCGATACCCAGATGATTGACCAGCGTCAGGCTGCCATCGGCCTGTACCTGCGCATAGAGCGCCAGCTCGGTGTACGCCGGGCCACGGCGTACCAGAGCACCGCCGGAGTTATTACACACGCCGCCGAGCACCGAGGCGCCGATGCAGGAGGAGCCAATCACCGAATGCGGTTCACGGCCCAGCGGCGCCAGCTCCCGTTCCAGCCGATCCAGCGTGGCGCCGGGCAAACACACCACCTGCTCGCCCTGATTAACCAGCTGCACGCCATCCAACCGCCGAGTGCTGATCAGCACAATATCGCGCTCGTAGTTGTCGCCATCCGGCGTGGAGCCGCCGGTCAGGCCGGTGTTGGCGGCCTGCATGATGACGATGCAATCGGCCGCGACTGCGGCTTCTAACACCTTCCATTGCTCCAGCAGCGTACCGGGTTGTACTACCGCCAGTACCTGCCCTTCACCCGTGCGATGACCCTTGCGAAACCGCCGGGTCTGCTGGTCGCCGGTCAGTACGTGACGCTGCCCTACCAGGGCCAGAAAGTGCTCCAGCAATTCGCTACGTTGGGGGGTGTTTACAGCGCTCATAAGGCACGTACCAGCATGTCGGTATTGATATCAGCTATCGTCTTGGCGCCCGTGAGCACCATGGCGACGCGCATTTCCTTGTCGATCAGATCCAGCAGGTTCGCTACCCCGGCTTCCCCATCGGCGGCCAGTGCATAGATAAAGGCACGGCCCAGCATGGCGCAGTCGGCACCCAGCGCCAGCATGCGCACGACATCCAGTCCAGTGCGCACACCGGAGTCAGCAAAAATCTTGATTTGGCCTTTTACTGCGTCTGCAATCGCTGGCAGCGCGCGGGCAGTGGAAAGCACGCCGTCGAGCTGACGGCCGCCGTGGTTGGACACCACAATGCCGTCGGCACCAAAGCTCACGGCATCACGCGCATCATCGGCATCCAGAATGCCTTTGATCACCATAGGGCCGTCCCAATATTCGCGAATCCATTCCAGATCTTTCCAGCAGATCGACGGGTCGAAATTCGCACCCAGCCAGCCGATATAGTCCGCCAGCCCGGTCGGGTTACCGCGATAGGCCGAGATATTGCCCAGGTCGTGCGGTTTGCCGAGCAGCCCTACGTCGAGCGCCCAACGCGGATGGGTACACGCCTGCAGCATGCGGCGCAGTGCAGCGTTCGGGCCGCTCATACCCGAATGTGCATCACGGTAACGTGCGCCAGGCACGGGCATATCGACGGTAAACACCAGGGTGGTTACACCTGCGGCCTTCGCTCGCTCCAAAGCATTCTTCATAAAGCCGCGATCTTTCAACACATAGAGCTGGAACCACATGGGCCGCTGAATAGCTGGCGCGACCTCTTCAATCGGGCAAACCGATACCGTGGACAGGGTAAAGGGAATGCCCTTGGCCTCGGCCGCACGGGCTGCCTGCACCTCACCCCGGCGTGCGTACATGCCCGTCAAACCAACCGGCGCGAGCGCAACCGGCATGGCCAGGGTCTCGCCAAACAACTGCGTCTCCAGGCTCAACTCGGACATGTTGTTCAGCACCCGCTGACGCAGGGCAATGGCAGCCAGATCGTCAACATTGCGCTTGAGCGTGTACTCAGCGTAAGCACCGCCATCGATGTAATGAAAAAGGAACGGCGGCAAGCGGCGCTTGGCGGCTGCACGGTAATCGGTAGAGGCAGAAATGATCATGTGGGTGTCCCGTGTTCACTTGTACGGCAAACGCCCCGGTTAGTACCGGGGCGCGCTCAAACTGGGCTTCAGCCGGCCAGCAGCGGATCGTTGACGTTGAGCACATAAACCGCAAACAGCGCGATCAGCCCCGTGGCCAGCACATAGTAAAGCGTCGGCCAGATAGTGCGGCGCAAAGTGGTGCCTTCGCGCCCCAGCAAGCCGACAGTAGCCGATGCGGCTACTACGTTGTGAATCGCAATCATGTTACCCGCTGCGGCGCCAATGGCCTGACCCGCTACGACCAATGCCGTCGACAGCCCCAGGTTCTGAGCAACGCCAAACTGAAACTGGCTGAACATCATGTTGGATACCGTGTTGGAGCCAGCTAGGAAAGCACCCAGCGCGCCAATGGCGGGCGCAAACAGCGGATAGATGCCGCCCACGCTGTCTGCCACATAGCGCGCCATCACAATCGGCATGCTGGGCAGATCGGTCGCGTTAACACCTGAGTTAATCAGGATACGCACCATAGGTACGGTAAACAGCAGTACAAAACCGGCGCTCAACAACACACCCCCTGACTCCTTGACCGCATTGCCCAGGTCACGCAGCTGCATGCGGTGCAAAAAGAAGGTCATCAGCACAACCATCACCAGAATACCGCCTGGCAAGTAGAGCGGCTGAACGCCAGCGCTAACGCCCGCCTCGCCGAGCAGATCGTTGGCGCTGAACGAGATCGACTTGAACAGCGCCGTAACCTCGGGGAACACCCGGCTGATTACTAGAATGACGCCAACCAAAAGGTAAGGTAGCCATGCCCGAAAGCTGCTCATAGGGCGAGCGGTCAGCTCATCGAGCTTCATTTCGATGGTGCCTATCCACTCGGCGGGCCAGTCCTTGCGGTCCGCAAACGACCAGATGTTTTTGGGCACCAGAAAACCGGCACGCGCCGCAGTGGTAACCACTGCCAGACCGACCAGGCCGCCGACCAGCGAGGGAAACTCCGGGCCCAGCCAGATGCCGGTCAGCACATAGGGAATGGTCATCGCCAAGCCAGCGAACAACGCAAAAGGCAGCACCTCAAACACAGCACGCCAGCTCTTCTCCCGGCCGAAAAAGCGCACCAGCATGATGACCATGATCAGCGGCATGATAGTGCCCACCAGCGCATGGATGATGGCGACCTGGCTGGTGATCAGTTGCAGGTAGGCCTCCCAGCTGGAGCCGTTGGCAATCAGCTGCTGGCTGATGGTGGCGTTATCCAGCCCGGTGGTAATGCCCACCACAATGGGTGTACCCACCGCGCCAAAGGACACTGGCGTGCTTTGTACCAACATGCCCATCAACACCGCCGCCATGGCCGGGAAGCCGATCGCGACCAGCAGCGGCGCAGCAATGGCAGCTGTAGTACCAAAACCGGATGCACCTTCAATGAAGCAACCAAACAGCCAGGCAATGATGATCGCCTGAATACGAGGATCAGGACTAATGGTGGTAAAGCCCGCGCGAATCACGGCGATGCCACCAGAATGTTTAAGCGTATTGAGTAGCAAGATGGCACCGAAGATGATCCACAGCAGACCGAGGGTGACCACCAGCCCCTGCAGTGTAGAGGCCATTACGCGGTTGAAGCTCATGTCCCAGCCGTACAGCGCGATCAGCGCACTGACCAAATACACCAGCGGCATGGCGCGCCGCGCAGGCCAGCGCAGCCCCACCAGTAAAATGCTCGCCAGCAAGATGGGAGTGAAGGCCAGCAAGGCCAGAAATCCAGATGACATGGGGAGCTCCTGTAGGGGTTTCTAGTTGTTGTTCTGCAGTGGCTTACGTAAATTGGTAATACCAATTTACAATTCAGGGCAGTCAGATTAAAAAAGCATCAGCCCGCTGTCAAACTTGTGAATGTAGACTTTGGTATATGGGGTTTAGCCCAAGGCTTGCTCAACGCGCTCAAGCCAGACAGAATTCGCAGATTGGTAAGACCAAAAGGAACAGGCATGGAAGTGGGTCACATTCGTCAGCGGCGACTGTCTGACAACATCGTCGAGCAGCTGGAAACCATGATTCTTGAAGGTGCGCTGCAGCCGGGGGAACGCCTGCCGGCAGAGCGCGCGCTGGCCGAGCAGTTTGGCGTGTCGCGCCCGTCGCTGCGCGAAGCGGTACAGAAGCTGGTTGCCAAGGGGTTGCTGATCAGCCGTCAGGGTGGCGGTAATTATGTGAGTGAAACGCTGGGCTCCAGCTTTAGCGATCCGCTGCTGGGCCTGCTGGAAGGTCGCCCGGAAGCGCAGCGCGACTTACTGGAATTTCGCCATACGCTGGAAGCTGACTGCGCCTATTACGCTGCGATGCGCGCCACCGAACTGGATCGTGAACACCTGCAAACGGCTTATGACAAGCTGCAGGCATGCTATGCCGCTGATAGTAAAGCAAACCGAACGGAGGAAGGCGCGGCCGATGCGCGCTTTCACCTAGCCATTGCCGAGGCCAGCCACAACATCGTGTTGCTGCACACCATTCGCGGTCTGTTCGATCTGCTCAAGCGCAATGTGGTGACCAATATTGGCGGCATGTATGCATTGCGCGAAGAAAGCCGCCGCATGCTGGTCACGCAGCATGGCGCATTGTTTGAGGCGATCATGCACGGACGCGCCGATGAGGCTCGCCGCCTGGCTAGCGAACACATCAGCTACGTGCAAGAAGTGCTGGACCAGAGCCAGCAAGAAAGCGTGCGCCTGGCCCGCTCGCAGCGCCGCGAGCGCTCACCGAAGCACTAACAGTAGAGCCTAATCAGCGCTTTGCCGTACCGCCAAGCCAGTCGCCGAGCACTTCAGCGTTGTGCTCACCCAGCAGCGGCGGCGCACTGCGGTATTCCACCGGCGTGCGCGATAAGCGTATCGGGTTGGCGACCAGTTTCACTTCGCCAGACAGCGCATGCGGCAGACTGATCTGCACACCGCGCGCTTTGATCTGCGCATCATCAAATACCTGCGCCAAATCATTGATCGGCCCGCAGGGCACACCGGCCTGCTCCAGCGCGATGATCCACTCGGCGGTGGTGCGAAACACCGTGGCCTGCCGGATCAACGGAACCAGCTCAGCTCGGTGCGCAACCCGCTGCGCATTGCTGGCGAAACGCGCATCATCGGCCCACTCCGCATGGCCCGCCACCTCGCAAAAGCGTCGGAACTGGCCGTCGTTGCCAACCGTCAGGATGAAATCGCCATCGGCGGTCGGGAAATCCTGATAAGGCACAATATTCGGATGCGCGTTACCGAGCCGCTGGGGCGGCACACCGGTGGTGAGGTAATTGAGCGCCTGATTGCCTAAGCAAGCCACCTGTACATCCAGCAGCGCCAGATCAATATATTGCCCCTGCCCGCTACGCTCGCGCTCAGCCAGTGCGGCCAATACCGCATTACTGGCGTACAGACCGGTGAGAATATCGGTCAGCGCCACACCCACTTTGACTGGCCCACCGCCCTCTTCATCCGCTGCCTTGCCTGTCACACTCATCAGACCGCCCATGGCCTGAATCATAAAATCGTAACCTGCCCGTTTCGCGTATGGCCCAGTCTGGCCGAAGCCGGTAATAGAGCAATAGATCAAACGCGGATTAAGCTGCTGCAGACTGGCGTAATCCAGTCCATAGGCGGCCAAACCGCCTACCTTGAAGTTCTCAATCAGCACATCGGCCTCAGCAACCAATTCACGCACCTGCTGCTGACCTGCCGCCTGGGTAAAGTCGATGGTGATAGAGCGTTTGTTGCGATTCGCCGACAAGAAATATGCAGCCTCAGAGGTATCGCGGCCGTCCGCATCCTGCAGGTAAGGCGGCCCCCAGGCACGGGTATCGTCGCCCACCTCAGGCCGCTCAACCTTGACCACATCAGCGCCCAGGTCAGCCAGCATCTGTCCGGCCCAGGGGCCGGCTAATACGCGCGAAAGATCGAGCACCTTGAGGCCGGCGAGTGCACCAGACATATCAACACCTATAGGAAAAAGCAGTAGAGCTGTTACGAAAAGGGGCCGCAGGCAAATGCCGACGACCCCTGATCAGATGACCACCATTAACCCAGCGTAACGCCGGCCAATGGTTAGCTACACGAAGTAGCGCGGCTTAGAAGAACGCTTGCAAGCCGGTCTGCGCACGGCCCAGGATCAGCGCGTGTACGTCGTGGGTGCCTTCGTAGGTGTTAACCACTTCCAGGTTAACCACGTGGCGAATTACGCCGTACTCATCGGAGATACCGTTACCGCCTAGCATGTCGCGAGCAACGCGGGCGATGTCCAGCGATTTGCCGCAGGAGTTACGCTTCATGATCGAAGTGATTTCTACCGCTGCGGTGCCTTCATCTTTCATGCGGCCCAAGCGCAGGCAGCCTTGCAGCGCCAGCGTGATTTCGGTCTGCATGTCAGCCAGCTTCTTCTGTACCAGCTGGGTTTGCGCCAGCGGACGGCCAAACTGCATACGGTCCATGGTGTACTGGCGAGCGGTGTGCCAGCAGAACTCGGCAGCACCCAGAGCGCCCCAGGAGATACCGTAACGGGCAGAGTTCAAGCAGGTAAACGGACCTTTCAGGCCGGTGACGTGCGGGAACATGTTTTCTTCCGGAACGAAGACATCTTCCATCACGATTTCACCGGTGATGGAGGTACGCAGGCCAACCTTACCTTTGATCGCTGGCGCGCTCAGGCCTTTCCAGCCTTTTTCCAGGATGAAACCGCGAATCACGTCGTCGTCGGTTTTTGCCCAGACCACAAAGACGTCTGCGATGGGGCTGTTAGTAATCCACATCTTGGCGCCTTTCAGCAGATAACCGCCTTCAGTGGTACGTGCGCGAGTGATCATGGAACCCGGATCAGAACCGTGGTTCGGCTCGGTCAGACCAAAGCAGCCGACGTGCTCACCAGACGCCAGCTTGGGCAGATACTTCTGCTTCTGCTCTTCAGTACCAAACTCGTTGATTGGCACCATCACCAAGGATGACTGCACGCTCATCATTGAGCGGTAACCGGAATCTACACGCTCCACTTCACGGGCAATCAGGCCGTAGCACACGTAATTCAGTCCGCTTCCGCCGTATTCTTCCGGAATCGTTGCACCCAACAGGCCTAGATCACCCATTTCACGGAAGATCTCAACATCGGTCTGCTCGTTACGAAACGAGTTGAGTACCCGAGGCATCAACTTGTCCTGGCAGTACTGACGTGCAGTGTCACGCACCATGCGCTCTTCCTCAGTCAGTTGCTGGTCTAGCAACAATGGATCTTCCCAGTTGAAACTTGCTTTGGATGCGGACATGAAAACTCCAATCTGAATTATTGGGTGGAACGACCCGGCCAGCGGGGCGTGGAATGACATGGATGCTAACCAGACTGGCTGGGGGCAACAACCGTCTTTTTCGCAACAACCTGTGCTAAATTGGAATTCCGAAACAGCGATATTCGGCAAAATTCGTCTTTAAGCTCAATTTTTAAGCATTCCGAGAATAGCGCCAAGGCGACACTCAAGGCTTTTAATGATCAGGACAGCATAGACCATGCGCCGCAAAATTCCGCCAACTCAAGCCCTTATCTGTTTTGAGTCCTCTGCCCGCCACGAAAGCTTTACCAAGGCGGCGGAAGAACTGTCGCTGACCCAGAGCGCGGTGTGCCGGCAGATAGCCAACCTGGAAGAGTTTCTCGACATCCAGTTATTCCGCCGCACGCGCCGCGGAGTCAAGCTGACCGATGCTGGGCAAACCTACAGCCGGCGTATTGCCAGCCGCTTGGATGCTGTTGAACGCGACACCCTGTCGGTAATGGGCAACCAGGGGACGGCCACATTAGAGCTGGCGCTGGTGCCTACCTTTGGTACCCAATGGCTATTGCCACGCCTCGGCGGCTTTCTTAAACAGCATCCGCAAATTACCGTTAACCTGACTAACCGCACCCGCCCCTTTCTATTCGCGGATACCGAGTTCGACGCTGCTATCTATTTTGGTGACGGCGAGTGGTCAGGTACGCAAACGCATTTTTTGATGAAAGAGTCGCCGATCCCAGTGTGCAGTCCGGCGCTGATTGCGCCACAACAGCAGCTCAGCCCAGAGCAGATTGCTAACTTGCCACTACTGCAGCAAACAACCCGGCCTTACGCCTGGCGACAATGGTTCGCAGCAGTCGAAATGCGCGTAGAGCACGACCTGAACGGCACGCGGCTGGAGCTGTTTTCCATGCTCGCGCAGGCGGCCATGCATGGTTTGGGTGTGGCGCTGATTCCGCCTTTCTTGATCCGTCAGGAGCTGGCCGATGGTCGCCTGATCAGCCCTTGCGAGCGCAGCTTCGACAGCACTAACAGTTATTTTTTGGTTATCCCTGAACGCAAGGCAGAGTCGGCCGCGCTGCTGGTGTTTCGGGATTGGTTGACAGGCGAGGCAGAGCGCTATCGGGCAGAAAGCGAGTAATCACTCGGTAATAAAAAGGGCCGCCCATACAGAATGAGCAGCCCTCGCAGATTTAGCACCTTAAGTGAAAGCTCACACTTCAGCTACTGACTCCGCCACTTCAGGGCGCCGCGCATAACGCTCCGCCAATACCGCACAGACCATCAACTGAATCTGGTGAAACAGCATCAGCGGCAGAATCAGCGCGCCGATAGCGCCACCGGCAAACAACACCTGCGCCATGGGCACACCGGTCGCTAGGCTCTTTTTCGAACCTGCAAACAGGATGGTAATGCGGTCCTCGGTATTAAAGCCAGCGCGGCGGGCGAGAAAGGCGACGATGAACAGTACCAGCGCCAGCAGCAGACAACACGCCACCACCAGTCCAGCCAATTGCACTAGTGGCACCTGCTGCCAGATCCCCTCCACTACCGCATGACTAAAGGCACCGAATACCACCAACAGAATAGAGCCTTGATCCACCGACTTCAGCCAAGCCTTATTGCGCGTGACCCACTCACCAATCCAGCGACGGGCGATCTGACCGGCGATAAAGGGCAGCAGCAACTGCACTACGATTTTGCCAATGGAGTCCAACGTGCTGGAATCTCCGGCCTGCGCACCAATCATCAGCAGCACCAGCAGCGGCGTGACGAAGATACCCAGCAAGCTTGATGTGGCGGCGCTACAAACAGCCGCCGCGACGTTGCCACGAGCCAACGAGGTGAAAGCAATCGCTGACTGCACAGTAGCAGGCAAGGCGCATAGAAATAGAATTCCTAAATACAGCTCATCACCAACCAGTGGCACCAGCACCGGTTTAAGGGCCAAACCCAGTAGCGGAAACAGAATGAAGGTGCAGGCGAACACCAAAAAATGCAGTCTCCAGTGCGTCATGCCGGTAACGATGGCTTCACGCGACAGCTTGGCACCATGCATGAAGAACAACAGCGCAATAGCTGCATTGGTAAGCCCATCAAAGGCCACGGCTACCTGCCCATGCACCGGAAATACGCTGGCAGTGATCACTACTGCAATAAGGCAAAGGGTGAGGTTGTCGGGGAGAAAACGTGGTCTGGCCATAATCAACTCTCTTTTTATAATGGGACTTGTCACTGTTGAAGGCTGCAGTCTACTGTGTACCTCAACGACCGACTAACGCGATCTGACCACACAATGTCGAAAAACGGACAAAGCTTGCCAATCCATCGTGCGGTACCCGCCCTAGGCAGCTTGCCGAGGCCACTCTACGCCCGCGTAGAGTCACTGCAGCGCAGCGCCGCAACGGAGTGGCATAGCCATCCTTGGGCACAATTATCCTACGCAATTCGCGGGGTGCTTTCGGTACATACTCAGCGCGGGCGTTTTATTGCACCACCGCAACGAGCAATCCTCGTACCACCCGATTTGCCGCACGCGGTCATCAGCTCGCCCGCCACCGAAATGCGCAGCCTGTATATTGAACGCAGCGCCATCCCCTGGGCAGCCAGCCATTGCAAAGTACTGGAAATCAACCCGTTGACCCGTGAGTTGATCAGCCAGTTTGGCGGCTTGCCCGCCGAGTACGATGAGCAGAGTGCCGACGGTCGTCTGGTCTGCGTACTACTGGACCAACTGCAAGCCGCCGCAGAAACCGGGTTGTATCTACCCTGGCCGGCCGATCCGCGTCTGCAACCACTCTGCGAAGCGCTGTATCAAACCCCCGATCTGCCGCAGAAGCTGGGCGACTGGGCAGATCAACTGAGGCTGTCAGAAAAGACATTAACCCGCTTATTCCAGCAACATACCGGCCTCAGCTTTCGCGCCTGGCGCCAGCGCCTGCGGTTACTCAGCGCCCTACCCCTCTTGCAGCAAGGCGAGCGGGTAACAGACGTGGCATTGGCCTGCGGCTACGATTCCACCTCGGCCTTCATTGCTGCCTTTCGCAAGCACCTCGGCGTTACCCCTAGCGCTTTTGGCGACCTACCCGAGCATTTATCGCCAACGCACATCGCACGCCAACCCTAACGGCTCAGGGCTTTGCGACCTAAAGAGCGAGTATCCACTAGGCGCTGTCGTTCCAGAGATCCGTGCGGGTGATCTTGCCGTCACGTACTCCCACGCTGGCATAACCCTTGCTGGTTATTTTCTGCTGCCTAGCACCCCATGAACTAATCGGACTCCAAGCAACATGAATTCCTCCCTGAGCACTCTGCTTAATGCCAACGCCGACCGCCTGCGCCGCGCGGCTTGGCAGGCGTGCTATGTGCCGCATTGGCAGGAAACCGCCTTCCCCTTTCAGCTCAGCTGACCTGCAGCCTCGTAACGCACCCAACTTGAACAACCTCTGCACCGCCATCGCCCACGCGCTGGCGGATACGACTGCATGTCAGCCACGCCGGCTGGCACTGAACAAGGCACAGCCATGAGCATTCAACTACTCGACCATATCGATTACCTCGCCACCTTTGACGATCAGCGCCGCGAAATCCGCGACGGCGCCATTTTGATCGACGGCAACACCATCCTCTGGGTGGGCGCCAGCGCCGACAAACCGGATATCGCCGTCACGCAGACACACGATCTGCGCGGCCACGTGGTGATGCCCGGCATGGTCAATACCCACCACCACATGTATCAGAACCTCACCCGTGTGATGGCGCAGGATGACGAGCTGTTTACCTGGCTGAATACGCTGTACCCGATCTGGGCCAAGCTCGACGACAATGCCATTCACGTCAGCAGTAAGGTCGCCATGGCCGAGTTGCTGCTGTCCGGCTGCACCACCGCAGCAGACCATCTGTACATGTTGCCCAACGGCTCAACGCTCGATAGTCAGATCGCCGCAGCCGACGAAATGGGTATTCGCTTCCACGCTTCGCGCGGCGCTATGTCACGCGGCCAGAGCCAGGGCGGGCTGCCGCCGGATAACTGCGTGGAGAAAGAAGAAGACATACTGCGTGACGCTGAACGCCTGATTCAGCGCTATCACGACCCGGCAGCGCAATCGATGCTGCGCATCACCCTGGCGCCCTGTTCCCCATTCTCGGTTACCCCCGGACTGATGAAGGACGCCGCGCAACTGGCGCGCAAGTACCCTGGCGTGCGCCTGCATTCGCATCTGGCGGAAGAGCTGGACGAAGAGGAGTACTGCCAGCAGATCTACGGTATGCGCTCGGTTGCCTTCGCCGAATCGGTCGATTGGATTGGCGACGACGTTTGGTTCGCGCATGGCATTTTTCTGGATGACGCCGAGATTGCCCTCTTTGCACAAACCGGAACCGGCGTTACCCATTGCCCAAGCGCCAATATGCGTTGCGGTCAGGGCATCGCCAAAGTACGACAGATGCTCGATGCCGGCGTACCGGTGGGCCTGGGCGTGGACGGCTCCGCATCCAATGACTCCAGCAATCTTTTTCTGGAGGCTCGTTTGGCCCAGTTGCTCCAGCGCGTTGCGCCCGCGCGCTACGGCTCGGAAGCACCCGGTGGGCGCGGCGGTTTCGGTGGCGATCCGGGCGCGCTATCGGCCCGCGAAGCGCTGGAAATGGCCACCCGTGGCGGTGCTAGATTGCTCGGGCGGGATGACATCGGTTATCTGGCTGCCGGCATGAGCGCAGACATCATTGCCGTGAGCACCGAGCACCTGTCTTTTGCAGGCACCCAGCGTGACCCACTTGCCGCACTCATCATGTGTGGCCCTTTCACCACCAGTCACAGTTGGGTCAATGGCCGTATGCGGGTGGCCGAGGGACGTCTGATCGATCATCAGATTCCCACTCTACTGCGTGAACACGAGAAAGTGATGCAGCGGATTTACCTCTAATTCCAGAAGGTATTGCTCCAGCGCATAACGGCAGCCATCGGGACCTGCTGTTATGCCGTCACGACCCAAGACGAATTGGCCCCAGCCAGAGCGGTTACGATGAAACGTCAACAGACCCTAGACAGAGCTGGGTATACTCCTAAGCTGGAACAGGGACGCGTATCTATGCGTCCAACAAGACGTTCAAATCCCGCAGAGGAATGCATATGAAATTATTTACCCCCGCCCTGCTTGCTGCGATGGCTCTGCTGTCATTGCTATCTACCACCAGCATGGCAGATACGTCGGTTGCCCCCGGCTACGAAGAAGAAGCTGCCCGCGCCTCGGCGTTGCTGCACAAAGCCGTCGACCTTTACAAAGAGGAAGGCAATACCGCCTTCGCCAAATTTAGTCGTCAGGGCGAGTTTACCGATGGTGATTTGTACGTCTACGTCATGGATCGCGAAGGCCACATGCTCGCCGCCGGCGGCCCTTCTGCCGCCTTGATCGGCCGTGATATTTCACCGCTGCTGGATGATGAGCTGAAGCAGCATTTGGCCACTGCACTGCAACAGCCAGATTCAGAGCAGATCCACAGCGACGAGTACCGCTGGAAAAACTGGCGTGACGGCAAGGTCGAGCGCAAGCGCGTTTATTATCAACTGTATGACGACAAGTCATTCGCTGTGGGTTATTTCGTCAACCGCTCCAGCCCAGCTGCCGCCGAACAACTGCTGGACGACGCTGCCCAAGCAGTACAAACCGATGCCAAAGGCACCATAGAGCGCGTCAACCGTCTGGATCCTGAGTTCAACCGCGATGATTTGTACGTCTTCGTAGCTGACCTCGACAGCCAAACCATGGTCGCACACGGCTACAACCGTCGCCTGATCGGCATCCACTTTCCGGACATGAAAAACCAGGACGGTATCCGCGTGGGTCAGAAGCTGATCGATGCCGCCGAAGCCGGCGAAAACTCAGTGACTTACGAGTGGCCTAATCCGGTAACGGGTAAAACCGAGGAGAAAGAAACGCTGATCCGCAAGGTGGGTGATTATCTGGTAGCGGTCGGTTACTACCAAGAGATCGAGCCTGCGGCAGAGTAACGCCAAACGGCTTTAACCCATCGGCAACAACAAAAACCGGCCCGCATTTATAGGCCGGTTTTTTGTTGCACAGGTCTCATTAAACGCCACCTCTGCGAACCTAAGCGAAGCGCGCAGGTCCATATCAACAGTGCCACAGAAAAGTGCCGAATCCATGTGCACGCGCTGTCGGCTCCACAGTCAATAACAAGGAGAAGTACCCATGATTACGCATTTCATGCACGACGGACATCTTGCCTGTGGCCGCGAAGGCGACCTCACAAGCAGCACCACTCTGAACAAGGTCAAATGCCGCAACTGCCGTAATACCGACGTGTACAAGCAAGCACGTAAAGACCAACGTAACGCCGCGCGCAGAGCTGCACGCAAAAACGAGCACACACATTCCAGCGCTTGGCGTGCCGCGTGGAGCAACCGTTTGGCAGAGATCAAGGGCCCGCAGCGGCTGCCGCGTGGTTTTGGCAATCAGTCCTACGTTTGAGTTATTTGCACAGGCAGCAGCTGTCATGCTGCTGCCTGTTTAGCCTGCCTTACCGTCTGGTCTGGGGCGTAGCAGCATTGGTCCATAAACGATCAGATACAGCCCAAAAGCTGCACTCCAACTTACCGCCGCCAGCCATAGCGACGGCAAGTACCAAAGATCAACGCCAAAAACCCGCACCACTGCCGCTAAATTAATCAGCACCAGCGCCGCGACAAAGCCGCGCGGTAACGTCAGCGCTCGTCCCGTATGCCCTAGTGTTACCCGCGCCAGCATGGCCAGAATCATGCCGCCAATGCCGCCCACAGTCAGCGCATGCACCAGCGTACTTAAGTTCGTCAGCCAGCCGCACTGCCACAACGCCGCACCTGCGAAGGCCAGCACCATCCAGGCATAGGCCAGATGCAGGGACCACAACAGTGGAACTCGCAGTAACGCCGGACTAAACCAGCGCAGCAGACGCACCATGTGCCCCGCCGCCAGGAGCCCAAATAGCAGGCCGGTCAACGGATGGGGGTACAGTGCAAAGCCTAGAGCGAACAATACCGCAACCAACACGCTACCCAACAGCAGCGCCCAGTCCAACCAAGGCCACGCACTAACGCCCTGCTCATGGCCCAAGCCGCGCTGGGTAAAAAAGGGAATTACCCGCCCGCCAATCAAACCCATCATTGCCGCCACTAGCCAGATAGCCGCCAGCACAGCACGTTGTGCCAATGCATAATCGCCACTAGCGACGCCGTATAGCTGCATACCTTGCACGCCGGTTAGGAGCAGCAACACCAGCACAATTGGATAATTACGCGCCTGTCGGACCGCCCACAACATGCGGGCCATGACTACCGCCACGCCCAGCAAAAACGACAGATTAAGCACCAGCAACAACACCGGCGGGATTGATTGAAACCAGCTTATACGACCCAGCAACCACAACAGGACCAGCAACGCTAAAGGGAAGCCGGCTAGCCCCGGTCGACCCGTCCAGCTTTGTACCGCGGTTAACAGGAAGCCACCGATGATGGCGCCGGTGAAACCAAAAACCAGTTCGTGCTGATGCCACACCAGCCAGCCACCCACTGGCTGATCACCTAAGGGATGACCGCTGAGCGCCGATACCCAAAGCGCCACGCCGAGCAGGGCCAGTAAACTGCCAAGCAGAAAGAAAGGCCTGAAGGCCAGATTAAACACGGACAATACAATTGGTTTCATGGGTATCTCATTGGAGTCTTACACAGCGCAGAGTAGCTGAAGGCGCACATTCGAGGGCTCACCTGCTCAACAACGTTTTGACCAGTCTCGGCATCCACTCGGCTGCCGGCCCTGCCAGCGCCCATTCCCTACCGATACCTAGCAGTTGACGTTGCGGATTGATATGAATAACCGCAGCTCCCGAGCGCAGCGCGATTTCCGGGACTTGAGCCGCAGGGTAAACCACACCTGAGGTGCCCACCGACAGTAACAGATCACAGTCCGCAGCAGTCTCAAACGCTTGCTGCAAGCTGTGCTCCGGTAAAGCCTCACCAAACCAGACAACGCCTGGACGCACCATGCCGGCACAGTGCGCACAGATCGGCGGCGACAACCGACGCCCACCGGTCGGCTCGCGAGGCGCCTCAGGCGGCAATCGGTGCGCCTCCCCACACGCATGGCACCGCGGCTGATGCAAGCTCCCGTGCAGGTGCAACACCTGGGCACTGCCCGCACGCTCGTGTAGGTCATCCACGTTCTGCGTAATCACCGTCAACTCAAGGTTAGTGTTCGCCAACGCCGCGATGGCCAGATGCGCCGCGTTCGGCTGCGCGGCCAATACTTGCATACGCCGCCACTCGTACCAGCCCCAGACCAGTTCCGGGTCCTGCTCAAAGGCTGCCACTGTGGCCAGTCGAGCGGGGTCAAAATTCTGCCAAAGCCCAATCAGGCTATCGCGAAAGGTTGCTATACCGCTTTCCGCCGATACCCCCGCGCCACTGAAAACCACCACCCGCTGGGCCGCACACAGCGCGGCTTGCAACCCCGGGTCGCGCAGTTGCACATCGGCACTTTGGCTCGTCATAAATAGTCCATCCTCGCGGAGTATCATGGATTGGAGTCAACTGGCTCACTGGAGGGCTCTCCTCCAGTCCGTACAGATTTTTGACCTCCAGTCTTACCCCAAAACCAACCGAATGCACGGCCCCAAAGTCCCCGCCTGAGAAGCCGCGCGACGAGTTTACGCACACTCCCGGCAGATCGAGCAACGCAGCAAATCCTCAGGGCCGCGCAGTTGGGGGGCCCTAGGCGAAACCTCCAATGAACCTATTCACTGCTCTTGAAAAATAGCTCAGCACAACAAATGACGAACCCTAGTGCCCACCAAATACATACCCCGCCAACGGCACCCCCATTACCACTTCGCGGAAAGCCACAACACCAACATCAACACCTGCCGCGCCAGTAACCACATGCAACGGCAAGAGGTGTTCAGCATCCGGGTGCGCCAAGCGTGCGCCGGGCGCCTGCAGCCAGTCCGTAAGAGCTTGGTTGCGCTCAACCTCAGGCAAGGTCACCGCCTCGGCCAGCCATTCATCGAATACTTGCCCCGCGGGGTTAGATTTGGCCAAATTCGCGCGCATCAACGAAATGTTGTGAAAGCTCATGCCACTACCGATAATCAGTACACCCTGTTCACGCATCGGTGCTAGGGCTTGACCTAAAGCGATATGTGCAGCGGCATCCATATCCGCCCGCAGCGATAGCTGCAGTACCGGAATATCAGCCTGGGGGCAGACCAATTTAAGCGGTACGAAAACGCCGTGATCAAACCCACGTTGATGATCGGTGGCAACCGCTAAACCCACTTCGTCAAGCAATCCAGCCACCTGAGTTGCCAGCTCGGGCGCTCCCGGTGCCGGCCATTGCAACTGGTAAGTATGCGCAGGAAACCCGTAGTAGTCATACAGCAGCCCAGGAGCGGGCTGGCTGTTCAGGGTAAAAACCGGCTCTTCCCAATGGGCAGAGATCACCAGCAGCGCGCGGGGCTTAACGCCCAGTGTTGGCAGTAACTCGCGCAACCAGGTCTCCATGCGTTGCCAGGTATCAGCAGGCTCCCACTCCATAAAGAAGCAGGGACCTGCGCCGTGAGGCAGAAAGACGGTCGGCATAAGTTTAGTAGACATGTTCGACTCCTCGCTTATCAGTTGTTAATCGACTTTAGATAGGCAAACGCAGGCGGGCATCCAGCGAGAAGCGATCACCGCCGCGCAGGAAAATACCGAACGCTGTTAGCGCCCACAGTAAGGGGTACTCAACACCGCCGCTGGTCCAGAAAAAGCCGTTGGCCGTATGAACCGTTAACGCGACACCCAACATAAAGGTGACTGCCAACGCAGCCGGACGAGTCAGCAAACCAAGCACCAGCGCCAGACCACCAAAAAACTCCACCGATCCAGCCAATAGCGCAAACAGCACACCCGGCTGCATGCCCAGGGTTTCACCGAAGAACTGGCCAGTACCCTGCAGACCGTAGCCGCCAAACCAGCCGAACAGCTTTTGCGCACCATGCGGCATCAGCATCAGACCCGCGGTTATACGAATCAGGGGGTAACCGAGCGGTGCCAAGCGCGCGATAAAGGCCGGTCCCGGGGTGGCAGTAGTGGTGAGATTTTGGTTGCTCATGATGTTTCTCCGCCGGCATATTTGCCGAAAAATAGGTTGTCTGTGTTGTTGGAAGACATCCTATAATCGTTTACGAATACGCATAAGACTGCAGGATTGGAACTCATGGTTGACGAATCAGAAACCCTCGGTGGCGCGCTGGAAGACTTACAAGCGTTCTGCGCGGTCATCGAGTTTGGCAGCATTTCGGCGGCCGCGCGCCAGCTGCAAGAAACTAAAGGCGGCGTCAGCCGGCGCATCTCTCGCCTCGAATCACGTTTGGGTGCCGCGCTACTGGCCCGCACGTCGCGTGCAGTCAGCGCCACCGAAGAAGGCACCGCGTTTTACCTGAAAACACGTGATGCGCTGTCGCTGCTGGCTGAGGCAACCAACGATGCACGTCAGTCTGGCTCCGTACCACAAGGGCACCTGCGCATCACCGCACCTATGGATATCGGTATAGACATACTGCCGCCGATGCTGGTGCACTTTCGCGAATTACATCCGCAAATTAGCGTCGAACTGTTACTCACCGACAGCACGCTGGATCTGGCCGCCAATCGGATTGATTTGGCGTTACGCGCCACCCCCGGCAACCTGCCGAACATGAATTACCGCGCTTCGGTCCTCAGCGGCTTCACCATTAGTCTCTACGCTGGGCACGGCTACCTACGCCAAACCGACGCCCCCCAAACGCCACAGCAATTAGCTGATCATTCCGTCATCACCTGTCGGGAACTGGTAGGCGCCACCGGCCTGCAGTTGACCCACAGCCGTGGCCGAAGCACCGAACTATTGCTGCAACCGAGCATCCGCACCAGCGACTACGCCAGCGCCCAGCGGCTGTTGCTGGCGGGTGCCGGTATCGGGCCATTGCCAGATTTGGTCGCTGCCCGCAGCCTTGCCAGTGGTGCTTTGCTGCCCGTATTACCTGAATGGCATGTCAGCCGCGGCAGTCTGTATGCAATCAGTCTGGGGGGCGCAGAAGCACCGGCGCGAGTGCGGGTATTTCGTGAGTTTCTACGTCGTGAATTAGCCCTATTGCAGGCACAAACACCGCCACAAACCTGACCAAAGCGGCGACAGCCATTACACTGACCCCATACTCTCCAGGCTGAAACCCGCATGCAGATTGAACTGATCGAGATACGCGACCACCTGAGTCGCTTTCCGCCATTCGACGAGCTGCCCGAAGAGGTGCTCAATGACGTCGCCCGGCAGGTCGAGATCGCCTACTTCAAGGCCGGTACCGAGATTCTCACGTTCAACCAAGAGATTCACGAGCTGCACTATGTCCGTAGCGGCGCGGTGGATATTTTTCGGCGCAACGGCGACCTCTACAACCGCCTGACCGAAGGCGGCGTTTTCGGCCACTTCGGGCTGCTGCGGCACAATCGCGTGCGCTTTCCGGCACGCGCGATTGAAGACACCCTGCTCTATTACATTCCCGGCGTGCTGTTCGATCAGCTCTGCGAACAACACGAAACCTTCGCTGACTTTGTCGAAGCCGAGGGCCAATCGCGCCTAAAGGCCGCTGTCGACAATGGCCGCGCCAGCGAACTGATGAAGATCAAGGTACGTAAGTTGATCTCGCGCCTGCCGGTCACAGTGCCGCTGACCACCACAGTGCAGCAAGCCGCGCGGGTGATGACCGAGCAGAGCGTCTCCTCATTGGTCGTCGTCGATCCGCATATGGCCTGGCCCGACCCCGAGCGAGTGCCAGTAGCAGAGCAGCAGCACGCGGTCATGGTCGGCATCATGACCGATAGAGACTTCCGTACCCGTGTACTAGCAGAAGGGTTGCCACTGGACACTCCAGTAGCCGACATCATGTCGCCCAACCCCATCACAGTACAGGGCGACGACACCGTGTTTGAAGCCATGCTCAGCATGCTGCGCAACAACATTCACCACCTGCCGGTAGTACAACGGCGCCGGCCTATTGGCTTGATCAATCTCAGCGACATCATCAAGTACGAATCGCAGAGCAGCCTGTATCTGGTCAGTAGCATCTACAACAAACAATCAGTGGCCGAGCTGCAAAGTCTGCTACCTGATGTAAGGGCCACCTTTGTACGCATGGCACGGGATGAAGCCAGCGCGCACATGATCGGCAGCGCCATGTCCGGCATTGGCCGGGGCTTTAGCCAACGGTTACTAGAGCTGGCCGAAGACCAGTTCGGGCCGCCACCGGTGCCTTACTCTTTCATGGCACTGGGTTCGATGGCCCGCGATGAGCAGTTGGTGGTAACCGACCAGGACAATGCGCTGGTATTGGATGACAGCTTCGACCCCAAGCTGCACGACGACTACTTTTTCAAGCTGGCTACCTTTGTCAGTGACGGTCTCGCCGCCTGCGGTTACACCTACTGCAAGGGCGGCATCATGGCGACCAATCCAAAATGGCGCCAGCCACTCAAGGTATGGCGCAAGTACTTCACTGATTGGATCGAGAATCCCAAGCCCGAGGCCTTGCTCAACAGCTGCATCTTCTTTGACCTCGACAGCGTCTACGGCGAATCGGCGATGGTCGAAGAACTGCAGGAGTTGCTTGCCGAGAAAGCCAGCCGCAACGAAGCATTCCTCGGCAGCCTGTCGCGCAACGCCTTGAACCGCACACCGCCATTAGGCTTCTTCCGCACCTTTGTAATGGAAAAAGATGGCGAACACAAAAACGTGATCAACCTGAAGCGCCGCGGCACCGCACCGCTGACCGACCTGATCCGCGTCCACGCGCTGGCCTGTGGCTCACGCGCGCAGAACTCCTTCGAGCGACTGGATGCCATCTCCGCAACCAAGCTGATGCCGCCCGATGCGCTGGAACGGCTGCGCTACGCGTTGGAATTTCTTTCGCTGGTGCGGATTCGACACCAGGCGTTGGCCATCGAAGAATCGATAGAGCCCGACAACGACGTAGAACCGGAAAACAGCTCACCCGCCGAGCGGCAAGCGCTAAAGGATGCCTTCCAGGTGTTAAGCAATGCGCAAAAATTTCTGCGCTTCCGCTATCCCCACCTGGCAGTGACTCGTCCGTTATGATCCGTTTTAACCCCGGCGCACCCCAGCCAGCCAGCGCACCTCCAGACTGGCCGAGGCAACTGGCGCAACTCGCCGGGCAAGCCCAGCATCCGGCCTTGCAGGCGTTCTATCAAGCGGGTTGTCCGGCCGCTGACTGCCCCTTGGAGGATGCGCCACTGATCGCATTGGATATCGAGACTACCGGCCTGAACTCACGCCGCGATGCGATTGTTAGCCTGGGGCTGGCGCCGTTTCGGTTAAACCGCATTCGGTGCAGTGACGCGCTATATCAGGTGGTTAAACCGACCAGCGAGCTGAGCGAAGAGTCCATTACCTTCCACCGCATTACTCACTCCGACATCAACCAGGCACCGCGCGTGGCCAGTGTGATCGAAACCGTACTGGAAGCGCTCGCGGGTAAACTGGTGGTAGTGCATTACCGCGCCATCGAGCGAGGCTTTCTTGATCAAGCCTGCCGCCAGCACCTGGGTGAAGGGCTACAATTCCCCGTCATCGACACAATGGAGCTGGAAGCCCGCCTGCATCGCGGCGACGGCGAACCCAGCTGGTTTCAACGCCTGTTCGGTAAACGCCACCAGTCGATCCGTCTGGCCGACAGCCGCCTGCGCTACAACCTACCGCTATACCAAGCGCATCACGCTTTGACCGACGCCATCGCCACCGCCGAGTTACTGCAAGCTCAGGCGCTCACGCATTACAGCCCGCAGGTGTCAGTTAGTCGATTGTGGAGCTGACACAAAAAAGCCGGGCCACCAGGGCCCGGCTTTTTCTCACCTGATGTGAAACCTACTTGCGCGGTTCGCTCATCAAGCCTTTAACGATGGCGATACAACCCACCAATAGCACAATGGTGAATGGCAGTCCCGTAGAGACCGACATTGCCTGTAGCGCGGTAAGACCCCCACCCAACAGCAGCGCAATGGCCACTACGCCTTCACTGATGACCCAAAATATCCGCTGCGGGACAGGTGCATTGACCTTACCACCGGCGGTGATGGTATCAATCACCAAGGAGCCTGAATCCGATGAGGTCACAAAGAATACGATGACCAGCACGATGCCGATAAAGGAGGTGATCTCCGTCAATGGCAGCTCACCCAGCATGGCAAACAGCTTCAGTTCCAACGCCGCATCCTGCACACCGGTAAAGCCGTCAGTCACGAACTGGCCGATAGCAGTACCACCGAAAGCCGTCATCCAAAGTACCGATACCAATGAAGGCACCAGCAGCACAGCAATCAAAAACTCACGCACAGTACGACCGCGGCTAACCCGCGCGATAAACATACCAACAAAAGGTGACCAGCTGATCCACCATGCCCAGTAGAAGGCAGTCCAGCCCTGGGTGAAGTTGGCATCCTCACGACCAAGCGGATTAGACAACGCCGGCAGATTGGTAACATAGGCCGCCAGGTTATCGAAGAACCCTGTAGCAATAGCTACCGTTGGGCCAACGATGATAACAAAGCCCAGCAACACGATGGCCAGCACCATGTTGATTTCAGAAAGCCGCTTGACGCCTTTGTCCAAGCCCGCGATGACTGACAGCAGCGCCAAGCCGGTGATACCGGTAATCAGCAGCACCTTCGTTACGTTGCCAGTGCTAAAGCCGAACAGATAATTCAGACCGGCTGTAGCCTGCTCAGCTCCGAAACCCAGCGAGGTAGCCAGACCGAACAGCGTGGCCAGTACCGCCAGAATGTCGATAATATGACCCGGCCATCCCCAGATCCGCTCCCCGAGGAGTGGATAGAAGATTGAACGAATGGTCAGCGGCAAGCCTTTGTTAAAAGAAAACAGCGCCAGTGCCAAAGCAACGACCGCGTAGATTGCCCATGGGTGCAAGCCCCAATGGAAAATCGTTGCAGCCATGCCGAGACGTGCGGCTGCCTCGGTGTCGCCTACGGCACCACCCAGCGGCGCCCAGTCGGTACGCAGGCCATCTGCACCCACAGTCACACCGCCCAGCGATGATGAGAAGTGGGACATCGGCTCGGAGACGCCGTAGAACATCAAGCCGATACCCATACCCGCGGCAAACAGCATTGAAAACCAGCCGAGGTAATTGTAATCAGGCTTTGCGTCCATACCGCCAAGACGTACTTTGCCGAGCGGTGAGACGATCAGGAACAAACACAACAGTACGAAGATATTGGCAGCACCAATAAAGAACCAGGCAAGGTTCCCGGTGAGCCAATCGCGTAGAGCGGAAAACAGCGGTGCCACCTCGCTCTGCAGCGCCAGCGTCAGCACTACGAAGAGTACGACTGCCAGCGAAGAGATGGTGAAAACTTTGCCGTGAATATCCAGATTGAAGAAATAGTTGCCAGAGATATTGTCCTGGCCGATGACGTAATCCGTGTCAATCAAGTTTGATTCGCCGCTAGGAGCAGGAATGCCATCATGATTGGCCTGCTCCTTTAAGGGGTCGTGATCATTCAATGGTTCTATCGCCATTTGAAGGGCTCCGATGTGCAAGTGAAACGGTTAAAAAAAACCGCAAATAGAGTGCGAGTCGTCCCGCAAAAGCGAAGCAACTGCAAAATATGACAGCCCCAAAGAGGCCAATGATGTGTAACGCGCATGTTGGTATAGCAGCGCTTACCGCCAAGCGGTTAATAACACTGTTCAGCTTCTTTTTAGCGTGTAGCTGCTCACATGATAGCCATTAGAACGCCATTAGGGAAATCGCGGGAAAGCTTCGGCACAGTAAATTCGCCGAATTTGACCGGTTATTGCGCTCTTTTCCTGGCTACTTCATCGAGCAGGTAAGCCCCGGCAAACAACATACTGATCTGCTCTTGGGCTAACTCGAGAATCGCCTCACGGCGCTCCGGCTCAGCGATGTAATCCAGCGCTAAATAGAACGTATTACGACTGAGCAAGGTGGCTATTTGCTGGATGCGCGCAGGGCAAATCCCGGCTGGCGCCAGCCGCAGCGCCAGAATATCCGCCGTCATATCATCAGCAAAACCATCCATTTGCTTGCGCAGTTCGGCGCGCAGCAGTTCGGAGGGGCCATGCAGCTCGCGGATGGCGATCACCACAGTGTCGCGATGCTCCAGCATATAATCGAAGTAAAGTTTTACGGTTTGCTGAGAAACCCGACGACCGCGCTGCATCTCTTCCCGCGAAGGTTCAATCGCGCTGTCGGCCATACTCTCCTGCGCAGCATTGGAGCGTAAGGCACGCAGCGGACCGCGCAGGCGCTCATTGCCCTCACGCAGCAGCTGCAAACCCAAATCTTCCATGTTGCGAAAGTGACGATAAAAGGTATTGGGGTTAAGGCCTGCTTCGCGCGCCAACTCACGCAGCCCAAGGCTGGTGATGCAGCGGCTGCTGGCGGCCAGACGCACCGCTGCTTCCATCAAGGCCCGCTTGCCTGGGGCCTCGGTGGGACGAGTGCCATCCTTGGATTTATCCTTCATGCGACTCCAATCCGGTCTGCTGAAGCATCTCAGCGCGGCTGCGATTCAATAATCTGCAGCACTTGTTTGGCACTGAAACCGTATTCCTTGATCAATGCCTTCAATTCATCGTTGAAGGCAATTTCTTCCTTTAAGCCAGCATCCTGCTTCAAGTTCTCCAACTGCGCCAACTGATCGGCTAGCTGACGCTCAGCCGCACGAAATTCGGACAATTTGCTCATAAGCTACCTGTCAAAAAAGGGTAAACACGCAAGGGTGAAAGATTATTGTCTGGATTCTACACCAACTGGTCACGCTTGCAGCTGTCGCTGTCTTAGCAGGGTAAAGGAGTGCATGTTAGGCTAAAGCCAATAACCACCGAAGCAGAGAACCCTTCCTATGCAGCCCGAGCCGCCTGCGCTGACCCTGCCCCCGCTGACCAAAACCGCCGATGGCGCGATGCGCAGAGTCGGTGTGGAGCTGGAAATGAACGGCCTGGATCTTGATCAGCTAGCGACGCTGGTGGCCGAACATTGTGGCTGCAGTATCGAAAAGACCAGTCGCTATGAGCGCAGCCTAAAGGGTGATCCTGCCGGCGACTGGATTGTTGAGCTGGATTCCAGTCTGTTGAAGAAAATGGGCCGCGCCGAACGACCGCAGGCATCTACTTCTGCGGATCTGATCAGCTCTGCAGAAGATGCCATCATGTGGGTAGCTGAAACGCTGGTGCCTTACGAGCTAGTCAGTCCGCCGCTGCCGCTGGATCGGTTAGGCGTGATCAACGAGCTCATCGCACTACTGCGCGAATCCGGCGCCAAAGGCACCGCCGACCGATTAACCAACGCCTTCGGCATGCAGTTCAACCCGGAGGTGCCGGCTACTGATGCGCGCACCCTGACAGCTTATCTGAAAGCCTTTTTGTGCCTTTACGACTGGATCAATCAGCGCGCCAGCATCAACTTCGCCCGCCGCGTTACTACCTACGTAGACCCCTTCCCCGGAGCCTATGTGCGCAAAGTAACCGCGCCTGACTATTGGCCCGATCTGCCAACGCTGATTGATGATTACCTGCTGCACAACCCGACCCGGAACCGCGCGCTAGACATGCTGCCACTATTTCGCCATCTGGACGAACCACGGGTGCTGAAATACACCCAAGACGAGCTAATCAAAGCGCGCCCCACCTTTCATTACCGATTGCCCGACTGCCTGATCGATCAGCCCGGCTGGGATCTCACACCCGCTTGGAACGATTGGCTTGAAGTAGAAAAGCTCGCCAATGATCAAGGCCGACTGCAAGGTTGCTGCTGCGCCTATCAAGCTTATTTGAGTCAAGGCATAGGGCGCCTGCTGGACAGCTGGCCCGACCGCCTCATCCAAAACTGGCTGCCCGACGTCTCATGAGCAAACCCGTTATTGCCATTACCGGCCCAAGCAAGGGCGCTGTCGGTCCGCGATTTTTGGTGGCTCAAGCGATTCGTTATTACGGCGGCGAACCCTTGCAACTGCGTCCCGGCGACGAACAAAAATCGCAGCAATACCAAGGCGTCGTCGTTACTGGCGGACATGACATCGATCCAGTGCTCTACGCCGCCGAGCCCGAGGTGAAGCCTAAGTATGACGCCGCTCGCGATACGCTGGAATCCGCCATCATCGACGATGCTCTGGCCCGCGAGCTACCGCTGCTGGGTATCTGCCGCGGCGCGCAATTGCTCAACGTGCGCTGTGGCGGCAACCTGTTCCAGGACCTCAAGTCACGCCGCAAACTCACCTCCAACCGTCGCACCCTTCTGCCACTGAAAACTCTCTGCCTGGAGACCGACAGCCATCTGGCACGCCTTCTAGGCCTCGAACGTGGCAAGATCAACAGCCTGCACAATCAGGCAATTGATCAGGTGGGTGAAGGCCTGGTAATCAGCGCGCGGGATCTGGACAACATTACCCAAGCCATTGAAGCACCCGGGCGGCGCTTCGTTATTGGCGTACAGTGGCATCCGGAATTTTTGCTATTTATGCACCGGCAGCGGCGATTATTTAAAGCGCTGGTAACCGCGGCGCGGGAAACCGGCGAGCCAACCTAGACGTCCAACACCCAACGTTTGCGCGCGTGCAAATAGGCCGCCGTATCACTGTAGCCCAAACGTTCGGCTACCAGTGCACGACTGAGCCCCTGCAAGGTCAGATATTGATCGAGTTCGGCACGCACCTGATCCAGGAGCTGCCGGAAGTTGAGATCTTGCTCCTGCAGGCGACGGCGCAAGGTGCGGGCCGTGAGATGCAATTGCTCGGCGACATCCTCAAGAGTCACCTGAACTCCCTCCAGCATGCCCGCACGCACCTGTTCAGCGACCCTACCGGCCATGCCGCCCTGACGCTTGTGCTGTACCAAACGACGGTCCAGCTCGCAGCAAACCACCTCGAACATGCCCTCATTGGATCCCGGATTCGGCAGCGCCAGATCCTCGCAACTGAACCACAGCTGATTTTCCTCTGCTGAAAATTCCAGATACTCGCCCAGCAAAGGCCTGTATGCCTCCCAGTAGCGCGGGCGCGGATGCCGCAGACATACTCGAACAGGCACCAGTTGAGTACCCAATGCAGCGGAGACCTGCGTCGTCGCCATGGTCATGTAGTGCTCGACCATATACCGCTCCAGGTCAGCCGATGCGTCAACCTTCATGGCCACTCCCGCGATCCCGTCGGCGTGCACGCCACGAATCGAATCCAGCGAGGATGCCAGCACTTGATAGCGCTCCCAACTGGCCAGCGACTGAGCGGCATCTGCCGCAAAAAAACCTAGGCATGAAAGTACGTGCCAATCTTGCCGGGTGAAGAATGGAAAAAGGTGCAGGCCGATTGCCGGATCATGTTGGGCAGCACGCTGCCACAACTGTTCCAGCGCGATCAGGTCAAAGTCCTGCCGGCCTCCTCGCTCCTGCAGAAAGCGCTGCAGCACTTTACCAAGCGGGCCATGGTGATAGCGCTGAATTGGCGTTTTGACCACTTCAACGTCATTTTTGTCCTCACTGCGCATGTTGGGCCAATCCGATTTGGTTTCTCATTGTTATGTCCTGACTTAAACCCAATGCTTAACGAGGTTAGCATGGAAACAACAATAACAAATTTGAACCCCACGGTAGTTGTAGCCGGTATTTTCTTTGGCTTCATTCTGCTCGAGATGATCCTTGGTCGCTTCTTTCAACCGAAGGGCGAACGACGCGACGCGCTGCTCGAAACCATCGGCTCTACCCTGCTGCTGGGCGTAACCGTACCCGCGATTACCTTCGCCTCTGCGTACTTGATGAGCCTGTTTTTGCCAGAGTGGAAAGACAGTCTAGCGGGCATTCCCTGGATCGCCGGTTTTGCCCTGTTCCTGCTGCTGGATGACATGACCCAGTATTGGTGGCACCGTCTGGCGCATCGCGTGCCATGGCTTTACGACCTGCACCGCGCACATCACTCAGCCAAGTACATGAGCATCCGCATCGTCTATCGCAACAACAGTATTTACTACCTGTTGATGCCCGGTATCTGGCTGTCCGGCATGCTGATCTATATGGGCCTAGCGCACGTGTATTTCGTTTACCTGATCATCAAATTGAGCGTCATTTTCGGTGCCCACAGCAGTGTGCCCTGGGATGCCAAGTTGTATAAGATCAAAGCACTGCGACCGCTGATGTGGATTGTCGAGCGCACTATTTCAACCCCATCAACCCATTCAGCGCATCACGGCCTGAACGCCGAAGACGGCGTGACCAACTACAAGGGCAACTTCGGCAACCTGCTGTTCTTCTGGGACGTCCTGTTTGGCACCGCGAAGATCACCCGCCGCCGCCCAACCGAGTTCGGCATCGAAAACATTCGCCCTGCAAGCTGGCAGCAAGAGCTATTCTGGCCGTTGGTACGTAAACCGGCACGCGTCAAGAAGCCGGCCACCCAACAGACAGAGGTATCTTCATGAGTATGCGTATTACCCTAATTGCCGGTTCCAATCGTAGTGACAGCCAAAGCGGGCGAGTTGCGCAGTATCTTGCGCAACGCCTACAGCAGCTGAACGTCGAAACCGACATCATCGATCTGGCGGCAGAGCCTTTGCCGCTGTGGCCAGAGGAGTCAGCTTCCAGTCCTTGGCCGCGCTTTGCCGAAAGCCTGCGCGCGGCGCAGGCGGTGGTGGTAATCACGCCGGAATGGCACGGCATGGCCTGCCCGGCACTGAAAAACCTGTTTCTCTACGCCGGACGTCGCGAGTTGGCGCACAAGCCAGCGCTGCTGGTAGGGGTGTCCAGCGGACAGGGCGGCGCTTATCCGATCGCCGAAATGCGCTCATCGAGTTACAAGAACTGCCGTCTCTGCTATCTGCCGGACCACCTGATTGTGCGCCATGTAGAGTCGGTGATGGGCGAGACCGTCACTGGTGAAGATGATCAACGCATCCGCGCCCGCGCAGAGTGGTCGCTGCAGTTGCTGCTGGATTACGCCAATGCCATGCGCGACCTGCACGAGAAGCATCGCAGCCCTCCTGCTGACTTTATGAACGGCATGTAATGTACGGCATGTAATAAACGGTCTGCGAGCTGACCAATAAAATCAGTCCGCCGCAGGCATCAAATCTAGCCCACTGATCCGCCTTACCGGCGTTTGCACCGCTGCCTCAAATACCCCGGGGCGGCTTTCCAGCAAGGTAAAATGCTGGCTCGCACGGGTAATGGCGGTGTAGACCAGCTCCTTGGTCAACACCGGGTTACGCGCCTCCGGCAACACCAGTGCCGCATGCTCAAACTCCGAACCCTGGCTTTTGTGCACCGTCATCGCAAATACCGTTTCGACCTCCGGCAAACGACTGGGCAGTACAAAACGAATGCTGCCGCTGCCATCGTTGCGCGCGAACGCCACCCGCAATGCTTCGGACTCCGCCTGCCCCGGCACCAAAGTCGGCTCACGAATTCTCAGGGCGATGCCGATGTCGCCGTTCATCAAGCCAAGGCTGTAATCGTTACGCGTCACCAAAACCGGACGACCTTCATACCAGAGCTGCTCACTGCGCAGCAGTCCGCGCCGCTGCAAGAGCGCAGCCACCCGCTGATTGACCGCCTCCACACCCCAGTCGCCGCGCCTGACCGCACAGAGCAATTGAAAACGATCAAATGTGTTAAGAACGGCGCTAGACCATTCCTGCCAGAGCGGATCTGCGGCCGCCGTGGAGGCTGCCGGGCGCTCCTCGTTCAGCACCTGTAGGTAAGCGGCGTAGCCCGGCAATCCGGTCTCACTCCCCAGCGCTAGCGTAGCAAAACCGGCATCATTCGGGCTTGCCAACCGCTGACTGCGAATATCATTGAAACCACCCCGGCTGAGCAGTTCCCGCGCGCGCTCAGCCGCGCAGCGATTAACCGCGCGCGCCAGCTCGCCAATGCCGCTGTCGGCACCAAAGCGATGGGAATGTCGCAGCATAGCTGTCTGTTGCGCCAGCGCGTGTTGCTGCTCGTCGCCGGTCTGCAGTTGTGCCCCCGCCAAGGACTGTCCGCTGACATGTTCCAGCCAGTCGCGGGTCTGCTCGCTGTAAAAACCGGCGTCCGCGTCGCGGCACAAGTCGCCCAACACGGCGCCCGCCTCTACCGAGGCCAACTGGTCCTTGTCGCCGAGCATGATCAGCCGCGCACCCGGCGGCAAGGCCTCGAGCACCTTGGCCATCATTTCCAGATCAATCATCGAGGCTTCGTCTACCACCAGCACATCCAGCGCCAACGGGTTGCCCGCATGATGTCGGAAGTGGCGACTGTTCGGCAGACTACCTAATAGCCGGTGCAGGGTGCCGACCTCTTTGGGGATTTCGTCCTTAACGGCTTGATCGACCGGCAGCGCGCCAACCTGTTTGCCAATGGACTCGGTCAAGCGCGCCGCAGCCTTGCCAGTCGGCGCAGCCAGCCGAATACGCAGCGGCTGGCCGCGCTCAATGGCTGGCGTTTGCAGCAGCGCCAGCAAGCGCACCACCGTGGTGGTTTTGCCGGTACCGGGGCCGCCAGTAATGATGCTAAAACGGCCACGTGCCGCCAGCGCGCAGGCAATCCGCTGCCAGTCCGGGTGCTGTTGGCTGTCGGCAAACAACGCCTGCAACCGTGCCGGCAGGTCGTCCGGTATCGGCATGGGCTGCAAGCGCGCGCGCAGGCCTTCAACCACCTGCCGCTCGTATTGCCAGTAACGCCGCAAGTAAAGCCGCTGGCCAATCAAAACCAGTGGCCGACTACCCTGTCGCGCTGTTTCTGAAGTGTCCACCACGCGGCTCTGCGCCAGTTGCTGCTGCCACTGCTCAAAACTCAAACCCGCCAACAGCTGCGAGGGCAAAAGGCTACTGCCTTCAGTGTCACCTTCCGGTGGCAACGACAGCGCGTAGTCTGGCGCTAGCAGGGTGGCGGGCAAATCCAGGCACACGTGACCATGCCCCAGCTGATGACTGACCAGCGCAGCCGCTAACAATACACTGGCGGACGTATCCGGCGCCTGCTCCAACAAAAAGCCGGCAAAGGCCATATCCAGCGCGCGCAGCCAGCCATTGGCCTGCCACTCTTGCAGCCGGGGCAGTAGCGTCTGGCTGTCGGCCAAAGGGCTGGCCAACGATGTGCTGCTAACAAATGGTTCACTGCTGGAAGCATCTCCGAGCAGGTCCAGCTGATCGCCGATCATGCGCTGACCTCCAGATCCGGCTGGCCGGCAAACATTCGGTCCAGCGCCTCGATCAATGCACGCGGCGGACGGTCCTGCCATAGGCCGCCAGCGGTTGACTCAACACCGCGCACAAACCAGTAAAGCGCGCCGCCAATATGCTGCTCATAGTCATAATCCGGCAGCCGCGCGCGCAGCTGGCGATGCAATGCCAGAATATAAAACACGTATTGCAAATCGTAGCGGTGTTCCGCCATCACCCGGCGCATGGTCTCTTCGGTGTAATCCTCGGCACCCTGCCCCAGCCAGTTAGATTTGTAATCCACCACGTAATAGCGGCCCTGGTGCTCAAAAACCAAGTCGATAAAGCCCTTGAACAGCCCATTCAAGCGATCACGCTGCAAGGCTGGTCGGCTCATCCCATCCAGCGTATGGGCACAGACCAGCTTATCGATCTGCTGCACATCCACCCGTGAAGCGCTGAACATAAATTCCATCTCGCTCTGATAGGCACTTGGCTGCAAGTCCGCCAGCGCCAACGAGGAGCCCGGCACCAGACCGGGGCGGCTCAGCAAGGTGCTCAGCCAACCGGCCAAGCACGGCGCCCAGTCGCCCCAACCACGGCGCTGACAACGTGGATATAGCAATTCAAGTGCACGCGCAGGCTCAGCCAACGCAGCAAAACCTTCGGCGGCGGCCAATTCCAGCAGACCGTGAATAAAAGTGCCGGGCTGCGGACCACGTGGAAAACGATGAATACTGGCAGGCTCGCCGGCACGCAACGGCACAAAGCGTGAGCTGCGCTCGTCATCGGTCATACGTTCGGCCAGCGCGGTATCGGCGGGTAAGCTGGGCTGATCGGCGCTGATGGTTAGAGCGCTGTAGGAACCAATCCACCAGGAAGCAAAGCGCGCATGCCCTGGCATACGCGCACTGAGTTCTGAACTTTCCGAATGCAGCGGCTGATAACGCTGTAATTGTGTTTCCGGTGCCGGCACCACGGATACTACCTGCCCGTCCGGCTGCCAGGCCTGCAGCCAGGTGACTAGGGATTCACTGCTGGGTAGTGGCGCACCGCCCGCCGCCAAATAAGCCACCGCGCTGCGGTGCAGCACAGACTGTTTATTCTGACCACTCTTCAAGTCCGCCAACCCCAGCCAACAAGCATGGCGCGCGCGGGTCAGCGCCACATAAAGCAGGCGCAGATCTTCGCCGAGGCGCTCTTGGTCAGCCTGGCGCACCGTCTCGTCATCAGGCTCCAGCTCCAGCCGAGAGCGCACACCATCGTGCACCCGCACGGGCTCGCCTTTCTTCGCCGGACGGCTGTGGCTAATGAATGGCAGGAATACCAACGGATACTCCAAGCCTTTGGACTTGTGGATGGTGACTACCTTGACCAGTTCGGCATCACTTTCCAGCCGCAGCACTTGATCTTCACCGGCGCCCTCGCCAGCCTGCTGGATCAGCTCGCTCAGGTGGCGAATCAATGCCTGCTCACCGTCCAGCTCGCGTGCTGCGCGCTGCAGCAACTCGGCCAAATGCAGTAGGTTGGTCAGACTGCGCTCGCCGTCAGGTTGTTGCAGCAAGTGAGCCGGCAGCTGAAAATCGTGCAGCAAGCGATGCAACATCGGCAGCACGCCTTGGCGCTGCCAGCGACGGCGATAGTCGCGGAACTGGTCGACGCGCTGTTCCCACAGCCGCTCATCCTGATTTAGCCGCTCCATATCAGCCCAGCCGAGCCCCAGCGTGCTGCTGGCCAGAGCGGCGCGCAGTAAGCGATCATGACCTGGCTCGGCACAGGCCCGCAGCCAGCGCAATAAATCCTGCGCTTCCTGGGTATTCAACACCGAATCTTTATCCGACAGGTAGACGCTGCGCACGCCGCGCGCGGCCAAGGCTTGCCGGATAGCCTGGGCTTCGCGCCCGGTGCGCACTAACACGGCCATGTCCGCCGGCCGCACCACCTGCAAGCCTGTGTTCGGATGCAAGAAGCCGGCATCGCCGCGTTGTCCGGCCAACAGCAGTTCAGTCATGGCGGAAGCGCAGCGCTCGGCCATCTGCCGACGATACACCTCAGCACTCACCGGCTCCTCGCTGAGCAGGTACCATGCTGTCAGCGCTGCAGCCGGTTGGCCCTCGACAGTCCAGACCTCTTTGCGCCCACGCGCCTTGACCGGCAGAAACGGCAGCGGGTTGGCTGCATCGCGCTGAAACAAGAAAGCGGCGCGCGGGAACTGCGTTTCAGCATGCGCGAAAACACGATTAACCGCCGCCACCATAGCGTCGCTGGAGCGGAAGTTGGTATCCAGGTTTTCGTGCCGTCCTTGCGTCGCGGCGCGCGCGCCCAAGTAAGTGAAAATATCAGCACCGCGGAAGGCATAAATCGCCTGCTTGGGGTCACCGATCAACAACAAAGCGGTGTCCTGATCGTTTTCTTCAACGCGATAAATGCGATCAAAGATGCGGTACTGCAAGGGGTCGGTATCCTGAAACTCATCAATCAGCGCGACCGGGAATTGCTGGCGAATCACCTGCGCTAGCCGCTCACCGTTATCGCCCTGTAACGCCGCATCCAGCCGGGTGAGCATATCGTCAAAGCCCATCTGCGCGCGGCGGCGCTTTTCTGCCTCGAAGCGGTTTTTGATCCAGGCTGCCGCATGGCGAAGGGCCGCCTGTTCTGGCCCACGGATAGCGTCCAGCGCCGCTTTCAAGCCCACCATGGCATCCAGCGCAGGATGCTTTGGCGACGAGCCGGTTTTCCAGATTTCCGCAAGGCCATCCGGCGTCAAACGCTCAAAGCCCTTGCCGATGTCCAGCGCGAGCTGTTCGTCATCGGCAGCCCAAGTGCGCAATTTTTCGAACCAGCCGGCAGTGTGACCTCGGTTCATTTTTGTGCCGTTAAACGCCTTCGCCTCGCGCGCCTTTTCCAGCAGCGGTTCCAGCTCATCCAACCAGCTCAACCAAGGAGCCTTTAATGCCGCCAACTGCTGACCGGCCTGCTGCAAACCGGTTTCGATCAACTCCTGCAGCGGCAGTGTTTCTTCCGGCAGATATTGATCCAACAGGATCCGCGCTTTGCCGAGCACCACATCAGGCTGCTGCCAGAAGCGATTTACCCAGCCCAATGCCGCGCCATGCAGGTGATAGCAGTGCAGCCGCCAATAATCACGGGCGACTTCGGCCAGCAACTCTCGCTGATCGGTTTCCAGGGTTTGGGTAAACAGACTGCCGCTGTCAAAGGCGTGCTCACGCAACATGCGCTGACACCAGCTGTGAATGGTCGAGACCGCCGCCTGATCCATCCACTGCGCAGCGATATCCAACTTGCGCGCGCAGCTGGGTCGCTGTTCTGGCGCCGTTTCCGCAACCAGCTGGGTCAGGATCGGATCAGGGGCGGACAACTCATCACGAAACGCCTGCGCTGCCTCAACCAGCCGCGCGCGGATACGGTCGCGCAGCTCTTGGGTGGCCGCGTCGGTAAAGGTCACTACCAAAATATCTGGCGGCAAAAGCTCGCGGCCAAAAGCGGTATGTTCATCCCCGTGACCGAGTACCAAGCGCAGGTAAAGTGCAGAGATGGTGAACGTTTTACCGGTGCCGGCGCTCGCCTCAATCAAGCGGCTGCCGCGCAGCGGGCAACGCAAGGCCAGTGGCATAGGATCTACACTCATTGTGCTTCCTCCCCGACTACGCTGAATTCCAGCCAGCCGTCATCCAGCCCTCGCAGCAGCGGTTGATACAGCGCCTCGGCCCAGCCGGCAAACTCTTCGTCAGCGACCAAGCTGGCAAAAGCCGGGTAGCTGCGCTGCAGCGCGACACTTTTGTCGCGCTCGCCAAGTGCGTAAGCCGAGCCCTCGTAACAGGCACGAGCCTTGTCCATTTGCTTGTTCTCGTCTTGCTCAAGCAGATAGGCGAACGCCGTTTCCACCGCGACAGGCAACGGCCGCCGTAAGCCTTCTAACCAACCCAACAACCAATCGCGCAGAATGGTCACCGCGCGTGACTGCTCCAACGGCAGCATGTGTATGCTCGCATCAGCGCAGATCAAACAGGTCGTCAGGCGATGGCCACTGGCGGCGGCCAGCAGGTGCAGGCTCAGCTCATTCAACAGTTTGCGCCAGCGCGGCGTCTTATTCTTGCCTTTGCCGTCCAGCGCTTTACCGGTCAGCATCTGCAGCCGCAGCAACCCAGCCACCTCGGTGGATTCGCGAACGCCGGCCAACCAACTGACGACTGCTATACCCGGTGCACTGGCCTCTAGGGCCAACGGATTTGGCAGCACACGATCCCAGAGCAGCGCCTGCTGGCGATAACGCTCAAGTTGATCCTGTAATGGGCTCAATAGCTGTTCACGAGCCAACTCACCAAAGCCGGCAAGTGGCAGCTCGCCGCGTTGCTGCAATCGCGCAGCCTCTTGCGTGAGCAGCGCCTGCCAGTCGGCGTCCAGCGGTGCTTGCTGTACCCGTTCCAGCAGCCACTGACTGAGCTGGTGCTGCTGCAGGCCATCCAGCGCGAAGGGCTCATCGTCTTCTGCGCTGGCGTCCTGCTCTTGCAGCCAGACCTTAAGACGAGTGTTAAAAAAGTGCTCCACTGGATGACGCAGAAAACGTTGTAGCGATACCAGCTCGATGGGCGCCTCAAGCGCCAGCGACGGTAGCGCTACGTTATCTTCCTGCGCCCGCGCGCTATCGTGCAGTGCGCGCCACTCGCTGGCGTAACTGAACAGCGGCGAGGCAGCATCAAAATAGCGACGACTGAAAGGCTGCAATGGATGCTCGATAGTGAGTGCTGCGAGCAGATCATCGTCATTGGCCAATCGCCAGCCGGCCTTTAAATGATCGCGCAGCTGCGCGACCAGCACCGAAGGCGGCCGTTCGCTATTATCCCGAATGCTGCGGCCCACCCAGCTTATATAGAGGCCGTCGCGGGCGGAGAGTAGCGCTTCCAACAGCAGGTACCGGTCATCCTCGCGGCGCGAGCGGTCACCGGGGCGGTAATCACGCCCCATCAGATCAAAGTCCAGCGGCGGCTGCGCGCGAGGATAATCGCCGTCATTCATACCGAGCAGACAGATACGCTTGAACGGGATCGCGCGCATCGGCATCAGGGTGCAGACGTTAACCGAGCCGGCGAGAAAACGTTGGCTTAGTTGCGACTGGCCAACACCGTCCAGCCACGCCTCCGCGACCACATTTAGCGGCAAGGGCGTATCCAGCGCAACGGCCTCGCAAAGCTCCAGCCAACTGGCCAGGCTCTCTTGCAACTGCGCCAGCAGTAGCTGATCGCGTTCGGTTTCGGCGTTAAAAAAGTCATCCAACAGCTGGCGTAGACGCTCGCCCCAAACAATCGGCGCGGCTGGCTGGCGTAGCTGCTGCTCGTGTTCATCCAGCCGTTGCAGCAACTGGCTGAGTGGGCCGATCAGCGCAGCGTCCAGCCCGCCCACTTCGTCATAGGGTTCTATGCCCTGCCAGGAGGTTGTGCCGCCTCCGGCGTAGCCCAAAAGCATGCGTCGCAGGCCAAAGCGCCAGCTGTTGGCTTCCAGGCCGGCGGGTAGCCCGAGCGCTTCACGGCGTTGCTGATCCAGCCCCCAGCGCACACCGGCGCCTTCGATCCAGCGGTGCAGCGTGGGCAACTCAAGCTCAACCAGATCAAAGCGATTGCGCAGTGCGGGTACGTCCAGCAAATCAAACACTTCACTCACTGGCAGGCGGCTGTCTGGCAGGCGCAACAGATGCTCCAGCGCAATCAGCAGCGGCTCCTGCCCACGCTGACCTTGATCAGCCAGGGTATAAGGAATGGCGCGCGGATCGTCGGCACTGTATTGGCCGAACACCGCCTGGATGTGCGGCGCGTAGGTATTCACGTCCGGCACCATCACAATGATGTCGCGTGGTTTCAGTTCTGGATCGCTGGCAAATGCATCGAGTAATTGGTCGTGCAGAATTTCCACTTCGCGCTGCGGGCTGTGGGCGATGTGAAAGCGCAGCGAATAATCGTGCTCGATATCCAGCGCCGGCCACTGATCGCGGGTTTCACTTAGCGGCCTTAGCTCAAGAATATCGCTTTGCAGTTGCGCCAACAGATGGTTGCTCTGTGGCTCATCAAACAGGTCTACGCGGCCGCCGTTAATAACGGCAAAGCGCGTCTCATAAGCAGCACGCTCATCATGCTGATCAAGCAAATTGATGTAATCGCGGCCTTGTTTGCCCCATGCCGCCAGCAACGGATGCGCATGTTGATGCAAGGTATTTTCATCCAGTTGCACAGGCGAGCCAGGGCGGCGTTGTTGCCGGCGATATTGATGCCGCAGCAAATCCTGGTCGGCAACGATGTCACCCCAATGGAATTGGCAGGGGTTGAGTACACCGAGTAGCACCTGTGAAAACCGGCCAATTACCGCCAGCGCTTCCAGCATCTGGGCCGGCAGGGAAGAAATGCCAAACACGATGACCCGACGCGGCAGGCCAGCCGGGCGTTGCTCGCTGCTCAGCATGCGCTCAACAAAACGCGGATGAATACCAGCACGGCTATCGCTCAACCGCTCAATGCCCACATCGGCCAGCACCGCCCGCCACAACGCCGGCTGCCATAGCTCTTCGGCTTCCAGCGGACGATAACCTTCGCGCGCGAGACCGATGCGGTCCTCTCCAGCGGCCCAATCATTCAACCAGTCGGCACGGTAAACCTGATATTGGTCAAACAGATCGGCCAAACGCTCGGCAAGTTGATAACGTTTACGACAATCACTGTCATCCGCCAGGAAGCGTTTGAGCGGCGCAAAGGCCGGTTGCTCCAGCAGCTCAGGCAACAGCCGCATCAACCGCCAAAGCAGCGGCTGCTTGTCGAGCGGTGACTGCTCCGGCACCGCATCGCGGCCGAGCACACCCCGGTAGCTGTCCCATAAAAAGCGCGCGGGCAACTGCACATCAAGCGCGGCGGCAATGCCACTGCCGCCGTCATCCGGATCGGCCGCCAGCGCCATCTGCAGCCACTGGGCAATCCCGTTGCTCTGTACCAGTATCACTTCGTTTTCCAAGGGACCGAGCGGATGCATACGCATCCAGTCCACCACCAGCTCACGCAGGGTTTCCAGGCGGTTGCCGTGGATGATCATCAATCCGGGGGTGAGCGTATCGGCGTCCTGCATGGTGGTTCCTGATCAGCGGTGAAAGCAGTGGCAGTCTGGCATAGCGCTGCGACAAAGCCGGTCGCAGGTCATAGACAAAGGCCGGTTATACCTGGCTACCCAAAAAACGTCTTTCCCAGGGCGTGATCTCGTCCATAAAGCTTTCCAGCTCCATACGCTTGGTGGCGAGATAGCCGTTGATAAATTCGGCGCCGAACAACTCGCGGGCGACCTCGCTGCGATCCAGGCGGTTGATCGCCTCGTGCAGGGTGCTGGGCAGAACCAGCTCATCCGGTGCATTGAACTCGCCCTGCGCCGGGGCGCTAGGCTCACAGCGGTGGTCCATACCGTAAAGGCCGGCAGCCAGGGAAGCAGCAACAGCGAGATAGGGGTTGGCATCAGCACCAGGCAAGCGGTTCTCTACTCGACGTGCAACGGGCTCACTGGCTGGAATGCGCAGACCAGCGGCGCGATTGTCGTGCGACCAGCACAGATTATTTGGTGAGGCGTAGGCATGGCAAAAACGCTGATAGGAGTTGACGTAGGGCGCCATCAACAACGTTAGCTCGGCCATGCAGTGCTGCAGGCCCCCAATGAAGTGATTAAAAGCCGCAGTTGGCGCTTGCGTGTCTGCATCGGTAAAAATGTTCTGCCCGCTGCACTGATCAACGATGCTCTGGTGAATATGCATGGAGCAGCCCGGCACACGAGCCAAGGGTTTGGCCATGCACACGGCGATCAGCCCATGCTTGAGCGCCACCTCGTGCAGCATGTGCTTAAACAGGAAGGTCTGATCGGCGATCAACACCGGATCACCGTGCACAAAATTGATCTCGAACTGACTAACACCCATCTCGTGCATAAAGGTGTCGCGCGGAATACCCAGCGCGGCCATACCGGCGCTAATCTCATCGAAGAAGGGCTTCAGGCCATTGCTGGTGCTGACGCTAAAGGCGCCGGCTCCCACCTCGCGGCGGCCGTCTAGCCCGATAGGCGGCTGAAACGCCTGTGTGTCGTCACGATTGGGCTCGAACAGAAAGAACTCCAACTCGGTCGCCACCACGGGCGTCCAGCCGCGCTCGGCGTACTGATTAACTATTTTGCGCAGCAGCGCGCGAGTCGACAGCCCGGACAGCTGTCCATCCAACTCCACCGCTTCGCAAATGGCCAGCGCGCGCGACTGATCCAGCCAAGGTAAAACGTGTACCTGATCGACGTCCGGATGCAGCACCAGATCACCATCGTCATAGCCATAAAACTCGGCTTCGGGGTAACCGCCCATGATGCATTGCAGCAGAACCCCTCGCGCCAATTGCAGGCGGCGGTCACTAAGGAAGCCTTCAACGGTCATCACCTTGCCGCGCGGGATACCGTTCAAATCAGGGGTTACACATTCAATATCAGCCACACCCGACAAGCGCTCGGACATGGGAACTGCAGACAATGGGGACGTCATGACGCTACTACCTTTGCTGACCGATTTGCCGAAAATGGCGTTGCCGGATCATACCCCATCCCCTTGCAGCGAGACCAACCAGCAGGGCCACCTATAGGCTACAGATCGAGATTGCTGCAAAGCTTAACTACGCGCGGGCTTGCAATATGAACGAACATTCATTCATTATTGCTTGGTGAATACGCTGTCTACCGCAGCGACCCTAACAACAAAAAAGGTATCAGCATGAAATCAGTTACCCGCCGCCGCTCAGGGTTAAGCCTTGGTCTGCTCGCACTGTTGCTGTCTGGTTGCTTAAGCAGCGGCGGCGGCAGTGATTCAAATAATGAGACGGCTCCGCCGCCCCCTGCCGCCGACCAGCGTGAAAACAGCCTTTATCTGCGCGCTGCCGCCGTCGGGGTTGCTGATCTGGATGCTGCACTCAAGATCTATACCGAGGGTTTGGGCATGCGCGAGGTGGAACGTGTCACGCGCGATGACCGCATTGAGGTAATACTGGAATCCGCCGACAAGCGCGGTTCGTACGTAGTGCTAATGAGTTACACCGACGGAATTGGCCGCAACACCCTGCAGAACCCGGGCAAGCTGGTGTTTTACGCCAACGACCCCGCCGCCTTTGCCACGCGCTTTGCACTGGCCGGCGGGCGCATTACCGTGCCGCCAGCACCGCAAGCCAGCGTTGGCGGTATTGTGGTTGGCTTCGGCCGCGATCAAGACAACAACTTGATTGAGATTACCGGCAGCGACGACGCTAAAGATTCCTACTTCAGCGCCTTTGGCATTGGGGTGTCTGACCTTGATACAGCACGCGATTTTTACGTCGACACGCTGGGGTTCGAAGAAAGCCAGTTTCTGCAGATACCCGGCCAATATGACGAGTACATCCTGACTTCGCCGGTTCCCGGTGGTTCGGCGCTGGTGCTGATGCACTGGACCAACGCCACGCCGCGTAATTACACCGATAACCCGGTAAAACTGGAGCTGGCCGCCGCGCAGCCTGAACGCCTGAGCGACGCCATTACCGCTGCCGGACAGACTGTGACTCAGGAGCCTGCACCCTCTGCGGAAGCCGACTTGAACAAAACCCTAGTGGGCTATGCGTCTGACGCCGACGGCACTTTGCTGGAGATTCGCCAATCGATTCGCGCCTACCTGAGCGGCGCCGCCATTGGCGTCAGCAATCTGGATACAGCCTTGGCCTTCTATACGGAGGGCTTGGGCATGCGCGAGGTTGAACGTCGCACTCGTGATAACCGCGAAGAAGTGGTGCTTGAATCTGCCGATGGTCGTGGCTCGCAGGTCATTCTCATGGGCTTTACCGACGGGGCGACTCCCAACTACCGACAGAATCCGGGCAAACTGGTGTTCTACGCAAAAGACCCAACGACGTTTGCGCAGGATATCCGCGATGCTGGCGGCGTCATTCTGGTTGAGCCTGCGGATCAGGGCCCTGCGCTCGGCAATGCAGTAGTCGGATTTGGCCGCGACGTGGACAATAATCTAATCGAGATCGTCGGTGACGCCGCAGCCACCGAGTCCTACTTTGGCGCCTTCGGTATCGGCGTCAGCGACCTCGCCGCCGCCAAGGCCTTCTACGCCGACACGCTGGGCTTCAAGGTGTCGCTGTTCTTGCCCATTTCTGGCCAGTACAACGAGTACATCCTGCAGGGTTATGGCGGGTCGGCGTTGGTGCTGATGAATTGGACAAACGGTTCAGTGCGCAACTACACCGACAACCCCGTAAAACTGGAAATAGCCACGGCCTCGCCAGAAGCCTTTATCGATACTATCGACGATGCGGGTGAGCGCGTAGTACAGACACCTGCGGTGTCTGAAGATGCCGGGCGGGAAGACGAGCTGGTCGGATTTGCCAAGGATGCCGACGGCACCCTGCTAGAAGTTCTGTTAGCGCCCTGGGGGCAATCAACACCCGTCCCTTGACGTAAAAAGGCCAGCTGTTCAGCTGGCCTTTTTTAGACTGGCGCTGTGTTTAGAAACTCAGCTCACGGTCACCCTGCTCGTCTTTGATACGGGTCGGCAACCCCATCTCGTTCAACAGGTTAATAAAGGGCTTGGCGTCCAGCTCTTCAACGTTGACCATTTTCTCTACATCCCAGGCGCCATTGGCGATCAGGATGGCAGCAGCCACCGGCGGCACACCCGCCGTGTAGGAAATACCCTGGCTGCCCACTTCGGCATAGGCCTCGGCATGATCCGCCACGTTGTAGATAAACACTTCTTTGTCCTTGCCGTCTTTCTTGCCTTTAACCAGATCACCAATACAGGTTTTGCCGCTGTAGTTGGGGGCCAAGGATGACGGATCAGGCAATACGGCTTTGACTACCTTGAGCGGCACCACTTCCAACCCTTCAGCGGTGGTCACTGGCTGCTCGGAGAGCAGGCCCAGATTGTTCAACACGGTGAACACATTGATGTAGTGCTCACCAAAGCCCATCCAGAAGCGCACATTGGGTACGTTCAGGTTCTGCGACAGCGAATGCACTTCATCATGCCCGGTCATGTAGCTGGTCTGCGTGCCCACCACGGGCAGGTCGTCAGTGCGCTTGACCTCAAACATCTTATTACTGGTCCACTGGCTGTTCTGCCATGACCAAACTTCGCCGGTAAACTCGCGGAAATTGATTTCCGGGTCAAAGTTGGTGGCGAAATACTTGCCGTGGCTACCGGCATTGATGTCAATGATGTCGATCTCATCTACGCTGTCGAAGTACTCATTGACCGCGACACTAGCGTAAGCGTTGACCACGCCCGGATCAAAACCAATGCCCAGAATGGCGGTTATCTTGTTTGCGGCACAGAGTTCGCGGCGCTTCCATTCATAGTTGGCGTACCACGGCGGAGTCTCGCAAATCTTGTTCGGATCTTCATGGATGGCGGTATCAAGATAGGCTGCACCGGTTTCGATGCAAGCCTGCAGTACCGTCATATTGACGAAAGCCGAGCCCACGTTGATGACAATTTGCGACTCAGTCTTGGCAATCAAGGCTTTGGTGGCTTCTACATCAAGCGCATCCAACGCATGGGCCTGCAGCTCACCAGCCGTTTTCAGACTGTTCTTTTCGCGCACGCTGTCGACCAGCGCCTGGCACTTTTCGATAGTACGTGAAGCAATATGAATGCTGCCCAGTACATCATTATGTTGCGCGCATTTATGCACGACCACTTGAGCGACGCCACCGGCACCGATAATCAGAACGTTTTTTTTCATCACTCTTCCTCGCAACGCCTCCTTGGATAAAGGCTGGGGTTGTGCCTCAGGAGAGGCTTTCTAGGTAATCCTGGAAACCGAATTCACGAACCACTTGCACCTCACCATCAAGTTGCTTGATTGCAATGGCGGGCATATTCACGCCGTTGAACCAATTTTTCTTGACCATGGTGTAGCCGGCCGCATCGATAAAGGAGAGGCGATCGCCAACGTTCAGTTCGCGATCAAACTGGAACTCGCCGAAGATATCCCCGGCCAGACAAGACTTGCCACACACCATGTACTGATGTGGGCCGGCGCAAGGCTCCATCTTGGCGTCCTGACGATAAATCAGCAGATCGAGCATGTGTGCTTCGATTGAACTGTCGACCACAGCGAGCTGCTTACCGTTGTAGAGAGTATCGAGCACGGTGACTTCCAAAGACGTGCTCATGGTGATCGCTGCTTCGCCGGGCTCCAGATACACTTGCACGCCATACTTCTTGGAGAACGCTTTGAGCCGCGCACAGAACTGATCCAGCGGATAGTCGTCGCCAGTGAAGTGAATACCGCCACCGAGACTGACCCATTCAACCTGCTGTAACAGGTGACCAAAACGTTCTTCGATCTGCTGCAGCATACCGTCGAACAATGCGAAGTCGCCGTTCTCGCAGTTGTTATGGATCATAAAACCGGAGATCAACGGCAATACCGCTTCAATCTTGTCCGCATCCCATTCGCCCAGACGACTGAAAGGACGCGATGGATCTGCGATCAGAAAATCAGAACTGCTGACGCCTGGGTTCAAACGCAAGCCGCGAACAGTGTCGTTGGACGCGTCGCTGAAACGGGTCAGTTGGCTGATCGAGTTAAAGATGATCTTGTCCGCATTGCTCAGGACTTCCTCAATCTCATCGTCGGCATAGGCCACACTATAAGCATGGGTTTCGCCGCCGAACTTGAGGCGGCCCAGCTTGACCTCGTTCAATGACGAGGACGTGGTGCCATCCATATACTCACTCATGAAGTCGAACACGGACCAGGTGGCGAAACACTTGAGGGCCAACAGGGCCTTGGCGCCGGAGTGTTCACGCACGTATGCGATCCTCTCCATGTTCTGCTTAAGCTTACTTTTGTCGATGAGATAGTACGGCGTCTTGATCAATTCGGTTATTACCTCCAGCTGTCGAAACCCCATTGCGCTCGGGCGTTTGAAAGCGCGCGATTATAGTTTAACGAAGCCGCTGCTTCGATAAAAAAATCCGTCACCAATACCCACACGTGGAAACCAAGGGTACACCGGCAATGCTTCAATTTCACTTCAGCGCCCGCCCTCATGCGCTAATGGCATTAAAACCACAATAAAAATGCATTAGCCAGATCGCAGCTCCGCTACCTATAGTTAATGCAGCAATCTCTATGCTGTCTGACTAAAACAAGAGCGCGTCATCCAATCGACGCCAGCCAATCCACGGAGACACCCGATGCGAGCACGTACTTTCATTCATTGCCTGAGCGCCTTGGCTGCCAGCATCAGCCTGAGCACCCTCGCCGCCACCAACCCCGCTACCGACAGCACCGTCGCCAGCAACAAGGCCGTACTGGAGCAACTTCCTTTTGCCAATCAGCAAGCTTTTGCCGATGCCCAACGGGGTTTTGTTGCACAACTGCCAGATGGCAAAGTGACGAATGAAGATGGCTCGGTAGCCTGGGATATGAGCCAATATGAGTTTCTTAACAAAGAAGCCGCGCCGGACACCGTGAACCCCAGCCTCTGGCGCCAAGCGCGATTGAACAACATTCATGGCTTGTTCAAAGTGACCGATGGCATGTATCAGATTCGCGGCATGGACCTAGCGAACATGACCATCATCGAGGGCGATACCGGTCTGATCATCATCGACCCACTGCTATCCCCTTCTACCGCTAAAGCCGGACTGGAACTCTACTACCAGAACCGTCCGAAAAAGCCTGTCGTCGCCGTGCTCTATACCCACAACCATGTTGATCATTGGGGCGGCGTAAAAGGCGTCCTAGACGAAGCCGATGTCAAAGCCGGTAAAGCACACGTCTACGCACCGGCAGGCTTTATGGAGCACGCCGTGTCCGAAAACGTGATTGCCGGCCCCGCCATGAGCCGCCGGGCGACTTATCAGTTTGGCGCCATGTTGCCACCGGGCGAACGTGGGCATGTGGACACCGGCTTGGGCAAAGCGCTGTCACGCGGCTCTCGCTCATTGATCGCACCCACCGACACAGTGCCGGACAACGCCACCCTGAATATCGACGGCATCGAAGTACAATTTCAAATGGCGCATGGCTCCGAGGCCGAGTCGGAAATGATGATGTACTTCCCAAAATTCAAGGTTTTGGACACGGGCGAAGTCACCAGCCAGCACATGCATAACGTCTACACCATTCGCGGCGCCGCAGTACGCGATGCCAGTGCCTGGTCACACTATATTGATCTGGCGCTTGAGCGCTTTGGCGACAAGACCGACATCCTGGTCGGTCAACATCACTGGCCCGTGTGGAATCAAGAAGACACTAAACACTTCCTGTCGGTACAGCGTGATCTATACAAATACATGCACGACCAATCGGTGCGCATGATCAACAAAGGGTATCTGCCGGGCGACATCGCCGAGCAATTGAAACTGCCCGAGAGTCTTGATCAGGAATGGTACGCACGCGGCTACTACGGCACCCTGAGCCACAACGCCAAAGCTATTTATCAGCGTTACATGGGCTGGTACGACGCCAACCCTGCCAACCTCAACCCGCTACCCCCTGAGCAGAACGCTGCCAAAACCGTTTCGTACATGGGTGGTGCTGACAAGGTTATCGAACAGGCCCGTAAGGACTACGCGAACGGTGAGTATCGCTGGGTCGCCTCGGTCATGAGCCAGGTGGTGTTTGCTGAACCCGGCAACCAGGCAGCGCGCGAGCTGGGCGCAGACGCACTGGAGCAACTCGGTTATCAGGCTGAGGCCGGCACCTGGCGCGGCGCTTACCTAACCGGCGCGATGGAGCTACGCGACGGACCAAGCAAGCCGACTGACGGTTCGCTCTCGCCAGATGTGCTACAGGCGCTGGATACCGGTATGTTCTTCGATTTGATGGCGGTGCGCCTCGACGCCGACAAGGCTGCCGGCAAGCACTTGGTGATCAACTGGCAGTTGAGCGATACCGAGGAGAACTACCGTCTGAACCTGGAGCACTCTACGCTGACCTACCGCGCAGATGAGCAGGATGACGCTGCGCAAGCCACCGTGGTCATGACCAGAGAAACCTTGAATCAGATTCTGCTGCGCCGTACTACCTTCCCTGAAGCGGTCAAGTCCGGTCAGATCAAGGTGTCGGGTGAGCCCAATGCATTCTTCGGGCTGCTGCAAATGCTGGAAGTACCGTCGGGAGTCTTCCCCATCGTCGAGCCGGTCAAGCACTAAACCGTCCCACGCTGTAATAGATACCCCCTTGCAGGTTAACTGCAGAGGGGTATTTTTTTATGGCTGTTGCAAAGCAACCAATAAGCGCTCGGTAAAGAACCCGCGCTGCTTACTCAGGTTGAATAGACGCGGCGCAAATAACCAGCTCTGCGTCACCCCCATCAGCTGCGTGTAAATCATCAGCGCCAACTGCTCGGTCGGTTGCGCATCTGGCACGCTCCCGTCTCGCTTCGCTGCCACCAATAGTTCCTGCAAGGTACTTATCATGCTTCGTGTCAGCTTACGCTCACGCTTGAGCGTGGCTGCCATAGCGTCGGTCAGCTCAGTCTTGTTCAGCAGAATCTCAAACGACTGACGAAACCAGGGGTCTTCAACCAGCAGATCAAACCAACGCCGCACAAAACGCTCAATCGTTGCCAGCGGCGCTAATTCTCCGTTGCGTGCCTGCGCAACCAATTGCTCCAGCGGCTCTTGCGAATAGGCCAGCACAGCCTGAAACAAATCATCCTTGTTCTTGAAGTGCCAATAAATAGGACCCCGACTATAACCAGCCTCAGTGCCGATCATCGCGAGCGTAGTGTTCGAATAACCGTTGCGACTAAACAGGGTCAGCGCGGCTTCAATAATTTTCAGGCGGGTTTTTTCCGCGTCTTCTTTGGTTCTGCGCATGGGTGTTCCAACAGGCGCTGTCGGCGACCAGGGGCCACCGGCAGCAATCAGGCTAAATCAGAGAGCGCCGTCTGCCGCCATCTGCATATACTCGGTATCAAAACGCAGTTTGATATTACCGGTATCACCAAGGATTTTGTCATTCGGCAATTCAATGCCCACAAAATCAGCGGAATCCGCCCCCTCACCTAACAATCCTTTCTGGAAGGAGAACTGACGCACGCTGTCCATAGCATCGACCGCTTCCTGGCTGCTAATGAACTTCAACGCATCGCTAGGCTGCCAGAACATCTTCATTCCGGCCAGTTGCGCTTCGTAACCCGCTTGGTCGGTAGCTGATGCTTCGCCAAGGAAAGCACGGGCCTTCTGACCTGCCTCGCTATCTGTACCCATCTCTGTCATCAGTTCAAACCAGGCACCGACCAAGGCTTTACCCAGTGCAGGATTATCTTTCAGTGTCTGGGTATTAACGATGGTCAGATCCTTGATGTGGCCGGGGATCTGACTGGAATCAAACACCCGGTTAGCGCCCGGCATGCTCAGAACTTCATCAAGCAGCGGGTTCCAAGTCACGACGTTCTTCACATCAGGCGTATTGAAAGCAGCCACCATGTCAGCATCGCTGGTGTTAACCACAGTAACGTCACTTTCACTCATTCCCACTGAGTCTAGGGCGCGTGCCAACAAATAGTGGGAAACCGACAGCTCGACCAGATTCACCCGCTGACCTTTGAGGTCCCTGAGATCGCTGCTGCCCTTCATCACGAGGCCGTCGTTACCGTTGGAGTAGTCGCCTACGATCAGCGCAGTCGTATCCACTCCGCCGGCAGATGGGATCGAAAGCGCATCCATACTGGTGGCAACAACACCATCAAACTGGCCTGCGCTGTACTGATTAATGGATTCGATATAGTCGTTGATCTGCACGATCTCGACTTCAATGCCGTACTTGTCGGCCCACTTTTTCATCAAGCCGGATTCATCGATGTACTTCCAGGGAATCCAGCCCGCATAAATACTCCAGGCCAGCTTGAAACTATCCTTCTCTTCGGCAGAAGCCGCCGGAACCATCACTGTGGATGCAGCCAACGCAATTAATGCACCGGAAATGACCTGCTTGAAACGTCGTGCAAAAGGTACGGACTTTTTCATGGTTCTACTCCAGATGGTTTTAGTTATCACCCTTGATGTAGGCAGACAGCAAAAACTGGGCCGCCAAACGCACAGCCCAGTAGAATCAGAAAAACTTCAGGTAGCGATCCAGCTCCCAATCGGACACGTGGGTGTGATACTCAGTCCACTCTTGGCGCTTATAGGCAACAAAGCTATCGAACATCGCTTCACCGAATACAGCCTTGGACAGCGGATCGGCAGCGAACGCCTCGACGGCCTCGCCCAAGTTCTGGGGCAGCATCTCGATATCCATATCGCGCACCTCCTGATCCGTGTAGTTGTACATGTTCTCCCGATGCGGTTCGCCCGGGTTCATGCTTTCGCGAATACCTTCGAGGCCGGCAGCCAAAATCATTGCAGCGCCGAGGTAGGGGTTGCAGGCGATATCCGCTGCGCGACATTCGACGCGACTGCCCTGCGATGGAATACGCAACATATTGGTGCGATTGTTGTTGCCGTAGCACACGAACACTGGAGCCCAGGTGGAACCTGACATACTGCCTTTTCGCACCAAGCGCTTGTAGCTGTTAACCGTGGGCGCGATTACCGCACTGATCGCCTTCGCGTGCTTCATCACACCAGCGATAAAGTGATACGCCATCTCGGTTACACCACAACCGTGGGGGTCATTACCGTTGGCGGGATCAAACAGGTTCTTACCGGTTTCGATATCTGCCAGCGACATATTGTAATGCGCACCGCTACCGGTCCTGTCTGCAGAGGGCTTTGGCATAAAGCTGGCGAAACCGCCGTGCTTACGCGCAATTTCGTTGGCCATCAGACGGAAGAAAACCAGACGGTCCGCCATACCCACAGCGTCGGTATAGGTGAAGTCGGTTTCAAATTGGCCGTTAGCGTCCTCATGATCGAAGGAATAAACATCCCAGCCCATGGTATTCATAGCTTCGACCAACTCACCGACAATCGGTAGGTTATCCATTAAAGCGCGCGGATCGTAACAGGGCTTGGCTAAGGTATCGCGTGCGCTAATTGGCTCGAAACCACCGTCGGCAGTGTCTTTAAACAGGAAGAACTCTGTCTCGATACCCAGGTTGAAGGTAAAGCCCATTTCCGCTGCCTGCGCTACCTGCCGCTTGAGAATATTGCGTGAACAGGCTTCAAATGGTGCACCATCCAAATATAGGTCGCTTGCAAACCACGCCAACTCATTATTCCAGGGGCAGACGGTCATAGTCGCCGGATCAGGCATCGCCGCCACTTCGTTATCACTTATTTCCTGCGGTACGCCGTCCAGTGCAGCACCAGTAAACAGTTCAGACCCCTTCATCATCCTTCCGAGGTGCTCCAGAGGTACAAACTTACCCTTGATCATGCCGTGTATATCGACATAGCCACCTAAGGCATATTTCACGCCCTGCTCCTGCAGCGTCTGTTTGAGTTGCTCGGTTGTCGCTTGCTGGCTCATGCTGGTACTCCAACGTTTCTGGCCGCACCCACTGCGGCATCTGGTATGAATCTTCCATACAACATACATGCCAGCATGCATGTATAAAAATCAAGTAACTGCATACAGTGCAATCAGAATCCATTCACAAGTAACACGAGAAACTAATTTTATGCAGTCAATTCAGCCAGTTGAGAAAACCTACCACGCCGGCGACTTCGTCCTTCAAAGCGGCAAAATACTGCTTGATACACGTCTGCATTACCTTCAAATCGGCGAACTGAATGACTCGCGCGACAATCTAATCCTACTGCCGACGTACTACGGTGGTACACACACAGGTAACTTGCCCCTGATTGGTGCGCAAGGCCCCATCGACCCCGAACGCCACTGCATTGTCATCCCCAACCTGATCGGCAACGGACAATCAACCTCCCCCAGCAATGCACATCCATCACATCGCGGACCAAACTTCCCGTACGTCAGCCTGTACGACAACGTACAGTTGCAGCATCAACTGCTGGAAAGTTGTTTTTCTGTTGCCGACATAGCTCTTGTCGCAGGCTGGTCCATGGGAGGTATGCAAGCGCTGCAGTGGGCATGTCTTTACCCGCAACAGGTGAAGCGGGTTGCCGCCATTTGCGCCACAGCGCACTGTTGGCCACATAACCAGGTCTTCTTGGAAGGCGTAAAAGCCGCGCTAACTTGCGACTCCGCTTGGCAGGGAGGGAATTATCAAAAGCCACCCGCCGCCGGCCTGAAAGCCTTCGGCCGAGTCTATGCGGGCTGGGCATACAGCCAAGCGTTTTTCCGCAACCAAACCTATAGAGAGCTTGGCTTCGACTCAATCGAGCAACTGCTAAACTTTTGGGAAGCGGATCACCTGCAACAAGATGCCAATAACCTGCTTGCTGTGCTGCATACCTGGAAATGCGGCGACATCAGTAATAACTCCCGCTTCAACGGAGACATGGCTCAGGCACTGAAAGCCATAAAAGCCAACACCCTTATCATGCCCAGCTCCACCGACTTTTATTTCACCGCAGAAGATGCGCAAAACGAAGCCGAACAAATGGTCGATGCGACCTTTCATCCGCTGCAATCCGAATGGGGGCATTGCGCCGGAGCGCCTGGGCGTAACTCAGCGGATACTCGCTACATTCTTGAAGCGCTGCGTCAACTCATGAGCAAGTCTTGAGCATTCAACGTTGATCCTCAACGCCAATGAAAAGAGAGGCTAAAGCCTCTCTTTTTTGGAGCATTTCCACTTAGAGCTGATCAGAAGTTGTAACGCAAACCTGCCGACATCAGATCAACATCATATTCATCCGCAACATCACGGTAGCGCTCAAATTCCGCGACAACCATAAAGTGTTCGGTCAAGTTAAAACCAGCACCAAGCCCCCATGACAACACCCACTCCTCAACCGACTCACTCATCACGTCAAAACCAGAAAAGCTGAAGTCAGCTTCCGTTTCCAACCGATGGTAACCCGCTTTTGCGGAAAGGCTAAAACGATCTAAAGGCATGGTGATAACCGTGTTAAGTCCATAACCTTTGGTAGCGAGGGTAGTGCGCGCAATATCGATTCCGTCAGTGGCGCTATACGCTGCTTCACCTAAATCAATGTACTCAGCCTCAAAAGCAACGTACTGGTTAAGTTTCAATCCAGCACCGATCTTCCAAGCGGTATCTTCAGTGTCGAGGGAGGAGCTAATGCCAGGACCAACACCCCAAAAGTTATCTAGATCACTCTTAGGCACATCAGCATCAGACTGACCACCACTTACAAATAAGTATGGCTTGGCTTCTTGGGCATGCAGAACTGTAGAGGCAGATGCGAAGCTAATCAGTGCGGCAGAAAATAGTGCTTTTTTAAACATCCTAGTAAGTCTCCATTTCATCACAATAACCGCCATCTTGGCGGAGGGTCCTTTACACCGAGCGATCCTGCGTCGGGCGCGTAAATCATAGAACAAAATAAAGCTGTCGTGCCATCCCCTGAAAGCAGGAAATTAGCGTGGAAATTAACGATCTATCACAAGACGATCACAAAAAATTGTCGTGCCCGAGAATTTAAAGCTCTGAAACCTAAAATTGATTTGGTGGTAATAGGCTTGCTGACAGAGTACTCGCCGGACCATTTTCCGCCGCGCAAAGATGAACCACACGACCTTATTTCTGATTCGATAACCGGGGTTTTGGTGTAAGCGCTTGACGATGATTTGGCCGGCACTCCGGTGGCCGGCACTCCGGTACTCTCACCGCTGTGGTTTATTACGCGCAAAAAAATACCCTGATCATTGCTGATCAGGGTATTCGGTATAAGC
>DRHT01000051.1 GCA_011053055.1 Halopseudomonas sabulinigri | reverse complement strand
TGCGGACGGAAAACCGGCGATGATCAGCAGCATGGCATTGCGGAAAACGTGGCCATACAGCACCCGGCTCTCCGAAAGGCCTTTGGCGCGGGCAGTGGTGACGTACTGTTTGCCAATCTCATCAAGGAAGCAGTTCTTGGTCAGCATGGTCAGGGTGGCGAAGCTGCCGACCACCATCGCAAAGATGGGTAGCACCAAATGCCAGAAATAGTCGCCGATCTGCCCCCAGGTGCTCATCTGCTCGAAGTTGTTGGAGGTCAAGCCGCGTAGCGGGAACCAATCGAGATAGCTGCCGCCAGCGAATACCACGATCAAGAGGATCGCCAGTAGGAAGCCGGGAATGGCATAACCGACAATGATGAGTGAGCTGGTCCAGATATCGAAGGCCGAGCCATGTTTAATGGCCTTGCGTATGCCCAGCGGAATGGAGATCAGGTAGGTGAGCAAGGTGGTCCACAAGCCAAGGGAGATGGAAACGGGCATCTTCTCAAGTATGAGGTCGGTCACCTTGGCATCGCGGAAGAAGCTGTCGCCGAAATCGAAGGTTGCATAGCCCTTGATCATCAACCAGAAGCGTTCATGTGCCGGTTTGTCGAAACCGTACATCTTTTCGATTTCTTTAATGATGTCCGGGTCCAGACCCTGCGCGCCGCGGTAATTGCTGCCGCTGGCAACTTCGCCGCCACCACCGGATACGCGGCTGGTAGCGCTGCCTTCGAAGCCCTCCAAATTGGCAATCATCTGCTCAACCGGGCCACCCGGTGCCGCCTGAATGATCAAAAAGTTGATCAGCAGAATGCCAAACAGCGTGGGTATGATCAGCAGCAGGCGGCGGACGATGTAAGCCAGCATGCTTAATCTTCCTCGCTGACGGGCGTGGTGACGACGGGTACTTCATTGTCTGGGATGGCGGCCGCCGATTTGGCTGGGTCTACCCACCAGGTGAACAGGCCCACATCGTAATCGGGCGCTACTTTCGGATGGGCAAATTTGTCCCAGTAGGCGACGCGATAAAAGCGGGTGTACCAATTGGGAACCATCAGGTGCTGTGCGCGTAATGCGCGATCTAGCGCGCGAGTATGGGTAACCAGTGATTCGCGGGTATCTGCCTGCACCAGCCCTTCGACCAGTGCATCGATGGCGGGATCTTTTAATCCCATCAGATTGCGGCTGCCTGAGTTGTCGGCGCTGGAAGAATGCCAATATTCACGCTGCTCGTTGCCAGGGGAGTTGGATTGTCCGAACCCACTGACGACCATATCAAAGTCGCGGGAGCGCAACCGGTTGATGTACTGGGATACATCGACCCGGCGTAAGGTCAGGTTAATGCCGAGTGATGCCAGGTTGCGCTTGAACGGCAGCATGACGCGTTCAAATTCGGGCTGCACAAGCAGAAACTCAAAGCTCAGCGGCTCGCCTTCGGCATTGACCAATTGATCGTCGACAATCTTCCAGCCGGCGTCCTGCAACAGCGCATAGGCTTCGCGACGCTGGTCTCGCAGATTGCCGCTACCGTCGGTCTTCGGCGGCACATAGGCGGGGCCGAACACGGCTGGTGGCAGTTGCTCGCGCAGCGGCTCAAGTAGTTCAAGTTCGGCCGCACTTGGCTCGCCCTGGGCTGCCAGTTCGGAGTTGTCAAAGTAGCTGGCAGTGCGAGTGTAGGCGCCATGGAACAGTTTGGAATTGGCCCATTCGAAATCGAAAAGCAGGCTGATGGCTTTACGTACCCGCACATCCGCAAAATGCGGTTTGCGTAGATTGAAGACAAAACCCTGCATGCCCTGGGTGTTGTTGTTGGGGATTTCTTCTTTAATGATGCGGCCGTCGCTGAGGGCGGGACTGTTGTAGCCGATGGCCCAATTTTTTGCGGCCATCTCCTGGTTAAAATCGAACTGTCCGGCCTTGAAAGCTTCCAGGGTTACGCTGCCATCACGAAAGTAATCGACTATTACGCGGTCAAAATTGTTGAAGCCACGCTGAACGGGCAGCTCAGCAGCCCAGTAATCGGGGTTACGTTTGAAGCTGATGCTACGGCCCGCACGCACGTTATCGATCTGGTAGGGGCCGCTGCCCACGGGGATGTCGAGTGAGCCCTTGGTGAAGTCGCGTCCTTGCCAATAATGTTTCGGCAGAACCGGCAACTGGCCTAGCACCAGCGGCAGCTCGCGGTTGTTGCCGTGATGAAAGCGGAAGGTGACTGTTTGTGGGTCGTCTGCAACGACTTCTTGCACGTTGCTGTAGTAAGCCCGGTAGAACGGAGCGCCGTGCTCGATCAAGGTGTTGAAAGTAAAGACAACATCTTCGGCCGTAATGAGTTTGCCGTCTTGGAAGCGTGCCTCAGGGCGCAGGTGGAAACGCACCCAAGTGCCGTCTTCGGCTTTTTCCATGCTTTCGGCAATCAGGCCGTACTCGGTGAAAGGCTCATCCAAGGAATGGAAAGTCAGGGTGTCGTAAATTAGATTCAAATTATCAGCAGAGGTGCCGCGGCTGATGTACGGGTTAAGTGAGTCAAAGCTGCCGAAACCCGACAGGCGCAGGGTGCCGCCTTTGGGCGCGTCTGGGTTGACGTAATCAAAGTGCTGAAAGTCCGCCGAATATTTGGGCGCTTCATCGTAAAGTGTTAACGCATGCTGCGGTTCTGGCTGGCTGGCAGCGGCCGCGGCGGTATAGCAAGCAAACAAAGCCAAACAAACGGATTTCAGCGAGAGATGCATTCAGAGACCTTGTTGTTCTAGTGTGCCGCAGGCTCTTTCCACCAGCTGCGAATAACCAGCGAATAGGGCGGTATATCTGGCGTCTGCAGCCAGCTGCGATAGCCGATGCGGTGGTAGTTTATATACCAGTTCGGGATTGTATAGTGATTCCACAGCAGTACCCTGTCTAAAGCGCGGGTGGCAGCCACCTGCTGACTGCGACTGGTGGCGCCACTTAATTTATCGATCAGGTCATCGACTACCGGGTTATTAACACCGGCGTAGTTACGACTACCCTTGACGTTGCGCTGGCTGGAATGAAAGTAGCTGAGTTGCTCCAGCCCCGGTGATAGCCCCTGCGGCAGCGTGCCCAGCATCATGTCGTAATCAAACTGATCCAGCCGCGCCTTGTATTGGGCGCGATCCACGGTGCGAATGTGCATGTCTATGCCCAGTCGCGCCAGGTTGGCCCGGTAGGGCTGCAGGATGCGTTCCAAGCTCGAGTTTGCCAGCAATATTTCAAAGACCAGCGGCTTGCCGTCACTGTTCTCCAGGCGGCCGTTGCGCAACTCCCAGCCAGCCTGATCAAACAAATCAATCGCTTGGCGCAGCGTTTCACGCGGGATGCCGCGGCCATCGGTGACCGGTAGACTGAAGGGTTGCAGGAAGAGTTCCGGCGGTAGTTCCTCGCGGTGTGGCGAGAGGTAAAGAAATTCCTGTCCGGCGGGAAGGTTGGTGGCGCTGAAGGGGCTGTTTGGGTAGTAGCTCAAAGAACGCTGATAGGCGCCATAAAAGAGCACCCGATTGGACCATTCAAAGTCGAATAGCATACCCAGTGCCTTGCGCAATTCGAGACTATCAAAGGGCCGTCGCCGGGTATTGAAAAACAGCGCCTGTGTGGAGCTGGGAATTTCGTGGGAAATCGCGCGTTTAAGCACATCGCCATTGGTGACCGCCGGAAAGTCGTAGGCGTTGGCCCAATTACTCGCCTTGTGGTCGATGTACATGTCGAACTCGCCGGCCTTGAACGCTTCAAAAGCGACGCTGTTGTCGCGATAAAACTCCACCTGCATGCGATCAATATTGTATTTTCCCCGGTTGATCGGCAGGTCGGCACCCCAATAATCCTTCACCCGTTCATAAACCAGACTACGGCCGGGATCGACGCGGGTTATGCGATAGGGGCCACTGTTCAGGCCGGGTTGAAAGGTGGTTTCAGTGAACTCGCGGTCTTTCCAGTAATGCTCTGGCAGAACCGGCAATTCACCGAGGCGCAGGATCAATAGACTGTTGTTGGGCCGTGAGAAAACGAAGCGAATACGGCGCTCACCCAGAATGTCGATTCGCTCTATATCTTGCAGCATGGAGCGATAGTTTGGGTGGCCCTTTTCTTTCAACAGTCGATAGGTAAATTCTACGTCCTTGGCGGTCATCGGCGTGCCGTCATGGAAACGCGCTTCCGGTCGTAGGTTGAACACTACCCAGCTGCGATTGTCGGCAAACTCCAAAGTCTCGGCGACTAAGCCGTAAGAGGAATAAGGCTCATCACCTGACGGGTCATATATGCCACTGCCCGCCATCAACGGCTCGTTTAGTTCGCTAATGCCAAATTGGGCGAAGTCGCCGGTATTGATTGGGCTAGTCCCCTTAAGCGTATAGGGGTTGAGCGTATCGAAGGTGCCGGACCCCATGACCCGTAAAGTGCCGCCTTTGGGCGCGTCCGGGTTGACGTAATCCAGGTGTTTGAAATTTTCCGGATACTTGGGCAACCCGTAAAGGGCGTAGCCATGCTGTGTATGAACGGCTGCATTGGCGGGCAGAGTAACCAGCCAGCAGAGCAGCAATACAAGAAAGGGAGTAGGGCGGAACTGCAGTTTCATGAATACCTGCGCGGAAAAAGCCAGCGGGCGACAGCGCGGCGGACAGCGCTCACCCCACTAGGGAGTGGCTAACCGACCGCGTGTCGTCAATTGCTGCCAACGCTAACATTCCCGTCGGTGAGACGGAAGGGCCTGCGTCGCAATCAGGGCACGAACAGGGTGAGCTCTTGCCCCGGCTGCAGATAGCGCTCAAGTTTGTTCCAGTTGCGGATGTTGTCGATCTGCACATTGAAACGTTCAGCAATAGTGGATAGCGAGTCGCCTGAGCGCACCGTGTAGGTCACGCTGCGGTTGTCTTGGCTGCTTTTGCCGCCTGGCAGCATGAGCGTAGAGCCCACGCTGAGGGCGTTATCGCTGAGTTCGTTGTAGCGCTTGATATGATTGACCGTAGTGCCATGCGCGCGCGCGATGCTCCACAGGCTGTCCCCCGGCTTGATGCGGTAACTCAGTGCTGAGTTGGACGCCAGCGTCTGGGCTGCGGTAGGTAGCTCAATTGGCCCGTCACCGAATTGCGGCAACATCAGCGTTTGGCCAACGCGCAGCAGATTGCCATTAATCTCGTTAGTGTCGCGGATCACGCCAACGGATAGCTGATAACGGCGCGCAATCTGCGAGAGAGTATCGCCGCGGCGCACCTGATAGCGCTGGTAATTGACCCGTTCGTCATTCGGGAGCTCGGCCAATGCTTGGGTAAACTGCTCGGCCTGATCAATCGGGATCAGCAATTGATACTCACCCTGTGGGGCGGTAACGCGCTGATTGAATGCCGGATTGAGGCTGAGCAGCTCTTCGGCCGGAATGTCGGCTAGCTCGGCTACTTTATAAAGGTCGATCTGCTGATCGACGGTCACTTCTGCGAAGTAAGGCTCATTGGCCAGGTCGGGCAGGTGGGTGCCGTAGGAGGTTGGACTGTCGATGATCTGCGCTAAAGCCAGCAACTTGGGTACGTAGTTCTGGGTTTCGCGCGGCAGCTGCAAATTCCAGTAATCAGTCGGCAGGCCTAGGGATTCGTTGCGTTTGACCGCTCGACCTACACAGCCTTCGCCACAGTTGTAAGCTGCCAGGGCCAGCAACCAGTCGCCGTCAAAGTAATCGTGCAGCAGGCTCAGATAGTCTAGCGCCGCCTGGGTGGAAGCGGTCACGTCGCGGCGCCCGTCATACCACCAGTCCTGGCGCAGCGAAAAGTTGCGCCCTGTGGAGGGAATAAATTGCCACAGGCCGGCTGCCTTGGCGCTGGATAGCGCTTGGGGATTGTAAGCACTCTCGATAAAGGGCAGCAGCGCCAACTCCTGCGGCATACCACGCTCTTCGAGCTGTTGTACGACGTAGTAGATGTAGCGTTGTGCACGAGGGGTGGCTAATTCGAAATAGCGGGTCTGGCTGGCAAAGGCGAGGCGTTGTTGATCGATGCGGGGATTGTCGATCAGTGCGGGGTCTAGCATAAACCCATCGCGGATTCGGCCCCAAAGAGTGGCAGGTGTTTGTGGTTCTACACTGAGGACTGAGTTGCTAGGGCGAATTGGCTGTTGCGCGGGCAGCGTTTGTTGCCATTGTGGCTGCTGTGTTTGCCCCAGCTCGCGGTAATCCGACCGCTCCGTGGTCTGACAGCCAGTGAGTGCTAGTGCCCCGGCCAGAGCGCCTAGCACCCATGCCCTGGGCAAGATGGTGATTACCGAATAACGCATTGAAGACCCCACAAAATGGGGGTGATTTTATGGAGTCACCTCAACGGGGTCAAGACGCGTTCGTGTTAAAAGCTATCCTTCCATGCCCGTATCGCCGCGAAGGTCTCTACACCGGGGCTTAGCGGTGAGCCGGAATGAGCGCTTGCAGCACTTATAACGGCTGCGCAATCGGCGCGCAAAAAAGGGTTGGTGCGCAGCTCCAGAGCGAGGTCGCTGGGTAGCGTCATCCGACCCGCTTCGCGCAGATCTTGAACCACCTCAAGGCGTACTTTGATGTCTTTGTTGTCGGGTTCAACCGCGTGGGCAAACCTTAAGTTGGCCTGGGTGTACTCGTGGGCACAGTAGATGCGGGTTTGCGGCGGAAGAGCAGCCAAGCTACTGAGCGATGCGTGCATTTGTGCTGGCGTGCCTTCGAACAGACGGCCGCAACCGCCAGCGAACAGCGTGTCGCCACTGAGCAACCAAGGGTCGCCACTGTTCTCGCAGTAAAAGGCGATATGGCCAAGGGTGTGGCCCGGCACAGCGATGACCTGCAGACTTAAGCCGAATATTTTAACGGTATCGCCGTGTTCGAGTGCGTGATCACGAGCAGGGATATTCTCGGCCGCTGGCCCCCACACTTTGCAGCCGGTGCCCGCTTTGAGCGCCGCAACGCCACCAACATGATCTGGATGGTGATGGGTGATCAAAATGTCGCTGAGGCGGTACTCCGGGTGTTTACCAAGCCAATTGATCACCGGTTTGGCGTCACCGGGGTCGACGACGGCGACTCGTTCACCGTCGTCGGCCAAAAGCAGCCAGATGTAGTTGTCGTTAAATGCCGGTAGCGCGATAAATGTGGACATGGCAAGCCTATTCCTTAATCTGTAGATTCATCTTAACAGTCCAACCCCTTTATGGTGAATTCATGGCTCGTCAGCAACCTTCACGCTCCATCAGTCAGGCAGATTTGTTGCGCCTGCTGCACGAGGCCCGTGGTTGGCTGGATTCCGCGCCTGGACAGTTACTGCTGGAATCTGAACGCGCGGCGCAGCGCGAACTGATGCCCCAGTGCTTTGGTCAGCATTTAGTGCAGTACGGTTTGGCGCCCGAGATCCTAGACCCTGACAACCAGGTCATACGGAATCACTGGCATCTGGATGTGGAATGCCGTGCGGGTACGCTAGCGGTAGAAGAAGCGCGTTGGCCGTTCGCGCCGCAATCGCTGGATGCAGTGGTGCTGCATCACGGCCTGGACTTCAGCCTGTCTCCGCGCACACTGTTGCGCGAAGCAAGTCAGACGGTGCGTTCAGGTGGCCACATGCTGATCTTTGGTTTTAATCCGTTGAGTACCTGGGGGGCGCCGCATTACCTCGGGCAAAACTGGCTCGGGCAGGCGGGCTTCGTGCGTCCAGGGCGGCTGGTTGATTGGTTAGAGTTGCTGGGTTTTGCGGTGGAGAAACGGCTGGATGGGTGCTATCGTCCGCCGCTCATGTCGCCGACCTGGCTGCAGCGCCTCGCCTTTATCGAGCGGTTGGGGCAGCGGCGGATGCTTCCCGGCGGCGGATTTTATTGTCTGCTGGCGCGCCGGCAGATGTATGGCGCGTTGCCGCAACGACAACGTGGCTTGGCATTTCCGACACTCGCATTGCCACCATTGGCTGCGAGCAGTCGGCGTACGCATAAACGAGATAGCAATGACCCAACCGATTGAGATTTTTACCGACGGCGCCTGCAAGGGTAATCCAGGACCTGGTGGCTGGGGTGCACTGCTGCGTCTTGGCGGGAACGAAAAGAGCCTTTATGGCGGCGAGCTGAACACCACTAATAATCGTATGGAGTTGCTGGCTGCGATTCGTGGCCTCGAAGCCCTTAAACGTCCAGCCGAGGTGATTCTGACCACGGACTCGCAGTATGTGATGAAAGGCATCTGTGAGTGGATGGCCAACTGGAAGAAGCGCGGCTGGAAAACCGCCAGCAAGCAACCGGTAAAAAATGTCGATCTTTGGCAGCAGCTGGATGAGCTGGTCAGCCAGCATCAAGTCGAGTGGCGGTGGGTGCGCGGCCATACCGGGCATCGTGAGAATGAAATCGCTGACGAACTAGCAAACCTGGGTGTGCAACACGTATTGAATGAGCGGAAGGGGTAACGCATGCGCGAAGTGGTGCTGGATACCGAAACCACGGGTATCGAACACAAAGAAGGCCATCGGATCATTGAAATTGGCTGTGTCGAAGTTATCGACCGCCGGCTGACCGGACGGCACTATCACGTATACATCAATCCGCAGCGCGATATTGATGAAGGCGCGCAGGCGGTACACGGTATTTCTAGCGAGTTTCTCGCAGACAAGCCGCTGTTTGCCGATGTGGCCGATGATTTTATGAACTTCATCACCGGCGCCCGCTTGGTTATTCATAACTCAGCGTTTGACGTTGGTTTTATCGACGCCGAGCTTGGCCGCATGGCAAAAGGTCATGGCGTAGTAACTGATCACTGCGACGTGCTGGATACCCTGCGGATGGCAAGGGAGAAGCATCCGGGGCAGCGCAACAGCCTGGATGCACTCTGTAAGCGTTATGGGGTAGACAACTCCCAGCGCGACTTGCACGGCGCCTTGCTTGATGCCGAGATTCTGGCTGATGTTTATTTGCTGATGACTGGCGGCCAGACGGCGCTGTCGCTAGCGGCTAACGGCCAAAGTAATGCCGACGGCAGTGACTCTGCCAGCAGTATTCGACGGCTTGACCCCGGCATGCGAGCAGGGCTCACGGTCTTGCGTGCGAGCGCGGAAGAGCTGGAAGGTCATGAAGAGCGCTTGACTGCGATTGAACAATCAGCCGGCTTTGCGCTGTGGAAGGGCGCGCCGGCTGCTGAGTAGTAAGTTGCAGTTGTGTGGTTCTTAGTAACAGGCCAGCCGCATACAGCGCTGGCCTTTTTTATTGCCTTAAAATGCTTGCCTCAAATCCACAGGCTGACTGCCAGTAGGCCGACGCCGCCTAGCACCAGGGTGTAGGGCAGAGCCATGACAACCATGCGCCCATAAGATAGCCGCACCAAAGGCGCGACCGCCGAGGTTAGCAAGAATAGGAAGGCAGCCTGGCCGTTGGGCGTAGCAACGCTGGGCAGATTGGTGCCGGTATTGATGGCGATGGCCAAGCGCTCAAACTGTTCGCGGCTGATGGCGCCGCTATCCAGGCTTTCTTTCACTTCTGATATGTAGACAGTAGCGACGAAAACGTTGTCGCTGATCATCGACAGTATGCCGTTGGCTAGGAAGAACATACTCGGCTGGCTCTCAGCGGGTAAAGCCAACACTGCGTGGATGATCGGGCTGAATAAGTGTTGCTCGTGGATGACCGCAACAATCGCAAAAAACACTATTAACAAAGAGGTGAAGGGCAGGGCCTCTTGGAAGGATTTGCCAATTTGGTGCTCATCGATGATCCCGTTGAAGGAGGTGATCAAAATGATCACCATTAGTCCGATGAAGCCGACTTCCGCTAAATGCAGGGCCAGACCGGCGACCAGTAATATAGCTGCCAGCCCTTGCACCATTAATGCGGCTTTCTGTGGGGCCTTGCGTTTGAGCTGTTCGGCGGCTGCAAACTCCTCCAACACATTGCGCACCGGGCGGGGTAGGCGCGCGCCATACCCAAACCAGCCGGTCTTCTCCAGGGCCAGACAAGTGAGTAGTCCGGCGACCAGTACCGGCATGCTAACCGGAGCCATCAGCAGGAAAAACTCGATGAAGTCCCAGCCTGCTACGCCAGCAATCAGTAGGTTCTGTGGCTCGCCGACCAAGGTGCAAACACCCCCCAAGGCCGTACCCACGGCGCCGTGCATCAGCAGGCTGCGCAGGAACGCGCGGAATTCTTCAAGGTGCTCGCGGTGTAGAGGATCTTCTACCGGGGCGCCATCCTGGGTGTCGGTGCCCGCTCCAGCGGAGGCGACTTTGTGATAGACCCCATAGAAGCCGACCGCCACGCTAATGATGACGGCGGTTACTGTCAGGGCATCCAAGAACGCAGAAAGTACCGCCGCGACCAAGCTGAACAACAAAGCTAATAACGACTTGGACCGCACACCGAGAATCAGCTTGGTGAAAGTCAGTAACAACAGATCTTTCATAAAGTAGATGCCGGCCACCATGAACATCAGCAGCAGAATCACCGGAAAGTTGGTCAGTACCTCCTTATAAAGCGCGTCCGGGGAGGTCATGCCAATCAACAGGGCTTCGATGGCCAAGAGGCCGCCCGGAAGCAACGGGTAGCACTTCAGCGCCATCGCCAAGGTGAAAATGAACTCCAGCACCAGCACCCAGCCGGTCACGTAAGGGCCAAGCATCCAGAGCAGTGCGGGATTGATTAGCAGAAAGGCGACTATGGTGCGTTTGTACCAGTTGGGAGCCTGGCCGAGAAAGTTATGCCCCAGTGCCGGTAACATGGCGTCAGACATGATGAAGTTCCTGTCATGTGTTATGGAGAAAAAGCAGGCTTAATGACCTGAATCTTATTCTTTGCCTTCCTTGTTTTTAGCGCAGTTGGCAGCGCGCTGCTTGGTTTTCAAGCTGGGCGATAGTACCGGAATAGGTTGAGAATTAAAGCGATCTCAGACACAAGCTCTGCGCCTTTTCAGTACCTTGGCCCATATTCTTCAGTGATTGGTTATGGTGTTCTGCTTTTAGCTTGATATAGTCGTGCAGATGAAAAGGTCGGGCATGCTTCGCATTAACCGGCCGTCTGGTGAATTTGCTTACATAAAAAGAAGGTCGAGTATGCCTGAATTCAAGACATTGCTGGTCGATCAGATCGGCAAAGTGGCTCATATCCGTATCAATCGCCCGGAAAAAATCAACGCGATGAATCGCGAGTTCTGGGCTGAAATGATTGAGGTTTTTGGTTGGGTCGATGAAACCGATAGCATTCGTTGCGCAATCATTTCGGGTGAAGGCAAGCATTTTTCCGCCGGCATTGATTTGACTATGCTGGGTCAGGCCTCCTCGCAGATGAGTAAAGACATCGCCCGCAAGGCTGAAACCATCCGCCGCCATGTGCTGCACCTGCAACATTCCTTCAATGTGATTGATCATTGCCGCAAACCGGTGATTGCCGCTGTACACGGCTATTGCATCGGTGGTGCGATTGACCTTATTACTGCCTGCGATATGCGCTATTCGACAGAAGACGCGCATTTCTCGATCAAGGAAATCGACATGGGGATGGCCGCTGATGTGGGCACTCTGCAGCGATTGCCGCGGGTTATTGGGGATGGCATGATGCGGGAAATGGCCTATACCGGCCGCCCCGTTTATGGAGTTGAAGCTGCGCGCATTGGCTTGGTTAATCGCACCTATGCAGACCACGCTGAGCTGATTGCTGGTGTCATGGAAGTGGCGCAGAGCATTGCCGCAAAATCGCCCGTGGCGATTCGTGGCACCAAGGAAATGATTCGCTTCAGCCGCGACCACAGCGTTGAAGATGGGCTCAATTACATCGCAACCTGGAATGCAGCAATGTTGCAGTCTGAAGATATGCAAATAGCGATGGCCGCACATATGAGTAAGCAAACTCCCGAGTTTGCCGACTAAGCGACTTCAGACGTACGCAGGGATGGTGGGAGACTGAATGCTATGTTAACCGGTACCACGTCACTAGATCTTGTCAGGGATGAACTCTTCGCCAGCATGGGTGAGGTAGAGGATCTGCTGCAGCAGTTCCTTGATGACAGGCAGAACGGCAACCTGTTGCAGCAGTCCATAGAAGGGCTGCAACAGCTGCGCGGCACGCTCGCATTGATTGAGCTGAAGGGCGCCGCCGAGATGCTCGATGAGATGATCTCATTAGCGACCGATATTCCGACACACGATGGCGATGAGCGCAATGAGCAGTTGTCAGCGTTGTGCGACTCGCTGTTTTTGCTTGAGCGATATCTGGATCAGGCGCGGCAAAGCGGCCGCGAGCGCCCTGAGCTACTGCTGCCGACCATCAATCAGTTGCGTGCGCACCGCCCCGGCGTACCTGCTTTGCCGCAAAGCCACTTTTACCCCCTTCCGGTTGCGGGCTTACCCGCGAACTTTCGCTCCGGTAGTCAGGACTCCATGGATACCAAGGTATTCAACCGTTTGCGCCAGATGTACCAGCTGGGGCTGTTGGGGTTGATTCGCGAAGACGGTCTGGCGGCAGCGACTCCTTTGATGCAGCGCGCGCTGCAACGTTTTGAAAGTTGCCTTGGTCCGCACACAGCTACACTGTGTTGGGTCGCCGGAGCTGCTTTGGAGGCCATTGAGCAAACGCCGCTGGCTCTGACCGCCCCGCGCAAGCGGTTGTTCTCGATGCTTGATCGCGAGATAAAGCGTGCTGCGCAGGGCAGCGTTGATAGCGTCAACGCGTTGCTAATGCACGAGCTCCTATATTTAGTGGCCCTGGCTGACGGTAATTGCTCGCGCAGTCAGGAGGTGGTGCAAGCTTATCAACTGCCTGATCCCGGTTTTACCGAACTGGAAATTGAAAATGCCTTTGGGCGCTTACGCGGTCCGGGCGTTGATGTCATGCACTCTGTGGCTGAAGCGCTACGTGAAGAAATAACTGCGATAAAAGACTTACTGGATCTACTGGCGCGCAACGCTGGCGACGCCGAGCAGTCATTGGAAACCCTGTGTACCGGTCTTGAGCGGCTTTGGAAAACCCTGGGCATGCTCGACTTGCATGCTGAGGCCAAGGCGATTCAAGCGGTGTGTGGCCAGATTGCCGGGTGGAGTGGTGAGCAGCCGCAATCGCTGGAAACTCTCGAGCATGTGGCGGATGCAGTATTACGTGCAGAGACAGCGGTTAATTACCTGGATGCCCATGCGGAGGAAGGTGAGAGCGGCGCCAGTGGTCCTGATGGTTTCAGCGAGCCGCTGGAGTTAAAAGAGGCTCGTATCGTACTGATCGAAGAGTCACAAGCTGGGTTGGCATTGGCCAAACGCGCGATCACCGCGTACATGGAGTCCGGTAACGATGCCATGCATCTGTTGAACGTACCGCCTTCATTGGAGACAGTGCGCGGTGGTTTGGTGTTCTTGGGCATGAGTCGCGCAGCGAGTGTCATTCACATGGCCGCCAGTTTTATTCGCGAAACCATGCTCGAGCGCAAGCAGGTGCCGAAAGATCAACAGCTTGAAGTACTGGCTGATGCACTGACCAGTATCGAATTTTATCTTGAATCAGCCGAGCGCGCGGCGGTAGCTACCGGTGATGTGTTGACCCTGGCGGAAGAAAGCTTGGCTGAGTTGGGTTATGCCGTATCGGAGGCCAAGTCGTAATGAGCTCTATTCGTCAGTTTGAGCCAGCAGTCAGTTTTGAGCGTAGTGGCTCGTCTGAAGCGCTGGTTGTAGTGATCTATCAGAATCAGTTCGCGATGTACGCTGGCAGTTTGCTGCATGATATTGATCAGGCTATCTACTTTGGTGATAGCGCTCACCGCTTAAATTTGGGTCTCGTTGATGGTCGTCGCTGCGAGCTAATCTGCCTGCATGAGAGCATAGGTATGCCAGGGCTTAGCTGGCATGGACTGCGGAGTTTGATTGGTCAAATTGATGATCAACTTTTTCGGCTGTTGGGCTTCTCGCAGCAGCTCAATGCGTGGTATCAAACGCACCAGTTTTGCGGTGGCTGCGGACAGCCGATGCAGTTACGCAGCGACGAACGAGCCATGGAATGTTTGTCGTGTGAGCGCCGTGAGTATCCCAAGATCGCACCTTGTATCATTGTGCTGATCACCCACGGCGATCAGGTGCTGTTGGCACGCTCACCGCATTTCCCACCCGGTTTTTTTAGTACCTTGGCGGGGTTCATTGAGCCCGGCGAGTCGGTTGAGCACTGCCTGCACCGTGAGGTAAAGGAAGAGGTCAATCTGGAGGTAACTAACCTGCAGTATCTTGGTAGTCAGAACTGGCCGTTCCCCAACTCCTTGATGCTGGGCTTTCATGCCGAATACGCCGGCGGCGAGATTGTGCCGCAACCGGGTGAAATTGAAGAAGCACACTGGTGGTCGGTGGATGAACTGCCGAGCATTCCGCCACGTGGCACCATATCGCGTTGGTTGATCGATTGTTATCTGGCGCGCCGGGAGGGTAAAGAAGCCCCTCCCGTGCCCGCCTGAGCGGACCAGGGAGCGCGTATGCAATATCTCGGCTTGGCGATTCTTCTTGGTTGTGTAGCGGGGCTGCTGGCGCTGCTGGCACTGCGCTTTGGCTGGCGTCTGCAGTGGGTGCTCAGTTGGCTTAAAGGCAACTTGCTGCTGGCGTTATTGGCAGTGGCTGCAGGACTTGGGCTGGCTGCGTGGGACCTGCAGCATTTTGCCGAAATTGAGCCCAAGGCGGCCACCGTTGGCACGCTGAGCTTCAGTAAAATAGGTAATCAACAATACGAGGCGGTGCTCAACGGCCCGCAGGGTAATGAAACCGTACGTATTGCGGGTGACCTGTGGGAGCTTGAGGTTGAAGTATTGCGCTGGCATGGCCTGCCCAGTGCTCTGGGGCTGGTTGATGGCTACCGGCTGCATCGCCTGCTAGGACGTTATCTTGCCTTGGAGCAGGAGCGCGACAGCAGTGCAATTGGCAGTGAGCTGCTACCTAACCTGCACAGTACGCCGCCTTGGCGCGACCTGTGGGCCTGGATAGACAGTATGGAAGTGCATCGTGTGATTGAGGCTGATGCGTTTGAGGTGCGTTTTATCCCGCTGGTGGATGGTGCGCGCTTCTCCTTGGAGCTAGGGCCTACGGGACTGACACCCGTGCCGCTTAATCCTGCTGCAACGGCCGCGCTGAAACGCTTTAACTGATAATACCCGCCGGTTTGCCCGGCGGGTATGCGACTCCTTCCTGCAGTACTCGCTAGCTTACGCCAACATACCGCCATCAACGTTGATAGCGGTGCCTGTGGTATAGCTGGATGCATCGCTTACCAGATACAACACAGTCCCTGCCATTTCTGACGGATCAGCTGCGCGGCGCAGTGGGATACGCTGCAGAGCAGATTTAAGAATGGCATCGTTGGTAGTCAGCGCTGAGGCGAATTTGGTATCGGTCAGACCTGGTAGCAAGGCGTTGCAGCGAATGCCGAACTGAGCACATTCCTTGGCAAAAACTTTGGTCTGATTGATTACGGCAGCTTTGGTGATGGAGTAAATGCCTTGCATTTCGCCGGGCACTAAACCGTTTACTGAAGCCACGTTAAGAATCGCGCCACCGCCATTTTCGCGCATCAACTTGCCGGCCTCGACCGACATAAAGAAGTAACCACGGATATTCACGTCTACGGTTTTCTGGAAGGCAGATAGATCGGTATCCAGCACGTTGCCGAAATAAGGATTGGTCGCAGCGTTATTGACGAGAATGTCTAGCTTACCGAACTGCTCGCGAATGGCGGCAACGGTAGCGACGATCTGGTCCATTTCGCCGATGTGGCACGCCATGGCACTGGCCTTGCCGCCGGCAGCTGTGATGGCATCAGCAACGGCCTGGCAACCATCGATCTTGCGGCTGGAAACGATTACGTGTGCGCCTTGTTGTGCGAGTAGCTTGGCGATGGCTTCGCCGATGCCGCGGCTGGCACCAGTTACCAGGGCAATCTTGCCGTCGAGATCAAATAGTTGGGTCTTTTGCATAGGTGTAATCCTTATTGTGTACCGGGCAGTGTGCCGTTAAAGCGAGTTCAACCCTACTGGGAATTTAGCCCCAGCGGCGCTGATGCAATGGACTAATCTAATCCACCCTTGGCGGGTGAACAAGGCTGATAAGCTTTAATCAGAATGGGTGTTGCAGCCTAATGAGTGCGGTCTATGGCAACGTCTTGCGAGCATAAAAAAACCGGAGACTAAGCTCCGGTTTTTTTATCTGACGCTTATCAAGCTGGGAATAGTTCGCCCAGCTTAAGTGCCAACATCATGTCACCTTCGGCGCGCAGCTTGCCGGACATGAATGCTTGCATGCCATCGGTCTCGCCGGTCATGACGCCAACCAGAGTTTCCTTGTCCATGATCAGAGTGACGTTGGGGTCTTCAACATTGCCCTGTGCCACGGCGCAAGTGCCGTCTTTGACAGTAACGTTGAAGTTTTCGTCGTCTTCGATGTTGAACTGGAAGACCAGATCCAGGCCAGCGGCAGCGGCTGAGTTGAACTTGGTTTCCATCTTGCTGGTGATTTCTGCAACGCTAGTCATCTGTCGTTCCTTTGCTGGATTGGGTGGACGGTACTTAATTGAGGTTAAGTGTGCCGGCCGGGTTATCTGTAGCTCACCCATTCGGACCGCTGGTGGACATCAAGATGAGCCTGGCTATTGAAAGCAGCCAAGCTTAATTGGTCCTTACGGTATTGTAGACGGCTTACAGAGGTATTCACTATCTGCCAGTTCAGCTCAAAAGCACTGGTGGCTGGCATTTGGGTGATGAGTTGCAGGGCCGCAGTAATGGTGCCGCCCGAGGTGAAGATGGCAATGTTTTGTCCGCTGCCAGCATTGTCTGCCATGACGCGTTGCAAGCCGCCCCGTACCTGCTCAACAAAGGCAGACCAAGGTGGGCAATCGGTGCTGCCGCTTTCATCGGTAATCCATAGGGTAATCGCGCTGCTGAATACGCGCTGAAATTCCTTGCGGTATTGGCCAGCGTTCTTAATGTAAAACTCGGCCTCCGGAAAACGTTCAACGACCTTGGGTAGGTAAGTGCTCACTACCTGGTCAGAGTGGTATTCGTTGAAAGCCGCGTCGATATTAATGACCGTATCAGGTTGCTGCATAGCGGCAAGGGCATGGCGACCGGTGTCTATCTGGCGCTGCATCTCACCGGCGTAACACCGATCAAAACGCAAACCATGTTGTTGATAGAACTCACCACAGAGTTTTGATTGTTGCACTCCTAGAGGTGAGAGTACGTCGTAGTTGGCTGCACCGAGTGAAGCCTGGCCGTGCCGGATGAGGTAGATACTGCCCACAATGTTCTGCCTTATTTCGAATCTGCACTGAGGTTAGGTTGAGAGCCACAAGGCTGTCAACAAAAAATCATACAAGCGTTTGAATTTGCTGCGGCTCGGCATGTTCGCGGCCAGCGCGCATCCTGTATGCTAGAGCGCGAAAGCAATTAGCTAGCTGACTCTGGAGATGCCTGTGGAATGGTTTGATCAATATTTTTTCTTTCTGGCTAAAGCCTTAACGGTGTTGGTTGTCGTGGTGTTGATCGTGCTGGTAATTGCCGCCAGTAAAGGCCGCACGCGGCGTAGCGAAGGCACGCTAAGCGTGGTGCGCGTGAATGATAAATTCAATCGTATGGCTGAACGCTTGGGGCAGGTGGTGCTGAGCAAAGTCGCGCGCAAAGCACAGGAAAAGCAACTTAAGCAGGAAGCCAAGACTAAAGCCAAGTCGGCTGACCACGATGCTAAAGGGCGCCTCTATGTGCTTAACTTTCATGGCGACATCAAAGCCAGTGCTTTGGAAAATCTGCGTCATGAAGTGACGGCAGTCTTGGGTTTGGCGCGGCAGCAGGATGAGATTCTGGTGCGATTGGAGAGCGGCGGCGGCATGGTGCATGCTTATGGTCTTGCCGCGTCACAGTTGGTGCGTATTCGCGATGCGGGTATCCCATTGACCATTACGGTGGACAAAGTGGCAGCCAGCGGCGGCTATATGATGGCCTGTATCGCTGACCGCATTTTGGTCGCGCCTTTTGCAATGCTTGGCTCCATCGGCGTGGTCGCGCAGTTACCCAACTTCAATCGACTGCTAAAAAAGCACGATGTTGATTTTGAGATGCTCACCGCGGGTGAATACAAACGCACGTTGACGGTATTCGGTGAGAATAACGACAAGGCAAGAGAGAAATTTCAGGAAGATCTGGAGAATATTCATCAGCTTTTCAAGCGCTTCGTTTCCCGTTATCGCCCGAGTTTGGATATTGAGGCGGTAGCTACCGGTGAAGTCTGGTTTGGTAGCGAGACCTTGGACAATAATCTGGCCGATGAGGTTAAAACCAGTGACCAGTACCTGAGCGAGCGCGTCCGTGATGCAGATGTATTCGAGTTGAATTACGTGCAACGCAAGCGCCTGCAAGACCGACTATCCGGTGGGATGGCTCAGGCGGCAGACAGGCTGTTGCTGACTTGGGTGTCGCGTTTTAATAACCAACGATTCTGGTAGGAGCGAATTATGTCCGAATTCAAAGCTTTGGTTGTCAGCGAAGAAGCTGGCAATTACGTTTCCTCGGTGACTAGTCGTCATATTGATGATTTGCCGGCAGGCGATGTTCTGATTCGCGTGCAGTACTCATCGCTAAATTACAAAGACGCCTTGTCTGCATCGGGCAACAAGGGCGTTTCCCGTAACTTCCCGCATACCCTAGGCATTGATGCCGCGGGCGTTGTGGAGGCCAGCTCGGTTGCGGAATTGAGTGTCGGTGATGAGGTCATTCTGACCGGTTATGACTTGGGCATGAATACTGATGGCGGCTTTGGTCAGTACATCCGCGTACCTGCTGCTTGGGTGCTGAAGCGCCCAGAAGGGCTGTCCCTGCGCGAGAGCATGATACTGGGTACCGCTGGCCTGACCGCGGCGCTTTGCGTGGACAAGCTTGAACAGGCAGGGCTCCTGCCTGAGCAGGGCCCTGTGCTGGTTACTGGTGCTACCGGTGGGGTTGGCAGCATCGCGGTGGCGCTGCTGTCCAGCTTGGGCTATGAAGTGGCTGCAGCTACCGGTAAAGCACAGGAAGCCGAATTTCTGACCCGGTTGGGTGCAAAGCAGATTGTTGACCGCACCGCACTGGAAGCCGGCAAAGAGAAGCCGATGTTGAAAGAGCAGTGGGCTGGGGCGGTAGATACAGTGGGCGGCGAAATTCTGTTCAACGTAGTCAAGGCGCTGCGTTATGGCGGCAGCGTTGCCTGCTGTGGTTTGACGGCTGGCGGTCAATTTCAAGGCAATGTCTTCCCGTTCATTCTCCGTAACGTGAATCTGCTGGGAATTGATTCGGTTGAGCAGCCGTTGGTAGTCAAGGCGTCTATGTGGGACCGTCTCTCAGTGCAGTGGAAGCTGGATTTGAACGAGTTGGTGCATGAAATCACCCTCGCCGACTTGCCTGCCGAGATAGAGCGTATTCTGGGCGGCAAAATGGTCGGTAGAACCTTGGTGAATATGGCCTGATTGGCAGGTTCTTCGACGCAATAAAAAACCCGCCTAGGCGGGTTTTTTATTGATTTTCTGATTAGCTCTGGCGACGCCTAAATAGCGGCAGCGGCTGATCGGTAGCACTTTGGTAAGTGTCAGAGAAATCCTTGAAACTTTCCAGTGCCTCTACAGCGTCACGATCTGCGCGTAGCGCAAACGCATCGAAGCCGCAACGGCGCATGAAGAAGAGCTGGTCGCGCAGCACATCGCCAATAGCGCGGACTTCGCCCGCATACTTATAACGGTCACGCAGCAGGCGCGCATTGGAGTAATTGCGCCCATCGCTGAACACCGGGAAATTAAGCGCGATTACTTGAAAATGCGGCAGGTCGTCGGCGATCTCTTCCACGTGTTCATCGCTGTCAAGCCATACGCCAAGACCGCCGTCGCGCGCTTTAAGGGCATGTGCGTGCTCAAGCCACAGACCCAGCGGGACGATCAGATCATCGCAGTTAGACATGCCATCCAAAGTGGCGTCCTTATCCAGCAGGTGCCAGCTTTCATCGATGATTTCGCCGTTTTTAATTAGCCGCTGCATAAACGCGCTCCTTGAAGGGTGCCATACCGATACGTTGGAAGGTATCGAGGAACAGTTCTTCGGGGGTACGGTTCTGGATATAAACGTCGATCACCTTGCTGACAACGGTCGGCATTTCGTCGGCGGCGAAAGATGGCCCGAGAATCTGGCCAATCGAGGCGTCACGGCCGCTATTGCCGCCCAGAGAGACCTGATAGAACTCCAGGCCTTTCTTGTCGACACCCAATACGCCGATATGACCGACGTGGTGGTGGCCACAGGCATTCATGCAGCCAGAGATATTCAGATCGAGATCGCCGATGTCGTGCAGATAATCGAGATCATCAAAAGTACGCTGAATCGCTTCGGCAATCGGGATTGACTTGGCATTGGCCAGCGCACAGAAATCGCCGCCGGGGCAGCAGATGATGTCGGTCAGCAAGCCAACGTTTGGCGTGGCGAAGCCCAGCTCTTTGCATTCTTGCCACAAGGCGTAGAGGTCGCTCTGACGCACATCGGCCAGCACCAGATTCTGCTGATGAGTCACGCGCAATTCGCCAAAGCTGTAGCGCTCGGCGAGGTCGGCGGCAGCGTCCATCTGCTTGTCCGTGGCATCACCTGGTGCGACAGCGGTAGGCTTCAGCGACAGAGTGACAGCGGCGTAGCCTGGCACTTTATGCGCCTGCAGGTTGCGCATGGCCCAATTGTTGAAGCCTTTTTCGGCTTCACGCTTGGCCAGATAGTCAGCGTCTTCGCCGGCAAACTGCTGGTAGTCCGGTGCGGTGAAGTGGGCGGCAACGCGCTGCACTTCCTGCTCGGTCAGGGTAGTGTCGCTGTCTTTGGTGTGCGCCCACTCAGCATTAACTTTTTCAGCAAATACAGCGGGCGTCAGCGCCTTGACCAGAATCTTGATGCGCGCCTTGTACTTATTGTCACGACGGCCATAGCGGTTATACACACGCAAAATGGCGTCGAGGTAAGTCAATAGGTGCTGCCAAGGCAGAAAGTCGCAAATCTGCGAGCCGACGATAGGCGTTCGGCCTAGACCGCCGCCAACCAACACACGAAAGCCGATTTCGCCGGCCTCGTTCTTGATGACGTTCAAACCGATGTCATGCACACCGATAGCCGCGCGATCTTCTTCAGCACCATTAACCGCGATCTTGAACTTGCGTGGCAAGAAGGCAAACTCGGGATGGAAAGTAGACCATTGACGGATGATCTCGCACCAAGGGCGGGGATCAACCAGTTCATCGGCAGCCACGCCAGCGAACTGGTCGGTGGTGGTGTTGCGAATGCAGTTACCGCTGGTTTGAATGGCATGCATCTGTACTTCAGCCAGATGCGCCAGAATGTCCGGAACCTGCTCCAGTTCCGGCCAGTTGAACTGAACGTTCTGACGGGTACTGAAATGCGCATAGCCCTTGTCGTACTGACGGGCAATAAAAGCCAGCTTACGCATCTGCTTGGCAGACACCAGACCATAGGGAATGGCAACCCGCAGCATGGGCGCGTAACGCTGCACGTAGAGACCGTTCTGCAAACGCAGGGGTAGGAATTCGTTTTCGCTTAACTCACCGCTAAGAAAACGGCGGGTCTGATCGCGGAACTGCTTTACGCGGTCCTCAACGATCTGCTGATCATATTCATCGTAGATATACATACAGAAACCTGTGCTTGGAGCGCTATTGGCCCCTTAACTAGTTATGTCCCTTCAGGCTCGGGCGGGCAGACAATAGCAAATTTTAAATATGCACAAAAGGAATGTTTATCTATATCTTTAGATTGTTTTTGCACATGCCAGACACTTCTTGTGTCGCTTGCAGTAATGGTCTTAACTGAGGTTACCCGCTATGTTGGGGTAGTTAAAATAATAATAGAGGATATTCATCGCATGAACGACCATGACCTGCAGAACACCTCACAGCAAGACAGCCGGCTAGATGCTTTTGCAGCTGTTACGCTGATTTTCCTGGCGGTTGCGACCGCAGTATTCTGGGTAAGCGGTCATTAGCCGAGGGCGTTGCTCAGCTTACCCCGGATAAATGCAAAACCAGTTTTACCACCCCTAGCACTACGAGCACGAACAGCGCTGTGAAACCGATGCCCAGCAGTACGAAGTGGCTGGGCTTGCCATGACTGAAATCGCGTTCGCGTGCTTTGCTGCTTTGCACGCCGAGCGCGGCGGCCAGCACGCTCATCAGAGTGTCGCGAAAGCGCATTGGCGGTAGGTTTTTCTGTTGTTTTTGTTCTTCGCTCATCTTGCGAGGCCTTATTTATGGACTGCGTGTTGTCATCAGCTTAACGCTTAAGCTGGAGGCAGTCCAAGCGCCTGCTAAAGCTTGATCCCTACCCAGCCGCGCCGGCGCCACATGATGGCGAAGATGACCGAGGTCAGGCAGCGGTAAAGAGATTGCAGCAGCCACACGGCCAACAAGCTTCCTCCCATTACCGGTCCGACGACGTATGCGCAGGGCAGGAATATCAACCACTGGCTGCCCAGGTTGACGCTCATTACCGTGCGGCTGGCGCCAGCGCCCAGTAACGCCTGGGTCAACACCAGTGCGGTCGCATCCAGGCTCATGCCGATGCCGGTGATGCGTAGCGGCCACTCACCCAGTGCGATCAACTGGGGATCCTGAGTAAATATGCTCAACACCAGTTGCGGAGCCAGCCAAAAGGGCATGCCCATGAGGAAGAGCGTGACTATGGCGACGCGCGCCACATCCCAACCCCAGCGGTAGGCATCGTCCGGTTTACGCGCGCCGAGGCTGTGGCTCACCAGAGTGGTGGCCGCCATGCCGAGACCGACGCCGGGCAGGATAAGGAACAAAGCCAAATTGACCAGTACATGAGCGATAGCCAGTTCATTAGTGCCAATCTGAGCGATGATCCAGAACAGCATGGTGATACCAGAGGCGAAGAAAAACTGCTGCAATGAGTTTGGAATCGATAGCCTCAGCATCGCGCTAATGCCATGCCAGCGAGGGCGCGCTCGCAAGAACCCGTGCTCGCGACCAGCGTACCAGGTAATCACGAAATACAGCGCCGAGCCGAACAGCATAGCGATAGCCGTACCTAGACCAGAGCCTTCAGGCCCTAGCTCGGGCATGCCAAATCGGCCGAAAATCAGGCCGTAGCTAATCAAAATATTCACTAAATGAGTAACGATCAGAATCTGCAGATACATGCCTGAGCGGTGTATGCCATTCCAGTATCCGCGAAAGGCAAAATTGCAGCCCACCGCAGCAATCGCAAGGATGCGCCATTGGAAGTAGTTCGCACCAATGCTGACTACCGCGGGGTCGTCTGCCAACAGGCGAATGATATTGTCGGCTTGCAGCCAGCACAGCAAAGTCAGTGGCAGGGCGAGCAGCAGAGCTATCAGCAAGCCTTCGTTCAGTGGCGCGGCGATAAGTTCGTTACTGCCTTCGCCTTTGCGGCGCGCAACCATAGCCTGAACGCCGGCGCCCAGCCCCATAACCAGTGCTACCGCCATGAAATTGGCATAACTACCAAGCCCAATACCTGCCAGTGCTTGACTGCCTAGGCTACCGACCATGGCGGCATCAACCAGGTTTAATAAGCTCTGGCTGAGCATGCCGCCCATGATGGGCAGGCCTAGCACGCCGATGCTTTTCAGTCGGCTGCGGTCCGGAAGGAGTGCCACCGAAATCAGTTGTCGTAGCTGAGATTGGGCGCTAGCCAGCGCTCAACGGTCTCCTGGGTGCCGCCCTTGCGGACGGCATACGACTCGACCTGGTCGCGAGTGATTTTGCCCACTGCGAAATACTGGCTTTGCGGGTGCGCGAAGTACCAGCCGCTGACAGCTGCCGCCGGGAACATGGCGAAATGTTCGGTTAGCGTCACGCCCGATTTACCCTGCGGATCCAGAAGCTTAAACAGCGTGGCTTTCTCGGTGTGGTCCGGGCAAGCCGGGTAGCCGGGAGCAGGGCGGATGCCAGCATATTTTTCGCGAATCAGGTCATTGTTTTCCAGTGCCTCATTTGGCGCGTAGCCCCAGTGAGTGCGACGTACTTGCTGGTGCAGCCACTCGGCGCAGGCCTCGGCTAAACGGTCGGCCAATGCCTTGACCATGATCGAGTTGTAGTCGTCGCCGGCGTCTCGGTAAGCCTGGGCAACTTCTTCCGCGCCAATGCCGGCGGTGGTGATAAAGCCGCCCACGTAGTCGGTCTTGCCACTGCCTTTGGGGGCGACGAAGTCGGCCAGCGAGAAATTTGGCTTAGCATCCGGCTTGATGGTTTGCTGTCGCAGGTGATGCAGGGTGGCCATGGGCTGTCCGGCGTCATCGTAAAGCTCAATGTCGTCGTGGTTGACCTGGTTGGCCGGCCAGAAGCCGAATACGGCACGGGCGGTAATCAAGTTGCCGTCGATCAACTGCTTCAGTATCGCTTGGGCATCTGCGAACAGCGAGCGTGCCGCTTCACCAACCACTTCGTCCTCGAGAATGCGCGGGTACTTGCCGGCCAGATCCCAGGAGATAAAGAAGGGGGTCCAATCAATATACTCAGCGAGTACGTTGAGGTCGATATTGTCGAGAACTTGTACGCCGTCAACCTTGGGTACGGGCGGCTGGTAATCCTGCCAGTCTATTTTTGGGCCGTGCTCGACGGCTTGCGCGTAGCTCAAATAACTCATGCGCGCGCTGCGATTGGCGGTGCGCTCGCGGACGACGGCATAGTCTTCACGAATCTTCTTGATGTAGTCCGGTTTCAGTTCCTTGGATAGCAAGGTCGTGGCCACGCCAACTGCGCGCGACGCATCGGTAACATAGATCACCGCATCGTTCTGGTATTTGGGGTCGATCTTGACCGCGGTATGCGCCTTGGATGTGGTGGCGCCACCAATCATCAATGGCAAATGAAAGTCGCGGCGCTGCATTTCGCGCGCGACATGTACCATTTCGTCCAGTGACGGGGTAATCAGGCCAGATAGGCCAATGATGTCGCACTTTTCATCGATTGCCGTCTGCAGAATCTTATCTGCAGGGACCATCACACCCAGGTCAACAATGTCGTAGCCGTTGCAGCCGAGTACCACGCCGACGATGTTTTTGCCGATGTCGTGCACATCGCCCTTAACGGTAGCCATCAGAATCTTGCCCTTGGCTTCCGGTTTGTCGCCTTTTTCCTCTTCAATGAAAGGGATCAGGTGAGCAACTGCCTGCTTCATCACGCGGGCGGATTTAACCACCTGCGGCAAGAACATCTTGCCGGAGCCAAACAAGTCACCGACCACGTTCATGCCATCCATCAATGGGCCTTCGATGACCTCGATAGGGCGCTTGGCCTGCTGGCGTGCTTCTTCGGTATCTTCGACAATCCAGGAGGTAATACCCTTGACCAGCGAGTGGGAGAGCCGCGCGTTGACGTCCCAGGTGCGCCATTCTTCGGTTTCCGCTTCCTTTACACTGCCGTCGCCTTTGTATTTATCAGCAATCTCCAGCAGCGCTTCGGTACCGTTTTCGGTGCGGTTGAGCACCACGTCTTCAACGCAGTTGCGTAGTTCTGCCGGGATTTCATCGTAGATTTCCAGCTGGCCGGCATTCACGATGCCCATGGTCAAGCCGCTCTTGATCGCATGGAACAAAAATGCAGAGTGAATCGCTTCACGCACCGGGTTGTTGCCACGAAACGAGAAGGACACATTGGAAACGCCGCCTGAGGTCAAAGCGTGGGGCAGGTTGTCGCGTATATAGGCACAGGCATTGATGAAGTCGACAGCGTAGTTGTTGTGTTCTTCGATACCGGTAGCGATCGCAAAGATGTTGGGGTCAAAGATGATGTCTTCCGGTGGGAAGCCAACCTCGTTAACCAGAATGTCGTAAGACCGTTTGCAGATTTCTTTCTTGCGCTGCTCGGTATCGGCTTGGCCTTTTTCGTCAAAGGCCATTACTACCACAGCTGCGCCATAACGCTTGCACAAACGGGCTTGCATCTTGAAGGACTCGACGCCTTCCTTCATGGAAATTGAGTTGACGATGCCTTTGCCCTGAATGCACTTGAGGCCCGCTTCGATGATCTCCCATTTGGATGAATCGATCATGATGGGTACGCGGGAGATATCGGGCTCGCCGGCAATCAGGTTGAGGAAGGTGACCATGGCCAACTTGGAGTCGAGCATGCCCTCGTCCATGTTGATGTCGATGATCTGGGCGCCGGCCTCGACCTGCTGCAACGCAACTTCCAGGGCTTCGGTGTAGTTATCTTCGCGGATTAGTCGCGCGAACCGGGCAGAGCCGGTGATGTTGGTGCGCTCGCCAACGTTGACGAACAGCGAGCTGCGGTCGATGGTAAAAGGCTCAAGGCCAGACAGCCGGCAAGCCTTGGGGATGTCAGGTATCGCACGGGGTGGATACTTGGCAACTGCTTCGGCGATAGCGCGAATATGCTCCGGCGTGGTGCCGCAGCAGCCGCCGACAATGTTGAGGAAGCCCGCTTCTGCAAACTCTTCGATTACCTTAGCGGTTTCGGCCGGCGTTTCATCGTACTCGCCGAACTCATTCGGTAGCCCGGCATTCGGGTGAGCGGAAATAAAGGTGCCAGCCTTGTTGGACAACTCTTCCAGATAAGGGCGTAGGTCTTTTGCGCCAAGTGCGCAGTTCAAGCCAACGGAGATGGGCTTGGCGTGGCTGACTGAGTTCCAGAACGCTTCCGTTGTCTGACCTGACAGCGTGCGACCAGAGGCATCGGTAATGGTGCCGGAGATCATGATGGGCACGTCTATGCCCATTTCTTCCAACACCTGCTGCACGGCGAAAATCGCAGCTTTGGCGTTGAGAGTGTCGAAGATGGTCTCAATCAGAATAAGGTCAGAACCACCTTCAATCAGGCCACGGGTGGACTCGACATAGTTTTCAACCAGCTCGTCAAAAGTGACGTTGCGATAGCCTGGGTTATTCACATCCGGTGATAACGAGCAAGTACGGCTGGTAGGCCCGAGCACGCCGGCAACAAAGCGCGGACGATTCGGGGTTTCCAGGGTTTTCTCGTCGCAGACCCGGCGAGCCAGGCGAGCACCTTCAAGATTCAGCTCGTAAGATAATTCCTGCATGCCGTAATCGGCTTGGGAAACCCGGGTGGAGTTGAAAGTGTTGGTTTCGATTATATCGGCGCCGGCGTCAAGATAGGCCTTTTCCATGGCGCCAATGGCGTCAGGGCGAGTTAGTACCAGCAGGTCGTTATTACCCTTGAGGTCGCTTGGCCAGTCGGCGAAGCGCTCACCGCGAAAATCGCTTTCCTCAAGCTGATAGGCTTGAATCATGGTGCCCATGCCGCCGTCGAGGATCAGAATGCGTTGTTGCAGAGCCTCATTAAGAGCGGTCAAGCGAGCGATGCGGTCAGACATGGGTACTCCAAATTTACACGCCGAAAAGCCGGCTATCATAGCACGCGTGACAAAAACTCTGAATTGGCTTGCTGTACTACTGTTTTGGGGCTTTAGGCGGTGCAAATAATAACCAAGTAAAAAGGTGGGACTTTATTCGAGGGCAGGCTTCCCTTACACTAGGCGTCCAAGTCATATGAGTACGAGGCATTTCATGGCAGGCATTATTCTCACCCAATCCGCGCAAGACTACCTTGGCGATCTTCTGTCCAAGCAGGACACGGAGGGTGTTGGTATCCGGGTATTCATTACCCAGCCGGGAACTCCCTATGCTGAGACTTGCATCGCGTATTGCAAGCCGGGCGAAGAAAAGCCGGAAGATCGAGTGATTCCACTTGAGCCTTTTAATGTGTGGGTCGATTCGGTTAGTGAGCCCTTTCTTGACGACGCAATGGTCGACTTTGCGACTGATCGCATGGGCGGACAGCTGACCATTAAGGCACCTAACGCTAAAGTACCGATGGTCAATGAAGACAGTCCATTGAATGAGCGTATTAACTATTTGCTGCAGACCGAAATCAATCCTGGTCTGGCTAGTCACGGTGGCGATGTAAAGCTGCTTGATGTGGTCGAAGGCGGTATTGCCATTCTGCAGTTTGGTGGTGGTTGCCAGGGTTGCGGCATGGTCGATGTGACGCTCAAGGAAGGTATTGAAAAAACCTTGGTAGCGCGCATCCCTGAACTGACCGGTGTACGCGACTCTACCGACCACAGCGTGACCGAAAACGCCTACTATTAAATAGCGGTGTTGTTTCGTGATGGGGAACTGTGGCTATACTGCATCACACAGATGGCATCTTGCTATCTGACGCTGAACGTTGCGAGGCACAGGTTATGGCAGGGGTTTTGGATACGGTTAATTCGCGTACCCGTCTAGTTGGCGAAAACCGACTCGAAATCTTGTTGTTTCAACTTGCCGGCCCCCAGCTGTTTGCACTGAATGTCTTCAAGATTCGTGAAGTGTTGACCCTGCCCGCGTTGACCCAAATGCCGCAGCGGCATCCGCATGTGGCGGGTGTGATTCATTTGCGCGGGCAAACTATCCCGGTTATCGATCTCTCTGGCGCCATAGGCCTGCAGCCCATCGCGGCGCAGCGCGATAGCACTATCATAGTGACCGAATACAACCTTTCAGTGCAGGCCTTCCTGGTCGGCAGCGTTGACCGCATCATGAATCTCAACTGGGACACCGTGCAGCCGCCTCCTAGAGGCGCAGGCCGGGCGCACTATTTGACGGCCATTACCCGCCTGGAAAATATGCGTTTGGTTGAAATCATCGACGTAGAGAAGGTGTTGGCTGAGATCGTACCCTTCAATACTCGGGTCAGTGAAGAGCTGCTGGAGGATCCGTTGCTGACCAAGGCGCACGGCCGCGAAGTGCTTCTGGTCGATGACTCGCCTACCGGGATTAATCAGTTACGCGAGACCCTGTCGCAGCTGCATTTGAACATGCATGTAGCTACCGATGGATTAAAGGCGCTGCGCATGCTGCAAGCTTGGGCAGACAATGGTGAAGACATTAGTCAGCGTCTGCTGATGGTGATCACGGATGCCGAAATGCCAGAAATGGATGGCTATCGGCTTACAGCTGAAATCCGCAAAGATCCCCGCTTGAAAGATCTTTTCGTGGTGCTGCATACCTCCTTGTCAGGCAACTTCAATAAGGCGATGGTCGAGAAGGTAGGCTGCGACGGCTTCCTTTCCAAGTTCCAGCCTGATCAGCTGGTGGAAACCGTACGCGCCCGCTTGCAGCTGCTAGAGCCTTAAGCGCTCAAAACTCCAGATAGCGCTCGTGCTGCTCCATCACACTTTGCTTGATACCCAACTTCTCCCCGTAAATTACGGCGTAACTCAATACGCTTTGTACGTACTTGCGTGTTTCGTCAAAGGGAATGGCTTCCACCCAAACATCTGCTGGCAAGCTGCCCATACCACGGGTCCATTGACGCACTCGGCCCGGACCAGCGTTATAGGCGGCGGAGGCGAGCACGCGGTTGCCCTGGAATTGGCCACTTAAACGAGACAGGTAAGCTGTGCCGATCGCGATATTGCGCTCCGGTATCAAGGCATCGTTGTTGCCGCCATAAGGAATGTCGTACTGACCGGCAGTTTCACGCGCGGTGGCGGGCATCAGTTGCATTAGGCCCATGGCACCGGCGTGGGAACGGGCGTCAGCCATAAAGGCGCTTTCCTGCCGGGTAATAGCGTAAACCCAGGTTGATTTGATCTGCCGCACACGGGCCTGCTGCATGATCGGCTCTTGATAGGCCATCGGGAAGCGAATATCCAGATCGTCCCAGTATTCGGCAATGCTAATGCCGCGTATGGCCGGGAAGTACCACTTCATCTCTCGTGCCAGCTTGGCTTGCGCCATCAGCTGTTCACGGCTGAAGGTGTCGCCGGCGTGATACCACTCGCGTCGCGCATTGACCACCTCACCACGGCCGAGAAATTCATAGGCGCGCTGGGTGGCGTTTAGCTGTCTGACTTGTTCCAGTTGCTGGTCGGAAACCGGCGCACTGACATGATTCAGTGCGTAGGGCTGATTGCTGCGCTCAGCGGCAAGAAAACCGTAAAAATCCCGTTCCTGGGCCAGGGCCTTGTACTCGTCGACCAGATCGCCGGCATTGCTTGAAGCCAGCTGGGCGCTACGCAGTTTCCAGTAGCGCCAGCGGCTCTGGCTGCTCATTGAAGCGGGCATTTGCTGGGTCAGCGAACGTGCGGTCTCCCAGTTGCGGGTGCGCAACGCCAGGCGAATACGCCATTCGCTAACCTCGTCGTCCTTCATCAGCGGATCGTTTGCTGCCATGAAGGCGAGGGCGGCAGGCTCTACCTTGCGCGCTTGACGCACGCCTATGTCGCGGGTGATCGCCAAACGATCTTCTTCGCTGTAAGGCAAGTCTTGGTATAGAGGCCAGATTGCCAGGGCAGCGCTGCTGTCGTCGCGACCCAGGCGGCGTAGCGATACGGTGGCGATGTCGGTGAGCTTGTCTGCCGGCTGATTAGCATTGACGCGGTAGTTCGCAGTTTGGCGCAGCAACGTGGGTTTGGTGGCGGTATCGACAAAGCGCTCAGCCAGCGCGGTTTGGCTGGGCATCAGCTTGGTTAGGTAGCGCGCCAGCCCGTCTTGACGATAGAGCAGGGCAAGACGAATGCGCTGCCAGACGATGTCTTCACTGAGGCCGCCGGCCTGTTGCCAGCGCTCGAACAAGGGGTCGCACGCATTGGGCTGTGAGCGACCTACAGTCCACAGTTCTTGTGCCTGCTGCATTGCCCCGGCGCGATCACCGTTGTGCCACTGGTACATAACCGCCTGGCAATCTAACGCGGCGCTTTTGTCCGCTGCCGTGTAATTTTTCTCGAACGCGGACCATTTTCCTTGGTGAGCCAAGCGCGCAAGCCAACGTGCTTTCAGGCGATTAGCGAAGGGCAGGTCGCCGTAGGTGCGCATAAATACGCTGATTTGCTCGTCCGAGGCAGTCGCAAAGCTATGATTGAGATCAGCCAGCACCAGGTAACCGTACAGCGGATAGTCACGCAAACCGGACTCAAGTTGTCGGTACCGGCTGGTATCGCCTTTTTCTATGGCGGCTAAAGCCTGATCGTACAGCAGTCGCTGCGTCTCCAGTTTGCCGGCCTGAGCAAAGAAACTGATAAATAACAGGCTAGTAGCCAGAAGGCAGTGCAGTACAGCGGAACGGAAACGGGCGGTGCGGTGCATAGTGATCCTGCCGGGAAGGCAACAAATGGCCGAGTGAATGTCAGGTGCGCGCAGACGGGCGTTGCGGACGACGAACCTGTGCTCACAGCTTAGCTTTTTGCCCCGCGCTGAAAAAGGGGCGTCTGCGAATTAATGGGCATTTGTTACAGAGCGACGCCGCTACAGGTAGAATGCGCGTCTGATTCAATCACAGGTGTGCTATGGCTCTTCTTTCTTTTACCGATGTTTCGCTGGCCTTCGGCCTCAATCCGCTGCTCGACAAGGTCAGCTTTCAGCTCGACCGAGGTGAACGGGTGTGCCTGATTGGCCGCAATGGTACGGGCAAATCGAGCCTGTTCCGGCTGATCGATGGCGATCAACCGGCTGATGAAGGTGAGATATGGAAAGCGCCTGGCCTGAAGATCGGTCAGTTACCGCAGGAGCTACCCAAGGCTGACGATAAAACAGTCTACGACGTGGTCGCCGCTGGCCTGGAAGGGGTAGGCGAGTTGCTGGCCGAGTATCATCACTTAATTACCGGTGAGATGGGCGACGCTGAGCTGGCGCGACTGGAGAAAGTGCAAGAGCGGCTGGAAGCAAAGGACGGCTGGCGTCTGGATCAGTTGGTTGAAACCACATTGACGCGTCTCGGTCTGCCCGCAGACAAGCAGATGTCAGAGTTGTCGGGTGGCTGGCGTCGCCGGGTATTGTTGGCGCAAGCGCTGGTGGCCGAGCCGGACGTGCTGCTGCTGGATGAGCCAACCAACCACTTGGACATTCATACCATTGCCTGGCTGGAACAAGTGCTGCTGGACTTCCGCGGCGCTGTGCTTTTCATCACTCACGACCGTCAATTCTTGCAGGCGCTGGCTACACGGATTATGGAGTTGGACCGTGGTCAATTGATCGACTGGGTGGGTAACTACCACAGCTTCCTTGAGCATAAAGAGCAGCAGCTGGCAGCAGAAGCGACAGCCAACGCCTTGTTTGATAAGAAGCTGGCTCAGGAAGAAGTGTGGATTCGACAGGGTATCAAAGCTCGACGTACCCGTAACGAGGGCCGGGTACGAGCGCTCAAGGCGATGCGTGATGATCGTGCGCAACGCATCGAGCGTCAGGGTAAAGCCAGCTTCCAGCTGGAAACGGCTGACTCGTCGGGTAAGCGGGTTATCGAAGTCGAGCACATTAACTTTGCTTGGCCCGGCCGCACGCCGTTGGTACGCGACCTGTCTTTCAATGTCATTCGTGGTGACCGCATTGGCCTGATCGGTAATAACGGGTGCGGCAAGAGCACGTTGCTCAAGCTCCTGTTGGGCAAGCTGCAGCCTGATAGCGGCAAGATTCACAGCGGCACCAAACTGGAGGTGGCTTATTTTGATCAGCTGCGTGACCAGCTTGAGCCGGAAAAAACCGTTATCGATAACATTTCCGAAGGTCGAGATTTCATCGAGATCAATGGCGATCGCCGGCATGTAATCAGCTATCTGGGGGACTTCCTGTTCTCGCCTGAGCGCGCGCGTACCCCTGTTAAAGCGTTGTCGGGTGGCGAGCGTGCGCGCTTGTTGCTGGCGCGACTGTTCAGCAAGCCTGCCAACATGCTGGTGTTGGATGAGCCGACCAACGACCTGGATGTGGAGACGCTGGAGCTATTGGAGGAAGTATTGGCTGGCTTTGACGGCACTGTACTGATCGTTAGTCACGACCGAGCCTTCCTGGATAACGTGGTTACCAGCAGCTTGGTCTTTGAGGGCAACGGCAAGGTGCGTGAGTACGTGGGTGGCTATGCCGATTGGTTGCGCCAGGGTGGGCGTATTGAGACTCTGGCAGAGTGGGGTGAGGATGCCAATTCGCAGACTGAGCCAGCGGCGGTGGAAACCCCAGCACCTGCCGAAGTTGCTGCACCTGCGCAACCCAAGGTCAAGCTGAGTTATAAGCTGCAACGCGAACTGGATGCGTTGCCGGAAACCATGGAAAAACTGGAGCGAAAGTTGGAAGAGCTTCAGCAACAGATCAGCGATCCTGCCTTTTATCAGCAGTCGCATGACGCGACCGCCAAGGTGCTCGCAGATGTCGAGCAGAAGCAGCAGGAGCTGGATGTGGCGATGGAGCGCTGGGCTGAACTAGAGGAGTTAGCGGGCGGCTAGTTCGCGTCCGCTAGCGGCAAGCTGCAAGTTAAAAGCGCTCGAATACCTTATCGCTTTTAGCTTGAGGCTTGTTGCCGAAAGAAAGCTTCAGCTCTTCTTGCCTAGGCGCACTGCAATAACGTCGCAGGGTGCGCCGTGTAACACGTCATTGGCGGTTGAGCCGAGCAGTAGCGCCAATCCGTGACGACCATGGCTGCCCACTACAATCAGATCACAGCTCTGTTCTTCGGCAACGCGATGAATTTCTTGGCGTGGATGGCCGAAGGAAATCTGTAAGCGGTCATCCGGTAAGCCGTAATCGGCGGCGAACAGCTGCATACGCTCCTTGGCTTGCTCGAATTGCTGTTGTTGCAGCATCGACAGATCCATTGGTACGTCTCCGCCGTAGGCCATGGCAAGCGGCTCAACCACATGCAGTAACGACAGCTTAGCGTCCAGCGCCTTGGCCAGCTTCATGGCGTGGTCGGCAACGGCGCGGCATTCTTCGATCAAATCCACTGCCACCAACACGTGTGAGTACAGCATCGGCAATTCTCCTTTTTTCCGGATACTAGCAGTCTTGGGGTCTTGGGTGCAGCCTGTTTTGTCGTCTTAACTATTGTTGAGCATGAAGACGTTGCAAAACAAAGCATATGGCTCTGTTTTGCTGTTTTGGTGACTGACTTGCTGTGGGCTTCGGGCCTGCTACATTATGTGTTTTAAGTGTTCTGGTAGGTATTTTTGCCGCTTCTTGATGCGGTCTTATGAATGTCACTCAAATCGTTGTTATTGAATAAAAAAACAATCTTTAACCGAGGTTTTGCCGATGTGTTTTGGCGCTGCTCAAAAGCAGGCTGATTGACAAGCGCAAGGTTTTGGAAGAAGGTGTGCGCACCCGAATCAAACGGTCGTATGAATTTTTTGTTCATCGTTTCGCCGAGGATCGGGATCGTTCATGACATCAGTTGTTCGCTGGCTCAAAGCCGGTTTTGGCGACTGGTGTTTCTCATGTGCTTTCATAGCGTGGAGATCAGTTGATGATTTACGAAGGTAAAGCCATCACGGTTCAAGGTCTTGAAGACGGCATCGTCGAGCTCAGATTTGATCTGCAGGGCGAGTCGGTCAACAAGTTCAACAGCGCCACACTGTCCGAGTTACAAGCGGCAGTCGAGGCTATTCAAAATAACAGTGATGTGACGGGCGTAATCGTCACCAGCGGCAAGGACGTATTCATCGTCGGCGCCGATATCACCGAGTTCGTCAACAGCTTCAAACTGCCGGAAGAAGATTTGATTGCCGGTAGTCTCGAGGCCAACAAGATCTTCAGCGCGTTTGAAGACCTGAACGTTCCTACAGTCGCTGCTATCAATGGCATTGCGCTGGGCGGCGGTCTGGAAATGTGTCTGGCTGCGGATTTCCGTGTCATGGCTGCGAGTGCCAAGATCGGTCTGCCAGAAGTCAAGTTGGGTATCTACCCGGGCTTCGGCGGTACTGTGCGCTTGCCACGCCTGATTGGCGTTGATAACGCGATTGAATGGATCTGCGGCGGTGCTGAGCAGCGCGCCGACAACGCCCTGAAAATGGGTGCGGTCGATGCCGTTGTTGCTGACGACCAGCTGATGGCAGGCGCTTTGGATATCATCAAGCGTGCGCTGTCTGGCGAACTGGATTTCAAGGCCAAGCGTCAGCCCAAACTGGAAAAAATCAAGCTCAACACCATCGAGCAGATGATGGCGTTCGAAACCTCCAAGGGTTTCGTTGCTGGCCAGGCTGGTCCGAATTATCCAGCCCCGGTTGAAGCCATCAAGACTATCCAGAAAGCGGCTAACCATGGCCGTGAGAAGGCGCTGGAAATTGAAGCAGCTGGTTTTGCCAAACTGGCTAAAACCACTGTGGCTGCCAGCCTGGTTGGTCTGTTCCTGAACGATCAAGCTCTGAAGCACAAAGCTAAACAGTATGATAAACAAGCTGGCGACGTGAAGCTGGGTGCCGTATTGGGCGCCGGTATCATGGGCGGTGGTATTGCGTATCAGTCTGCGGTTAAGGGCACGCCTATCCTGATGAAGGATATCCGCGAAGAGGGTATTCAACTGGGTCTGGATGAAGCCTCCAAGCTGCTTGGCAAGCGTGTGGCCAAAGGCCGTATGAAGCCTGAGCAAATGGCTAAGGCGCTCAACGCTATTCGCCCGACCATGTCTTATGGCGACTTCAAGGAAGTCGACATCGTGGTTGAAGCTGTAGTCGAGAACCCTAAGGTCAAGCACGCTGTGCTGGCAGAGGTTGAAGGTTATGTTCGCGATGACGCGATCATCGCTTCCAATACTTCGACTATCTCCATCACCTACCTGGCGCAGGCGCTCAAGCGTCCGGAAAACTTCTGCGGCATGCATTTCTTTAACCCAGTGCACATGATGCCGCTGGTTGAGGTTATCCGTGGTGAGAAGTCCAGTGACAAGGCGATTGCTACCACCGTGGCTTACGCCAAGAAAATGGGTAAGACGCCGGTTGTAGTCAACGACTGCCCTGGCTTCCTGGTCAACCGTATTCTGTTCCCGTACTTCGGCGGTTTTGCTCGCCTGATCAACATGGGTGCCGACTTCCAGCGCGTTGACAAGATCATGGAAAAATTCGGCTGGCCAATGGGCCCTGCGTACCTGATGGACGTGGTCGGCATGGACACCGGTCATCACGGCCGCGATGTTATGGCTGAAGGCTATCCAGACCGTATGGCTGACACCACTAAGACTGCGGTCGACGTGATGTATGAAGCTAACCGTTTGGGCCAGAAGACCGGCAAGGGCTTCTACGCCTACGAGACCGATAAGAAAGGGAAGACGAAGAAGGTTGTCGATCCGCAAGCCTACGAACTGCTCAAGCCCGTTGTGTTGGAGCAGCGCGAGTTCACCGACGAACAGATTCTCGAAATCATGATGGTTCCGCTGTGTTTGGAGACTGTACGCTGCCTGGAAGACGGCATCGTTGAGTCGGCTGCCGACGCGGACATGGGTCTGATTTACGGTATTGGCTTCCCGCCCTTCCGCGGTGGCGCGCTGCGCTATATCGATACCATTGGTGTGGCTGAGTTTGTGGCCATGGCGGATAAATACGCCGAGTTCGGCGCCATGTATGCTCCAACTGAAAAGTTGCGTGAAATGGCGAAGACCGGCCAAAAATTCTTCGGTTAACCGCGGAACGTACAGAGCGAGAGTAAATCTATGAGCCTGAATCCGAGAGACGTCGTTATTGTCGACTTCGGCCGCACCCCAATGGGCCGTTCCAAGGGTGGCATGTACCGCAACGTTCGTGCCGAGACCCTGTCAGCCAACCTGATCACCGGTGTGCTGGCGCGTAATCCGAAAATCGATCCGGCAGAAGTTGAAGATGTAATCTGGGGCTGCGTAAACCAGACCCTGGAGCAGGGCTGGAACATTGCCCGCATGGCATCGCTGATGACCCCGATCCCGCACACTAGTGCAGCGCAGACCGTTAGTCGTCTGTGTGGTTCGTCCATGAGCGCGCTGCACACTGCTGCGCAGGCGATCATGACCGGTAACGGTGATGTATTCGTCGTCGGTGGTGTTGAGCACATGGGTCACGTCAGCATGATGCACGGCGTTGATCCGAACCCGGCTATGTCGCTGTATGCCGCCAAGGCATCCGGCATGATGGGTTTGACTGCTGAAATGCTGGGCAAGATGCATGGCATCACCCGCGAGCAGCAGGATGCCTTCGGTGAACGTTCACACCGTCTGGCCCACAAAGCGACCGTTGAAGGTAACTTCAAGGACGAGATCATCCCGATGGAAGGTCATGACGAAAACGGTTTCCTGAAGCTGTTCTCCACTGACGAAACCATTCGCCCGGAAACCACCTTGGAAAGCCTGGCCGCACTGCGTCCAGCGTTCAACCCCAAGGGCGGTACTGTGACTGCAGGTACTTCTTCGCAGATTACTGACGGCGCTTCCTGCATGATCGTGATGTCTGCCGAGCGCGCACAGGCCCTGGGCCTGGAGCCGCTGGCGGTTATCCGCTCTATGGCCGTGGCGGGTGTTGATCCGGCGATCATGGGCTACGGTCCAGTCCCGGCCACCAAGAAGGCCCTGAAGCGCGCTGGCATGAGCATGAGTGACGTTGATTTCGTTGAATTGAACGAAGCCTTCGCTGCTCAAGCGCTGCCGGTCCTGAAGGACCTGAAGTTGCTTGATCAGATGGAACAGAAGGTAAACCTGCACGGCGGCGCTATCGCCCTGGGTCACCCCTTCGGTTGCTCAGGCGCCCGTATCTCCGGCACCCTGCTGAATGTAATGAAGCAGAATAACGGTACCGTTGGTATCGCGACCATGTGTATTGGTCTGGGTCAGGGCATCACCACCGTCTTTGAACGCGTTTAAGACGGTAAGGGTGTAACCAGAGCCGGGGCCTTGTGCCTCGGCTTTTTTATGTGTGGTTGGCGCCAGAAAGCGCTGCGCCAGCGATGATGAAGGAGCGGTTTATGCGTCCCGGACGGTATCGGCACTATAAAGGCAAGGACTACGAGGTAATTGGTCTGGCGACCCACTCAGAGAACGAAGAAAGCTTGGTGGTTTATCGTACGCTGTATGGCAATTTCGATCTCTGGGTGCGGCCACAGGCGATGTTTGAAGAAACAGTAGAGGTTGACGGCAAAGCATATCCGCGCTTTACCTTTATCAACGAAGACGTGTAGGCTCTGGCCCCTCCGGCCGCCAGCAGACCCTTTTACGCTAGCGCCACAGGGTCTGTGGACCATTCAAATAGCTTGAGTCAGGAAAACGATTACCTATGGGAAAAGCACTGGTCATTGTGGAATCACCGGCCAAAGCCAAGACGATTAACAAATATCTTGGTAACGATTTCATTGTGAAGTCGAGCATCGGTCACATTCGCGATCTGCCCACTAGCGGTAGTGCCAAGACCGACAGCAAACCCAAGGGAGGTCGCAAAGCGGCACCCGCCAGTGAGCAGGAAAAACTGGCTAAAGCGCGCGCCCAACTGGTCAAGCGTATGGGCGTGGACCCGGACAACGGCTGGGCTGCCCAGTATGAGATCTTGCCGGGCAAAGAAAAGGTTGTCGATGAACTGCGCCGCTTGGCCAAAGATGCCGACACCGTTTATCTCGCGACGGATTTGGACCGCGAAGGGGAGGCTATTGCCTGGCACCTGCGGGAAAGTATCGGTGGTGACGAAAGCCGCTATAAGCGCGTGGTGTTCAACGAGATCACCAAGAAAGCCATTCAAGAAGCCTTTTCTAAGCCGGGTAAGCTGGACCTGAATCGAGTTAACGCGCAGCAAGCCCGTCGTTTTCTTGATCGCGTGGTTGGTTACATGGTGTCGCCGCTGTTGTGGCAGAAAATTGCCCGTGGCCTGTCTGCTGGTCGAGTCCAATCGGTCGCGGTAAAGCTGATTGTTGACCGCGAGCGTGAGATTCGCGCCTTTATTCCGGAAGAATTCTGGGAAATTCACGCGCAACTGCATACGCCTAAAGCTGAAGCGGTGCGTTTTGAGGTGGTTAAGCAGGCCGGAGAGGCCTTCAGGCCAACAGAAAAGGCGCAGACAGACGCTGCGCTGGCTGTGCTCGAGAAAGCTGAGTACCGCGTTCTCAAGCGTGAAGACAAGCCAACCAGCTCACGCCCCAACGCACCTTTTATTACCTCCACGCTGCAACAGGCTGCCAGTACGCGCCTGAGCTTCAGTGTGAAGAAGACCATGATGATGGCCCAGCGTCTGTATGAAGCGGGTTATATCACCTACATGCGTACCGACTCGACCAATCTTTCGGTCGATGCCGTCAGCATGGCGCGCGACTATATTGAAAAAACCTTTGGTAAGGATTACCTGCCAGAGAAGCCTAACTCTTACAGCAGTAAGGAAGGCGCGCAGGAAGCGCACGAAGCGATTCGCCCCTCCGACGTCAAGCTCAAGCAGACTGATTTGAAGGGTATGGAGCGTGATGCCGAGCGCTTGTATGAGCTGATCTGGCGTCAATTCGTGGCCTGTCAGATGACGCCTGCCAAGTATTTGTCTACCAGTATTCAGGTCGGCGCTGGTGATTTCGAGTTGCGCGCCAAGGGGCGTATTCTCAAGTTTGATGGTTACACCAAAGTGATGGTGCCGCAGGGTAAGGGTGGCGAAGACGAGGTGCTCCCGGATATCAGAGTTGAAGATCTGCTGGCGTTGCAGGCGCTGGAGCCAAAGCAGCACTTCACCAAGCCGCCGTCGCGTTATGCCGAGGCCAGCTTGGTAAAGGAGTTGGAGAAGCGCGGTATTGGCCGCCCATCCACTTACGCATCGATCATTTCAACGATTCAAGAGCGTGGTTACGTTGCGCTTAATAATCGTCGTTTCTACGCCGAGAAAATGGGCGACATTGTCACCGAGCGTTTGAGCGAGAGCTTTCCTAACCTGATGGACTATAGCTTCACTGCTCGCATGGAAGAGTCGCTGGATGATGTTGCTCAAGGCGAGGTTATCTGGAAGCAGGTGCTTGACGATTTTTACGCAGACTTCAGTACCAAGCTGAAAGCGGCATCGTCTGCGGACGATGAGCGCAGTATGCGTGCCAATCAGCCCACACCCACCGATATCGCCTGTAAGGTCTGTGGTCGTCAGATGATGATTCGCACAGCGTCTACTGGCGTTTTCCTTGGCTGCTCGGGCTATGCGTTGCCGCCCAAAGAACGCTGCAAAGAAACCATTAACCTGGTGCCGGGCAACGACGTGGCGGCAGACGATGATGAAGGTGAGTCTCGCATATTACGTGCTAAGCATCGTTGCCCAATTTGCAGTACGGCAATGGATAGCTACCTAGTCGATGAAAAGCGCAAGCTGCATGTGTGCGGTAATAACCCTGACTGCAGTGGCTTTGAAATAGAAGCCGGGCAATTCAAGATCAAGGGCTACGACGGACCCATCATTGAGTGCGATAAATGCGGTAATGAGATGCAGCTGAAGACGGGTCGTTTCGGCAAGTATTTCGGTTGCACCAATAGCGAGTGCAAAAATACTCGTAAACTACTGAAAAGTGGTGAAGCGGCACCGCCAAAGATGGACCCAGTGCCGATGCCTGAGCTGAAGTGCGAAAAGGTCGATGACGTCTATATTTTGCGTGATGGTGCGTCCGGGTTGTTCCTGGCCGCCAGCTTGTTCCCAAAAAACCGGGAAACGCGGGCGCCTCTGGTCAAGGAGCTGTTGCCGCACAAGAAAGAAATTGACCCCAAGTACCACTTCCTTATGGATGCTCCGGTAGCTGATCCGGACGGCAATCCGACAGTGGTTCGTTATAGTCGCAAGACCAAAGAGCAGTACGTGCAAAGTGAACTTGAAGGCAAGCCTACCGGCTGGCGTGCCTTTCACGATGGCAAAGCCTGGTCGGTGGATGATGGCCGCAAGAAAGCCAAGCGCTGAGGTGGTTCTGCATGGCTAACGAAGTTTATACCCGAACTAACCAAGCCTTGTTCTTCGCGCGTAAAGCACTTGATTCCTGGGCTCAGGCCCAAGCGTCCGATGCTGTGGATGCGATGAGTCAGGTGCAATACCATCAAGAGCACGCCATGTTTCATCTGTATCGGGGCGTGCTTGCGGTAGTACACGAGGTTGCGGATCTGTATCGCTGGCCGCTAGTCGATTTGCGCCAGGTCGAAGCAGCTTTAACGCCTGCCGTAGTAGCTCGCTTTCCCGGACCTGAGTTAGCGGAGCTGACGGAGTTGGCCGACAACCGCGACACTTGGTTGGCCAAGCTATTGGCAGCCTGGCAGCAGTTGCAGGCACCGCCTGCCCCTGTAGCTGCGGCATCTGCGAGCAGCTTGATCGCCAGCAGTGCAATTAAGTCCGGTCAGTGGACGTTGGATGATGCGCAGGAAGCTTGGTCAGCGCTTTCTGAGCGAGTCCGCAGCTATCGCGAAGGTATGTTGGAGTGGTAGCGGGGCTGCGGCGGCAGGTGCGTTGTGATACACTGCGCGCCTGCACTAGAGGAGACCAGATGAGATGCCTTCACCCTTTCTTGAGATCGTAGAGCTGTCCAACGGCAAAGTGGCTTTGCGCCGCTCAGACGAAGAGGGCGAGCCTTTGCTGGTTATCGAGTTTTCGGTAGATGCCAAAGACTATTTGCAAGGCAACTACATTGAAGTGGCCAAGGCCATGATCAGTGCAGGTATGCAAGCGGCTGGTCAGTTGGAAGAAGACGAGGACGAAGATGAGCACATTCCCGAGGATCGTGTTCTTCACTAAGCGATAAGAGCTTTGCAGCGCTATACCGTGTTGATGAATGTGGCAAAGCCAAGAAAAACTGGCTAGCAACGAATTAGAAAAAAGGCCGCAGGTGTTACCTGCGGCCTTTTTTGCTTTCTGCTTTCTGCTTTTTGCTCAGGCAGCTTGCAAGCGGATGTTGAGACTGCGGCAGAGCCCGGCTTGTGCCGCGCGTTCAAGGCGTGGCTTGCTGCTGCTATCGGGGCACAACCAGCTGACAACGGTATGGCTACCGCCGAGCTTAAGTAGGTCGCAGCACAGTGTGGTCGGGTCCATGCCGGGTTTGGAACGAACTATCATGATGCGCGCCGCATCCAGGTCGGCATTGCGTAACCATTGATTGCTCAGGCTGGCTGGCGGATCAATCAGGGTAAGCCAGCGAGGGGCAGCGCTATTGCTCAGGTCGCGCAGTACGGGAGCAAGCCATTGTAAACATTGACGTGCAGCGCCTTGTAAGCTGATTTCGCTATAGCCGTATTCCTGTTCCTCCTGCGAGGGCAGTGGCGTTTGCTGCTTGGCACGTGGGCGAGCAAATTGGCTGTGTTCCATACGCGATGCCATCAAGGCGTTATGAAACAGGTCAGCTTGGGTCAGCGTCTGTTGATCAAGGCGGGCGTACTGCATTCTCAGCTCCTCAGCGGCGGATTACACCGACGCTCAAACCTTCAATGGTAAGTTCCTGTTCTGCCAGATTGATTTCAATCGGCTGAAATTCGGGGTTCTCTGCAATCAAGGACACTTTGCGGCCTTGCTTCTGGAAGCGTTTGACGGTGACTTCATCGCCGATGCGCGCTACCACTACCTGGCCATTGCGTGCCTCGCTGGTACGGTGAACGGCCAGCAGGTCTCCATCCATGATGCCAATGCCCTTCATGCTTTCGCCCTGTACGCGCAGCAAATAATCGGCGCGAGGATGGAAGAAGCTAGGATCGATGTGGCAATGGTCTTCGATATTTTCCAGAGCCAGCAGGGGAGCACCAGCGGCAACTCGGCCGATCACGGGCAAGCGGTCGTCACTGGCCTCGGTCTCGGATTCCGGCAAGCGAATACCGCGAGACGCGCCAGGGATCATCTCAATTGCACCCTTGCGGGCCAAAGCGCGTAAATGGTCTTCAGCGGCGTTGGGTGATTTGAAGCCCAGGGTTTTAGCGATGTCTACGCGGGTAGGTGGGTAGCCATTGCCATCCATGTATTCCTTGATGAAGGCCAGTACCTGCTGTTGTCGTGCGGTAAGCTTCTGCATGGAGTTGAGCCTGTTTTTTTATCCAGTAGCTGTGATTATATACAGTTGTTCTGCTTGGGCAAGCGCTGATTTTGTAAACACGCTGTCGCGCTTGGCGCGGGGAATAATTAGTGCGACAGTTCAGTAGCTTTATACAGGGTTGACAGTTGATTTGTTTTAAACGTATGTTTGAAACAAATGTTTGTACCTTGGGAGCCCCGCATGGCGCAGTCTGATACCGTTAAACGCATATTGGATGCAGCAGAGCAGCTGTTTGCAGAAAAAGGCTTTGCTGAAACTTCACTGCGCTTGATCACCAGTAAAGCCGGTGTGAACCTGGCGGCAGTGAATTATCACTTCGGTTCAAAAAAATCGCTGATTCAAGCTGTCTTCGTGCGTTTTCTCGATCCTTTCGTTAGCAGCCTCGAGCGCGAGTTGGACCAGCATGAGCAACGCGGAGACCTGCGTCAGCTGAGCTTGGAAGGTTTGCTTGAGATGCTGGTCGATCAGGCCCTGACGGTTAAGCCGCGTAGTGGTAATGATCTTTCTACCTTTATGCGCTTACTGGGCTTGGCATTTAGTCAGAGTCAGGGGCATCTGCGTAAGTACCTCGCCGAAGTGTATGGCAAGGTGTTTCAGCGCTACATGGCGCTGGTGGTTAGCGCCGTACCGAGCATCCCGCCAGCGGAGTTGTTTTGGCGAGTGCATTTCATGTTGGGTAGTGCAGCCTTTACCATGTCCAGCATGAAAGCGTTGCGCGCCATTGCTGAGGCTGAGTTCGCGGAACATCGCGCGGTTGATGAAGTGCTACGCCTGATGGTGCCATTTCTTGCAGCTGGCATGCGCGCCGATAGCCTGCCGGTTAAGCCGGTCGCGGCAGCAGCTGCCGAAGTAGCCTCATCTTAGCGGCGCCTAGCGCTGGCATAGTTTAGCTTCCTCGCCCTTACCTATACGTGGCTGATCCGTTATCGTATGCGTTGGTAACGGAGACGACCATGCAGTTGGATCATATTCACATATCTATTGCAGCGCAGCAGCTCACCGGGTTTTGCGGCGGGAGTGTTGTGTGTCGCTTTCCTATTTCAACAGCACTGAACGGTCTGGGCGAGCGCTCGGGTTCTGGTTGCACGCCGCGCGGTGAGCACCGCGTGCGTGCGCGTATTGGTGATGGGCAACCTTTGGGCTCGGTATATATTGGCCGGCGCCCGACGGGTGAGGTATGGACGCCCTCGCTGGCTGCAACCCACCCAGAGCGCGATTGGATACTGACTCGCATTCTATGGCTGTGTGGCAATTCGCCGGGCTTTAATCGCGGCGGACAGGTTGACTCACAGCGTCGCTACATTTATCTGCACGGCACTGGCGATGACCAGCCGATGGGCGAACCTTTGTCCCACGGCTGCATTCGCCTGCGCAATGCAGACATACTGGAACTGTTCGATAGTACGCCGGTCGGTTGTACTGTTCAGATAGACGCCGCCTAAACAGGCGCTGCGTGTCCTTTTGTCAGGAGATAGTTGCTTGAAACAAGGTTCGTTGATGCTGGATCTACCCGGCCTATGGCTGGAGTCCGAAGATCGGCAGCTGCTGCGCCAGCCCGAAGTGGGTGGCATGATTCTGTTCGCTCGTAATACGGAGTCCCCCGCACAAGTGCGTGAATTAGTGACCTCCATTCGAGCTATTCGCCCCGATATGCTGATCGCTATCGACCAAGAGGGAGGGCGTGTGCAGCGCCTGCGCCGAGGGGTGCATCGTTTGCCCGCGTTGGCAGATATCGCAAAAAAGGGCGGTGATCAGGCTGCGGCCGCTGCGCGTGCCGCAGCTTGGTTGATGGCGACTGAGATGTTGGCCTGCGGTATTGATATCAGTTTTGCGCCGGTATTGGATTTGGAGCATGGACGCAGCAAAGTCATTGGCAACCGTTCTCTGGGTGCCAATCCGGAGCAAGTCAGTTTTCTCGCCAGCGCTTATATCGACGGTCTGAATCAGGCGGGTATGGCGGCTACCGGAAAACACTTCCCGGGCCACGGCTGGGCTGAAGCGGACTCGCATTTTGCGCTCCCGGTAGACGAGCGCAGCGAAGCGCAGATTCGTGAGCTCGATCTCAAGCCCTTTGCGCTGCTCGCCAACCAGTTGGGGGGCATCATGCCGGCGCACGTGGTGTATTCGCAGGTTGATTCATTACCGGCCGGGTTTTCTCGTTACTGGCTGCAGACTATTCTGCGCGAGGAGCTGGGCTTCACCGGCGTCATATTCAGCGATGACCTGACTATGGCCGGCGCGCATGCCGTAGGGGGTATTCCTGAGCGTATCGACGCTGCCGTCGCCGCCGGCTGCGACATGCTGTTAATTTGCAATGATCGAGCCGCTGCAGAAGAGGGCCTTGTGCATGCGCAGCAGTTGGGTCTGCAGGCGCCGGCTAACATAGCGCGCATGCTGGCGCGGCGCACGGTATCTATCGATTACAAAGCAAGCTCTGATTGGGGCGTGCATTACTCATTACTCAGAGAGTTGGGCCTGGTTTGATTGAAACGATTGATGAACTGACAGCAAAACTGAATTTGGATCAAATGCCCATTATTGGCGAGGCTTGGATATATCAAGTTTTCGCGGTAGTGATGTCGGCTCTGGTTGCGGCCTATGTGGTCAAGCGCGTGCTAGACCATCTGGAGCGCCGGGCCGAGCGGACCAACAACATGTGGGACGACGCTTTGGTGTATGCCGCGCGACGTCCTGCCTGGGTCCTGATCTGGTCAATGGGGCTCATGTGGGCGGCGAGAATTACCGCTAACCAAATGGATGAAGGGCTGGCTGACGTATTGGATCAGGTCCAGCGCATTCTGCTCATAGCCTTGTTGTGCTGGTTTATTTTGCGTTTGATGAAAGAGATCGAGCAGCGCCTGGTTGATCCACGCTACCGCGCAAAGCCAGTGGACCAGACCACCGTGAGCGCTATCGGCAAATTGCTGCGTGCCTCGGTGATCATTACGGCCGCCCTGGTTGTGCTGCAGTCGCTTGGTTACAGTGTTTCCGGGGTATTGGCGTTTGGTGGTATTGGCGGTATCGCGGTTGGCTTTGCGGCCAAGGATCTATTGGCCAACTTCTTTGGCGGCTTAATGGTTTATCTGGATCGCCCCTTTGCGGTTGGCGACTGGGTGCGCTCCCCTGATCGTGACATTGAAGGCACGGTTGAGCACATTGGCTGGCGGCTAACACGTATCCGTACCTTTGATAAACGGCCAATCTATGTGCCGAACGCGATATTCAACAACATTGTGGTACAGAACCCGTCCCGCATGAGTCACAGACGTATCTATGAGCACCTGGGTATTCGCTATTCCGATATCGGGCACATGGAACCGATAGTGCACAAAGTGCGTGAGATGCTCAAAGCGCATGACGACATTGATCAGAACCAGACGCAGATGGTGTTCTTTGATCGCTGCGCTCCGTCCTCAGTCGATTTCTTCATATACTGCTTTACCACGCCGGTTTGGGCTGAATACCACCGTGTAAAGGAAGATATATTGTTGAAAGTATTGGCGATCATTGAGGATCACGAAGCTCAGGTTGCCTTCCCTACCTCAACATTGCACCTGCCAGATCCCTTGGCGTTGCGCGGCGAGTTTCAATCTGCTGAAAGTGGTAGGCAGGTCTCCAACGAGTCACATGAAAGGAGTAATGCATGAGTACTTGGGGCGTGATCGGGGGGACCGGGCTGACTGAGCTAGAGGGTGTCGAGCTGCTGGGTGAAGATTGGGCGGAAACCCCGTTCGGTAAACCCTCAGCGCCTTTGGTGCATGGCCGTCTGGGTGATCAGCAGGTGGTCTTTTTGGCGCGTCACGGCAAGCCGCATCGTATTCCGCCGCATAAAGTTAATTATCGAGCCAATCTCTGGGCGCTACAGGCGGCTGGAGTTGAGCAGATAATCGCAGTGAATGCGGTGGGCGGTATTCATCCGCAGCTAACTTCCGGCACCTTCTGCGTGCCAGATCAGATCATCGATTACACCTGGGGCAGGGCGCCTAGTTTCTTTGAGGATGATCTCGATCATGTGGTCCACGTTGACTTCTCTTGGCCCTATGATCGAGTGTTGTGCGAACGGCTGGTGGCGATTTTACGCGAGCGCGGTCTTGCGCATTTACCGAGCGGGGTTTACGCCGCCACTCAAGGTCCGCGTCTCGAATCGGCTGCAGAAATTGTGCGCTTGGAGCGTGATGGCGCTGATCTGGTCGGTATGACCGGCATGCCGGAGGCTGCATTGGCGCGCGAACTTGAGTTGCCTTATGCCTGTCTCGCGTTGGTGGTTAACCCGGCAGCGGGAAAATCGACTGAGGTGATCACCATGCAGGCGATTGAGGTGGTGATTGAGCAGGGAATGCAGCAGGTCAAACAGGTGCTTTCTGCGCTTATAGCTGAGTGACGCTGGTGGGGCCAACACCTTTCCCGTGCTGGCCGCCAGTACCGACAGTTCAGCGGCTGACGCGTACCAACATCCCGAGACTCTGATGATCCAGGTAATGGGTTTCGTTCAAACGCAGCGCGCGCCGTTGATGCAGGTTTTCCGACACTATTGATGCGCCACTCATTTGTACTTCGCTGGCACTACGGTTACGCCAGAACGACACGGCGATCTCCATCAGTTTATCTTGGCTCAGGTTGACCAGGCCTTGAACGGGGAAAATGCCGTTATCGGCTTGTCCCTTGCTCAGGGCTACGTCCAAATTGTTATCCAGCGGCTGTGACCAGGCTTGATGCAGATAGATCTGGTAACCCTTTTGCTCAAGCTTGCGCGCATCCTGGTCCAGCTGGAAGCGGGTTGGATCAATGGCGCGCACGTCGCTGCGTGTAGTCTCATCAAGCTTGATGGCGTTGTTGGCCCAATCCAGATCGGGTGGTGTGCCGGCTACAATAGGCGCTGATGGCTGACCAAAAAATACCACTTCTACCAAATACTCATCGGCTGACTGCGCTAGTGCCAGAGTGCTTGCGAGTGAGGCCAGCAGTACCAGGCCGAGCTTTTTGCACAAATGCTTCATGGGCGTTTTCCTTTGCCTTTTACGGGAGTGTCCTGTGGCGCTTGCGCCAGTCGGTCGAGTAATGCTTCTACAGTATTGAGGCGCAGTTCTACGCCGCCCATGGGGGCATTGAAGCGGAATATCGTAGCGCCTTCAAGGCGATAACGCTGGGGATTATCCTGAATCATGCGCACCAATACCATGGGGTCGATATTGGTTTGTGCGCCGAACTCAAAGCGCCCGTGCTCTGCGCCGACATCTATCTTGGTAATGCCCAGCGGTTCGCAGCGCAATTTGAGGGCCGTGACACGGAACAATGTCTTGACCTGTTCCGGCAGCAGGCCGAAGCGATCGATCATTTCAACCTGCAAGTCTTTCAGCGTTTCATCGTCATTGGCGTTGGCAATACGCTTGTACAGGATCAGTCGGGCGTGCACATCCGGTAAGTAATCGTCAGGGATCAGCGCAGCTAGCCGCAGGTTAATCTCAGGACCACCACCCAATGGTTGATCAAGGTCAGGCTGCTTGCCTTGCTTGATGGCTTTTACTGCGCGTTCGAGCATTTCCATATACAGCGTGAAACCAACGGCTTGAATCTGCCCGCTTTGCCCATCGCCCAGCAGCTCGCCGGCGCCGCGAATCTCGAGATCGTGGGTCGCCAGTGTGAAACCAGCGCCAAGATCTTGTGCGGCTGCAATAGCTTCCAGGCGCTTCTCGGCGTCTCGAGTCACTTTCTTGCCGTCGGGTGTCAGCAGGTAAGCGTAAGCCTGATGGTGGCTACGTCCAACGCGGCCGCGTAGCTGGTGCAGTTGGGCCAGCCCGAATTTATCCGCGCGCTCGATGATGATGGTATTGGCGCTAGGCACGTCGATACCAGTTTCAATGATGGTGGTGGTAACCAGAATATTGAAGCGACGGTGATAAAAGTCACGCATCACCTGTTCTAGCGCCCGTTCCGGCATCTGACCATGACTGACGGCGATACGGGCTTCAGGGACCAGCTCCGCCAGGTCGGCGGCGCACTTCTCTATGGTCTGTACTTCATTGTGCAGATAGTAAACCTGACCGCCACGTAGCAGCTCGCGCAGTATCGCCTCTTTGAGCACCGGCTTCTGCTGGGTCATGACAAAGGTCTTGACCGACAGGCGGCGTGCCGGCGGAGTGGCGATGATCGATAAATCCCGCATGCCGGAGAAGGACATGTTCAAGGTGCGCGGGATCGGCGTCGCGGTGAGCGTCAATATATCCACTTCGCTGCGCAGGGTTTTCAGCTGTTCTTTCTGGCGCACGCCAAAGCGGTGCTCTTCATCGATGACCACCAAGCCCAAGTCGCGAAATTTGACGTCTTGCTGCAGCAGCTTGTGGGTGCCGATCATGATATCCACCTTGCCTTCGGCCAGCTCGCCAACCGCGGCTTTGATTTCCTTGGTGGAGTTAAAACGCGACATGACCTCGACTTTGACCGGCCAGTTGGCAAAGCGGTCCTTGAAGCTGTTGTAGTGCTGCTGCGCCAATAGGGTAGTGGGAACCAGAACAGCAACTTGTTTGCCGCTGTGCACGGCGAGGAATGCTGCCCGCATGGCAACTTCGGTTTTGCCGAAGCCAACGTCACCGCACACCAGTCGGTCCATTGGCTGTGGGTTAGTCATATCCTGCAGCACTGCATCAATGGCCGCTTCCTGGTCGGCCGTTTCTTCGAACGGGAAGTCGTCCGCAAAGCTCTGATAATCACGCTCTGGTGCGCTGAACGTGAAACCTTCGCGGGCGGCGCGGCGGGCGTACACGTCGAGCAGTTCGGCGGCGACGTCACGAACTTTTTCAGCGGCCTTGCGTTTGGCCTTTTGCCACTGCTCCGAGCCCAAACGGTGCAAGGGTGCGTTTTCATCCTCGGAGCCGGAGTAGCGAGCGATCAGATGTAGATTGGCTACGGGTACGTAAAGCTTGGCTTCCTCGGCGTAGGCCAGTACCAAAAACTCCGTTTCCTGATCTTCGACAGTCAGGTTGGTTAAGCCCAGATAGCGGCCGACACCATGGTCAATGTGCACAACCGGTGCACCTTCGCGGAGTTCGGTGAGATTACGGATAATGGCGTCGCCCATATCCGTGGCTTTGCCGCGGCGGCGGCGTTGCATAACGCGCTGCCCGAATAGCTGGCTTTCGGCGATGACGGCAACGGCTGGAGAACGGGTCAGCAATCCTTGGTCCAACGGGGCTATCGCCAAGGCTAGCGGATGGTTTGAGGTGACAAAGTCGAGCCAGCTGTCGACTTGTTGTGGGCGCTGATCAATGCGCGCCAATAACTCGATCAAGGCCTCGCGTCGGCCGGCGGTTTCGGCGACGAACAGCGTGCGTCCTTTATGCGATTGCAAAAAGCTCTGCAACGCCTGCAAAGGATTGTCGAGCTTGTTGTCGATGGGCAGCTCGGGCGGTGGCAGGCAGCCGAGGTCTTCAGCTTGTCCGCTGTCTGGCAGTTCTGTCTGATGGCAAATTGTGCGCGCAAAGCTCTTGATACGGGCAAAGCATTCTTCTACTGGTAAAAATAACTCACCAGGCGGTAGCAGCGGGCGGGTCGGATCTACGCCTTGCTCAGTATGCCGGCTGCGCACGTCGAGCCAGAAATGTTCCGCGCTGGCTTCGATGCCTGGCAGGGTGAACACACGCGTATTTTCGGGTAAATAATCGAACAGGCTACCTAACTCATCGAAGAACAACGGCAGATAATATTCGATGCCGGGCGGCACCAATCCTTCGGTGAGATCCATATATAAAGGACAGCGCCGATGATCCACTTCGAAGCGTTCACGGTAGCGGGCGCGAAAGCCGGTGAGTGCGGATTTGTCGAGCGGGAACTCTTTGGCGGGCAGCAGGTGAATGCGCTCTACCTTGTCGATTGAACGTTGGCTTTCCGGATCGAAGGTACGTAGGGTTTCGATTTCTTCGTCAAACAGATCAATGCGATAGGGTAGTTTGCTGCCCATCGGGAAAAGGTCTAATAGCGCGCCGCGCACGGCGTAGTCGCCATGCTCATATACAGTGTCGACGTAGCGGTAGCCGGCAGAGTCCAGATCTAGTCGCATCCGCTCAATATCCAGCCGTTGGCCCAGCTCCAGCATGAGTACCGAGCCGCCAAGAAAGCTGCGTGGTGGTAGGCGATGCAACAGCGTGGTCATTGGCACGACCAAGATGCCCTGGCTGACCTGCGGTAGCTGAAATAGGGTTCGCAGGCGTTGCGAGACTATGTCCTGGTGTGGCGAAAAGCGATCATAGGGCAGGGTTTCCCAATCGGGGAAGCTGAGTACCGGCAGCTCAGGCGAAAAGAAGCGCAGCTCCTGCTCCAGGCTGTCGCCAGCTGAAGTGTCAGTGGTAATGACCAGGCTGAGCCCTTGATGCTGAGACGCTGCCTCGGCGATCGCCAGTGCGCGTGCGGCACCGTGCAATCCAGCCCAGTGCATCTTCGCTCCAGGGGCTTTGGCGAGCGGGGGTGACAACAGGGTGGTTTCAACAGGCATGCAATAAGCTCATGTAGTCATGTTTTCGGCGCAGAGTTGAGTATGTCCGTCGCCGTTTCAGAGGGGGCTAAGTGTAACGCCGTCAGCCCGGCTGTGCTCATTCTCTGGTTGATTTTGGGCTGATGATTGCCTCAAGAGGCCGTGGACAGCATAATATGCGCCCTTTAGTTATCAAGCCGTGGAAGGTAAAGCCGTGACTCAAGCCCAATTCGAGCAGTGTCTGGAAAGCTGGACGGATCGTGAAGCGACCGCCGAAGCCATGATTCCTCTAATCGGTCGTCTGTACCGTGAGCATAACGTGGTGACGTCCATTTATGGGCGTGGCCTGGTCAATCGCTCGGTTATCAGCTTGTTGAAGTCGCACCGTTTTGCTCGCCAGATTGACGATACCGAACTCTCTGTACACGACACTTTCCCGGTGATCAAAGCGTTATTGGATCTGGAGCTGGGGCCTGCGTCCATCGACCTTGCTCGGCTGGTTCAAAAGTTCCGTGAAAGCGGCAACGATGATCTGGATGCCTTTCTGCGCGATGAGCTGAGCAGCGTTATCGGCCACACTGGCGAGCGCCGTCAGGGTCGTGACGTGGTGCTGTATGGTTTCGGTCGCATCGGCCGTCTGTTGGCTCGCATTCTGATTGAGAAAGCGGGTGCCGGCGATGGTTTACGTCTGCGCGCCATTGTTGTGCGCAAGGGCGCTCCCAATGACCTGGCCAAACGTGCCAGCTTGCTGCGTCGTGATTCGGTACATGGGTCCTTCCAGGGCACCATCACTATCGACGAAGAGAACAATACGCTGACGGCCAACGGCAATCAGATTCAGGTTATCTACGCTAGCGATCCGGCCAGCATCGATTACACCAGCTACGGCATCGAAAATGCGCTGATCGTAGACAATACCGGCGTATGGCGTGATGAGGCAGGCCTGTCTCAGCATTTGCAATGCAAAGGCGCTAGCCAGGTTGTGCTAACTGCACCGGGTAAAGGCGACCTGAAGAACATCGTGCACGGCATCAACCATGCATCGATTACACCTGAAGACAAGATTGTCTCCGCTGCATCTTGTACTACCAATGCTATTGTGCCGGTACTCAAGGCCATCAATGACAAGTACGGCATCGTCAATGGTCATGTTGAAACCGTGCATTCTTACACCAACGACCAAAACCTGATCGACAATTTCCACAAAGGTGATCGTCGTGGTCGTAGCGCCGCATTGAACATGGTTATCACCGAAACCGGTGCAGCCAAGGCGGTTGCCAAGGCGCTGCCAGAGCTGGAAGGCAAGCTGAGCGGCAACGCAATTCGCGTTCCTACGCCGAACGTGTCGATGGCGATTCTTAATCTGAACCTGGAAAAGTCAACTGATCGCGACGAAGTGAATGAGTATTTGCGTCACATGGCGCTGCACTCCGACCTGCACAAGCAGATCGACTTCACTAACTCGGTAGAGGTGGTGTCGTCCGACTTCGTTGGTTCGCGTCACGCGGGCGTAGTGGATGCAGAGGCAACTATCTGCAACGATAACCGCGTCATTCTCTATGTGTGGTACGACAACGAGTTCGGCTACAGCTGCCAGGTAGTGCGGATTCTGGAAGACATGGCTCACGTCAATCCGCCGGCATTCCCGGCCTGATCGATGGGTTAATGCAAAAAAGGCGCTTAGGCGCCTTTTTTGTTGTCTGCTGTTTGAGTGATCTTAGTTCAGCAGGGCGCTGCGTAACTCAGCGGATAAGCCATCAGGGCGCAGCCAGATGCCGAGGTAAGCATCGGCCAATTGCCGGTCGTTGGATTCAAAAGTGATTTGCCCATTGTGGCGCAACACTAGATGCTGGTCGCTGGTGCGGGTCAGGCTGTAGCGATCGCCGCTACCAATATCGCTGAAGCTGGCATGCAACTGATCCACGCTAGGCTTTAGAGTAGCCAGCGTTGTGGTGTCATATTGCCGCTCTAGTGCAGTCCAGGCGGCCTTGATGACATCTTGACGCTTGATCGAGCGATAGTAATAGAGTTCAAGCCGCAATGCGGAGTTGCTGGCCAGCAATTGCTCGAGCTTTGCGTCGGCTGGAGCATAAAGAGCAGCGCTGTAGACATCGACGAAAAGGTATTCAAGCAGGTGAGTGTTGCGCAGTGGCAACACTTGGTTACTGTTTTCCGTTGTCACGCTGGAAGCGAAGCCGGCCTGGTTTATGCGTTCGTTGCTGGCGAGCGCCGGTGAGGACAGCAGCAGGCCGGCAAGTAGCAGGTAATGTGGTCGCATGGTTGTCTCCGTTTTAACGATGCAGTGTTTCAGTCTATGACAAGCCCAGAGTAGATGCGGGATGCAAGGTCATAGATTTCATCAATGTAGGTTATTTAAAACCCGAAAAAGCCAAGGGTCGAGTAGTAATGGTGGGGCAGGAACTTTATACTTAGCGGGATTTTTGATGGGGGTTTGTGGCTGTCTCGCCCTGATTCCGTGTCTGTTGCCAAGAGCCATTCCGCAGAGCTTGTTGTGCTTCGCACCGGCAGTCCGCCCTTAAAGATTCCAAACTAGTGATTAGGCTATTCGTATGATAAAAATCAAACGGGGCTTGGATCTGCCAATCACCGGCTCACCCGAGCAGCGTATCGATGACGCCCGTCAGGTACGCAGTGTCGCAGTAGTAGGCTTTGATTACCACGGTATGAAGCCCACTATGGAGGTACGCGAGGGAGACCGGGTCAAGCTGGGTCAGATCCTGTTCAGTGATAAAAAAACGCCTGGTGTCATTTTTACTTCGCCTGCTGCTGGTGTTGTTAGTGCCATCAATCGTGGTGAAAGACGTGTTTTGCAATCGGTGGTAATCGATATTGAGGGTGACGAAGCTGTCGCTTTTGATTCTCATGCGGTCGACCAACTGGCCTCGCTGGATCAGCAGGTAATACGTGATCAGCTGATCAGCTCAGGTTTGTGGACCGCTCTGCGTACCCGCCCCTATAGCAAGACGCCTGCTGTTGACAGCAAACCCAGCTCGATCTTCGTTACCGCGATGGATACCAATCCGTTGGCGGCCGATCCTGCCGTGATCATCCAGCAGCATGCTGCTGACTTTGAAAACGGTCTTAAGGTCCTTGCGCGCTTGGGTAAGGTTTGGTTGTGTAAGGCCGAAGGTGCCAATATTCCGGGTGAATCTGTTACCGGCGTTAGCACCGAGAGCTTTGCCGGTCCGCATCCCGCCGGTTTGGCAGGTACGCACATACACAATCTTGATCCAGTCAGCGAAACCAAGACGGTTTGGCAAATCAACTATCAGGACGTGATCGCCTTTGGTGTGCTTTTCACCCAAGGTAAAATCTGGACTGACCGTTACTTTGCACTGGCTGGACCGCAGGTAGAGAAACCGCGTCTGTTGAAATCCCGCCTAGGTGCAAACCTGGATGAGTTGACCGCAGGTGAGTTGACTCCGGACAACAATCGCGTGATTTCCGGCTCGGTATTCGGTGGTCGCATGGCGCGTGGTCCGGTCGCCTATCTTGGTCGTTTCCACTCCCAGGTATCAGTGCTGAAGGAAGGCGATGAGCGCCAACTGCTGCACTATCTGCGTGCTGGTAAGAACAAGCATTCGGTACTCAATATCTTTACTTCCAAACTGGCACCTTCTCGTCTGTTTAATTTTGATACCAGCACCAATGGCAGTCCGCGCGCCATGGTTCCGGTAGGCAATTACGAGATGGTCATGCCGCTGGACATCCTGCCTACTCAATTGTTGCGTTACCTGATCGTAGGTGACACTGAGATGGCACAGAAGCTCGGTTGCCTGGAGTTGGAAGAAGAGGATTTGGCGTTGTGCAGCTATGTTTGCGCTGGCAAATACGAATACGGCCCGATTCTGCGGGATAACCTGACTCGCATTGAAAAGGAGGGTTAAGTCATGGGTGTACGCGCATTCCTCGACAAGATAGAGCACAACTTCGAAAAAGGTGGCAAACACGAGAAGTGGTATGCCCTTTACGAAGCCGTCGATACCTTCTTTTACCGCCCCGGCAGCGTCACCAAGACGACTGCTCACGTGCGTGATGGTCTCGATCTTAAGCGCATGATGATCACCGTATGGCTCTGTACTTTTCCGGTTATTTTTTACGGTATGTACAACATCGGTTATCAGGCTAATAGCATCTATGCAGCCAATGCAGATATGCTCGCAGCGCAGGATAACTGGCGTATTGCGCTGATCTCACTGTTTGCCGGCTTTAACCCCGAGAGTCTCTGGGACAATCTGGTTCATGGCGCAGCTTACTTTTTACCCGTCTATGCGGTGACCTTCCTGGTCGGTGGTTTCTGGGAAGTGATCTTCGCCTCTGTTCGCAAGCATGAAGTCAACGAAGGTTTCTTCGTTACCTCCATTCTGTTCGCCCTGATCGTGCCGCCGAGCATTCCGCTGTGGCAGGTTGCGCTGGGTATCAGTTTTGGCGTGGTGATTGGTAAGGAAGTATTTGGCGGTACCGGTAAAAACTTCCTCAACCCGGCGTTGACCGGTCGCGCATTCCTGTTCTTCGCTTACCCTGCGCAAATGTCAGGTGACGCGGTCTGGACTGCGGTTGATGGCTTTGCTGGTGCTACTGCGCTGAGCATGGCGGCCTCCGGTGGTATCGATCAAGTGGTTGCCCAAGGCATCACCTGGTGGGATGCCTTCTACGGCAACATCCAGGGTTCTATGGGTGAGGTCTCCACGCTGGCCATCTTTATCGGCGGCGCGGTACTGCTGACGACGAAAATTGCTAACTGGCGCATTGTGGCCGGTGTGATGATCGGCATGATTGCCACCAGTCTGCTGTTTAACTCGATTGGTTCAGAGACCAACCCGATGTTTTCAGTGCCGTGGTACTGGCATATGGTAGTCGGTGGCTTCGCTTTCGGTATGATTTTCATGGCGACTGACCCCGTGTCTGCCTCTATGACCAACACCGGCAAGTGGCTGTTTGGTGCATTGATTGGCTTAATGGTGATCCTCATTCGTGTGGTCAACCCGGCCTTCCCGGAAGGCATGATGCTGGCCATCCTGTTCGCCAACCTGTTCGCCCCGCTAATTGACCACTTTGTGGTTCAGGCCAACATCAAACGGAGGCTTGCACGCAATGTCCAGTAAGAAAGAATCCGTTCTCCGCACCCTGACGGTTGCGCTTCTGGTCTGCCTGGTGTGCTCTGTAGTGGTGTCTGCCGCTGCTGTAGCGCTCAAGCCAGTCCAGATTACCAACCAGTTGCAAGACAAACAGCGCAATATTCTGCAGATCGCCGGCCTATATAAAGAAGGCGTTAGTGTGCAGGAGCAGTTCAAACAGGTTACTCCGCGGCTTGTGGATCTGCGCACCGGTGAGTTCAGCGATGCGACAGATCCGCTGACCTACGACCAGCAGAAAGCGTCCAAAGTCCCGGAAACCTCACAGCGTATGGATCCAAAGGTCGATATTGCCAGTATCCGTCGTCAAGCCTACTACTCTACGGTGTATGTGGTTGAAGACGAGCAGGGCGAAATCGAAACTGTCATTCTGCCGATTCACGGTTATGGCCTGTGGTCCACACTGTACGGCTTCATGGCGCTGGAAAGCGATTTGAAAACCGTGGTGGGTTTGGGCTTCTACCAGCACGCTGAGACCCCCGGTCTAGGCGGTGAGGTGGATAATCCCAGCTGGAAGAAACAGTGGACTGGTAAGGTTGTATACGACGAGTCTGGTGACGTTGATATCAGTGTCATTAAGGGCGGCGTAGACAACAACAGTCCGAACGCAGAGCATCAGGTTGATGCATTAGCCGGTGCCACTCTGACTAGTCGGGGCGTGGAAAACCTAGTGCGTTTCTGGCTGGGTAAAGACGGCTTTGGCGAGTTCCTCGATCATCTTCGCGCAGGGGAGGCATAATCATGGCTAATGCAAGCGCCAAGCAGGTGCTCTTTGATCCTATTTTCAGCAACAATCCCATTGCGCTTCAGATCCTTGGTATCTGTTCTGCGCTAGCGGTTACCACGAGTCTGAACGTTACCCTGGTTATGTGTATTGCTTTGACCTCGGTAACGGCGCTGTCTAACTTCTTCATCTCAGTGGTACGTAATCAGATCCCCAGCTCGATCCGTATGATCGTGCAAATGGTGATTATCGCGTCATTGGTAATCGTAGTGGACCAAGTGCTCAAGGCATACGCTTACGGCATCAGCAAGCAGCTGTCGGTCTTCGTCGGTTTGATTATTACCAACTGTATTGTGATGGGCCGCGCTGAAGCCTTCGCCATGCAGAACCCGCCGCATATGAGCTTCCTGGACGGTATTGGTAACGGTCTGGGTTACAGCTTTATTCTGATCTGTGTCGCGACAGTACGTGAACTTTTGGGTGCCGGTAGCCTGTTTGGCATCGAAATTCTGCCAGTGGTTAGCGCTGGTGGCTGGTATCAGCCTAATGGCTTGTTACTGCTGCCACCGTCTGCATTCTTTATTATTGGTCTGCTCATCTGGGGTCTACGATCCTGGAAAACTGATCAAGTTGAAGCAGCGGAATTCAAGATGGCGCCGCAGACTCGCGCGATGAAGGAGGCTATGTAAGCCATGATTGAACATTACATAAGCCTGCTGGTTCGGGCGATTTTCGTTGAAAACATGGCGTTGGCCTTCTTCTTGGGGATGTGTACTTTCATCGCCATCTCCAAAAAGGTTGAGACCGCCATTGGCTTGGGCGTTGCTGTTGTAGTCGTATTGGCGATCACTACGCCTGCCAACAACCTGATCTATACCTATTTGCTGAAAGATGGCGCGTTGGCCTGGGCTGGCCTGCCGAACGTTGACCTGAGCTTCCTGGGTCTGCTCAGCTATATCGGTGTGATCGCGGCCATCGTGCAGATCCTCGAAATGCTGCTCGACAAGTTTGTACCTGCTCTTTACAACGCCTTGGGCGTGTTCTTGCCACTGATCACCGTTAACTGCGCCATCATGGGTGCGTCGCTGTTCATGGTAGAGCGTGACTATGCCTTTGGTGAAAGTGTGGTCTATGGCGCTGGTGCCGGTATCGGCTGGGCGCTGGCAATCATTGCTTTGGCGGGTATCCGGGAAAAACTCAAGTACAGCGATGTGCCTGATGGTTTACGTGGCCTGGGCATCACCTTCGTTACTGTTGGGTTGATGTCGCTAGGTTTCATGTCATTTTCCGGCGTGCAACTGTAGAGAGGAGCTGTAACTGATGAACATGGAAATCTTTCTGGGCGTCGGGATGTTTACAGCCATCGTATTGTCGCTGGTTGCCATCATTCTGATTGCCCGTTCGAAACTGGTAAGCAGTGGCGACGTCACCATTGAGGTGAATGGCGAACGTACTGTGACCGTAGCGGCCGGCTCGAAACTGTTGAATACGCTGTCTGCCAACGGCATCTTCCTGTCCTCCGCCTGTGGCGGCGGCGGCACCTGTGCGCAGTGCAAGTGCATTGTCGAAAGTGGCGGCGGCGAGATGTTGCCCACTGAAGAGTCACACTTCACCAAGCGCGAAGCCAAAGAAGGCTGGCGCTTGTCCTGCCAGACTCCGGTCAAACAGGATATGAAAATCGAAGTGCCGGAAGAGGTCTTCGGCGTTAAGAAGTGGGAATGCACGGTTGAGTCCAACCCCAACGTGGCCACCTTCATTAAGGAACTCACGCTTAAACTGCCGGAAGGCGAGAGCGTCGATTTCCGCGCTGGCGGTTATGTGCAGCTGGAATGCCCGCCGCACGCTGTCAATTATAAGGATTTTGACATCCAGCCTGAGTTCCGTGGCGACTGGGATAAATTCGACCTGTGGCGCTATACGTCCAAGGTAGATGAGACCGTGATCCGCGCTTACTCCATGGCTAACTATCCGGAAGAGCGCGGTCTGGTGAAGTTCAATATTCGTGTGGCTTCGCCGCCGCCTGGCCGTGATGATCTGCCAGCGGGTCAAATGTCGTCCTGGGTGTTTGGTCTTACCGAGGGTGACAAGGTCACGGTATACGGTCCGTTCGGTGAGTTTTTTGCCAAGGATACCGATGCCGAAATGGTCTTTATTGGCGGTGGTGCCGGTATGGCGCCTATGCGTTCGCACATTTTTGATCAGCTCAAACGTCTGCATTCCACGCGCAAAATCACTTTCTGGTACGGTGCGCGTTCATTGCGTGAAGCGTTTTACGTCGATGAGTACGATACGCTGGCAGCTGAGAACGATAACTTCGAGTGGCATTTGGCGCTGTCTGACCCACTGCCGGAAGACAACTGGGAAGGCCCAACGGGCTTTATCCACAATGTCTTGCTGGAAAACTATCTGAAGGAGCATCCAGCGCCAGAAGACTGTGAGTACTACATGTGTGGGCCGCCGATGATGAACGCGTCGGTGATCAAGATGCTGCAGGATTTGGGGGTAGAGCCTGAGAATATTCTGCTTGATGACTTTGGCGGCTGATATGCGCCTTGGCTTGGTCCGGCCCGTTATTGCTGTTGCCTTGGCAGCAGCCCTAACGGGCTGTTTCAATTCTGTCGACCCGGTTTCCGAGATGTATGGGGCGACCATGGGTAGCACCTATTCGATCAAGTGGGTGCCGACTGAAGAGTCGCCGGCACCTGAGGCGCTACAGGAAGAAATCGAAAGCATGTTTGCGCGCTTCGACAGCGAAGCTTCGAACTGGCGCACCGATTCTGACTTGGCCCGATTCAACGCATCCCCCGCTGGAACCTGTATGACGATGCCTGAGTCAGTGCTGGATATGGTTCAGTTAGCTGACCACTTTCACGCTGACAGCGGAGGCTCTTTCGATATCACCGTGGCGCCGCTACTCAAGCTTTGGGGCTTCCACGGCGGCGAGCAGCATCAGATGCCACATCCTGATCAACTGCAGCAGGTAATGCTTACGGTGGGGCAGCAGCATCTGCACATCAATGATGAAAGTCAGTTGTGTAAAGACGTTGCTTTGACACTCGATTTAAGCAGCGTGGGTGCTGGTTATATGGTTGATCGGGTAGTGGAACGCCTGGCTACCTATGGCGTCAAAAACTATATGGTGGAAATCACCGGTGAGCTCAAGGCAGCGGGAAAAAAACCCGGTAATCGTCCGTGGCGAATCGCTATAGAAGAGCCGCGAGATGATGAGCGCGTGGCGCAAATGATCCTTGCACTGGACGGTGAGGGTGTTTCTACTTCAGGTGACTATCGCAATTATTACGAGGTTGATGGGCAGCGTTTCTCGCATACCTTTGATGCCCGTTCTGGTCATCCGGTGATGCACAAGCTCGCGGCTGTCACCGTACTTGATGATTCAGCCGCAGAAGCGGACGGCCTATCTACGCTGTTGATGATCATGGGTGAGGATCGCGGCTGGCAGTACGCAGTAGAGCATAAAATCCCAGCTTTTTTTGTTATTCGTGAGGGGGAGGCCTTTATTTCCAAAGGCACCCCACAATTTAATGCTCTTGCAAAGAGCGAGGAGTAAACCATGGTTTGGCTTTTGGTATTCCCTTTGATGCTGCTGATTGTGGCCGGTATGGCCGTTGGCGTAATGATGGGTCGCAAGCCGATCGCGGGTTCCTGTGGTGGTATTGGCGCGACGGGCCTCGATAAGTCCTGCGGGATTTGCGGGGGTGACACCACCAAATGTGAAGAGGCCACGGTCAATGCCGGTGTGCAGCCGCGTAGCCAGGAATTTGAGCTAGCCCGGGATGCCACCAAGGTCGACTAGGGGCGTTTTGCTGTCTGTGGCACTCTCTTTATGCGTGTTGTCTGTGTGATACAAGGAACCGACTGAATGGCTGTTTATAACTACGATGTGGTGGTGCTGGGTTCAGGCCCTGCGGGTGAAGGTGCTGCGATGAATGCAGCTAAACATGGCCGCAAAGTGGCTGTGGTGGAGGAGCGCAAGGAAGTAGGCGGTAACTGCACTCACCTGGGTACCATCCCGTCAAAAGCGTTGCGTTATTCGGTCAAGCAGATCATCCAATTCAACACCAACCCGATGTTTCGGGCCATCGGTGATCCTCGCTGGTTTCCGTTTCCAGATGTGCTGAAAAGTGCTGAAAAGGTGATGGCCAAACAGGTTGCTTCGCGTACCAGCTATTATGCGCGTAACCGCGTGGACGTGTTTTTCGGTAAAGGCAGTTTCGCCGATGAGCACACCATCGAACTGGTCAACAACACCGGTGTAGTGGAAAAACTAATCGCCAAAGAGGTGATTGTTGCCACTGGATCGCGCCCATATCGTCCTTCGGACGTGAATTTCGGCCATCCGCGTATCTACGATAGCGACACCATCCTGCGTTTGAATCACACGCCGCGCACCTTGATTATTTATGGTGCGGGAGTGATTGGGTGCGAATACGCATCGATCTTTTGCGGTCTAGGTGTAAAGGTTGACCTGATCGACAACCGAGAACGGCTGCTGAGCTTTCTGGATGACGAGATTTCAGATGCGTTGAGTTATCACCTGCGTAACAACAGTGTGTTGATTCGACATAATGAAGAATACGAGAAGATTGAAGGCACCGAAAGCCGCGGCGTAACCCTGCATCTCAAATCCGGTAAGAAGCTAAAAGCTGATGCCTTGCTTTGGTGTAATGGGCGTACTGGTAATACCGACGGTCTTGGTCTGGAGAACATCGGCTTGCACCCTAATGGTCGCGGTCAGCTCAGTGTCGATGAGAACTATCGCACCGCGGTGCCCAATATTTACGCGGTAGGCGACGTGATTGGCTGGCCAAGTTTGGCCAGCGCGGCTTTTGATCAGGGTCGCTCGGCTGCTGGCAATATCGTCAGTAACGACGCCTGGCGCTTCGTCGATGACGTACCAACGGGTATTTACACTATTCCGGAAATTAGCTCGCTGGGTAAAACCGAGCAGGAGTTAACCAGCGAGAAGGTGCCCTATGAGATCGGCCAGGCTTTTTTCAAAAGCATGGCGCGTGCGCAGATCAGTGGCGAGCCGGTGGGGATGCTGAAAATACTCTTCCATCGCGATACGCTGGAAGTCTTGGGTATTCACTGTTTTGGTGACCAGGCATCTGAGATTGTGCACATCGGCCAGGCAATCATGAGCCAGAAAGGCGAAGCTAACAGTATCAACTACTTCGTCAATACTACGTTCAATTATCCGACTATGGCCGAGGCCTACCGGGTTGCGGCACTGGACGGGTTAAATCGATTGTTCTGATCGGTTGAGTTAATAGCGCCTGAGAGCTCAGGCGCTATTTATTAAACAGCTGCATTGCCCGCAATGGGTAATCGGTAATCAGGCTGTCGACCCCCATGGCGGCTAGCTTTTGCATTCTTTGCTCTTCATTCACGGTCCACACAGATACATGCAAGCCGGCTTGCTGAGCCTGTTGTATGCGCTGGGCAGTGCATAACTTCCAGTTGAGTATCAGGTAGCGGCAACCATAACGCTGCGCGGCTTTGATTGGGTCAAGCAGGCCATATTCTTCTACTAGGCCGGTAGGTAAGCTGAAAGCGGATGCCTTGGCGTATTTCAATAGGGTGCGGCTGCTCGATGTGACCACCACTTTGTCCTGCAGTCGGTAACGCGCCACCAGTTCCTCTACGGCTTGTAGCACGATGCGTGATTGCCGCACTGAGCCACTTTTGACTTCCAGCTGATAGTGCTCCAGCTGTGTAAAGGTGCTAAATAACTGCTCGAGGCTGGGGATAGGGCATGCGTCTGGCCAGCTAGGTAAGCCAAAGCGAGCATCTAGCTGCATCAAATCCGCAGCCTGGCGTTGCGCTACCTTGCCGCGCCGTCCGGTGGTGCGCTTCAGTGTAGGGTCGTGTATCACCATCAGCTGATGGTCTGCTGATAAATGCAGGTCAAGCTCTACTCGGGTTACCCCGGCATCCAATGCTTTTTGAAAGCTGGCTAGCGTGTTTTCCGGCGCTTCGCCTCGGGCGCCACGATGCCCATAAATAAGCGGTGTCAAATCAGGGCGCCTTGGGTTTGTGCTGCCGGACGCTGTCGATCACGTGGCTGGATTCGAAATACACACTAAAGCTGTCGTAGTCCCAGCGAGTGATAGGCGGCTGGCCCACTGCCGCATGCCGGCGGGCAGGCTCACCCCAGCCACGTACAACGGCGTCGAAACTTACACCGCGTTGTGGCCACGAGGTGGCTTGGCTGCCACTTTGCTCACCTACAGGGATGCTCAGGGTATCAGCGTGGAGTGTGCCGGCAGCCAGCATGCTGCTGACCAGTACCAGTCCGTGCAGTAGCGTTTTCATGAAGAGGTCCTTTCGGTCGATTTGGCGGCACGTATTTCCTGTGCCTGTTTTTGCAGTATATGCCGTGCCAGCAGTTGTCGCTGTGCATCTGTCATCACGTCGAAGTTGATGCCCAGTGTCCAGCCCTGATCTGTCGCATTGCGGTCACAACGTACCACGCGTCCAGGAATAGCCAAGCCAAGCGGCGCGGGTAGCAGAATCATGTGCACGGCTAACCAGGAGTCGACGGGGTAAGCTTCGGTCGACTCGAACGACATGCCGCCTTCGCTGAGGATAACGTCAATGGGATCGCCAAAGTCGCCGGATAGCTCAACGGCCAAGGTTTTGCCGAGCAGATCGATTCGTTTATTGATGACTTTAAGGTATTGCGCAAGTGCGCGATCGCGCTCGGATATTTGCCGCAACAGATGCTGTGACTCGTAGTCCAGCATGTGCATATCGCTCAGCAGATCAAACAGCGTACCGTGCTGTCGTCCTAAATCGGCATCAGGCCCGTCAATGGGTTTACAATCCAGTGCCATTTGATCCTGAATGCGGAAGAACTCGCGCTTGTCTTCATTGTCTGTTTGCATGGCATATCTCGTATGGCGCTGCTGCAGCGCTGACCAAGTGCTGCTGTTCAGTGTAACATGTCGCTCAAAATTCACCGGCTGAGCCCGGCTTATAAGGTAACCTGCTTTTCATGTTCAGACCCTTACCCTTTTTTATCGGGCTGCGTTATACGCGGGCCAAGCGTCGTAACCACTTTATCTCCTTTATATCGCTGATCTCCATGCTGGGGCTTACCCTCGGCGTGATGGTGATGATTCTGGTGCTGTCGGTGATGAATGGTTTTGACCGTGAGCTGCGCACGCGCATTCTCGGCATGGTGCCGCACGCCACCATCAATGGTTATCAGCCGATCAGCGACTGGCAGACACTCTCAAAGGAACTGATTGCTAATCCCAAAGTGGTAGCAACCGCACCCTTTATTCAATTGCAGGGCATGTTGACCCACGATGGCGGCGTTGCTCCGGTGCTGGTTACTGGCGTGGAATCCGAAGCGGAGAAAACCGTTTCTATTATTGAAGACCACATGCAGAGCGGCTCGTTGGATAATTTGGTTGAAGGTGAGTTTGGCATCGTTATCGGCGAACTGATCGCCAAACGTTTCAATGTTGCGGTGGGCGACAAACTGACCTTTGTTCTGCCCGAAGCCTCGGTCACGCCGGCAGGTGTTTTCCCCCGTTTGAAGCGTTTTACCGTAGCCGGTGTTTTTAAGGTTGGCGCGGAGCTGGATAGCTCACTGGCGATGATCAACCTCGGCGACGCCGCTAAATTAAATCGCTGGCAGCCCGGCCAAGTACAAGGTGTGCGCATCAAGCTGGATAACCTGTTTGAAGCACCCAAAGTGGCTTGGGATCTGGTCGCCAAGCTGCCGGGCGACTATTACGCGCAGGACTGGACGCGTACTCATGGCAATTTGTTTGCGGCCATCAAGATGGAAAAAACCATGATTGGCCTGTTGTTGATGCTGATTGTCGCTGTCGCGGCGTTCAACATTATTTCAACCCTGGTCATGGTGGTTACGGATAAGAAGGCCGATATCGCCATCCTGCGCACTCTGGGCGCTACGCCGATGTCGATCATGGGCATTTTCATGGTGCAAGGCTCGGTAATTGGGGTTGTAGGTACGCTGAGCGGCTGCGTGTTGGGCGTGCTGGCGGCATTGAACGTGTCGCAGATGGTGGCGTGGCTCGAAAATACTTTAGGTATTCAATTCCTTAGCTCGGATGTTTATTTCATCAGCTACCTACCATCGCAACTGATTTGGAGTGATGTTTTTATCATCTGCGGCGCGGCGCTCAGTTTGAGCTTCCTAGCAACCCTTTATCCCGCTTGGCGGGCATCGCGAACCGAGCCGGCGGAGGCCCTGCGTTATGACTGATGTCGTTCTTGAGTGCCGTAGCCTGAGTAAGGAATATGCGATCGGACCGCAGCGCTTGCTGGTCCTGGATCAGGTGCACTTCTCTTTGCATCGTGGCGAGCGAATCGCAATTGTGGGTAGTTCCGGTTCGGGTAAGACCACGCTATTGAACATGTTAGGTGGCCTAGATACACCGAGTCAGGGTGAGGTTTGGCTAGCCGGGCAGCAGTTGTCAGCTATGCAGGAAACTCAGCGTGGGCGTTTACGTAATGCCGATCTGGGTTTCGTCTATCAGTTTCATCACTTGCTGGCGGAGTTCAGTGCGCTGGAAAACGTCTGCATGCCTCTGCTGATTGGCAAAACACCAATTGCCGAGGCGCGCAAGCGTGCAACCGCTATGCTGGAACGCGTTGGTTTGGCGGAGCGGGTAGGTCACAAGCCGGCAGAGCTGTCAGGAGGCGAGCGTCAGCGCGTGGCCATTGCGCGTGCGCTGATCAATGAACCGGCTTGCGTGTTACTGGATGAACCGACGGGCAACCTTGATTATGAGACTGCGGAAAGTATTCAGCAGTTGATGCTGGAGCTTAGTCAGACGCTGCGCACTGCCTTCCTGGTAGTGACCCATGATTTGGCGCTGGCGGGGCAGATGGACCGCATATTTACCCTCAAAAAAGGGCAGCTCTGCGAGCAACCTTGATCAGGACTGGTTACGGCGTCGCATTTTGCGCCGTTGCCAGTTGCGCGATACCCACCATCGCCAATACAACATGGTCAGACAATAGCCCAATGCGGCGACGACTGTAGCCACCAGCAGTGATCCCAGCAGCAACGGCTGCCAGATATGGTGAATTTCAGCCATCAACCAATTTATCGAAAGCTCCATTGGCATGCTGCGTTCCGGCGCGCCAAGCAGGAGAGTGCCGACCTTGTATTGGGCATAGAAAATCGGAGGCATGGTTATCGGGTTCGTTAACCAGACCAGACTGATCGAGATAGGTAAGTTAGAGCGTGCGAGTACCGCGATTGCTGCAGCAACTAGCATCTGCAGCGGGATTGGGATTAGTGCAACAAATAGACCCACCGCCATTGCTCGCGCAACGCTTTGGCGGTTGAGGTGCCAGAGATTCGGATCGTGCAGCAGGTCGCCCATAAATCGGAGGGACTTACTGCCCTTGATTCGATCCGGATGTGGCATCAGACGTTTGAATAGACGGCGAGGCATCGCAGGGTTTCGGCTACTGTGGCGTGCGCCAATTATGCATGGAATGTCAGACGGGCACTACTGTCTGGCAGCATAGTCGATTACAGGAAGTTTTTTGAGCGATATTCGCCTGCTGCTGGTAAGTCTGCTTGCTGGTTTGCTGTTACCCCTATCCTTTGCGCAGCTACCCCCATGGTGGTTGCCTCTGCTGCTCTTGTCTGTAGCGGCTGTGTTGTGGCGCCATTTTTGGTTAGGACGCTATCTGGCGTTTTTCCTGAGTGGTGTCTGTTGGGCGCTAATCTTTCACCACCAGGCAATGGCGCAGCGTTTGCCGCATGAACATGACTCTCAAGTTGTTGCGCTTGAGGGACGGGTTTCGGCGCTGCCGGAACAGACGGATACTGGGTGGCGCTTCCAGCTTGAATCAGTCCGGGTAAGCGATAGCGGTGAAAGCTTGCCTGACCTACGCATGCATTGGTGGGGTGGCGAACCATTAGTTGCCGGGGAGTGGTGGCGGCTTGAGGCTCGTCTGCGACGTCCGCGGGGTATGAGTAATCCAGGCGCGTTTGATTACGAAGCCTGGTTGTACGCCTCGGGCACCGGTGGTTTGGGTAGTGTGCGCAGTGGTGAGCGGCTGTCTGAAACACAAAGCTCACCTTGGCGGGATACTTTGCGTACCCGGTTTGCTAAAGCGTTGCAGCCTGTGCCGCACGGCCAGCGCCTGCTTGCTTTGCTGTTAGGTGATAAAACCAGCTTGAGCCGTGCGGACTGGGAGGCTCTACAGGCCACCGGCACCAGTCACCTGATGGTTATATCCGGCTTGCACGTGGGGATATTGGCGTTGACTGTATTCTGGCTGACCAGGCACTTAATGCGCTGGGGACGAATCCGCTGGTCTTGGCCTCAGCTGTGGCTTTCGGCTCCAGTGGCACTGATTGCAGCGGGGTTGTACGCATGGTTGGCGGGCTTCGCTGTACCGGTTCAGCGCGCGCTCCTGATGTGTGTGCTGGTGTGCCTCACCCAGCTGGCACGCAGGCGACCTAGCGCACTGTTGATCTGGTTAGTGGCATTGGTCGTGGTGGTGCTGTTTAATCCAGCAGCTCCTTTGCGTGCTGGTTTTTGGCTATCGTTTGCCGCTGTGGGTTTGTTGATATGGGGTCTCAGCGGCCGGTTGGCTCAGCGCGGTATTTGGGCGCGTTGGGGCCGTGCTCAGTGGGTCGTTTATCTAGGGCTATGGCCTTGGCTGGTGCTATGGGGCATGCCAAGCAGTGTTTCGGCGTTTCTGGTTAATCTGGTTGCCATTCCTTGCGTTAGCTTGGTGATACTGCCAGCAGCCTTGCTTGGCGCATTGCTTGAGGTGGCATTCAATTGGCCCACTTTGCTGCAGGTGTCTGCCAGCGCTCTGGATTGGCTGTTCAGCGCGTTGCAATGGATTGCTGGATTCAGTCCAGTGTTGCATTTTTCGTTCCCCGGTTGGTTGGCTTGGCTGACAGCGCTGCTCGGTACTCTGTTGTTGCTGAGTCCTTTGGCACGGTTGTGCTGGTTGCCGGCTGTGCTGTGTTTGCTGCCGCTGGTCTGGCCGTCCGTTACACGGCCGCCCCTGGGTGCGGTGCAGGTTACCGTGCTGGATGTGGGGCAGGGCCTGGCAGTGCATGTGCAAACGGCCCAGCACGATCTGCTGTATGACGCGGGCGCGCGAATGGCCAGTGGCTTTGATTTGGGCGAGGCCGTGGTAGCACCGGCGTTGCAAGCGAGTGGTGTGGCGCGTTTGGATATGTTGCTGATCAGCCACGCCGACAACGATCACGCCGGCGGCGCCCTGGCGATAACCCAGCGTTTGCCGGTAACCAAAGTAGTGAGCGGTGAGCCGGAGCAACTTACGGCCGCCTTGGCCGCAGAGCCTTGCACAGAGCAGCGCTGGCAGTGGGATGGTGTGGACTTCGCGTTATTCCCCGGTGACGGTGTGCCGGACGCTGCGGCCAATGATCGTTCCTGTCTGCTGCAGATAGGATCGGGGCAGGGCGGTGTCTTGCTGCCGGGTGATATACGGCGCACCGGTGAGTATCAGGTGCTGGCGAAGCTGCAGCCTGCCACGTTGTTGCTGGCTCCTCACCATGGCAGCAGCAGCTCTTCTTCCTACGCCTTTATCCGCAAGGTGGCGCCGCGTTGGGTGGTGTTCAGCGCCGGTGCGCAGAACCGTTATGGTCACCCAGATGCAAAGGTTGTGGCACGATACCGGGAACTGTCGGCTGAACCGGTTTATACTGCCGCTTCCGGCGCCGTGCGCTTTACGCTGGGCGCTCATGCGAAGCCTCAGCTTAGCTGGCGCTGGCGTGAAAAAGCACGGCGTTTTTGGCATGAATAATAAGGTGTAGGCACCGCTGTTACAGGGCGTTTCGGCGGATTGTCTGTGCTAGAGTAAACAACCATTTTGGGGGAGGGATCGCTTGTGTGGGAATTGATCAGTTCCGGTGGCTGGCTAATGCTGCCGATCATTCTGTCGTCTGTTATTGCTGTGGCCATTGTTATCGAACGTCTGTGGGCGCTTCGTACTAGCCGCGTTGCACCGGTCAATTTGCTCGGTCAAGTCTGGCGTTGGGTCAAGGATGGCCAGTTGGATGCGGTCAAACTGAAAACCCTGAGAGCCGATTCGCCTCTGGGTGAAGTGCTCGCCGCCGGCCTGGCCAACTCACGCCACGGCCGCGAAATCATGAAAGAATGTATCCAGGAGGCGGCCGGCAAGGTCGTGCACGAACTGGAACGCTACCTCAATACCCTGGGTACCATTGCTGCTATCACGCCATTGTTGGGCCTACTGGGTACCGTGATCGGTATGATCGATGTGTTCAGCGCCATTATGATACAGGGCACCGGCAATACGGGTGTGCTGGCTGGCGGCATCTCCAAGGCGCTGATCACCACTGCGGCAGGTCTCACCGTGGCTATTCCGGCGGTGTTCTTTCACCGCTTCTTTGTGCGTCGTGTGGATGAGTTGGTCATCACCATGGAGCAGGAAGCTACCAAGCTGGTTGAAGTAGTGCAGGGCAATCGTGACGTCGAGTTCAACGGCAGCAAGGAAAACGGCAACGCCACGCGCGCGCCGGCTACTGCGGTTGTTGGCAAGGGAGCCTGACCGTGAACTTTCGCCGTAAAAGAGCGGAGGAGGTTAACGTCAACCTGACGCCGCTGATTGATGTGGTCTTTCTGCTGCTGATCTTCTTCATGGTGTCTACTACCTTCACCCGCGAAACCCAATTGAAGCTGGACCTGCCCCAGGCGGCATCCGGGGAACGGGTCGAAAATCGGAATATTCAACAGCTTGAGCTGACTATCTCCGCCACCGGTGAAATGGCGCTGAACGACAAGGCGCTGCTTAATCCTGGTCTGAGCAATCTCAAAGCGGCGCTGCAGAAGGAGTCAGGGGGTGACAATATGTTGCCTGTGGTCATTACCGCAGATGCACAGACGCCTCATCAGTGGGTTATCACTGCGATGGACGCCGCCGGACAACTCGGCTTTAGTCGTTTGCGTCTGACCACCAGTGAACTCGGAGCGGGCGAGCAACAGTGAAGGGCTTTTCCCTGGAGCAGGCGCTATTGCGTGCCTGGTATGGGAAGCAGCGCTGGCTGATTCTGTTACGCCCTCTGTCTGCGCTATACGCAAGCCTTGCCAAGCGCCGGCGTCAGCAGTATTTGAGCGGGCGGCGTAGCCAATGGCAGCCGCCCGTTCCGCTGATCGTGGTAGGTAATATAACCCTAGGCGGTACCGGTAAAACGCCCATGGTGCTGTGGCTGATTGCATTTCTGCGTAACCAAGGGTTCCGCGTAGGGGTGATCAGCAGAGGTTACGGCGGTCAGCCGCCGCAGCTGCCTTGGCGAGTTGATCCTGCCGGTGATGCCACGCACAGCGGTGATGAGCCTTTGTTAATTGCTCAGCGCGCCCAGGTTCCGGTCTTTATTGATCCTGATCGCCCTGCTGCAGCCCGCGCCTTGCTGGCTCAGGAACAGGTCGATGTGATTATCAGCGACGACGGTCTGCAACATTATGCACTTGGGCGCAGTGTTGAACTGGTGATGCTAGACGCACAGCGCAGCCTGGGTAATGGTCGCTGTCTGCCAGAAGGACCTTTGCGTGAACCGCCGCAACGGCTAGACACCGTTGACTTGGTCGTACACAACGGTGCGGCTGCAGATCAGGGCAGCTGTTACGCCATGCAATTGCGCCCCACCGCGCTGATTCACCTGGTCAGCGGCACTAGGGTGCCAATCGATCTTTGGCAGGGGGCACGTGAGGTGGTCGCGGTGGCGGGTATCGGTAACCCGCAACGCTTTTTCCGCACATTGCAGAACTGTGGCTTTAGTTGTGATCAGCGAGTTTTTGCTGATCACGCTACCTATTCAAATGAATCTCTGGGTGATCTTCCGCCCGAAAAAACGGTCATAATGACCGAGAAAGACGCTGTTAAATGCCACGCGCTGGCACAAGATAACTGGTGGTACCTGAGCGTCGACGCTGAGTTAAGCGACGCCTTTGCCAGCGCTCTGTCAGCCTTGCTGCCCACTGCACCTGCTCAGCATAAGTTACTTCAGGAGTAATCAATGGACCCTAAATTATTAGATGTTTTGGCGTGCCCGATATGCAAGGGGCCGCTGGTACTCAATGCGCAAAAGACCGAATTGTGGTGTCGCGCCGACGGCCTTGCTTACCCGGTACGAGAGGGCATACCGGTGATGCTGGAAACAGAAGCTCGTGCGCTCAACGCTGACGAAAAACTGGATCGCTAAAGATGTTTCACGTCATCATCCCCGCGCGCTATGCCTCTACCCGTTTACCCGGCAAACCCTTGCAGCTGATTGCCGGCAAACCCATGGTGCAGCATGTATGGGAGCAGGCGCGTAAAAGTTCCGCTACTTCGGTCACCATCGCTACTGATGATCAACGCATTGTGGACGCTTGCCATGCTTTTGGTGCGCAGGTAGTACTGACTCGTGAGGACCACCCTTCGGGTACTGACCGCTTGCAGGAAGTGGTGGGCAAGCTTGGTCTGCCGTCTGATGCGTGCGTGGTCAACGTGCAAGGCGATGAGCCAATGATTCCGCCAGCCGTTATTGATCAGGTGGCCGGAAATCTGCTGGCGTTCACCGATGCTGGCATGGCCACCCTGTGCGAGCCGATTGAAGACACCGAGACCTTATTCAACCCCAATGCGGTGAAAGTGGTTTGCGACCATCAGGGCTTTGCGCTGTATTTTAGTCGCGCGCCCATGCCGTGGTGTCGCGATGCTTTTGCGGCCGGTCAGGCGCCTTTGCCTGAAGGCATTCCTTTTCGCCGGCATATCGGCATCTATGCCTACAAAGTCGGCTTTTTGCATGATTACGTTACGTGGCCAGTTAGCCCTCTGGAAACGGCGGAATCGCTGGAGCAATTACGTGCACTTTGGTTCGGTACTCGCATCCACGTGGCCGATGCCTGTCAGTCGTTACCGGCGGGTATAGATACCCAAGCTGATTTAGATCGCGTGCGAGCTTTGTTGGAGCAGGCATGAGCAACGATATGATGCGGGTGCTGTTTGTTTGCCTGGGTAATATTTGCCGCTCGCCGAGTGCGCAGGGCGTGTTTGAAGCCCGGCTCGCCGAGCGAGGATTGCAGGAGCAATTTGTGGTTGATTCTGCTGGTACTGGCGGCTATCACACTGGCGAGCCACCGGATAAACGCGCCACCTCCGAGGCACACAAACGTGGCTATGATCTTTCCCGTCAGCGAGCGCGGGCTGTGCGTGACAGTGATTTCAACGAGTTTGATTTGATCTTGGCGATGGATAACAGCAACTTGCAGAATTTGCTGGCGAGAGCGCCAGAAGTTACTCACCCCAAGATTCAGTTGTTTATGAGCGTTGCGCCGCAGCTGCCACAGGAAGTACCGGACCCCTATTTTGGCGGCGATGATGGTTTTGAGCAGGTACTGGATATGCTTGAGACTGCAGCTGATGCGCTGCTTGATCGACAGGTGAGCCGTTGAGTGAGCTTGAATCTCAGGTCGATTTACGTCCGTACAACACCCTGGCGGTGAGCGAGCGGGCTGAGTACCTTTTAACTGTAGAAGACGACCGCCAACTGCAAGCAGCTTTGCTTTTGGCCGACCAGCACAGCTGGCCGGTTACCTTATTAGGCGGTGGCAGCAATCTGGTACTGGCTGGGCCAGTTTCGGGCTTGGTGTTGTTGATGCGAAGCCGTGGGCGCAGAGTGCTTTCGCGCTCTGCATCCGAGCTAATCATTGAGGCTGCTGCGGGCGAAAATTGGCATGACTTCGTGTGCTGGTCGTTGGATTTGGGGCTTAATGGGTTGGAAAACCTCTCGTTGATACCAGGTACGGTGGGTGCAGCGCCAGTACAAAATATTGGCGCCTATGGCGTCGAGGTGAAGGACGTATTTCACAGTCTGGATGCGCTGGACCGGGAAACGGGCGAAGTTAGGTGCTTCTCGCTGACCGACTGCGAATTTGCTTATCGTGACAGCCACTTCAAGCGTGCGCCCGGCCGCTACGTCATTCTGCGGGTGCGCTTTCGCTTGTCTCCTCGCCCACATATCAATGTTGAATACACGCCCTTGGCAGTGGCATGGCGGGCGACTGGATTAGATGCGCCTGATGCTCGGGTGGTCAGTGAGTTGGTTTGCTCGATTCGACGTAGTAAATTGCCCGACCCTGCGGCTTTGCCCAATGCGGGCAGTTTTTTCAAGAACCCGTTGGTGTCGCAAGCAACCGCTGAGGCGCTGTTGCAACGTTTTCCGGATATGCCGAACTTTCCACAAGCAGATGGTCGCCGCAAGTTAGCCGCGGGCTGGTTGATAGAACAGGCTGGCTGGAAGGGCTTTCGTAGAGGAGACGTTGGCGTGCACACAGCGCAAGCGTTGGTATTGGTGAATTACGGCGTGGCGCGAGGTGCAGACATAATGACCTTGGCTGCAGACATTGCCGAAGATGTGCAGCAACGTTTTGGCGTGAGGCTGGAGCAAGAACCGCCTTTGCTCGGCAAGCTTTCGGTTTAACAGGTGTTGGATCAGCAGTAGATTGATAGCGTTTAAGCGCTACTTTTCTGATCACTTGTTCCGTCCAGCGGCAGTTATCAGCGGTCTACTCGCTTTCGTGTTGGCTTTGTCGGCCACCGCGCAGACAAAAAAAGGGATGCCTTATGGCATCCCTTTTTTTTTGTAGCAGGATTTACGACTTGTTGGTGTCGTCTTCCTGCTCGGACTGCTTGGCTTTAGCTTCCTGCTCGGCTTCCGCATCTGAGGTTGCTTTGCTGTCGGCTGCGGTTTCAGCGCTGCTTTCAGTCTCAGCTTTGCTCTCTGACGGAGGCGTCTCCAGTAGGTCTGCCTGCTTCAGCTTCTCAGCTGCAGGTTCAGGCTTTTCTGCTGGTTCAGTTTCAGTCGGTTGCTCAATAGCTCCTGCAACCGCTGCAGGAGCTATTGCGTCCTGGCTTACGGCCTCAGTAACGGGTTCTTGCTGTTTGGGCTCGACTTCAGTTTGCTCGACAATCGCGGGCTCGCTGGGCGTATGTGGCTGTTGCGGTGCGGCTTCTGCTTGACGCTTGGCCTCCAACTGACGACGACGAATTTCGCGCGGATCATTATACGCGCGACCGCTTTCGGTCAGAGCAGGAATGCTGCTTTCCGGTTTGGCAGTGACTTCGGCAACAACCTGTTCTACTTCAGGGGTAGCAGCAACAACAGGGGCTTCGACCGGCGCATCCTGTGGCTGAGCTTTGGCTGTTTCTGCAGCTACCGCCACGTCCACTTGCTCGGCCTCTACCTTGGCTTCCAGTTCGGGTGCGCTTTGCTGCGCAGCTGGCTGTTCAACGTTATCGCTCTGTTCTGCCGGGGTAGTGGCTTCTACCGGTTTCTTACGCTCCTGACGCTGACGACGAGCTGGACGACTGGCTTCTGTATGGTCGCTCTCGGTGTTCGCTGCATTCTCAGTAGTCTCAGCTGAGGTTGCGGTATTAATGTCCGCAACGGCCTCGGCAGCAGGTTCAATAGCTTCGTTTGCTTCAGAGGCTTCCGATGCTTCGCTGGTTTTCTCAATCGGCTGTGCCTGACTAAAGGCCTCGATCGCATCTTCCATTGAAGCTTCTACCTTGCTGGCTGCTTCGTTCAGGCCTGCCTCGACCGGCGTCTGCACGTCACTGACAGTATTGTTGTCGACGGTGGCTTCGACTGCCGGTGTGGTAGGTGCGGCAGCTGGTTCAGCAGCGGCTGCGGCAGTGGCGGTGCTGACGACGGTTGCGGCAACAGCGGTCTTGTCTGCATCCTGAGGTTCGGCAACTGGGCTTTCCTGGCTAGCGGAAGTTTCGCCTGATTCCTCGGTAGTGCCTTCTTGCTGCGGACGGCGACGGTTGTTGCGACGGCGCTGGCTGCTGCGTGAACGACGCTTTGGACGATCGGTATCGTTACCTTCGGTGCTTTGCTCGGTGCTTTCGCTGGCTGCGGCAGTCGCGTTTAAATTAACGTCTTCTGCTGGTTGCTCTTGCTCGTCAGGACGTTGTGCTGGGCGACGTTCGCGAGTTTGTTGGCTGGCTTGGTTGTCATCTTCGCGGGGAGTGCGTTGCTGCTCAGCATCAGCTGGGCGGCGACGGCGACGCGAGCCAGTCTGGGTTTGAGGTTGGCTGTTTTCAGCGGGCTTCTCGGCCGGAGCCGGAGCAACGGCTTCTACCGGAGCGCGTTCGTTACGCGGCGCTTGTTTACGCTCGCCTTCAGGACGCTCGGTACGGTTGCCACGCTCATTGCGATCACTACGCTGACGGCGATTGCGGCTGTTGCGGTTGCCGCTATCACGGGCCGGACGCTTAGGTGCTTCGCTCTGCTCAACTTCTTTGGTGGGCTCGGCGCTCGCTTCTTCCTGTGCGAACAGACCAACCAGAGATTTGATCAGGCCTTTAAACAGACTGGGCTGAGCGGCATGTGCTGGTTGCGCTGCTTCCACTGGTGCTGCCGGCGTCGGTGCTGGGCGAGCAGGGGAGAGCGCTTTGACCGCGGCTTCTTCACGAACGATAGCGCGGGTTTGGCTTACCGGAGTAGGCTCCTCGGCTTCCACTTCACTGCTCATGGTGAAGCTGGTTTCGTTGTTCAGCACTGACTCATGATCGTCACGCAGACGCTGCACTTCAAAGTGCGGTGTATCCATGTGCGGAGACGGCAGAATCAGAATGCGAATCTTGGTGCGCGCTTCCGTTTTGGCCAATGCTTCGCGCTTTTCGTTCAGCAAGAAGGTGGCAACTGCGACGGGCACGTGAGCGCGTACTTCGGCGGTGCGCTCTTTCAATGCTTCTTCTTCGATCAGACGCAGCACAGAAAGGGACAGTGATTCGACGTCACGGATAGTGCCACGGCCGTTACAGCGCGGGCAGACAATACCGCTGGTCTCGCCCAGTGAAGGACGCAGGCGCTGACGGGACATTTCCAGCAGACCGAAGCGAGAGATCCGGCCAACCTGTACGCGGGCACGATCAGCTTCAAGGCTTTCACGCACGCGTTCTTCAACAGCACGCTGGTTCTTGGCCGGGCTCATATCGATGAAGTCGATAACGATCAGGCCACCGATGTCACGCAGGCGTAGCTGGCGGGCGATTTCTTCAGCCGCTTCCAGGTTGGTCTGCAATGCAGTTTCTTCGATATCGCTACCCTTGGTGGCGCGGGCAGAGTTGATATCGACGGAAACCAGTGCTTCGGTGTGATCGATCACGATAGAGCCACCGGAGGGCAGCTTCACTTCGCGCTCGAAAGCGGTTTCAATCTGGCTTTCAATCTGGAATCGGTTGAACAGCGGCACGCTGTCTTCGTACAGCTTAACCTTGCTCGCGTACTGCGGCATGACCTGGCCGATGAAGTTGAGTGCTTCTTCTTTCACGGTTTCGCTGTCGATCAGTACTTCGCCGATGTCTTGACGGAGATAGTCGCGGATCGCGCGGATGATAACGTTGCTTTCCTGGTAAATCAGGAAAGGTGCGTTGCGCTCGGAGGAGGCGCCTTTGACGGCTTCCCAGAGTTGCAACAGGTAGTCTAGATCCCACTGCAGTTCTTCGGCGCTGCGGCCCAGGCCAGCAGTACGCACGATCATGCCCATATCGGCAGGTACGCTAAGGCTGTTCAGTGCTTCGCGCAGCTCATTGCGTTCTTCACCTTCAATACGGCGAGATATACCGCCGGCGCGAGGGTTGTTTGGCATCAGTACCAGATAACGGCCAGCCAGGCTGATAAACGTGGTCAAGGCGGCGCCTTTGTTGCCGCGCTCCTCTTTATCTACCTGGACGATGACTTCCTGGCCTTCCTTGAGGACGTCTTTGATATTGACGCGGCCCTCTACCTGCTTGGAGAAGTATTCGCGGGAGATTTCCTTAAGGGGCAGAAAGCCGTGGCGGTCCGAGCCGAAGTCGACGAAAGCGGCTTCGAGGCTGGGTTCAACGCGGGTAATACGGCCTTTATAGATATTGGCCTTCTTCTGTTCGCGCGCACCGGATTCGATGTCGAGGTCATAAAGGCGCTGGCCATCTACCAGGGCGACACGCAACTCTTCGGGTTGAGTTGCGTTAATAAGCATTCTTTTCATGAAGTACCGTTGTGATTCCAGGGCTAAGTGGATATCACGTGGACGGCACCTGCGACTCATGCGTTCGGTGTCAGGTGTGTTTCTGGCCTAGGCATTGATTACCTGGGTGCAGAGCTCACATCGCATCGCTGCTGGTTGGCAGCATCAGCGACAGTTCTATCTGTTACTTCTACACAGAGAAACTGCTTTGGGACAGGCTTGCGGCAACAAGGGATTGGCTACGGCGACAGGCTTTTTTATGCTGCCGGATGGCGACTAAGAGGCTGTCAACGCAGGTTCTGCGGATCAGCGCTCTAGCCGGCTTCGCGTACTGACCGGATGTTGCTTCAAGGCGTCCTTAGGGAGGAATCAGCTGGACTGGTAACGGGGACACGCTGAATGGCAAGTGTCTGCGCTCGTCACATGATCCTGAAGCTGTGCATCTCCACCTAAACACTTACCCATTTGAATCGGGTGCCGCTCAACGTGTTGTCTGTTAGCGGGTTAATTTTCTGCATGCCCTCATGGCATGCAGTGTTGCAATCATAAGTCGCGCCGATCATTCGTTTTCGTTTGTTGGCGGAGACCATATGGCTTTATTTCTAGGGCTCAGCAGCTCTGTTTGGGCTGGACTCCCTGGCTGCAAATGCGGCAGCTCGCCGGACTATAGCAGCATTTTTTAAGTGCTTCAATTGAATGAAAAAATGTATTATGCGCAGATGAAAAACATGTCTTCCGAACTCCCAGTCCAGGTTCAGTTTGATCAGATCGATGCTGACCAAGCCGGGCAACGTATCGATAACTATTTGATCACTCGCCTTAAAGGTGCGCCAAAAACGCTTATTTACCGTATTTTGCGCAAGGGTGAGGTGCGAGTTAATAAAGGTAGGATTAAACCTGACTACCGCCTGCAGGCTGGCGATATATTGCGCATTCCGCCTGTGCGTCTACCTGCCCCAAATGAGCCGGCTCTGGTGGGACAGGGCATTCTCAATGCGCTTGAGGCGGGTATCTTGTTTGAGGATAAAGGGCTGATTGTAGTGAATAAGCCTGCTGGGCTGGCGGTTCATGGCGGTAGCGGCCTGAATTTTGGTGTGATTGAGGCTATGCGTCAGTTACGTCCCGATTGCCCGCAGATCGAGTTAGTGCATCGCTTGGATCGTGACACTTCTGGCTGTTTGATGATCGCTAAAAAACGCAGTGTGCTGCGGCACTTGCACGCAGAGTTGCGCGGTGATGGGCCAGGCAAGGGTGTGGCCAAGTGCTACGAGGCGCTAGTGCGTGGGCGCTGGTCTGCTTCAACCAAGAAAGTGCATGCGCCGTTGCAGAAGAGCAACCTGCGCTCCGGCGAACGCATGGTTGAGGTCAATGTTGAGGGTAAGGAAAGCCTGACTGAGTTTCGGGTGCTTGAGCGCTTTGGTGATTACGCCACCTTGGTTGAGGCGCGGCCGATCACGGGGCGTACTCACCAGATTCGCGTGCATGCCAAGCACGCCGGGCATCCCATCGCCGGTGATCCTAAGTACGGCGATGATGACTTCTCCCGCGAACTGCGCGAGCTGGGTGGTAAGCGTCTGTTCTTGCACGCTCGCTCGCTACGCGTAGTGATGGCTGACGGTCAAGAGCTCAAGGTGGAGGCGCCGGCCGGCAAAATGTGGGACGACACCCTGGGGCGTTTGCGTAATGCCTGATATTGATACCCTGATTTTCGACTGGGACGGCACCCTGTCTGACTCTGTTGGTCATATTGTCTCCGCCATGCGTGCAGCTGCAGAAGAGGCAATGATGCCGGTACCTGATGTGTCTGCGGTGCGAGGGATTATTGGTTTGGGTTTGCCTGAAGCGGTGGCGGCTTTGTATCCGCAAGAGGGCGATAACCAGCGCCTTGCGGCGGTTGTGGGCTGCTATCGCCATCAATATCGCAGCCAGGAAGTGCAGCCTGTATCCTTGTTTCCGGGTGTTCTAGAGGCCTTGGCTCGCTGGCGGGCGGAGGGCTATCGCCTGGCGGTGGCAACCGGAAAGGGGCGCAATGGGCTGGATCGAATGTTGGCTCAGCACGATCTGCTCGGTTATTTTGATGCTACTCGTTGCGCGGATGAAACGGCGAGCAAGCCGCATCCGCTTATGCTGCAGGAGATTTTGCAGGAACTTGGCTCGCTGTCATCCGCTGCCATTATGGTGGGCGATAGCTCTTTTGATCTGGATATGGCCGCAAACGCTAATGTGCGCGCCGTGGCAGCAACTTACGGGGCGCAGTCACGTGAGCAGTTGCTGCGTTGCGCGCCGGTGCACTGTATTGACGAGTTCGCCGAGTTGGCTGGCTGGTTGAGTAAGTCTGGCCGCGTTGGCCGCAAAACCGCGATAGGGGAAGCTTGATGGGCAATGATCAATGGACCGAAGGCGAGATGGTCTCCAAGGAAGCGCGGGCGCAGTCCGCCGAGGATAAAAAGGCTTGGCAGTTGCTGGATAAAACGCTGCAGGCCTCGTTGCAGGAACAGCGCCGTTCGCGTCGTTGGGGTATTTTCTTCAAAATTCTGACGTTCACCTATTTATTTGGCGCCATTATGCTGTTTTCGCCTTGGGCAAAAATGGAGGCCAGTAGCGTTGGTGGGCCGCATACGGCGGTGATCGAATTGCGCGGCATGATTGCCGACCAAGAGGAAGCCAGTGCCGACAACTTGGTAGGTGCGCTACGTGAGGCATTTGAAGATGCCAACACCCAGGGTGTGATTTTGCGTATCAATAGCCCTGGCGGCAGTCCGGTGCAATCTGGCTACGTGTATGACGAAATCAAGCGTCTTCGCGCTCTGCATCCAGATATCAAATTATATGCGGTTATCTCTGACCTGGGTGCGTCCGGCGCCTACTATATTGCTGCCGCAGCGGACGAGATCTATGCCGATAAGGCTAGCTTGGTTGGCTCTATTGGCGTGACGGCGGCCAGCTTTGGTTTTGTCGGCACCATGGATAAATTGGGTGTGGAGCGTCGCACCTATACGTCGGGCGAACATAAGGCATTTCTTGACCCCTTTCAGCCGGAGAAGCCGGAGGAGCGCCAGTTCTGGCAAACCGTGCTGGATACCACTCATCAGCAGTTCATTCGTCAGGTCAAGGCTGGACGTGGTGATCGCCTGAAAGAAACGCCTGATATGTTCAGCGGTTTGATCTGGTCTGGTGAGCAGGCGCTCGAGTTAGGCTTGATCGATGGTCTTTCCAGTACATCAGCGGTTGCGCGTGACGTTATTGGTGCTGAAGAATTGGTCGACTTCACACATCAGGAGTCGCCGTTCACTCGCTTCACTCGCCAGCTGGGTGCGAGTATGGGTTCCAGCTTGGCAGCCGAGCTGGGCTTCTCCGGTCCGCCTTTGCGTTAACAGCTGTTCTGGCTCAGGGCAGGTAAATACCTTCCTGAGCCAGCATTTGGCATAGGCGGATCAAAGGAAGGCCGATCAAGCTGTTGGGGTCGTCTCCGTGCATTCGCTCAATCAGGCTGATGCCAAAACCTTCTGATTTGAAGCTGCCTGCGCAATCGTAGGGTTTGTCCTGCAATAGGTAGCGCTCTATTTGGTCAGTATTCAGTTCGCGAAAAGTAACCGAGTAAGGTTCCATCGCAACCTGATGCTTGCCGCTGGCACTGTTGAGCAGGCACAGCGCAGTTGAAAAAGTCAGGGTTTTGCCGCTGCTGCGCGTGAGTTGCTCGCGGGCCTCAGCGTGTGTGCCTGGCTTGCTCACCAATTCATTGTCCAGCAGCACGACTTGGTCTGAGCCAATTATCAAATGAGCGGGGTAGCGTGCCTGCAGTGCTTGCGCTTTGGCCAGTGCCAGGCGCCGTGTGAGCTGCTCTGGCTGCTCATTCTGTAACGGTGTTTCATCGACGTCGGGCGCGGCGCTCTCGAACGGTAAGTGCAGGCGCTCGAGAAGCGATTTGCGATAGCGTGAGCTCGAGGCCAGAATCAATGGCAGCATGGGTTTTCTCCCTTTTTTTACGTGGTGTATATTACCTGCACGTCAATAAAGCTGGCGAGTCGACTAGCAGTTGTTGTTTGGGTTGCAAATAGTTTTGACAGTTGGCTCTCCTGCCCCTAGAATTGCGCGCTTATGTCTGGAACCATACCCTCATACGTCGAGCCAATGCGGCTTGTTGATCGCCAAATCACCCTTGAAGGCGTGGTTAAAGCGGACAGCATGCATCGTTTGGCGGCATTGCTATCTGCTCCCGCTGATGATGTGCAAGTAAAATTGCATTTCGCCCGCGACGAGCAAAAGATCGGCACCATGCATGGTCATTATCGGACCAATGCACCGTTGATCTGCCAGCGCTGCCTCGAGCAGGTCATTGTGCCGCTCGATAGCGAATGTGATGTAGGTTTTGTCGAAACTGATGAGGCTGCCAAACAGCTGCCCCGTCTTTATGAACCGGTTATTGTGGGTGAAGAACCGCTCGATCTGATTTCTTTGATCGAAGACGAACTGCTTCTGGCTTTGCCTGCAGTTCCGATGCACCCGCAGGACACATGTCAGCATCCGCCAGGGTATCGCCCTGAAACGGCGGAGCCGGAGGAAAAGTCTGAGAAGCCTAATCCTTTCAGCGTGCTGGCCAAGTTAAAACGCGATACCTGAGCTTAGGAGCTTATTAGTCATGGCTGTTCAGCAGAACAAAAAGTCCCGTTCCGCACGCGGCATGCGTCGTTCACACGATGCGTTGTCCTCCGCTGCCTTGTCTGTAGACAAGACCACTGGCGAAACCCATCTTCGTCACCACGTTTCTCCTGACGGTTTCTACCGCGGTCGTCAGGTTGTAAACAAGGACAACGACGAATAAGTTTTGTCCACGTCAATCCGTCTAGCGATTGATGTGATGGGCGGGGACTTCGGTCCCCGTTGCATTATCCCCGCTGCTATTCGTAGTCTTGCGCTTTTCCCTTCGTTGCACCTTATCTTAGTTGGCTCTGCGGACGTTATTGCACCGCTGCTTTCTGCTGCCCGTTATTCCGCCGATCGAATCTCTGTGGTACCTGCTTCTGAGCAAATTTTGGCTGATGATGCGCCGGCACAAGTGCTGCGTGGCAAGCCTGATGCTTCTATGCGGGTGGCCCTGCAGTTGGTACGCGACGGGCATGCAGAGGGCTGTCTGAGTGCGGGTAATACAGGAGCGCTGATGGTGTTGGCGCGCTCTGTGCTGGGTATGCTGGAAGGAGTTCAGCGCCCGGCAATCATGGCCGCTTTACCCGTCGCTGGGCACGATTGCCACGTTTTGGATTTGGGCGCCAATGTTGATTGTTCCGCCGAGCAATTATTCGAGTTCGCTTTGATGGGCTCGGCGGCAGCGGCGGAGCTGACCGGTAACCCCAATCCGCGGGTCGGATTGTTGAATATCGGTCACGAGGTCAATAAGGGTGCGCGGGAGGTGCGCGCTGTTGCTGCATTGTTGGCGGCCAGCGATCAGCTCAACTATGTTGGCCATGTTGAAGGTGACGGTTTGTTTCGCGGCGAGGCTGATGTGCTGGTGTGTGATGGCTTCGTTGGTAATGTGCTGCTCAAGGCCAGCGAGGGCGTGGCCAGCTACCTGCAAGCGGAGATGCGTGACGCGATGCAGGCCAGTCGACTGTTGCGCTGGATATCGCCTTGGGTGCGCCATTCACTGAAATCGATGCGACAGCGTAATGATCCTGATCGTCACAATGGGGCCAGTTTGCTGGGTTTGCGCGGCGTGGTAATTAAAAGCCACGGCGGCGCTGGCGAACAGGCCATGCTGGCCGCCATCGGCAAAGCAGTTAAAGCCTGCGAGGCTGATTTGCCTGCGCGGATTGCGCTGCGTCTGCAGGCGCCTCGTTGAGTTGCTGTGACCTGGCAGGGGCGCAGCGCATCCAAATTCCATTGCCGCACTCATGTGTCTAAACTCTCCTCACTCATTGGATAACAGGAAGATGGTATGACTAATTCCCTTGGCTTCGTTTTCCCCGGGCAAGGCTCGCAGTCTGTTGGTATGTTGGGCGAATTGGCCGAGCAACACGCTGTCATCAAAGAGACTTTCAATGAAGCTTCCGATGCGCTCGGTTACGACCTTTGGGCGCTGAGCCAAAACGGGCCAGAGGCTGACTTGAATCGCACTGATCGCACACAGCCGGCGATCCTTACTGCTTCTGTAGCCCTCTGGCGCCTATGGTGCCAGAGCAGCTCGGTGCGTCCTGGCTTCGTTGCTGGGCACAGTTTGGGTGAGTACTCGGCGCTGGTCGCGGCTGAAGTCTTGCCTTTTGCCCACGCGGTTCGTTTGGTTGAGCGTCGTGGTCAATTGATGCAGCAGGCGGTTCCTGAGGGTCAGGGTGCTATGGCAGCGATCCTGGGGCTTGAGGATGAGCAAATCATCGAATTGTGCGCAGCAGCCTCCCAAGGCCAAGTGGTTAGCGCTGTTAATTTTAATGCTCCCGGCCAGGTGGTTATTGCTGGGGAGGCTGATGCCGTAGCCCGTGCTATCGATGCCTGTAAGAATGCCGGCGCCAAGCGCGCGATTGCGCTGCCGGTTAGTGTGCCGTCACATTGTGCGTTGATGGAGTCTGCAGCTGAGCAGCTGTCAGTCGACTTTGCCGCTTTAAAGTGGCAGGTGCCTAGCATTACGCTGGTACAGAACGTGACGGCGCGTCCAGCCGCCGACGTTTCTGATGTACGCCAATTGTTGGTTGAGCAGCTTTACAGTCCAGTACGCTGGGTTGAATCGGTGCTTTATATGGCAGAGCAAGGCGTTACCGATCTGGTGGAATGTGGTCCAGGTAAAGTGCTGGGTGGTTTGAACAAACGCTGCACTAAAGCGGTCAGCAACCACAGTTTAGAAAGCGTTGCGGGCTTCACGGCGTTCAGCGAACTCTTTGCATAAGGAATTTGATATGAGTCTTGAAGGAAAAGTCGCGCTGGTTACAGGCGCAAGTCGTGGTATCGGCCAGGCGATTGCTCACGCTCTCGCTGCCCAAGGCGCCATTGTGGTGGGTACTGCGACCAGTGATCAGGGCGCGCAGGCGATTGCCGATAAGTTGGCACAAGCAGGCTACAAAGGGACCGGTTTAAAGCTCGATGTACGCGACTCTGAATCGGTTGCTGCCGTGCTGAGCAGTATTACTGATAGTTATGGCGCGCCAGCAATTTTGGTCAATAATGCAGGTATCACCGCCGATAATCTGCTGATGCGCATGAAAGAGAATGAGTGGGATGATGTGCTGAACACCAATCTTGGCTCCGTTTACCGCCTGTCCAAGGCTGTGTTGCGGGGCATGACCAAGAGCCGTTGGGGGCGTATCATCAACATCAGTTCTGTGGTTGGCGGCATGGGTAATGCGGGTCAATCAAACTACGCTGCGGCTAAGGCTGGCATGGAAGGTTTCACTCGCGCACTTGCGCGTGAAGTGGGCTCTCGTGCTATTACTGTGAACGCCGTAGCACCAGGTTTTATTGACACAGACATGACGCGTGCGCTTAATGACAGCCAGCGTGACGTGATGCTGGAGCAGATTCCGCTTGGTCGTTTGGGTCAAGCTGATGAAATTGCAGCCGCAGTAGGCTTTCTTGCCAGCGAGTCGGCAGGCTACATTACCGGGGCAACATTGCCGGTCAATGGCGGTATGTACATGAGCTAAGGTGGGTTTCCATCTAGGCTAAACTCATGTTTTTGCATGATTTTTTCTTGGGTACAGGCCCAACAGGCCTAGCACCTTTTACGATAGAAGCGATTGACGCTTGAAACTAAGCAATTTGTTTCTATAAACTACCCGCATTCCGGCTTCTCGGAACTGCAAATAGGAGTGAGAACAAGGTATGAGTACCATCGAAGAACGCGTCAAGAAAATCGTTGCCGAGCAGCTCGGCGTCAAAGAAGAAGAAGTGACCAACAGCGCTTCTTTTGTTGAAGATCTTGGCGCTGACTCCCTGGACACCGTGGAGCTCGTTATGGCCCTCGAAGAAGAATTCGAGACCGAAATTCCGGATGAAGAAGCCGAGAAAATCACCACCGTCCAAGAAGCAATCAACTACGTGAACTCTAACGAGAAGTAATCACGCAGTCTGCTGAAAGGTCACAAAAAGCCGCAGTGCTCTCAAGTAACTGCGGCTTTTTTGTATGTCCGAATTATGGTGATACGCAGCCTTGTGCGGGTTGCCTTGCTGCCCGGCGCGTTTGCACCGACAATATGGCAGGTTCGCGGCGAGGGCTCTGCTCTTTTGCCGTTGCTATACAGAGTTGAATGAATAAGGAGTTCGCTGTGTCGCGTAGACGCGTCGTGGTAACCGGTCTGGGTATGCTGTCACCGTTGGGTAACACGGTAGAGAGCAGTTGGCAGGCCGCCTTGGCTGGCAAAAGCGGTATTGCCACTATCGAGCATATGGATGTTAGCGCTTTCAATACGCGCATTGGTGGCTCCATACGTGATTTCGATGTCGAGTTGTATATGGCAGCGAAAGAGGCGCGCAAGCTTGATCTGTTCATTCAGTACGGCTTGGCTGCCTGTGCGCAATCGATCAAAGACTCCGGCATTGAGATCACCGATGAAAATCGTGATCGCATAGGCGTAGTCATGGGGTCTGGTATCGGTGGCCTAACCAATATCGAAAAGAACTGTGAGCAATTGCTCAATAGTGGTCCGCGCCGTATTTCCCCATTCTTTGTGCCGGGGTCGATCATCAATATGGTGGCCGGGTACCTGTCCATTCAATATGGTCTGCAAGGCCCGAATTACGCGATGACCACTGCGTGCACCACAGGTACGCATAGCATCGGCATGGCGGCGCGCAACATCGCCTATGGCGAAGCCGACATGATGGTGGCGGGCGGTTCGGAAATGGCAACCAGTGGTTTGGGCTTGGGTGGTTTCAGTGCGGCTCGAGCAATGACTACCCGCAATGATGATCCGCAAGCTGCCAGTCGCCCTTGGGATCGTGATCGCGACGGCTTTGTGCTGTCTGACGGTGCCGGTGCCATGGTGTTGGAAGAGTACGAGCATGCTAAAGCACGCGGTGCCAATATTTACGCTGAGCTGGTTGGATTTGGCATGAGCGGTGACGCCTTCCACATGACAGCGCCACCGGAGGACGGTCGCGGCGGTGCCAAGTGTATGGTCAATGCGTTGAAAGACGCTGGACTGAACCCAGACGAAGTCGACTACATCAATGCGCATGGTACTTCCACTTCAGCGGGAGATCTGGCCGAGACCCGCGCAGTAAAAAGCGTATTTGGTGAGCACGCACACAAGCTGGCCATCAGCTCGACCAAGTCTATGACCGGTCATTTGTTGGGTGCTGCCGGCGCGGTAGAAGCGGTGTTCAGCGTATTGGCATTGCGCGATCAGGTTGCGCCGCCGACCATTAACCTCGACAACCCTGATGAGGGCTGCGATCTCAACTATGTGGCGCATACTGCTCAGCAGCGCCCTCTGAATGTGACGCTCTCCAACTCCTTCGGCTTTGGTGGCACCAACGGCAGTCTGGTTTTTCGCCGCTGCGAATGACAGCTGACGCTACGATGTCAGGCGCAACTGCAGTTACCTTGCTCAACGGCCAAGCAGCTGATTGCTTGCCGTTGAGTGATCGCGGCCTGGCCTATGGTGACGGACTATTTGAAACCATTCGAGTGATTGGTGGCGCGGCCCCTTTGTGGTCGCGACATCTGCAACGCTTGGCACGCGGCTGCCATTCCCTGCGTTTTGACCTGCCGGCTGAGCAATTGACCGCCGAGGTCGATCTGTTGGCGCAACGTCTGGTTGACGGCGTGATCAAGCTAATTCTCACTCGGGGTAGTGGTCAGCGCGGTTATGCAATGCCGTTACCGGCTGAACCCAACCGCATATTATTGGGCTCACCGGCTCCTGCTTATCCCTTGGTAAACGCTGAACAAGGTATCCGTCTGTTTGCCTGTCAAACCCGCTTGGGTCATCAACCTGCACTCGCCGGTTTGAAACATTTGAACCGATTGGAGCAGGTATTGGCGCGTAGTGAGTGGCAGTCTGACGACTACGCTGAAGGGCTGGTGTGTGACCTGACAGGGCAACCGATAGAGTGCACCATGAGTAATCTTTTCTTACGGATCGCTGGTGTATGGGTGACCCCTGAATTGACCCAGTGTGGTGTGCAGGGGGTGATGCGTGATCTGCTGATAGAAGCGAGCACGCAGCAAGGTGAACCTGTGCAGGTGCGCGCGGTTAGCTATCGTGAGCTGCTCGATGCAGACGAAATCATGTGCTGTAACAGTTTATTTGGCGTCTGGCCGGTGATTCAATTGAAAGACCGGCATTGGCCGGTTGGCCCGTTCACGCGACAGATGCAATCCTTGGCAAAACAGGTTTATTTGTGAAAATTCTCGGCAAGATCATCGTCTTTCTTTTCGTGGTGGGAACCCTGCTGGTATTGGGTGGAGGGCTTTGGGGCTTTTTAACGCTGCAAACCGCTTTGCATCAGCCGCTGCAATTGCAGGAGCCAAGGACGCTGGACGTTCCGCCCGGCAGTACACCTGCAGGCGTATTCGCCAAACTCGAGCGCGAGCAGGTATTGGACGATAGCGCCTGGTTGCGTCGTTATTGGCAATGGCAAATGGAAGGCGCGGTGCTGCACGTAGGTGAATACGCATTGCAGCCTGAGATGACCGCCGCCGAGCTACTGCACTTGCTCGAACGTGGCGACGTGCTGCAGCGCCATTTGACGCTGGTTGAAGGCTGGAACTTCACTCAGGTGCGGGCGGCACTGCGGCAGGCCGAACGTCTCGAGCAGACCTTGCCCGAAGAGTGGAGCGATGCGCAGGTGATGGATGCGCTGGAACTGTCAGATGTACATCCGGAAGGGCGTTTCTTCCCCGACACCTACCAATACACGCTGGGCATGAGCGATCGCGACCTTTTGCAGCGCGCCTATCAGCGTATGGAGCAGCAACTGGCCGAAGCCTGGGAGGCTCGGGCCAAAGATTTGCCTTTCGATACCGCCTACAAGGCGCTGATCATGGCATCCATCGTTGAGCGTGAAACCGGTGTGCCTAGCGAGCGGCCAGAGATCGCCGGGGTATTCACGCGTCGCCTAAATATTGGTATGAAGCTGCAAACGGACCCAACGGTAATCTACGGTATGGGCGCTGATTACGACGGCAGGATCACCCGTCGAGATCTCACCAAGCCAACGGCTTACAACACTTACACCATCGATGGTTTGCCGCCTACGCCTATTGCTATGCCCGGTAAAGAAGCTTTGTTGGCGGCGGTGAATCCCAAGCCCGGCAAGAGTTTGTATTTTGTTGCTAAGGGTGACGGTTCGCATGTGTTTTCCAATAGTCTTGCTGAGCATAACCGTGCGGTGCGTGAGTACCAGATGCGTCGGCGGGCAGACTATCGATCCTCTCCCGCGCCCGTCTCGGCAGGAGAGGAGGGCGAGCAATGAGCGGTCTATTCATCACCTTTGAGGGGCCAGAGGGCGCGGGCAAGTCGACCAACTTGCAGCACGTCGCGGAATCTCTGCGCTCGGCTGGCTGCGATCCGCTACTGACCCGTGAGCCCGGCGGTACGCCAATTGCCGAACAGATCCGCGATTTATTATTGGCGAACCACGCTGAACAGATGAACGACGACGCCGAGCTGCTGTTGATGTTTGCCGCCCGCGCGCAACATCTTAATCAAGTCATACGTCCTGCGCTGGCTGCCGGGCGAGTGGTTATCAGCGATCGCTTTACCGATGCGACTTATGCTTATCAGGGTGGTGGGAGAGGCATAGACGTCCGCCGCATCGCGGACTTGGAAACTTGGGTTCAGGGTGACTTGCGCCCTGATCTCACGCTGCTGTTCGATGTGCCAGTAGAGGTTGGCTTGGCAAGAGCTAAAGCACGAAGTGCGCTCGACCGCTTCGAGCAGGAGGAGCGTGCTTTTTTTGATGGCGTGCGTAATACCTATCTGGCACGGGCAGCAGACGCGCCTGCGCGCTACCGGGTAATCGACGGCAGTGGCTCGCTGAAATCGGTGCAGGCTGACTTGCAACCGATCATCAAGTGGATACTGGAGCGCTGGCATGCTTGAACCTGCTCGGCATCCAGCGCCGTGGCACCAGCCGCTGTGGCAGCGCTTAACAGCGCAACAGGATTTTGCCCACGCTTACCTGTTTACTGGGCAAGCTGGTTGTGGGAAGCGGCGCTTCACTAGCGCTTTTGCTGCCTTTTTAATGTGTGATACGCCCGCTGCTGGAGCGGCCTGTGATCAATGCCGCAGCTGCCATCTGCGCCTCGCTGGCAGTCACCCGGATTTGTTGATGCTGGAGCCCGAGGAAGAGGGCAAGGCGATACGCGTTGATGCGGTCCGTCAGTTGGTCGACTTTCTCTCCCAGACCTCCCAGCAGGGTGGTCGCAAGGTAGTCGTATTGCAGCCCGCGGAGGCGATGAATGTGAACGCTGCCAACGCTTTGCTGAAGTCGCTTGAAGAGCCCTCGGCTGAAACTTATTTGTTGCTGGTCAGCGATCAGCCAAGCCGCTTGCTGCCGACCATTCGCAGTCGTTGCCGGGTACAACCATTGGGGTTGCCGAGCCTCGAGGAGGCGTCAACTTGGTTATCCGAACAGTTACCCGAGCGCTCCAGCAGCGACTGTGAACTGTTGTTGCAGATGGCGGGTGGTGCGCCCTTGCGCGCGCTTTCGTTGGCGCAGCTGGATGCGTTGGCTCAGCGCGAGAAAGTGGTTGAGGGCATTAAGGCGTTACTCAAGGGGCAGGTGGCCCCGTCTCGGCTGGCCGAGCAATGGAATCCGATTCCCATTGACTTGCTGTTGGACTGGTTCTGCGCATGGACGCTGGATCTGCTCAAACTACAGCAGCAAGCCAGTGACGCATCGGTCAGCGCCGATATGGACAAAGTGCTCGGCTACATGGCAACTAAACTGGACGTAACGCGTTTGCTGGCTTGGCAGGATTGGCTACTGGAGCACCGTAGGCTATTTGCCAGCAAAGCCAACCTGAATCGCGTACTCTTTCTTGAAAAGGCGCTCGTGCAGTGGAAAAGCCTGCTGGAAAAGCGTTAACCTGATTTCCGTGATACCCCTTACAACAAGGATAGAGCGATGAGCAATCCCACTCCTCCTGGCCCGCGAAACGGTATTTTGTCGCTGACCATTAAGGATAAGTCGGTTCTGTATGCGGCTTACATGCCGTTTGTGAAACACGGCGGTCTGTTCATTCCGACCAACAAAAATTATCGCTTGGGTGATGAAGTTTTCATGCTGTTGAACCTCATGGAAGAGGCTGAAAAAATTCCGGTTGCTGGCAAGGTGATCTGGGTCACGCCCAAAGGCGCCCAGGGTAACCGCGCTGCCGGTATCGGCGTGCAGTTCAGCGATCAAGACAACACCGCACGCAGCAAGATCGAAACCTATCTTGCCGGCGCGCTTAAATCAGACCGTCCTACTCACACCATGTAATTCATGCTCATTGACTCGCATTGCCACCTTGATCGTCTCGATCTCACGCCTTATGACGGTTCGCTGGATGCTGCGCTGGACGCAGCCCGAGCGCGCGGCGTAGAAAAATTTCTCTGCATCGGCGTGGATGCTACGAATGCACCTGTAGTGCAAGCGTTGGCCGAACAATATGCTGACGTTTTTTGCAGCGTCGGTGTTCACCCTTTAGATCTGAAAGACAGCGCTCAGACAGACCTGGACTGGTTACTCACTGCCCTGGACCATCCGCGTACCGTCGCCATTGGTGAGACGGGGCTGGATTACCACTACGAGCCAGATTTAGCTGAGCAACAGAAAGACTCGTTTGCGGTTCACCTTCAAGCGGCAAAAATAACCGGCAAGCCAGTGGTTATTCATACCCGTGCGGCACGTGCCGATACCCTGACGCTGCTGCGTGAAGCTGACCTGCCCAACGCGGGCGTACTGCACTGTTTCACAGAAGATTGGGAGATGGCCCGCGCTGCACTGGATATGGGCTACTACATATCCCTCTCAGGTATCGTGACCTTTCGCAACGCCGAGGCGCTGCGTGAGGTGGCGCGTCAAGTTCCAGCTGATCGCTTGCTGGTTGAGACGGATTCCCCTTATCTGGCGCCGATTCCGCATCGCGGCAAGCCGAATGAGCCGCAGTTTGTTTGTGAGGTGGCCTCATTCCTTGCTGAATTGCGTGGTGTGCCGGTCGAAACGCTGTGGCAGCAAACCGGCGATAACTTCCACCGACTGTTTCCGCTCACTGCTCGCTGACTTTCTGCGTAGAAGCCTGTTCGTCCTGTTGAATTACCCCTAAAAAAAACCCGAGCTCTGGGGGAAGAGTTCGGGTTAAGACCATTAGGAGTGATACTGAGACAGGATAGAACCTGTCAGCTCAGACAGGCACTTGGGGGAGATGCTCATCTGATAGTTTGAGTATTGTTGAAATCCCCGCGCTTTCCAGCGCTTCTCCGGCTTTTTATAAACTGATTTGGAATACGTGCGCCTCGCTTTATCGTGAAGCGCTGTTAGCCCTTTGTTGGGCGATCAGTTCTTGCAGTCGAGAGACGGCTTTATCCAAGCAGGTATTTGCCGTGTAAAAATGCGGTGACCAGCGAATCCCGCCGCCCCGTTGAGCGCAAATGACGCCCGCTTGCATGAGACCGCGATGCAGCACGGCGTGATCAATACCCTCGATGGCAAAGGTCACGATACCCGCTCTTCTTTCTTTATGTTTAGGGCTGAGCAATTGGCAGCCCTGAATCTGCTCAAGCTGGCTGATCAGATAGCTCACGCGCTCTTGTAGCAACTCGGCTACTTCATTCATGCCCGTTTCCAGCAGTAGCTCAAGGCTGGCGGACAGCGCGTGCTGCGCTAAGGTATTTGGGCTGCCTGCCTCAAAGCGCCGTGCTGAGCTGGCGGGCGTCCACTGCTGCAAATCGTAATTACCCATTGCCTCGACCATATGCCAGCCGTGTTGGGTTAGCTGTAAGTGCTCACGTACAGACTCATGGCAGTAGAAAACGCCTAAGCCTTCAGGCCCTAATAACCATTTATGACCATCTGCCATGGCGAAGTCGCAATTGATCGCTTGTACGTCAAAAGGCAGGGCGCCGATTGATTGAATGGCGTCTACGCAAAACAGCACGCCACGCGCTTTGCAGGCAGCACCTAATCGTTCGAGATCCATCCTCAGGCCGCTGGCATATTGTACCGAGCTAATGGTCAGCAGCCGGGTTTGTGCAGTCATTGCATCGATCAATGCCTGTTCGGGGTCGTCACCCTCCAAGGCTATTTGCTGCAAGATGACACCCCGTGAGCTTAGTGCCTCCCAAGGAATGCGGTTGGAGGGAAACTCCTGATTGCTGGTGATGATCTCGTCCCCCTTCTGCCAATCGATGCCTTGCGCAACAAAGGAGAGTGCCTCAGAGGTGTTTTTTACCAGGGCTATATCGTCAGTAGATGGCGCGTTAATCAATTGTTTTAACTGCTGGCGCAGGTGTTTTTCCAGCTTGGCCCAACGCGGATAATCACGCGCACCTTGATGGGTGTTCTCCTGCGCAAAGCGACTGACCGCCTTGGCGGCGCGTTGCGGCCATGGCGCTACCGCAGCGTGGTTGAGATAGCAGATCGCCGGATCGATCGGGAATTCGTGTTGCCAAGTGTGCGATGTGTGCATGCGGGCCTCCTTAGGGTCTTTTAGCATAGTGCTTGTATTTCTTGTGGGCCATGCCGAGCTGCCAATCCGACCAAAAAAGGCATTTCGGACAAAGTTGCGTACTCAACGGCCGCGCTCAGCAGCAGGATAAGCGTAGGCCAGTAAATAGGCATATTTGGACATGCTTGAACCCGCTAGTCAGCTTGTAATCAAATATGGGCATCGGGTCATCGGCTTGGCATAATAGGAGACATTCTCAGTTTGAGTTCTAGGTGTCTTACATGCAGAAAGAGTCACGGAAAGTTCGCGAATTTCGTCGTCGGGAGCAAGAGATCCTGGATAGCGCGTTGCGTCTGTTTCTTGAGCAAGGGGAAGACAGCGTCACCGTTGAAATGATCGCCGATGAAGTCGGCATCGGTAAGGGCACCATCTATAAACACTTCAAATCCAAGGCGGAGATTTATCTGCGGCTGATGCTTGATTACGAGCGCGATCTGGCTGAATTGCTGCACTCCAAGGATATTGAGCGTGATCAGGAGGCATTGTCGCGCGAGTACTTTGCTTTTCGCATGAGTGATCCTGAGCGCTATCGGCTGTTTGATCGTTTGGAAGAGAAGGTGGTCAAGGCCAATCAGTTGCCGGCTATGGTGGAGGAGTTGCACGCGATCCGTACGTCCAATTTCAATCATCTCACAGGTGTAATCCAAACGCGTATTGATGATGGCAAGCTGGAAGATGTGCCAGCCTACTTCCATTACTCCGCTGCTTGGGCGCTCGTGCACGGCGCTATGGCCATGTATCACTCGCCCTTCTGGAAAGATGTGATCAAGGATCAGGAGGGCTACATGCAGTTTCTTATGGATATAGGGGTACGCATGGGTAACCGCTCCAAGCGCAAAAAAGATCATGAAATCATTGAGCCGCAAAGCTAAGCATACTGAACTCCGGGCCTAGGGGCGGGGTCTATCTGGCAGTCCATATAGGAGCTTACCTTTGACCCCATCACGTATTACTTGCGGTTTGTTAGCATATTGTTTGTCCATGCCGTTACTGGCACGAGATTATGCTTATACCGATGCGCACCTGCATTACGTCGATTTCTTTCAGGAAACTGAAGGCATGCAAGTGTTGCTTGATAAAATGGATGAAAGCAACGTAGAGCACGTGATGCTGTCGGGTATCCCGGTTGCCAAGAAGTGGAGTGAAAACGAACCCAAGCGCCCGCGCTATTACGCGGGGGATGATGGTAGCGCCTATTGGTTTAGTGCAACTGACGTGTTGGTAGCCGAGGCCTACAAAAAATTGCCTGCGGAACAGCAGCCCCGTTTTCATCCTTTTCTCTCGGGCTTTAATCCCAACGACAAAAATTCGGATGCGCACATTCGCCGCATGCTTGAGCTTTATCCTGGCCTTTGGCAAGGGATTGGCGAAGTCTTTACTCGGCACGATGACCTGACTGCGCTGATTCATGGCGAGCCTCCACGCGCCAACAGCGATGCTATGGAGCGCGTTTATGACTTGGCTGCCGAGTACGATTTACCCGTCATGGTGCATAGCAATATTACGTCACAGCGTGAGCGTAACCCTTTGTATTTGCAGGAAGTAGAAGAACCATTGCGCAATCATCCGCGAGTACGCTTTATCTGGGCCCACGCTGGTACCAGTATGGAAATTCATCGCCACCAAACCAAACTCGATTTTTTGTTGCCCACCCTCCAACGCATGCTCAAGGCCTATCCCAATCTGTATATCGACTTGTCTTGGACGGTGCGTGAGCCTTATTTATTAGATAAGGATGGAAAGCCTAATGCTGAGTGGGTTCAGCTAGTTGAGGATTACCCCGGCCGCTTTATGCTCGGCTCAGACGTGGTGGGGCAGTTCGACAGTGTTGGCAAGTACATGCACGGTTTTGATGTTTTTTTGGATGCGCTGCCGGAAGATGTGGCGCATAAGGTCGCGCGGGATAACTTTTTGGCGATTTTGCCGCAGGAGCAAAATGATACTAAACAACCCGGCGAATAGCCGGGTTGTTGTGGTTTGCGGGCGATACTGCTGGATGGTTAGATCGGTGCTTTAACCATCGGTGGAGCTGCCCAGTAACTGCAACGGTGATAGCCCAGGAAGTTTAGGACTGAACCACTTGCAGGGTCTGGCACATCAAGGGTATTAATCTGTCCCAGAGACGTTTGTCCCCAGTTAGGGGCGACCCCATCGGTGCTGTTGGGGTTGCCGTCTTTGGCGAATTGAGTCCAGTAGCCGACCATGTGACCTGCTAGAGAGTCAATATTTGCATCGGTGCCAGTATAGCGAGATTTCATCACAGTCTCGGGGTAGAGAACGTAAGGGATCTCACCAGCATGCGTAGCGCCTAGCGGAAAGCTCGCGCCGGGCACGAGAGTCCAAGGCGCGTCTTCGTCTCGGAACCAATACTGATAAGTATTCATCGCAGCGGCAGAGAATGTGCTTGCCTGCGCATAGCTGTTACAAGCGAAGTTGGAGTCTGTCCAAATGGCAGATAGCGCCAACGATAAGCGGTCCTCACCTTCGGGATAGTATTCCAGGTATTTCGTGGCAATTGCATCTGCATCTAATCCGGAGCCAGCGAAAAGAGCTGCGACGCGAGACCGGTATTCCGCCTCACCCAGCGTATCGAGAGACTTTCCGTTAGTGAGTTCGTCCAGCGCTACAAATAACGTACCTTCATTTTGATTACTGCCGATCATTACATCAAGATTCTTGTTGAACTCGCCAGCCGCCAAAGAGGCTTGAATCGTTTTTGGCAACAAATCCGTTGAAGAATCCATGTTAGGTATAACCTGGGACCCTTGTACGGCGAGAAAACTGCTAGCCGGCAACGCTCGCAAGCAAGCGGCAGCTGTGTCAGCGTCGCTACAACTGAGGGCTGTAGCGGCTTTAGTACCAGTAGCTTGAGCAGCTTCTTTACTGGACTGGAATGGCGCGTATGACCCGCTCTGAACAATTGCGCGCTGGAAGAGGTTCTCAGCTTTAGCACGCGGTGAAACGATGTGGCTCATTACACTGTGGCCGCCAGCTGACTCGCCGAATAGTGTGACGTTTGCAGGATCACCGCCAAAGGCTGCAGCGTTTTCCTTCACCCAGCGCAGCGCCTGTTGCTGATCCATTAAACCAAAGTTGCCACCGTCAGAATCTAGGCTTGGGTGGGCCATAAAGCCCAGCAGGCCTAGACGATAATTCATGGTCACGACAATTACGTCTTCCTGTACCAAACGGGTTGGGTCGTACTCACCCCCGCCATTTCCGAATACGAATGCACCACCGTGAACCCATACCATTACCGGCAAGTTCTCGCCGGAGCTTGGAGCGTACACATTAAGGTATAGGCAGTCTTCATTGCCGGCGACGCTCCGTGTGGCAATATCCACCTGCACACAGCTGTTACCGAAAGCGCTACTAAGTTGGAGTGTTTCACTCCTTTTTTCAGCTGCCTCGGTGGGCGCAAAACGCAGCGCGCCTACCGGCGGCGCTGCATAAGGGATGCCACGGAATACGCGGATGCCGTTCATACCTTCGATGGTGACACCTTTAACAACACCTTCGGTGGTGGTAACAGCCAATGGATCAGGCATAGCTACTTCGTCATCGTCGCTGCCACCGCCGCTACTTAGGCAGCCTGATAAAGTGCTGGCAAGTATCGAAGCGGTGAGTGCCTTGAGCAAAAAACCGGTACTGGCTTGAAAAGCGATTTCTTTCATTATTGTTTTTCCGTTGCGCTGGAACTATTGTTTTTATGCGTTTTTAATCTGGCGAGGTGAGACATAATCTTTATGTGTTCAGCCCCTGTGCTGACTATATGTGATGGAGTCGACAGATTCCAAACCCGTGCGGGGGATTGGTTTTACGGTGCTATTTGCTTAATATGCTCGGTTTTCTTCAGCCTTTTGCCTGCCGGGCTACCTCGCGTATTCAATCTTTCTCACGATTATCCAGTCCAAGGCTCTGCCCTTGAGCAACCAATGGAGTGCCACCATGCCCTTAGAGCAGGATTTCCCTGTCAGTTATATAGAGCCGGTGTTTCGTCCGCCCAGTGAGGCTCACTCACTGATCCTGCCGGTCACCAACGGCTGTTCCTGGAACAAGTGCACCTTTTGTGAGATGTACACAGCGCCGCAGAAAAAATTCCGCGCCCGCGATGAAGCAGAAGTGCTGGAGGAAATCCGCCGGGTAGGTGAGAGTTACATAGTGCAACGCATATTTTTGGCGGATGGCGATGCCATGGTGTTGCCCACCCGCCGCCTGCTGCGAATCCTTGAAGCCATACGTGAGGATATTCCCAGCGTTGAGCGGGTGACTTCCTATTGCTTGCCGCGCAACATAAAACGCAAGAGTGTTGAAGAGCTGCGCGAACTAAAAGACGCAGGCTTACAGATGCTCTACGTGGGTGCCGAGTCCGGTGATGATGAGGTGCTGGCGCGAGTCAACAAAGGCGAGACCTTTGCGTCCACCGCAGATGCCTTGACCAAGGCCGGTGAGGCCGGTCTGCAGCGCTCGGTGATGATACTCAATGGTCTAGGCGGCAAAGCGCTTAGTACTCAACACGCGACCAACTCAGCTAAGCTGGTGAATCTGACGCAGCCAGAATTTGTGTCTACGCTGGTAGTAAATTTCCCGCAGGGGTTGGAACGTTTCAAGGCACAGTATCCTGATTTCGAAGAGTTGGATCAGTCAGCCTTGTTCAATGAGTTGCAGCAGTTTGTCAGTGCCCTGGCGCTGGACAATACGGTGTTTCGCAGCGACCATGCATCCAACGCGTTGGTGCTCAAAGGTGTGCTTGGGGAAGATAAGGCACGCCTGTTGGCGCAGATCGAGAACGCTATAGTTCGCCCTGAGCGAGCGCAGTTGCGACCCGAGTGGATGCGCGGGTTGTAAATCCCTTGGTCATGGCTGAAAGGAGAAGGTGCATGATGCGTTTGAGCTTGGCTCTAATGCTGGTATTGCTTGCTGGCTGCATGAAGCCCTCTGACATGACCAAGCAAGCCGGTTATTATTTGGGCGATGCTGGAGTGCTCGATCACTACGACATCAAGCGCAGTAGCACCTGGACGCTACAGCCGGATTCCAAACTCTACATCGCGCAAGGCCATTTTTTGCCAATTGGTAGCCCGTATACCAGGCCTAACGTGGTAGCTGAAGAAGCTTTCGCAGCTGCGGTAGAGGTGTTTCCGATGGTGCGCCGAGCACATCAACCCTTAGGGTTAGAAGAGGCGCTGATTGAGGCTCGCAGTTACCAGTATGACTATCTGCTGTACACGCGGTTCGCCTCTGCCGAAGATGCGGTCGGCAGTCGGGAGCAATGGGAAACGTCTGAGCGTTGGGAGGATGTAGGGGCCGACAGTGGCGTGCTGCAACTGATCCTGATGGAGGTTGGCACTCGTCATCTGGTGGACTTCACCACCATCAACACCAAGGGTGGTTTTTTACAATTCTATAAGGCCAGCCCAGAAGATCTGTTGCGTCCTCCGCTGCAGGATTACACCCGTCAGCTGCTGGGGCGTCGCTGAGTTCTGCCGCGATTTGGTGAACCTGTCACCTAAGCCCGCTGTCTACTCGTTTCACCTTTCCATGGAGTGATTGATATGGCTGATCGTCCTTTGCCGGCGCAATCCTTGCTCGATAGTATCCCTCAACGCGGTGCGCTTCAGCGCCGAGAGCCCTCGCCAGTGCATCTCTGGAATCCTGAGCTGAGTGGTGAGATGGATATGCATATTACCCGCGATGGCACCTGGTACCACGAAGGTGATCCGATTGAGCGCAAGGCCTTGGCTCAGCTATTTTCCGGTATTTTGCGACTTGACGATGACGGCCGCTATTACCTGGTCACGCCGGTTGAACGCTGGGCCATTAAAGTCGATGACGCGCCCTTTGTTGCAACCCGTTTACAGGTTGAGGGAGAAGGCCAGGGTCAGCGGCTGATCTTCACCACTAACCTTGAAGATGAAGTGACGGTCGATGCCAAGCACCCGATTCGCGTAGAGGTTGATAGTGAAACTCAAGAGCCGTCGCCTTATGTGCTGTTACGCGGCAACTTGGAAGCGCTGATCAGTCGAAACCTGTTCTACGAGTTGGCTGAACGCGCAGTGGAACACAGCGTCGACGGGCACACGCGCTTGGGCGTGTGGAGCACCGGAGAATTTTTCCCGATAGACGGTTCCAAATAAGAGCATCCTTCAGCGCCCCGCGTCATTGCTGGGCGCGTTCTTGCTATACCCTTCTGCCTGCCGGTACCGCCTGTAAAGTCAACCAGAAAAGCCGCTAATCACGCTTTTTTTACGGTTGATATTTACCATATGTAGGTCTAGCATTCCCAAATTGCACAATAACTAGTGTTTCGTGCGCGAGAGGGGTCTACAGGCCGAAAGCCTGCAAGTCAATCCCTTAAGCGAGTTCGGTCGAGTGTTTCAGGAGAAATAAATGAGTCAAACAGCCAAGGTACAGCGCCTGCGCAATGTGGTTACCAGCATCCCCATGCAGCCCGCCTCAGAAGACATCTGGGATACCAAGTACCGACTCAAAACCAAAGATGGCGTCGCTATCGATGGGGTGGTCGATGAGACCTACCAACGTGTTGCTCGTGCCCTGGCTGATGTGGAAGCACCCGAACTGCGCGAAGAGTGGAACGAGAAGTTTCTCTGGGCCCTGCGCCATGGCGCTATACCTGCTGGCCGCATTACTTCGAATGCCGGAGCGCTGGAGCACAAACCGGCGACCTCAACCATTAACTGCACTGTATCAGCCACCATCGGCGACTCTATGGACGATATTCTGTCCAAGTTGCACGAAGCTGGCCTGACTCTGAAAGCAGGCTGCGGTATCGGTTACGAGTTTTCGACCCTGCGCCCTAAGGGTGCTTATGTATCAGGTGCTGGTGCCTACACCTCCGGCCCGCTGTCGTTCATGGATATCTACGACAAGATGTGTTTCACCGTGTCTTCAGCCGGTGGCCGGCGTGGCGCGCAGATGGCGACCTTTGATGTTGGCCATCCAGATGTAATGGACTTTATTCGTGCCAAGCGTGAAGGCGGTCGTCTGCGCCAGTTCAACCTCTCGCTGCTAATTACCGTCGAGTTCATGAAGGCGGTTGAAGAGGATACTGATTGGCAGCTGGCTTTCCCGTTGAATGCCGCTGAAGTCTTGGCCGACGGTATCAATGTGGATGATTCCGAACAGGTGATTTGGCGCGAATGGCCGAGCGCCGAGCGTTACGTCTCTCGCGAAGACGGCATGGTCGCCTGTCGTATTTTCCGCACCATCAAGGCGCGGCGAATCTGGGACATGATCATGGCGTCGACCTATGATTTTGCTGAACCTGGCTTCATCCTCATCGACCGCGTCAATGAGATGAATAACAACTGGTTCTGTGAAGAAATTCGCGCCACTAACCCCTGTGGCGAACAGCCATTGCCGCCTTACGGCGCTTGTCTGCTGGGTTCGATCAACCTTACCCTGTTCGTTCGCGATCCCTTCACAGAGAAAGCCCGTTTCGACTGGGACGAGTACCGTCGCGTAGTCGCCATCTTTACCCGGATGCTCGATAACGTAGTCGAGATCAATGGCCTGCCGCTGGAACAGCAACGCAACGAGATTTTCCGCAAGCGCCGTCATGGCATGGGCTTCCTGGGTTTGGGCTCAACTATGACCATGCTGTGCATGAAGTATGGCGAAGAAAAGTCGCTGGAATTTACTGAAGAAGTGTCCAAGGAAATGGCTATGCAGGGCTGGCGCACCGCGCTGGAACTGGCAGAAGAGAAGGGCGCCGCGCCCATCATGGATGAAGAGTTCACTGTAACCGAAGCCATGCTGGCCAAGCGTCCGGAGATGGCCAAAGACGGCATCAAGGCCGGCGATGTGCTACCCGGCAAAGTGCTCTGGGCCAAGTACAGCCGCTACATGCAACAAGTCGGCGCTGAGGATGCCCAGTTGGCTGCTGATTTGGCTGAAAAAGGTGGTCGCTTTACCCATCACAGTTCAATTGCACCGACTGGCACTATCTCGCTGTCGTTGGCCAACAACGCCTCAAACGGTATCGAGCCCAGCTTTGCGCATCACTATTTCCGTAACGTGATTCGCGCCGGTAAGAAGTCGAAAGAAAAGGTCGATGTGTTCAGCTTTGAGTTGCTGGCCTATCGTCATTTTATCAATGCCGATGCCTTACCGAGCATGGAAGCGGAAACCCGCAACCTGCCGGAGTACTTTATCGCGGCTGATGATGTGAGCCCGGTTCAACACGTAGATGTGCAGGCTGCTGCGCAGAAATGGATAGACTCTTCGATTTCCAAAACGGCTAACGTACCCACTGATTACGCCTACGAAGACTTCAAGCATATCTACCTTTACGCATTCAAAAAGGGTCTGAAGGGTTGCACTACGTTCCGCTTTAACCCAGAAGCGTTCCAGGGTGTGCTGGTCAAGGAGCAGGATCTGGCTAACACCACCTATCGTTTCAAGTTGGAAGATGGCAGCTTTATCGAGGCCAAGGGCGGCGACGAAATCGAGTACGATGGCGAGATGCACTCCGCAGCGAACCTGTACGACGCCTTGAAAGAAGGCTATTACGGCAAGTTTTGATGGGGTGCGCTCTAGCGTACCGAACACGACCGAATTGAAGGCTGCGCATATGCGCAGCGAGGAAAGCGTTACATGGTATTGAAGATCAATAGCAAGATTGTCGACTACGCGGTAGTCAAAGCCGATGAACCGGCAAGGGCTCCCGACTCCAAGAGCGTCGCTCCAGCGATTGAAGAAATGCATGAAAAGCTCAAGCGTCCTGAATTTCTTGAAGGTTCGACCTACAAGATCAAGACGCCGACGTCAGAGCATGCGATCTACGTCACTATTAACGATGTAGTACTCAATCACGGTAGTGATCATGAAACCCGCCGCCCATTTGAGATATTCATCAACTCCAAAAATATGGAGCACTACCAGTGGATTTCAGCCCTGACGCTGATTATTTCTGCGGTGTTTCGTAAGGGCGGTGACTGCACTTTCCTGGTGGAAGAGCTGGGCAGTGTGTTTGATCCCAAGGGCGGCTACATGAAGCGCGGTGGTCGTTGGATGCCGTCGCTGGTTGCTGAGATTGGCGATGTACTGAATCAGCATCTGAAGAGCATCGGTATGCTGTCAGATGAGATGGATGAGCATCAAGTTGCCTATCTTGAGCAGAAGCGCGCTGAATTCAACAGCCTTAAACCGCAAAGCCAGGCAGATGCGGATTGTGATGACAGTGCGTCGGCTTACCCTCCTGGTTCGCAGATGTGTGGTAAATGTCACACCAAGGCAGCTGTGCAGATGGACGGGTGTCTTACCTGTTTGAGTTGTGGTGATAGCAAGTGTGGCTAAATGTGTGATTTAGCCTTCTTTGCTCGATAAAAAAACCGCCTTTTAGGCGTTTTTTTTAGTCATGGTGAAACGGTCTCTGAGAGGGGGGTATGGCAGAATTAAGCTGTGTTTCTATGTTTTTACCAAACTCGAATGCTAGCCATTTTGGTCTTCTCTGGGACCAACTCAGCTGAGCGGAATAAAAAAAGAAAATGCCGGCAAAGCCGGCATTTTTGCAACCCTACTGGTGCTGCAGATTAATCCGCAATCTTAACTACCAACTTGCCAAAATTCTTACCGTCGAGCAGCCCCATAAAGGCTTCCGGCGCATTCTCCAGACCCTCCACGCGATCTTCCTTTACTCGCACTTTTCCTGACTCAACCCAAGGCGTCATGGTTTTGAGGAACTCGGGGAAGTGGCCGCCGTAATTATCAAAAATGATAAAGCCCTGCATGCGAATGCGTTGGCTAAGCATCAAACGCATCAGCTGAGGCATGCGATCTGGGCCAGCCGGCGCTTCGGTAGCGTTGTATTGAGATATCAGGCCGCAGAGCGGGATACGCGCGTGGGCGTTAAGCAACGGCATGACCGCGTCGAACACTTTACCGCCGACGTTCTCAAAGTAGATATCGATGCCCTTGGGGCAGGCAGCGGCTAGTTTATCGTTGAGGCCTGCATCCTTGTGATCGATGCAGGCATCGAAGCCTAGCTCTTCAACCGCATAACGGCATTTTTCCGTACCGCCGGCGATACCCACCACGTGACAGCCCATCTGCTTGGCAACCTGGCCAACGACGGTGCCGACCGGGCCGGTAGCAGCGGCAACTACGACGGTTTCACCTTTTTTGGGCTGGCCGATATCAGTCAGGCCCATGTAACCGGTAAAACCGGGCATGCCCAGTACACCCAAGGCCTGCGAGGGTTCTTTCATGTTTTTGTCGAGGCGGAACACCATGGCGCCGTCGGACAAGGTGTAGTCCTGCCAGCCGGAACCGAAGCTCATGACCAGGTCGCCTTTGGCGTAGCCATCCAGCTTTGACTCGATTACTTCGCTGACCGTGGCGCAAGTCATTACGCTGCCGACGGGCACTGGATCGGCGTAGGATTTTGCATCGCTCATGCGTCCGCGCATGTAGGGATCAAGCGACATCCAGCGGTTGCGTAACAGCATCTGGCCGTTAGCAACCTCGGGAATTGCTGTCTCGACCAGGTTGAAATTGGCAGCGGTTGGCGCGCCGACCGGGCGTGAGGCAAGTAGAATCTGGCGGTTGATCTTGGCTGATTGGGGCATAAAAAAGGCTCCTGCGCGCGCTGGCTTGAAAGGTTGCCGAGTTAACGGCGGATGCTCAGGATGCGCGCGCACTTGCAGGCGGTCAAGGTGACTAAACTGGGGGTGATGGGGCGATATTGATCAGGCCGAGACTGGGCTTTTAGTATTGCAGGCGGAACGCCAAGCGCGCAGAAAATCCTGCGCTCGGCCACCCTTATGGGGGTAGGAGCGCTCCCATATTCGCGCTAGGCTTGGTAGGTCGTTTTCAATTGAAATAGATAAATGCTGGCGTTCGTAAATCAGCCAGGCAATGGCGGTAGCATAGGCTAGGTTGTAACCCAGCTCGGCATGCGGGTTCAGCAGAAAACAATGCTGACTAGCCAGGCCTCGCACTTTGCTGGCCAGCTCGGGCTGCAATGCGAGATGTGAGTCCCAGATGTCGGTGTGCTGCTCTGGAGTGATAGCGTAGGGACCTATGGCTTGTGTATTCCGCTGCAAGGCAGGTAAACGTGAGGTGGTTAGCAGTGTGCCGAGTAGTAGTTGTTCCATCGCGATACAACTGACGCCTAAGTACGTCAGCGTGGGGCGTAGAATATTTTCCAAGAGATTGTCGGCGGCACTCAGTGCCAACAGGTTGAGAGGGAAAAGGTCTTGAGCGATACAATCTTGCGGTACGGGGGCAATGGAATTGGCAATCACGACTACATCCTGTTATTTACCTGCTTAAGCTAAAGCGTAGTCGCAAATTATTGTTGTAAAGCACTGTTTTTAAATTATTTTAAGCTTTTGGTGTTGAGCAATATAACCGCTTGCTATAAAGCGGGATGATTATAATAAAAACGGATGAAATATCATGAGTGATACCAGGCTGGTCGCTATGAGCACCGCTATTGATGAACCTGCGCTGCTGGCGCAGGAGCGGGGCTTTGCCAGTCTGCGTTTCAGTGCACAACTTGAACCTGACTTTCAGCTGTTTTTGCATGCAAAGATGTGCGCGCGCGTGAAGATAGTCGCAATTTCATCAATTACTTTCATGCTGTTGTTCATGTTGCTGGATTACGTCTATTTGCCGCATTGGGTCAGTAACTACACTCTCTGTGTGCGTGGCGCTGGGTTGTTGGCGGTTATTGCCGCTCTCTGGTACTCAAATCGCGTCGGTAGAGTTGCACCGCAGCGTGCCTTTGCGGCCGCTACAGTGGCTTACTTCTGTGCGGGGCTGATGGTCGTGATGATTATCATCGTAGCGCGACTGGCGGAAGTGTCGGTGCGCGTCACCCACGATGGGCTTTATCTGGTACTGCTATCGGGTATGTTTTTGCTGGGCTTGCCGATGCGTCATGCCACGGCGGGTTCCGGTGCCATCGTCTTGGTCTATCTGTTGGCGGAGTATTTCATTGGCTCCAGCCGCTCGATGGTGACGTCTGCCAGTATTTATCTAATTAACTTCTCGTTGATGGGCGCTTTTGGCGCGTATCTGTACGAGTATATGCAGCGTCGCGCTTACCTTAACGAGCAGTTATTAGAGGCGGCGCGCACTCGCGCCGAACGCGAAAGTCAGAGTAAAACGCGCTTTTTGGCTACCGCCAGCCATGACCTGCGACAACCGTTGCATGCCATGTCGCTTTTTATCCAGCACTTGTATGAGCAAGTAGACAGCCCCGAAGCCAGCAAGACAGTTGCGCGGTTGGCGGACTCGACTCATCTACTGCAGGCTATGCTCAACTCGCTGCTGGATATGTCCAGACTCTCAGTCGGCATGGTGCGCGCGCAAACCCGCTCGTTCAATCTGGAGCCCTGGTTAAGGCAGTTACTCGATAGTCTCGAGCCCTTTGCGGCGCGGCGCCGTATCCAGCTGCAACTACGTTGCAATAAAGCCTACGCGGTACTGAGCGACCCCGTGTTATTGGAGCGGTTGATTCGCAATTACCTAAATAATGCGTTGATTCACGCCGATGCAACGACAGTGACTATTGAGGTGCAACGTGTGGATGGCCGTCTGCGCGTCAGTGTGGTGGATGACGGTTGTGGGCTGGCGAAAGCCGATCAGGAGCGCATATATGAAGAGTTCACCCAGTTGCGCAACCCGGCTCGTACGCTCGATAAAGGGGTTGGCCTGGGGCTGAGTATCTGTCGGCAGATAGTGCATTTGCTTGAGTACCCGTCCGGGCTGCAGTCACGCCTTGGCGAGGGTTCGCGTTTTTGGTTTGATGCGCCCTCGGGCGAGTGGCAAAACCACGCCGAAACGCCCAAGCAGCAGCAGGCGCCTGCGCTAAGCGGTCAGGTGGCGCTAATTGAAAATGATCGAGTGAGTCGCGAAGCCATGCAAGCGCTGTTGTCAGCCTGGGGTTGTATTGTCTGGGCGTTTGAAAACGCTGAGGAGGCGGTGCAGGGGCTTAAAGGCATAGAAGTGGATGTGCTACTGACGGATTATCGTCTGGAAGGCGAGAGTGATGGTCTGATGCTGATAAAAACCCTGCGCGAACAAGGTATTTTCGCGGGCCCTACTGCGTTGGTAACCGCAGATACCTCTGAGGATGTGACGGAAGCAGCACGATTGGCCGACGTTGAGCTGCTTTACAAACCGGTACTACCGGCCCGTTTGCGGCGCGTGGTGCATAATCTGCTGGAGTTAAGGGTTTAGTAGGGCAGCGGGCAAGACGGGCATCCATGCCCGGCGGAGGTTTCGATGCCAGCGGACAGAGCTTAGAAGCTGACCAAACCCAATTTACGCGCGTTGCTGACGCACTCAGTGCGGTTATGACAGTCCAGCGAGGAAAACAACGCCTTAAGGTGGGTTTTCACGGTGTCTTCGGATAGCGATAGGCGCTGGCAGATTACTTTGTTGGGCAGGCCTTCGGCGAGTAGATCAAGAATTTCTAGCTGTCTTGGCGTGATACCTACATCGCGGGCGCTACTACGACGATCCAACGGATGGTTTTCGTCCCCGATCACCACTTGCACGCCAAAAAGTAGCTGGGTTACCGCCTCCAGTAAGGTCTTGCCATCGGCAGTTTTGCTAATAAATCCGGCCGCGCCTAGCTGCAGAGCAGCGTCCAGATCGCTGGGGCTGTTGCTGGCGGTGAGAATAGCCACCGGAACCATGGCATCTTCAGCACGCAACTTCTGTAGCAGCGCCAAGCCACTGCTATCCGGAAGCTGCAGGTCAAGCAGAATGAGATCGTAGGTGTTGTTCTGGACTTGTTGGATGGCCTGCGCAGCATTGTGCGCGTGGTCTAGCTGTATCCCTTCGCAGAGGCTGCCCAGGGTCAGGCTAAGGCCGTCTAAATAAATCTGGTGATCATCAATCAACAACAGCCGGGTATCCGGCGGCAGGTTACTGCTCATATTCGTCATCCTCGACAGCTGCCTTCATGCCAGAAGGCCGGGCAGACTTGTTATTTTTCTCCGAAGTGATAATAAGCAACCGCACCCGGTAGGTCCAGCGGCAGGCGTCGAGGCTGTGCGCTATTACTCGTCCGCTGAAGTAGGTGGCGGTAGACTGCGCTGTAGACTGCGTAATTCTGCACGTAGGTGACGTACTTCCTCGAGTAGCTGAGCGCTCTCGCTGGGCGGGGCGAATTCTTGCTCCTGCTCGGCAACCCGCTCGCGTTGATTCTGGATGGCATCGACGATGACGGCGATGAACAGGTTGAGCATCATGAAGGTGGCAATCAGAATGAAGGGTATGAAGTACAGCCAGGCGTAGGGGAACTCCTCCATAACCGGGCGCACAATGCCCATTGACCAGCTTTCCAGTGTCATTACCTGAAACAGGGTATAGAGGCTGGCACCGAGGGTGCCGAACCATTCGGGAAAGTGCGCGCCAAAAAGCTGCGTCGCGATAACTGCAGCGACGTAAAAAATCAGCCCCAGTAATGCCACGATACTACCCATGCCGGGTAATGATGACAGTAGCGACTGCACCACCATCTTCATGCTGGGTACGATTGAGATCAGCCGTAGCACTCGCAATACGCGGAGTGCGCGTAGCACCGCGAGCGGCCCGCTAGCGGGAACCAGAGCGATGGCGACGACTGTCGTATCAAAAAGCCCCCATGGGTCGCGCAATAAACGCCAGCCATGAGCCACGAAGCGCAGGGTAATTTCTACCACGAAGCAGGCGAGAATCAGTTGATCAAGCGCTTTTAACCACCCGCCCCAATGTTGCATGGCGGTGCTGGAGGTTTCCAGGCCGAGAATCACCGCGTTGATCAAGATCAACGCGGTGATCAGGTACTGCACCCCTGGGCGGTCTAGCCAGTCGGCCAGGCGCTGACGCCAAGGGAGGGTCACATTCAGAGTGTTGTTCATGGGAGTCGTCGTTGAATCTCAAGCTCGCACGATTGGCGAGCCAGAAAATATCTACTGTTCGTCCTCGGCAAAGGCGCAAAGGGTGAAGGTGGGAATACCGGCATCCTGCATGCTGCGCGAGCCACCAAGATCGGGCAGGTCAATGATCGCGGCCGCTTCGTACACAGTGGCTCCAGACTGACGAACCAGGCTCGCGGCAGCCATAAAAGTGCCACCGGTGGCGATCAAATCATCGAGCAGCAAGACTTGCTCGCCGCCGCTGAGAGCATCACGGTGCATCTCTAGCGTGGTTTCGCTGTATTCGGTGGCATAGCTCTCGCGCAAAGTATCAGCGGGTAACTTGCCGGCCTTGCGGAACAGTACCAGCGGTTTATTCAGCTCGTAGGCGAGCACCGCGCCAAGTAGAAAGCCTCGCGCATCGATGGCTCCAATATGGGTGACCGGTGATTCGACATAACGTTGAATCAGGCTGTCGGCAACCATGCGCATGGCACGCGGCGATTGATATAGGGGGGTGATATCGCGAAAGGTAACGCCGGGCTTAGGGAAGTCTGGCACCGGGCGGATTAGCGATTTTATGGTGTATTCGTCAAAGATCATGAATTTTCCTGCGGGTCAGTCGAGTTGGCCGCCCGCCAGAGCGCAGAGCTCGGCGTGGTCGAGAATATCTATCTGTTTGCCCTCAGCTGCGATCAAGCCCTGTTGCTGAAAGCGCGTGAACACGCGCGATACCGTTTCTACCGCGAGGCCAAGATAGTTGCCAATATCGTTGCGCGACATGGACAAGCGGAAACGGTTGGCCGAGTAGCCACGTGAGCGCAAGCGCGCGGATAGGTTAATCAGTAGGGTAGCGATGCGTTCATCGGCGGTCTTTTTCGAGAGCAACAGCATCATCTGTTGGTCATCGCGGATTTCGCGGCTCATCAGCCGCATCACCTGGCGGCGAAGGTTCGGTATGCTGGCGGTAAGATCATCGAGGCGCTCGTAGGGTATCTCGCAGACCGAAGTAGTTTCCAGCGCCTTGGCTGAGAGCGGCTGACGCTCGCCGTCCATGCCGGACAAGCCGATCAGTTCACCGGCCAGATGAAAGCCGGTGATCTGCTCTACGCCCGCATCGTTGACGCTGAAGGTCTTGATAGTGCCGGAGCGTAAGGCATACACAGAGCCAAAAGTATCGCCCTGACGAAACAAAAGCTCGTTTTTGCGCAGCGGCTTGCCGCGTTTGACGATGGCGTCGAGAGTGTCCATTTCGGTGTCGTGCAACGCTAACGGCAGGCACATTGACGCGAGACTGCAATCTTTGCAATGGGCTTCAGGGAGCGCGCGAAGTTTGATGGCGTCAGTCATGGCAGGGTTTGTCTCGTGATGCGTTAAATGCAAGCGTACAACAAGGCTCGTTGGGATACACGCCGGGCTATGCGCAAAATGTTGCCATTAATGATGAGCGTGCTCTTGGTGGCTTGATTCCTGCAAACTCGCCGGTGGTGACAGGGCGCTTATAACCCACTGTTGGTGAGGGCCGGGCAGTGTCCAAAGACCGAAAACGATGATCAGACTAGCGGCGCCAATACGTAGGCTGCGTTTGCGTAGCAGCGTAGTGAGTTTGTCGGCCGCGGCACCGGTTGCCAGCAAAGTGGGTAGGGTGCCCACGCCAAAAGCCAACATCAGCAGGGCAGAGGTGGCGCTGCTGCCGTGGCTGCTAGCCCACACCAGCGAGCTGTAGACTAGGCCGCAAGGTAGCCAGCCCCAAAGCGCACCTAGCACCAGTGCTTGTCTTGGGCGATGGACAGGCAGCAGTTTGCGCGCGCGTGGTTCAATATGCCGCCACAGACCACGGCCCACGCTTTCAATGCGGGTGAGACCAGACCACCAATTGGCCAGATACAGGCCCATGCAAATCATCAATAAGCCAGCAATAGTACGCAATACCGGCGCCAACCCCATACCTTGTAGAGCCCAGCCAAAGCTACCCAGCAGCGCGCCCGCGATGGTGTAACTGGTGATGCGGCCCAGGTTATAGCTGAGGAGGATGCGCCATAGCGGCCAGCCCTGGCGCTGGTCCGCCGGAATGGCCAGCGTGAGCGCGCCCATCAAGCCGCCGCACATGCCAATGCAATGGCCGCCGCCGAGCAGCCCGAGCGCTAAAGCGGTCAATACCTGTGGCAGCAAATCCGCAGTCATAACGACTTGTCGTCGGGTGTTTTTGTCGCCGGTTGGTCGTCATGCTGGCTTTGCGCAGCCAGATGAGCAGGATCGTCTTCGTCAAATAGAATGCTATGCGCGGGGCTGTCGAGGTCATCGTACTGGCCGTTGTTGACCGCCCAGTTGAATACCCAGATGGCGATGACCACCAAGAGTATGGCGATCGGAACCAGAATGTAGAGTACGGTCATGCGCTGATCTCCACGGCTGAAGTGATGGGTTGTTGCGGCGTTTGCACTTTTACACGAGTAAGGCGCAACGCGTTGAGCACCACCAGCAATGAACTTGCAGACATACCCAGCGCGGCCCAGGCTGGGGAGACCATACCGAGCGCCGCGAGTGGCAATATCGCGAGATTGTACAGGCTGGCCCAAGTAAGATTTTCAATCATGATGATACGCGTACGCCGGGCCACTCGCAGGCTGTCTACCAAGGTCAGAAGCCGACTATTGAGCAGTACCGCATCGGCATTGGTCTTGGCCAGATCAGAAGCGTTGCCCATGGCGACGGAAATATCAGCGCTGGCCAGTACCGGCACATCGTTGACGCCGTCACCCAGCATCAGCACCTTTTCGCCACGCGCTTGCTGCGCCTGCACGTAAGCCAGCTTCTCATCGGGATCGGCGTTGCCAATGGCTTCACTAATGTTGAGCTGCGCCGCCATGCGTTGCACCACGGGTGATTGGTCGCCTGATAGCAACACTACCCGCAGGTTGCGCGCCTGCAAGGCCGCGACCATAGCGACTGCGTCACTGCGCAAACGGTCATTCAAAGCAAACCAGGCAATCGGCGCGCTGGCGCTGCCCAGTAGTAACCACTGGCCTGGGGCGTCCGGATAGGGTGGGGCAGGGTACTGGCCCAGCGCACTGACGAAGTCGGGCTTGCCGATGCGCAAGGTGTGACCCTCGCAGTCGCCCTGCAAGCCTTGCCCAGGCACATTTTCTAAGCTATTGGCGTTCTGCACGCTGCGGCCGAACGCGCGGGCGATGGGGTGCTCTGAGCAACTCTCAAGCATACGTGCCCAGTGCAGTGCTTGCTCGGCGTCGTGGCCGTCAAAGGGTTGGATCTGCTCCAGAGTCATACGGCCTTCGGTTAAGGTGCCGGTCTTGTCGAGAATCACGGTGGTGATTTGGTTGATACCTTCGAGCACATGCCCGCGGGTGATCAATAGCCCGAGTTTATGCAGGCTGCCGGTGGCGGTCGTCAGTGCTGTGGGCGTGGCGAGGGACAGCGCGCAGGGGCAGGTGGCGACGAGCATAGCGATGACAATCCAAAAAGCGGTACTCAGATCACTCAGCCACCACCAGGCGCTACCTACCGCGACCACTGCCAGCAGTACGGTGAGCAGAAAATACTGAGCTACTTGATCAGCCAGCTGCGCCAGCCGAGGCTTATCGGATTGCGCGCGTTCCAGCAGGCGCACAATCGCCGATAGGCGGGTCTGATCGCCTAGCGCGGTAATTTCAATCTGCAAGGGACCTTCGACGTTCAGCGTACCCGCGGTTACCGGGTCGCCGGTACGTTTGGCTATCGGTAAGTATTCGCCCGACAGCGCCGACTCATCCACGCTGCTGTTACCGTGTAGGATGCGGCCATCTGCGGGGATGCTCTCGCCGGGTTTAACCTCTACTGTGTCGCCGGTCTTGAGTTCATCCAGCATGATGCGCAGGCTGCTGCCATCGGGCTGGATGCGTACGGCGCTGGGGGGTAACAAATTGACCAGTCGCGCGGTGCTTTCTACTGTGCGTTGGCGAGCGCGGCGTTCAAGGTAGCGGCCAGCCAACAGGAAGAAGGCGAACATGGTGACCGAGTCGAAATAGACTTCGCCGGTGCCGGTGATGGTGGCCCAGATGCCGGCGAGATAGGCGCCACCGATTGCCAGTGAAACAGACACATCCATGCTCAGTCGGCGATTTTTTATGTCTCGCCAGGCACCTTGAAAGAAAGGCGCGCAGCTGTAGAACACCACCGGGGTGGTCATCAGCAAGCTGGCCCAGCGCAGTAGGTGTGCCATGCCTTCAGTAAGGTCTTGATCAAACTCTTCGTAGAGCGCCATAGTCGCCATCATCACCTGCATGAACATCAAGCCGGCTAGGCCCAAACGACGCAGGTAGCGACGGTTCTCTGTGGCGATCTGTTCGGCGGCCTTGTCAGGCTCATAGGGGTGGGCGGTATAGCCGATACGGCGTAGCCCGGCGATGAGGCTGGAAAGCTTAATCTGGTCTGCTTGCCAGCTTAGGCTGAGGCGCTGATTGCCCATGTTCAGGCTGGCATCAATCACGCCCGGTTGGGCGCGCAGGTGGCGCTCAATCAGCCAGCAGCAAGCGGCGCAATTGATGCCCTCGATTAGCAATTGAATGTGCGGCTGCTCACCGTTGTTTTGCTTGCTCTGGCTGTTCTGGAGATAACGCTGTTGCACGTCGTCGCGGTCATACAGCTCTAGCTCTTCCTGCAACACCCGTGGCATGGCCTCGGGGTTGGCAGAGCGCTCAGTACGATGCTGGTAATAGGACTCTAGTCCCGCACCGCAAATAGCTTGCGCCACGGCGAGACAGCCGGGGCAGCACATCGGTCGCTGCTCGCCCAGTATTTGCGTGTGCCAAGGAGCGCTGGTGGGAACCGGTTCGCCGCAGTGAAAACAGGGGTTGGGTTGCGCCATCAGTTACTGCGCGGTGATCTGGTATTGCTGCCCGGGCGCCATTTGCAGCTCGCCGGTCACGCGCCAGCCATGGTCACCCGGCTTGTCCGGATCACTCAGCTCAATATAACGACGACCTTCAATCTGCTGTTCCAGCTGACCGGTGTAGGTGTTGTCCTTGATCTGCCGCAGGGTGATCGCGCGATCTTTTGATGCATGTGCGGGGGAAATCAAATCCAGTGTCAGGCCGCGTGGCATGGCGGCAAAGTCGCCCTGTAGCTGCATGCTGATATCGCCGGTGACTTCGTCAATATCAAAGTTAGCGGTCACATTCAGATCGCGAGCCATATGGTCGCGACCCAGATACATGTTGATCGCCTTGCCTTCAGTGTAATAGTTGTCGCGTACCAGGCTGTCGGGATTAAGCATGGCAATAAATAGCAGCCCAAGGCCAATGAAGACGGCGAAGGCGAGAATGGCAATGACGAACCACGCCCAGAACTGCTTGTACCAGGGCGCGATTTGATTATCAGCTTGCATGCGTGTTCCTGTGGTCATTAACGTACTTTGGGCGCCATGAAACGGCTCTCGGATGTAGCTATTACGCTGTCGTCGTCGGTGGCGATAACTTCAAAGGTGATAGGTATATTGGTTTCACCATTCAGCTGCGCAGGGTCTATCTGCACATTCAGCGGCAGTTGCAGCTTGCTACTGGGGCCAACCAATAAGCGACTGTCAGGCAGCTGCAGTGTCAGCCCGGGGCGGCCTTGCATGCTCAGGTCATAACTGCGCTCAGTGGTGCCCTTGTTGAAAATTTTGACAATGTACACGTTCTCGATCTGTCCACCGTGGGTTTCTCGAAACAGAACATTTCGATCGCGCTCGATATCCAGTGAGACTTCTGAAATATTGCCAACGGTGATAATAAACAGACCGATCATCACCAGCAGGGCGGTGCCATAGCCGAACAAGCGTGGACGGAAAACCTTGGTTGGTTTGCCCGCCAGGCTGTGTTCGGTGGTGTAGCGAATCAACCCCGGCGGGTAATCCATCTTTTCCATTACCTCATCGCAGGCGTCGATACAGGCGGTGCAGCTGATGCACTCGACCTGTAAGCCATCGCGAATATCGATACCCGTTGGGCATACCTGCACGCATATTTCGCAGTCGATGCAGTCGCCTTTGCCAATTTCTGCCGGCTCTACGCCTTTTTTGCGTGAGCCACGCGGCTCGCCACGGGCTACATCGTAGGAGACGATCAGTGTGTCAGCGTCAAACATGACAGCCTGGAAGCGCGCATAGGGGCACATGTGAATGCATACTTGCTCACGCAGCCAGCCGGCATTGATGTAGGTTGCGGCGGTGAAGAAAAACACCCAGAACAATGACCACCCGGCCATTTGCCAAGTAAACATGTCTACGATCAAGCCGCGAATAGGTGTGAAATAGCCAACGAAGGTCAGTGCTGTGGCCAGCGATACCGCCAGCCAGATACTGTGCTTGGCCGCTCGGCGCATGAACTTGTTGAGGCTCATGGAGGCCTGGTCAAGCTTGATGCGGGCGTTGCGCTCACCTTCGGTAACGCGCTCAGCCCACATGAACACCCAAGTCCAGACCGTTTGCGGGCAGGTATAACCGCACCATACGCGGCCGGCAAATACGGTAATGAAGAACAGGCCGAAGGCGCAGATGATCAGCAAGAAAGACAGCAGGAAAAAGTCTTCCGGCTGAAAGGTAGCACTGAAAATGTGGAACTGACGCGCAGGCAAATCCCAAAGTACTGCTGGGCGATCGCCCCACTTCAACCAAACGGTGCCGAAATACAGCAAAAACAAAAAGCCCGCACCGGCAAGGCGAATGTTTTTGAACAGGCCCGTGTATGAACGTGTCTGGATCTTCTCGCGCTTGGCATAAAGGTCGTAAGTTTCTACTTTGGGTGTAACGTCTTGCAGGGGGATTTTACTGCTCATATCAGGCTGACCCTCTCAGGCGAAGGGAAGTGTGGGCGGACTGACCTCACGTAGGGTCAGACTTTGCCTGTAATACTGAAAATAGACCTTATCGGCCAGCCGCACAATGCGACCAGTGGTCGCAATTGACGATTGCCAGAAACACGATGGGGGAACCAAGTTCCCCCATCTGCTACTGCGCGGCACTACTTGCGAGCTACAACTTACTTTTCGTCCTTATGGGACAGGCTGTAAATGTAGGAAGCCAGCATGTGAATCTTGTCTTCGCCCAGATGTGCTTGCGAAGGCATGTGGCCGTTACGGCCGTAACGCAGAGTTTGCTGCACTTGCAGGAAGCTCGAACCATAGAGCCAGACATCGTCGGTCAGGTTCGGCGCGCCCATCTGGTGGTTACCTTTGCCGTCAGCGCCGTGGCAGGCCACACAGGTGTTCTTGAAGGTTTCCGCACCGGCAGTCAAATCGACATTCTCGGTTTCCATACCTGAGAGGCTACGTACATAGCCAGCAACGTTACGCACTCCGGACTCACCAATCACGCCCAGCCAAGCTGGCATGGCTGCCTGACGGCCGCCGCGCAATGTGGTTTTAATGGTTTCCGGCTCACCGCCATACAGCCAATCGTCGTCGGTCAGATTCGGGAAGCCGAATGCACCGCGGGCGTCTGAACCGTGGCAAACCGAGCAGTTGGTCGCAAATAGGCGTTGACCGATGCGCGTAGCGTCTCGATCTTTGGCTACTTCTTCAACCGGCATCTCACGATAGCGTGCGAAAATCGGCGCGAATTGCTCTTCTGCTTTAGCGACTTCGGCCTGGTACTCTTTGATCGAGGTCCATTCCAGATATCCTTCCCACTTACCCAAGCCTGGGTATAGGAATAGATAAAAGGCGCCGAAAACCATGGTAGAAATGAACAGTACGAACCACCAGCGGGGCAGGGGGTTGTCGTATTCTTCAATACCGTCAAAGCTGTGGCCGACTTTCTCATCGGTCTGTTCTGAACGCTGGCCCTTGCGTGTAGCCAACAGCAACCACAAAATCAGGCCCAGGCAGGTCAGGGTCAGGACAACAATGTACCCGCTCCAGAAATTAGTCATTACTTGTTACTCCTAGCATCATCTTGCTGCTCGTCCCGGGCCTTGGCGTCGTTCTCGTCGGCGAAGGGCAGCTGGGCTGCTTCGTCGAAGTCCTTCTTTTTGTATGAGCTATAGGCCCATATCACGACACCGATGAAAGCAAGCATCGCAAAGATGGTGCCCAGGCCCCGGAGAGTATTGATATCCATAGTTGCTTACCGGTCCGACAGGACGGTGCCAAGGTGCTGCAGGTACGCGATGAGGGCGTCGATTTCGGCAACTCCCTCAACCGCTTCCTGAGCGCCGGCGATGTCTTCGTCTGTGTAAGGAACGCCCAGTCCGCGCAGTACTTCCATTTTCTTGGCGGTGTATTCGCCATCGAGAACGTTGTCTTGCAGCCAGGGGAAGGCGGGCATTTTGGATTCAGGTACCACGTCACGTGGGTTGATCAAGTGAGCGCGGTGCCAATCGTCGGAGTAACGTTTGCCAACACGGGCCAGATCGGGACCGGTACGCTTGGAGCCCCACAGGAAAGGGTGCTCCCAGACGCTTTCACCGGCGACCGAGTAGTGGCCGTAACGCTCAGTTTCCGCACGGAACGGGCGGATCATCTGCGAGTGGCAGCTGACGCAGCCTTCACGGATATAGAGGTCGCGACCTTCCAGTTCAACCGCGGTGTAAGGGCGCAAGCCTTCGACCGGCTGTGTAGTTTCCGGCTGGAAAAACAACGGGACGATCTGGACCAAGCCACCGAAGCTGATGGCAACGACCATCAGCACGACCATCAGGCCCAGGTTTTTTTCTACTGTTTCATGCATTTTCATCTAATTCGTCCCTCAGGCAGTCTGGGCTGCAGCGACAACTTCCGCTGGCTTGCTGTGACGCACGGTACGCCACACGTTGTAAGCCATCAGCAGCATGCCCAGCAGGAAGAAGGCGCCGCCGATCATCCGCACGATGTAACCCGGATGGCTGGCTTCCAGCGCTTCGACGAAGGAGTAGGTTGGTGTGCCGTCGACGTTAACTGCACGCCACATCAAACCCTGAGTGATGCCGTTGACCCACATGGCGACGATGTAAAGCACGGTGCCGATAGTTGCCAACCAGAAGTGGGCGTTGATCAGCGGGGTGCTGTACATGGCTTCGCGACCGAAAATCTTCGGAATCATGTGATAGAGCGAGCCAATGGAGATCATCGCTACCCAGCCCAGTGCACCGGCGTGTACGTGACCAATGGTCCAGTCGGTGTAGTGGGACAGCGCGTTCACGGTCTTGATGGCCATCATCGGGCCTTCAAAAGTGGACATGCCGTAGAAGGCCAACGCGACAACGAGGAAGCGCAGGATCGGGTCAGTGCGCAGTTTGTGCCAGGCACCCGACAGCGTCATCATACCGTTGATCATGCCGCCCCAAGAGGGTGCCAGCAGAATCAGCGACATCACCATACCCAGTGACTGCGCCCAATCAGGCAGCGCGGTGTAGTGCAGGTGGTGAGGACCGGCCCAGATGTAGATGGAGATCAGTGCCCAGAAGTGCACGATCGACAGGCGATAGGAGTAGATCGGACGCTCGGCCTGCTTGGGTACGAAGTAGTACATCATGCCCAGGAAGCCCGCAGTCAGGAAGAAACCAACCGCGTTGTGGCCATACCACCACTGGATCATCGCATCGGTCGCACCAGCGTACATGGAGTACGATTTGGTCAGCGATACCGGCACAGCCATGCTGTTAACGATGTGCAGCACGGCGACGGTGATGATGAAACCACCGAAGAACCAGTTGCCGACATAGATGTGCTTCATCTGACGTTTCATGATGGTGCCGAAAAACACCAGCGCGTAACTGATCCAGACGACTGCAATCAGAATATCGATCGGCCATTCCAGCTCGGCGTATTCCTTGGTAGACGTCAGACCCTGCGGCAGGGTAATAACGGCCAGCACGATCACAGCTTGCCAACCCCAGAAGGTGAAGGCAGCCAGCCCGTCTGAAACCAGACGTGCTTGTGACGTGCGTTGCACCACGTAATAGGAGGTAGCGAACAGGGCGCATCCGCCAAAGGCGAAGATGACGGCGTTTGTGTGCAGAGGACGTAGACGCCCAAAGCTGGTCCAGGGCAAGCCAAAATTAAGTTCAGGCCAGACCAATTGGGAGGCAATAAAGACGCCCATGGCCATACCTACGATACCCCAGACGACCGTCATGACGGCGAACTGGCGTACCACCTTATAATTATAGGCTGTCGGAGTGGTAGCTGTGCTCATGCGAGATTCCACGGATAGCAGTTAGTTTATGGGTATTAAAGCGCTGGCAAGTATGAGGAAAGCCCGCGCGCATTGCAATGACATAGGTCATTGTTTGGCCGCGGGAAAAGGCCTCTGGAACGGCGCTGCGAGCAATTAGGGTACTGTTGAACGATGCTTTACATTGTCTGTATTTGCGTGGCATGTCATCGGCTCGCGGATAGCCCCTGCGGCTGTTGGGCGGGCGTTCTGATCGCTGCTTGGTCGGCATACCCCCAAGCGCCGCTGCACTCTTATTTAGCGTAGTTGTGCTTTGTGGATATGTGAAGCGGGGCGCTGAGCCGTTGTAGCTGTGACAAGATGTCGCATAACACTTTTGAGGATATATATGTCCAATAGCTCTTTTTCCGACGAGCCAGCTACCGCGCCCTTGGCGACCTTATTGCTGGGACACGGCGCGGGGGCGCCCATGGATAGCTCATTCATGACGTTGTTGGCGCAAAGTTTGGCGCAACACGGAGTGCACGTGCTGCGGTTTGAGTTTCCTTACATGCAGGCCAGGCGTGTTGACGGGCGCAAGCGACCACCCAGCCCTATGCCAGCTTTGCAGGCCCATCTACGCGAGCTATGTGAAGGATTGGATGCACCGTTCTTTGTCGGCGGCAAATCAATGGGCGGACGAGTCGCCAGCATGTCAGCCGGCGAGCTAGGCGCGCGGGGCTTTATCTGTTTTGGTTATCCCTTTCATCCGCCGAGCAAGCCGGAAAAAACCCGCATAGCGCATTTGCAGCAACTGACATGCCCGGGTTTGATTTTGCAGGGTACGCGAGACCCTCTTGGCAAGCCGGAGGAAGTAGCGAGCTATCCGCTCGACTCGAGCCTGCAGTTGCACTGGTTGAATAGCGGGGATCACGATTTTAAGCCGTTGAAGGCCAGCGGCCAGACGCAGCAGCAACTAATTGAGGAGGCCGCTGAATGTGCTGCTGATTTCTGTCGTCAGAACGCCTAGCAAGCCGTTAAAAATCTATTCGCTCAACGGCTCGCCATCTGTTTGCCCATCAGACGCCCAAAGCGGCCGGCATAATGGCCGCGGACATGGTGCCCCAGCGCCGGCCATTGACGAAGAGCGGCACGTAGAGCACGAACACCACAATGCTGGTGCCTGGCAGCACAAAGGTGCCCATGTTGATGTAGGTACAGCTGCCCATGATACGCAGGTCGGTGTCATTGGTTACCGCGAAACGCTTGTAGTTGCTGCGCGCGGCGTCGATCTTTGGGTCGCCTGTTGGTGGCTGCGAAGAAGCGCTGCGGCTGGTCGGCAGGTACCCTTTCTCGTTGACCGCCGCAGTGTAGACCACGCCGTCTTTGCCGCCTTTATCCCACTCGTCCAGCAGTGGGCGTATGCGTTCGATAAAGGGGTTGGCCCAGCTGACGTCGTGCTTGGGCGGGTTGGTATTGGCGATCGGCGTGTAGTGCTGATCGAACAGGTCTACGCCGCTGGCAGACAGCTGTTCCAGACGACCTTCCAGCTCGCGTCGGCGGGCCATCAACAGCTCTGTTACTGCCTCAAGATGACCTTCGCCAAGGCGGAAACCGGCGAGAGAACGAAGTGCCAGGTTGGTGTTGTCACGTAAAGAGTCTGCCTGGGTAAAGGTGCTCTCCATGTGTTTGCTGATGGTGATACTGAGTTCACGAATTTCGCCGCCGTGTTGCAGTGTTTCGGCGTTGGTAGCTGTTAACTCCTCCAGTGCGCTGCTGACCATTAGCAGGTCATCGTTGGTCTGCTGGAAATCTTCCACCAGGGTGTCAAATTGATCCGCGGCGCTGCTTACTGCGGCGCCGGTTGTTTCGGTTTGTTCAAGCATGCCTTGGGTTTGTTGTTCAGCACCGGCCATCGCATCGGTCATCTGTGCCATCAGCTGGCTGATCTGTTCTGCGGCGTTACCTACCTTGAATGACAGGTTGCGCACCTCATCAGCGACTACGGCGAAGCCCCTGCCTTGCTCACCGGCGCGTGCGGCTTCGATTGCTGCGTTCAGCGCCAGCATGTTGGTCTGGGCGGAGAAGTCCTGAACCGTTTTGAGTATTTCACGTACCTTGCTCGATGTTGCATCCAAAGCATTGATATTGTTCTGAAAACCCGACATTGCATCGTTAATTAACTTCATTTTGTCGCGGGCGTGACCCAGTTGCACCTTCGACTCGCGAGCCATGTCCAGATTGCGCGTGTTGACTGAAGTTACCCCGGTCGCGCGGGACGAAATGTCCTGCAGGGCCATGGTGGTTTGCTCGCTGGCGTGAAAGATAAGCTCTGATAACTGCTGCTGTTGCCCCGCGTCGCGGGCGGCTTGTTCGGACAGCAGGCGGCTATTGGCAGACGCGAGAGCTGTACCCAAGCTGTTCTGCTGCAGCTCGAGCATGATGCCCCGCAAGCGGTTGTTCAATTCGGCGAACTGGCGAGAAGATTCTTCTTTGGCTGGCTGGCTGCTGGCGCGCAGGTCAATCTGTTGGCTATTGGTTTTGCTCAAAAGACTGCTGATCGAACCACCCGTGCTGCCGCTGGAGGGCAATCCCATCCAGGTCAGCAGCAGGGTGGGGATCACCATGCCAATGGACACCCAGAAAAGAATGCCATCACTGACTGAAATCAAGGCGATGAAGAAGAACAGTTCGCAGGCCATTAGGGCAATGCAGCGCGCCACAGGCGATAGGGAGGGCGCGGATGCGACTTTGTCATTGCGGTTGGCGGACAAAGAGGTGGCGGAATAATCGTTGGGCATGATTGGCTCGCTGCGGTGTTATTTTTATTGAGCAGTTCTGTGTGAGCAGACTGTCACAAAATGAGACTTTGGTCTCGTTATAAACACAGTATCGGCAGGTGTAGCAGAAACCAATAGGCCATTTACGCCAATTTTGGCGTCATTTTTCAGCTTTTCTGTAAGTTACTGTAGCTGCTTACTGGCTTCAGTGAGCCAGAGAGGGCAGCCACAGAGACAAGCTGGGAAACAGAACCAGCAGGAGAGTGGCAAATAGCAGGATCATAATAAAGGGTGGCGTGCCCTTGATGACATCAAAGTAAGGGCGCCTGAAGATGGCCATAGCGGTAAAAATGTCGCAACCAAAGGGCGGTGTTGCTGAACCAATGGCGGCTTGCAGAGTAACGATGACGCCAACATGAATAGGATCCAAGCCGGAGGCTTCGACCGCTGGCTTGAACAGTGGAGTAAGAATCAAAATAACAACGATGGGGTCAACAAACATGCAGCCGACAAAGAAGGATACTGCAATCAGCCCTAATACCAGGGTGGGGCTGTCGCCAATGCTGGCGATGACTGGGTCCAGGATGGCCTGAGGAATGCCGGCAAAGGAAATGGTGTAGGTAAAGGCGTTACCAGCTGCGACCAGAATGAATACCACGGCGGTGATCAGGCCGGTTGAAAGTGCCACGTCCCAAAGTTCTTTCACTTTCACTGCGCGCAGTATGATGACTTCAAGAATCAGCGCGTAGAGCACCGCGATGGCTGCGGCTTCAGTTGGGCTGAAAATACCGCCATAAATACCGCCAACTACCACTAACGGGAAACCTAAGGGTAATAGCGCTTTTTTTAGCGCTTCCCAGCGCATTGCCCAGCCGACGCGCTCTTCTGGTTCTATGCCCATTCGGATCGAACTGATCCAGCAATACGCTGAAAACAGTACCAAAATCAGTAAGCCGGGCAGGATGCCGGCAATAAACAGGTCGCCGATGGAGGCGCCCGAAACCACCCCGTAAATAATCATGCCGATACTGGGGGGAATCAATAGGGCGATGTCGCTGGCGTTGATGATTAGCGCGATACTGAAAGCGTCGGAGTAGCCTTTCTCCAGCAGCTTGGGACGCATCGGGCCACCCATTGCCACCACGGTAGCCTGAGTGGAGCCAGAGACTGCGCCAAACAGCGTGCAGCTGGCTGCGGTGGTGATTGGCAAGCCGCCGCGTAAGTGGCCAACGAAGCTCTGTACCAAATCAAGCAGGCGTTGTGAGGTATGTCCACGGGTCATCACATCTGCAGCAAATATGAATAGCGGCACTGCGGCCAATGCCCACGACTGCACGCCACTGATCATCTGGCCCATGAGCAGCCCGACATTTCCCATGTCAATCACCAAAAACAGCAGCATTAAACTGGCCACCAGCAGCGGCACCATCATCGGGAAGCCCAGCATCAGCAGCACGAACATGGTTATAACGGTCAGAGTCAGCATGCAGGGTCCAGTAACTAGCGGTTAGATGGCGCCATCATCAGGAACGGCGTCGTACTCTTCCTTCTCATTGAAGGAACGGTAAATGTCTCGAGAGGTAAGGTTGCGGATGGCGGTCAGCCAATACTGGATGCCCGCCAGTGCGAAGCCGATGGGAGCTGCTAAATAGGGTATCCACAGTGGGATCTGCAGTGCCGATGAGGTGCGGCCGCGACTGTGAATCGAACTGACGTACTCCCAGGCGTACCAAGCGAAATAGAACATCAAAGCGCCAGTGAGCAAGCTGATGAATACCAGCAACGCCTTTCGCGGCCAACCGGTGAGCTGGTCATAGAAGGCTGACATACAGATATGTCTTGCGCGGCGCACGCCGTAGCCGAGGCCAGCGAAGGTCATGATGATGAGACTGATCTGCGTTAACTCGACTTGGCCGGTCAGGCCATTACCGAACAGCTGGCGACCCAATACATGGATGATCAGCAGCCCCGCAAGAAACAGCACGCTGGCTCCGAGTATGGTTTTTTCGATGTGTTCCGACGTGCGGTCCAAGGTGCGCAGCGCTTTGCTGAGCAATGCCGTTGGAGAGTGGCTGGCCGACGTGTCGCCAGGCTCGGGCATCGAGCTGTCCTCTGCTTGGCCTGTTTAGTCAGGCTCTGACCATCGCGCTTTGCAACACGCTCTGGCTTGAATTTGTGTACGTGGATCGACGCTGTAGTCAGCTCGTGAGTGAGCTGCCGAATTCCGATCTCTTTTTGAACATACCTTATCCAAAGCGGTTTTGCACGGCTGGACATACGCCGGTCGTATGTTAGGGTTATTTAGCTAACCAGAACAATTTATAAGGAGCGTTCCATGAATTGGCGTAATGGATGTATTGGTGCAGCAGCGGTTTTGCTGGCCGCTTGCGGGTCCGACGAAGAGCCGACCGCAAATACCTCAGCACCTGAGGCAGACGCAGAAGAAACCACCACCGCAGCTGCAGAACCAGAAACTTGGGGCTTTGCGCTGGAGGAAATCGAAGGTAGCGTCCAGTACGAGTACGGCGCTAAATTTGCCGAACTGATCAACGAGAAAACCGATGGCGAGGTGGAGGTAAAACTCTACACTTACGGCCAGTTGGGCGGTTTGACCGATATCTATGACCAAGTGCAGTCTGGTGCGGTGCAGTTTGCTTTTGGTTCTGGTTTTCTTGGTGGCACTGTCCCTGAGTCGCAATTGTTCAGCCTTAACTTTGTGCTGACCGATAACGAAAAAACCAATGCTGAAATTCTCAACGCACCTGAGTTCCGTAAGAACGAAGATCTGGTTGCCTCTTTCCGTGAGCGTGATCTGCAGCCATTGGCGATTGTGCCCGAAGGCTGGCAGGTATGGAGTGCCAACAAAGAAGTGCGTTCACCGGCCGACCTTGACGGTCTAGCGTTGCGTACCATGGACAATCGCCTGTTGCGTGAAACCTACAGTGCCTACGGCGCTGATCCGACCACCATGGAGTACGGTGAGTTGTTCAGCGGCATGCAACTGGGTCAGCTTGACGGCAATATCCAGCCAGTATTTGCCCATCAAGAAATGGACTTTTACAAGGTGCAGGATTATCTCATCTTCGCTAACCAGGCTGAGTTCATTGCCACATTTATGGCTAATAGCCCTTGGTATGACGGTCTGAGCCAAGAGCGTAAGGACGTCATCGAAGAAGTGGTAACCGAGCTGGTGCCATACACCCACGATGTTCAAACGCGTTTGAATACCGAGCGCTTGGATATCATCACCGAGAACAGCGATATCAAGCTGGTTTATCTTACTCCTGAAGAGCGTGCAGCCTTCCGTGAGCTTAGCTTGCCAGTGCGTGATGTGTTCTCTGAGATGGTCGGTGAGCGTGGTACGCGTTTGATGAACGCGCTGCTTGAGCAAGTCGAGAAAGCAGAAGCGGGTAAGGCTGGTGCAGCTAAAGCTGAGCCAGCAGCTGAGCAGCCAGAAGCTGAGGCTGAAGAGCCAGCAATGGATGACGCTGCGTAATAAGCAGAAGACTCCAAGGTAGGTGCAATAGCTGTAAGTTATTGCAGAAAAACCCGGATCGGCGTGAGCTGATCCGGGTTTTTTGTGGTCGGAACTATGGCAAGCACTCCAGTTAACCACCCGAAACGGAGAACACCATGAGCAAGACAGTCAACACGATTGACCCAAGCACAGGTGAGAAAATTGCCGAATACCAGCTGCTGAGCGAAGAGCAGGCCGGCGCCGCGATTGATCGTGCCGACGCGGCCTTTCAAATCTGGCGGCTGGAAAGCCTCGCCAACCGAGGCAAAATTTTAAATAAAATGGCTGATCTGATTGAACAGAATAGCGATGAGCTGGCCCAGCTGATGACTCGTGAGATGGGTAAGCCAATTGAGCAAGGCGGGCAAGAATGCCAGCTGTGCGCTGCTATCTGTCGGTACTCTGCGGAGCAAGGGCCCGACCAGCTGAAAGACGAGACGCGGCCTCTGGAAGGCGGGCGAGCCCTGATCACTTATCAGCCCATTGGTGTGATTCTGGGTATTCAGCCGTGGAACTTCCCGCTGTATCAGGTTATTCGTTACAGCGCCTGCAACATTATGGCGGGCAACACGACGGTGCTTAAGCACGCCAGCAATGTATTTGGCATGGCGCAGAAGATTGAGCAGCTTTATCTTGAAGCAGGTTTGCCTAAGGGCGTATTCCAATCATTGATGCTCGACGGCGCCAGTGCCGGCAAGTTGGTCGAGCATCCCAAGGTGCGCGGTGTCACCTTTACTGGCAGCGACAACACCGGTAAGAAGATCGCTCAGGCCGCCGGTAAAGTGGTCAAGAAGACAGTATTGGAGTTGGGCAGCAACGATGCCTATGTGGTGTTATCCGATGCGGACATCGCGCTGGCAGTCAAAACCTGTGTGCAAGGGCGCGTGGTCAATAACGGTGAAACCTGCGTGTCGGCCAAACGCTTTGTCGTGTCGGCAGACGTTTACGATGAGTTTCGCGAACAGTTTGTGAAGCAGATGGCGGCAATTAAAACCGGCGATCCAACACAGAAGGGCACGCAACTGGGGCCTATCGCCCGTAAAGACCTGCGCGACACGCTACACGAGCAGGTGGAAGAATCGGTGCGTAAGGGCGCCACCATCAGTACCGGTGGAAAAATCCCGGAAGGTGCGGGTTTCTATTACCCGGCCACCGTGCTTGAAAACGTCAAGCCGGGAATGCCGGCCTACGATGGTGAGCTGTTTGGTCCGGTCGCTTCGTTGATCAAAGCAAAGGATGACGAAGACGCTATGCGGATTGCTAACGACTCACGTTACGGGCTGGGTGGCGGTATATTCTCGCGTAACGAAGATCGGGCGATTGAATTAGCTCGTCTGCATTTCGATACCGGCATGGTGAATATCAACGGCTACGGCCTGGCTCATCCGCATCTGCCTTTTGGCGGTGTAAAAGACAGTGGCTATGGTCGCGAGCATGGCGGTTTTGGCATCCGCGAGTTCGTTAATATTAAAGCGGTGATGATCACTCACCAGTAAATCAGTTGCCGCTCTGTGATGTCTAACTGCAGGGCGGCACTTCTATTTTAGGTGTAGGGCTAGCTCCCTACGCTTTATCGGTGTTCTCTGCGCCGCTCGGCGCCAATCCCGTGCTTTCATCCTCGTTAGCGAATCAGTAGCATAACGCCCATTCCTTAGTGAACCGGATACCTATATGAGCCAAGTTGATCGTGCTTCCGTAGAGCAAGCTATCGCCCAATACCAAGACCCCTACTTGAAAACTGATCTGATCAGCATGGGTTGTCTGCGGCAGTTGGATATTGAAGGTAGTGTGGTTAGCGCTGAATTGGTGCTGGGCTATGCGGCTGGCTCTATCGTTGGCGGTATAGCGCACATGATTCAGACTGCGGTCGAGAATCTGGAGGAAGTCAGCGAAGCGCATATAAAAGTACGTTGTGAAGTGATTGCCGGCGAGTTGCAGGGCAAAGTGCCGGCGCTGGCTAAGGTCAAAAATATAATTGCCGTAGCCTCGGGTAAAGGCGGTGTGGGCAAGTCCACTACCGCCGCCAACCTGGCACTGGCGTTATCGCGTGAAGGCGCCAAGGTTGGTGTCTTGGATGCTGATATCTACGGCCCTAGCATGGGCATGATGCTGGGGCTGCCCGAAGGCACGCGCCCAGAGGTACACGACAATAAGTGGTTCATACCGCCGCGTGCACACGGCTTGCAAGTTATGTCGATGGCTTTTCTGGTTGATGAAAATACTCCGGTAGTTTGGCGTGGGCCCATGGTGTCTGGCGCGTTGATGCAGTTGTTGACCCAATCCGCCTGGGATGAACTGGACTATCTAGTGGTCGATATGCCACCGGGCACCGGCGATATTCAGCTGACGCTCGCTCAGAAAGTTCCGGTCACCGGCGCTGTGATTGTAACTACTCCGCAGGATCTCGCACTGCTGGATGCTAAAAAGGGTATCGGCATGTTCGAGAAGGTGAATATTCCGGTGCTGGGTGTGGTCGAAAATATGGCTATTCACATTTGTTCCAATTGCGGTCATGCCGAACATTTGTTTGGCGAAGGTGGCGGTGAACGTCTGGCTGAGGAATATGGCGTTGATCTGCTGGCTTCCATGCCCTTGTCTATGATGATCCGGGAGCAGGCCGATAGCGGTAAACCGACGGTGATTGCTGAACCAGAATGTCAGATTAGTATGATCTATCAGGATATGGCTCGACATGTGGGTGCGCGCATCACTCAGCAGGCCGGCGCGCAGGGGATGCCAGAGATCAGCATCAGCGATGACTGATCGCGGTCTTTTGTAAGTACCCATAAACCGGTAACATGCAGGCTCTTTTTCGACCAGTTCAGGAAACATCATGAGCATTAAAGCCGACCGTTGGATCCGCAGAATGTCCCAGGAACACGGGATGATCGAGCCCTTTGTTGAGCGCCAGGTGCGCGGTGATGAGGGCGATCGGGTGATATCTTATGGTGTTTCCAGCTACGGCTACGATGTGCGCTGCGCTGATGAATTTAAAGTTTTCACCAACATCCACTCTGCCACCGTCGATCCTAAAAACTTCGATGAGAAGAGCTTTGTGGACGTAAAAGGCGATGTTTGCATTATTCCACCTAACTCTTTTGCTCTGGCCCGCACTGTTGAGTACTTCCGTATTCCGCGTGATGTGCTGACCATCTGCCTAGGCAAGAGCACTTATGCGCGCTGTGGCATTATCGTTAACGTCACGCCGCTGGAGCCTGAGTGGGAAGGGCACGTGACGTTGGAGTTCTCCAACACCACCACCTTGCCGGCAAAGATCTACGCCAATGAAGGCGTGGCGCAGATGCTATTCTTCGAATCCGATGAGTCTTGCGAAGTCTCCTATCGCGATCGTGGTGGTAAGTATCAAGGGCAGCGTGGTGTAACCTTGCCGCGGGCTTGATAGTATTTTCGACATAATAAAAACCGGCCCTTGGCCGGTTTTTTTGTGGGTTACTTCAATGTCGTGGTAATTACAGCGCTGCGCCACGCAGTAAAAAAAAGCCAATCAGAGAGGCATTGTCGTGGAACAACGCACCTCGATTGGCTTAATGCTATTACTTCAGGTGATGAGCGCTACAGGAGCGCGCCGGATACTGCCTTACAGCGTTTTGGATACGGAGAAAGTAAAGTTCGAGTCGCAAGAGTCAGAACTGGTGTAGGCGCAGTCGTCGCCCAAGTCGGTGTCGCTGTACATCAGGTTAAGGTCAAGACCAAGAACGGTTTTGCCAATGCTGACTGCCCAGTCGCCGTATTCTTCGTCACCGCTGACGCCATCCAAAGGATCCTTAGTGTCAGTCAGGCCGTAGTGCAAGCCAAGCCCGATGTCGTAGGGCAGGGCAAAGCCGTAGTCGATATAAGTATAAAGCTGGCTTTGCGGGTCGTACGCGTAATTGGCACCCAGAGTGAAACCGTACAGGCTGACGCTGGCCAGCGCTTCGTCATAATCGATTTCACTGTTTTTTGGGTAGGTATAAGTAGCCCAGGAGAGGTCATAGGTTATATCGTCAGTAATGACGCCGCCGTAGCCAGCGTAGTAATCGATTTCTACGCTGGAGCCGCCAAAGTCTTCGGAGTCGATATTGGATGCCCAGGCACCAATATACAGGCCGCTTTCGTGAGTGATGTCTAGGCTGCCTTGTATTGCGCCAGCGCCATCAGTTTGTGACTGACCGCGCCAGATGTAATCAGTGGCAAGCGTCGCAGTCATGCTGGTGTCAAATTCGCCTAGGGCTGTATCGAACGCTTCAGCGTGTGCCATATTGGCAAAAGACAAGGTGCTGGCGGTAGCAACGGCAACTGCAATTTTCTTCATCATCGCGTGTTTCCCCAAATGTTTTGATTAAATGCGTTGGCAGTCCTCACATAGCATTTTGCTTGCCATCTTTTTAAACTCTTTTATTTTCAGTTGGTTATATGTTTTCCTAACAATGTTAAGCGGTTTTTTTGCGAGGGTGCGCTGTGCACTTGCACTGTCGGGGTGCGCAAGAAACCGCCAATGGCGCATAGGGTGGCAGTGCAATGGCGCACTGATGGCCATAGTGAGGCGTAGAATTTTTCTGGGGATTTAGGCTGCAGGAACCGCGACGAACTATTCGCTGACCAAAGCGACCAACTGCTTGTGGCGCTGATAGCGCGCCAATCGATCAACTAGCGATTCGGGCAAAACCGTAGCCTCTGTGAAATCGGCACGCAGGTAAAATGCGCTGAGCTCTGGCGCACAGAATAACCAGATGGGTCCGATATATTGATTTCTAATTTGTTCGAGCAAAGAAGTGGCGTAGCCGCGTGCTCTGAACTGCGGAGCTACCAGTAGACTGGTAAGCCAGTGGCCATTTGAAATGGGTTGCAGGCAGAGGCTGCAGACAATCTGCTCATGCTCTCTACCAACCCAGACAAGGTGCTGACTGCTGGCTTTGGTGCCACGTTGGTACTGGCGGTAGAAGCGGTTAGCCAGAGGGTAATATTCTGCGGGTAACTGGCTAGTGTCGAGTGGCATGCTTGGTCTGGTCGCCGCGCGCTGGAAGATAACTAATGCGCTATTGTCTCATACCGGCTCAACGCCTGGAATGTGGCGGGCCAGTCCGGCGATACTTGCTCAACAACATAGTACCGATCAGCATTAGCAGAAAAATACCGAAAAGCGCTTGGCCCATTACGGCTGCAGTGGTGCCAAAACCACCAAAAGTAAATACCGCGGCAGCGGCCGTCATGACGAAAAACGCGATTGCCCAGTTAAGCAAGGGGTGCCTCCTAAAGTGTGCGGTGCTACCGGACTGGCTACTCATACACTCGATCGCGCCGGGCAGGGTGGCTTCCTTAATATGGAAGTAGATAGCCGGCTTTTGCTCCATGTTCATGTGTTGTCGTCCGTCATCGAAAGTAAAAGTGCGGTGGAGATCCAGTAGTAAAATTAAATCAAGGTAGTGGCTCACAGACGCAGAGTTGGGCCGCGATCCGTAACAACACTGGTAGTTATCCAGCGCGCTTCGTCTAACGTAGAGGTGCGCCCGACTTTCAACTCGCTCGCATTAATGGCCCGAACACCGGGCGTGTTGCGTGCCGTTGCGATGGCAATACGCTTGTCATTAGTGTGCAGTACGTTGCCACTTAAGTTCACTACACCGTCCTGTGCCGCCACCCGAATGCTTATACCGTCCGTGTTACCATCCCACTGCAATCGCGACTGCAGGGTAGCCGTCAGAACTCGATCATCATCAAAGGGTTGGCTCTGATCTTTGCGTTGCTCTGTGGGCATAGGACGGCTTTTGCTGTCGCTTCCGTCCGCGTGAGCGGCAAGAGGCAGCAAACTGGCGAAGCTGATTGAGAGTGCAAGCAGAGCCGTGCGGTTGATGCTGTGCATGGGATCAATCTCCATTCAATGTCCTTATCAAGGCCGGCGATTTGGGCCATGACTTATTCATAGGAAGACAGAGCAACAGCTGTGCCAGTTATTTTTATAAATAAAAACCTTAATAATCAATAACATAAAAATATTTCTTGCGTGAGCCAAAGTGCAAGTTGCAAGATTGCCGCATTGGCGTCATGCAACTTGCACGAAGAAGCGTTGACTAACACCTCATATCAAGTCTGGAGCAGACGAAAAAATGGAAGCAGCACAGACCAAAGGGCGGATTTTGTTGGTGGACGATGAGCCAGCAATCCTTAGAACCTTTCGTTATTGTCTTGAGGATGAGGGGTATCACGTTGCTACCGCAGCTACGGCTTTGCAGGCTGAGTCTGTGCTACACACCCAAGTATTCGACCTGTGCTTTCTCGATCTGCGCCTGGGTGAGGACAACGGTCTGGATGTGATGGCGAAGATGCGCGTAATAGCGCCGTGGATGCGCGTAGTGATAGTCACCGCACATTCCGCAGTAGATACCGCAGTGGATGCTATGCAGGCCGGCGCTTCTGACTATCTAGTCAAGCCCTGCAGTCCAGACCAATTACGTATGGCGGCTACCAAACAGCTGGAAATGCGTCAGATGGCGGCGCGGCTGGAAGTGCTGGAGGGCGAAGTAAAGCAAACGCAAGCCAAGGTCGATTCACAAAGCCCAGCGATGATGGCGGTTCTGGAAACGGCGCGGCAGGTAGCGGTGACGGATGCCAATATTTTGATTCTGGGCGAGTCGGGTACCGGCAAAGGTGAATTATCTCGGGTTATTCATGGTTGGAGTAAGCGCGCCAAGAAAGGGTGCGTGACCATCAATTGCCCTTCGCTCACTGCTGAGCTGATGGAAAGCGAGCTGTTTGGTCACAGTAAGGGCGCCTTCACTGGGGCTAGTGAGAACACCCTAGGCCGGGTTAACCAGGCCGATGGCGGCACGCTTTTTCTTGATGAAATTGGCGACTTCCCACTGACTTTGCAGCCTAAGCTGCTGCGCTTCATTCAAGATAAAGAATACGAACGCGTTGGCGACCCGGTCACCCGCCGCGCCGATGTGCGCATTCTCGCAGCAACCAATCTGGATTTAGGAGAAATGGTCAAAAGTGGCCGTTTCCGCGAAGATCTATTGTACCGCTTGAACGTCATTACCCTGATGTTGCCGCCGCTGCGCGAACGACATGACGATATTATGACCCTGGCGGAACGCTTTCTTGCCAGTTTCGTAAAAGACTATGCGCGCCCAGCCACTGGCTTCAGCGTCGAGGCCCGAGACGCTATGCTCAGCTACAACTGGCCAGGCAATATCCGTGAGCTACGCAACGTGATTGAGCGTGCCAGCATCATTTGTGGTGAAGAGCTGGTGCAAGTTGCTCACTTAGGGCTGAGTGCTGCTGAGAGCAACAGCGGCGCGCCCCGGGTCGGCTCTGAGCTGAGTCTTGAAGAACTTGAGAAAGCCCACATTGCTGCGGTACTGGGCTCTAGCTCGACGCTCGACCAAGCTGCCAAGACGCTAGGCATTGATGCTTCCACGCTTTACCGCAAAAGAAAGCAGCTCGGGTTATGAAGCTACGCACGCAACTGTTTCTTAGCAGCAGCGCACTGATTACCGTGGCGATGGTGGGGTTGGTGGTGGGCATGTTTGGCGTGTTGAGTCTGACTCAATCGCAAAAACTGTCTATGAACAGTACGTTGAACATCATCAAATCAACCCTGGCGATGCGGCAGGAAATAGGTACGCAGGTGACCATGCTGCTGAAAGAAGACCTTAATCTAGAGGATCTCAAAGCATCGGACGCGCGTTTTAAACAGTCTCTGTCAGTAGCTAAAACGCACGCAGTAGCCGAGTCTGATCGTATCGCGATGGCGGAGCTGGAAACGACCTACGCCAGTTATGACGTTATCTTGCGGCGGCCAATGACCTTGCGTCGTGAGCTGCTGTCCAATGATATCTTCAGCAGCAAGGTTTCGATCATCCGCGACCGGCTGAACGAAATTCAAAATCGTTACATCGACAAAGTAAAAAGGGCTGAAGCTGCTGCCCACCAGCGCGCGTGGTTGATTGCAGGTTTGCTTGGCTTGATTGGCCTCGCCGTATTGTTATTGGGTTTGCTCACGGCTAACAGCATCGCTAGGCGCTTCGCCCAGCCTATTGAGGGCTTGGCGCGGGCTGCCGATCAGATTAGTACCGGTGATTTCAACGTTCTGCTGCCGATATCGCCAGTGTTGGAGATTTCAGCGCTTAGTCGGCGCTTCGGCGCAATGGCTGAAGCGCTGCGTGAATTCAAAAGTAGCGACGTGAATGCACTGCAAGGCGAACAGCGCCGCTTGCAGGCTGTGCTCGACAGTATTGATGACGGTCTGCTGATTCTGGACCAGGATGGAGAAGTAGAGCACTTTAACCCGGTAGCTCGCCGGCAACTGGATTGGGACTCGCGCGAGCTAGGTCAAAGCTTAGGCGTTGCTATGGGCCGGCCTGAGTTGGATGAGCAGGTACGCGACGTACTCGCCGGCAACCCGCACAGTAGTAGCGAGCAGGAAGATCTGCAAGTTAAGGTGGCTGGCGAGATGCGCCTGTTGGACTACAGCCTGACTCCGGTGCTGCGCACCGACACCTGGGTGCAGGGTGCTGTTATGGTATTGCGCGACGTGACGGATGAGCGCGCTTTTGAGCGCGTGCGTCGAGAGTTTGTATTACGCGCTTCACACGAACTGCGTACTCCGGTTACTGGAATGCACATGGCGTTTTCGTTATTTCAAGAGCGTGCCAGTTTCGCGCAAGGCAGCCGCGAGTCCGATTTACTGGTTGTCGTAGACGAAGAAATGCGCCGTCTGGTTGACCTGATCAATGACCTACTGAACTTCTCGCGTTATCAGAACGGCCTGCAAAAATTGGAGCTTACACCCTGTGATCCCGGTGAGTTGGTAGCTCAAGCTGCGGCACGCTTTGCGGTGCAGGCGCGTGAGTTGAATATCAACCTTGAGGTGGATATACACGACGAGATGCCCCACGCGCGATGGGATCGTCTGCAGATTGAGCGCGTGCTCGATAACCTGCTGGGCAATGCGTTGCGGCATACGCCTACCGATGGCAATGTACGCCTGCAAGCCCGCCGGCAGGGCGAACGTATTTTATTGAGTGTGGAAGACAACGGCGAAGGTATCGCTTTCAGTCAGCAGGGCCGCGTGTTTGAGCCGTTTGTGCAAGTAGGTGGCAAAAAAGGCGGTGCTGGCTTGGGGCTGGCGTTGTGCAGAGAAATTGTGCAACTGCACGGTGGGCATATCGGCGTGCAGTCCAAGCTGGGGCATGGCGCGCAGTTCTACGTGTCGCTGCCCCTTTAACCTTCAGCGTGCTCGGCGTAACTCGCTAGTGTTTAGCGCTTACCCATCGAACGCCGTGTATTGCGCGGCGGCATACCAATGCGCTGCTCGTGCTGGTCGCCAGTCTTGCCTTTCTTTGGCGTATCGCCCTTGCGCGAGTTGGCGCTGGCGGCGGCGGCAAACAGAGAACCTAGCCCCGGCAACGCTTTGGACTCTGTGGCTGTCTCCGCTGCTGGCGCGGAAGTGTTGTCGTTGTTGGCTTGCTCGGTCATGGTTCGCTCGGTTGTGCATGGGAAAAGGTCGGCAAGTATACTGATTTCCTCCTCGAGTCCTAAGCGATTTGTCTGATTTTTGTACAGTAGGAGCGTCATGCCCACATTCACGCCGATTTCCTATGCTGGTGTCGAATCCCTTAGCTTACGCCAACTGGATGAGCTTAACGCTGTGCCCAAAGGCACCAGTTTCAAGGCGTTCAAACGTTGTGAAGCGCAATTGCAGCAAGGGCATGACTACTTCTATCTACCGGCGGATGAACACAAATCCTTAATAGACGACCTTAAGGCTTCAGGCCAGATCTATGCCAGTACAGTTCATTTGGTTTTGTTGACGCGTGAAGGCTATGCGCGCATGAGCTCGAGATAGCGCTTAGCCCCTAGTGCGAGTGGTCGGTCTTTTACCCATACGATATCGACCCATAGGCATAATTCGTTGCTCACATTCTCAAAGGCTATTTCCACCAATTGCCCTGCACTGAGTAGATGTTGAATCAGTGTTTTTGGCAGCCATGCCCATCCCAGACCAGCTTGCACCAGACTTAATGTTGCTAAATGGCTGTCCGTCAGCCAGATTTTTCTGGACAACGGCATGCGCGTGTCGGCTTTTGTAACGTTACCGCTACCCACCAGGATTTGGCGCATATTTATCAGGTGCTCTTGCCGAATGGGCCCGCCATAGGCTTTAAGTTCTGGGTAGTTTGGTGCCGCAACGGCTACCAGTAGTTCGCTGCCAAATTCCTGAAAGCGTTCACGTTCGTCGAGGTTTGGTCGCTCAAAGACCAGAGCAATCTGGACTGCACCTTCGTGTAGCAGACGCAGTGCATCCGCTTGCGGCTCCGACCTCACTTCCACTTCCAGCGCCGGGAACTCCTGAGCCAAGGTGGCCAGTGGGCCGTTCCAGGCGGCGGAGAGTAACTCGGGGGCAATGGCGAGTGTCAGGCGTTTTTCCAGCCCCTGGTGCAGTTGCAGCGCTTGGGTCTGCAGCTCTCGTAGTTGTTGTTGAGCCTGGCGTGCTTTGGGCTCGAGTGCCCGCGCTGCCGCCGTAGGGATGGCCTCGCGTGCCGAGCGGTCGAACAACTGCATATCCAGTTCTGCTTCCAGCTGAGAGATGCTCATACTGATGGCGGAAGGCACGCGTTTGAGGCGCCTCGCCGCTGCAGAGAAGGATCCGCTATCCAACACTTCGAGGAATACTTTTACGGTTTCGCTAGTGAATGCCATGACTTGTCATTTTTTCTGATAGAAGGTTTCTTTTTCTATCAGAAATTAAAACATAAAATTCGGGCTGTTCCTCAGTAATCGCTGAGTTATCTGTATCTGATGTTGGAGTTGTTGATATGCAGGGCGTCAAGCGCAAGCTGGTTTACGTGACCTTTTATGAGCTAATCGCTGTAGCTGTGGTGACCCTGACCCTGCTGGTTTTAGGGCATCCGGTGATCAGCGCAGGCGTTGCGTCGATCATTACCTCCATCGTGGCGGTAAGCTGGAACCTGACGTGGAACACCGCATTCGAACGCTGGGAACGCCAACAGCAACAACGCTTGCGCACCATTAAGCGCCGCGTGGCCCATGCTTTAGGCTTTGAATTGGGGTTGCTGGTAATTCTGGTGCCCGCTATGGCGTGGTGGTTGGGGATTTCGTTGTATCACGCTTTGGTACTGGACTTGGGGTTGTTGGTGTTCTTTGTGTGCTACACCTTCGTATTCACGCTAGGGTTCGACAAGCTTTTCGGTTTGCCGCTGTCGGCTCATGTGTTAGCGGGAGAGCAGATGTAAGAGCGCTTTCGCTGTTAGGCCTCCCGAGCACGATCGACCTGACACCCGAAAATGCATGGCTTTGTTGCGCTCGGACTATGATCAGCGTATCGCCTGAAGAGCAGACGATACCCGCGCCAGCAAGTGAGTCATTTCTTGCAGGGACCAAATGAGATTTAAAGCTCGCGCTTTTTCCCCATCCACTTGGCCACTTTGGGAGCCTCGTAAGCTTCCACTTTGGCTAGGACCGACTCCACGTCAGACGCGACAATCAGCATCTCGCGGTAGGGCTGCTTCATAAAGCCTTCGGTCGTGGCGTGATTGAGGAAGGTGACCAGTTTGTCGTAATAGCCGCCGACGTTGAGCAGCGCGCAGGGCTTTTGATGGTGACCGAGTTGGCCCCAGGTCCAGACCTCAAACAGCTCTTCAAAGGTACCGACCCCGCCGGGCAGCGCGATAAAGCCATCGGAGAGGTCGGCCATCACGGCTTTGCGCTCGTGCATGGAGCCCACTTCCTTTAGCTCGGTCAGGCCGTCGTGGGCCAGTTCGCGCTCTACCAATTGCCGTGGGATCACGCCGATTACCTCGCCGCCAGCGGCCATGGCTGCATCCGCTACCGCGCCCATTAAACCGACTTGCGCACCGCCATAAACCAGCCCTATGCCGGCCTTGGCCAGCGCGGTGCCCAGTTCAATAGCAGCTTCACGATAAACAGGGTTATTGCCGGCGCTTGAGCCGCAGAAAACGCAAATTCGCACAGTAGCTCCTTGGTTAAACAGGTGGGCCAGCCTAGGAGGCTGACGATGCTGGGACATTACCCTAAAAAGGCTACTTTTGTCATAGTAGCCTTTTTAAGCTAACTACTCAGCACGCCAGAAAGGCCGATACCCACCATCAGGCTAAAGGTAAAACTTAATAGGGTGCCCAGTAGCACATATTCGGAGACCGGGCGCTTGGCTGTGCGCGTATCGTTGAAGCGCATAATACTTTTGGCCGCGAGCAAAAAGCCGATGGCAGACCACTGGCCAAGCAGCACGAAGGTCACAATCAGAAAGCGCTCAAGAAAGCCGATCAGTTTGCCTGCATGTTTCAGCGACGCTTCATCGGTAAGATCGGCATGGTTCAGCCAAGGCCGCAGCAGCTGTGAAATCAACGCCGAGGTGGGGTGCAGAATAAACAAATAGGCTATCAGCGCAATCAGCGGCTTTGGTCCCAGTAACTCTAAAATAAGCTCACCCAACCCGTACCAGTTGTGGGTGAAGCTAAACCAGATCGCCAGCAACATTGCCAGCGGTAGCAAGTGGGTGAGAACCAGGTCAACTGAAAAACAGCATACCCGTGACTGTTTTAACCATTCCATTGTGAACTGGCTGGCCAGCACTAATAACCCGATCAACAGGCTCCAACCAGTACCAAACGCAGCTATCAGCATCACCAAACCGACCGCTAAACCATAGGGCACGGCTTTGGCGGCTATCCAGCGCACTCTGCCCGCGGCGCTAGCGTCGGCAGCTAACGGAAACATGTAGATCAACATCGTGGCGACGATGTGAATCAGTATGAACAGCAGCAGCGCAGTGACCTCAGACATGGTGTAGCTCCTGCACCCAATATTGAGTACGTTCTATGTAACGGTCGATCAGCGCGGCGTTGGCGCGTTGCAGCGCCTTGTGTACGGTCACGCGGGACTTGCCCAGCAGCTGGGCAAGATCCTTCTGGCTTGATTGCTGTGTGGCGTGCAGGAAAAAAGTCTCCGCTTCTATCCGCGTCCAGCCATCAATGATGCTGGCGACAAACTCGGTGGGCAACGCAGTGCGGTCGAGCAACTGCTCGGCATGGCTGAAGATACCCAGCGTCGACTTCTTCATACCATCCAGCCCCTGTCCGGAGAGTACAAAGGCCTCACCGTAATGATTGTCGCTGGGTGCCCCGCCAATGCCGATGGCGATACGCGCATCAAAGCGCTCGTTGTCTGGGCTGCTGGCAATTAAACCAGCTCGCAAAACCACAGCACATTCAAAGGCCCGGCTTGGCTCGTTGAGCGTTAACTGAAAGCCGTCACCACGGTACTGCTCAGCCTTGAAGTCGTAGGCTGCAGCAAGCCGGTCAAGCGTGGCTTTTAGCTGAGCGACATAGGCGTTGGTGTCTTGCACCAATTGCGAGTCGATCAGGTCACCAGTGAGTACGGCAGAGATGCTCATTTATGCGGTCCGTGATGGGCTACTGATAGTGGGTATTTCCATTTCATACATTATGAAATGTAGCCTTAAAAGGCTAATTTTGCAAAATTAGCCTGATTTGGCTAACAAAGGTGACTAAAGTTACGTGATTGCAGGTACTAATGCCGCAGCTTTACTTGATCAGCCCACTGCTATCGACGCTCAGTGCAGGGTGCATCTTCGTGCTAGCATCGGCGCTGTTTTCAATTTTTGCGTATGGAGCTTTACCATCGTGTACCTGCCCGAGCACTTTGCCGAAGACCGGCCTGATCAGTTGCATGCCTTAATGCGATCCTACCCGTTGGGCACGCTGATTATCCATACCGGCGAAGGCCTGGACGCCAACCACATCCCCTTTGAGCTGCTGGTAGCGGAGGGTGAGCAGGGCGTACTGCAGTGCCATATTGCTCGTGCCAATCCCCTGGTTGAGCAAATCACCGATGGCATGCCGGTACTGGTTATCTTCCAAGGGCCGCAGGGCTATATCTCGCCGAACTGGTATCCCAGTAAGCACGAAACTCACCGGCAGGTGCCTACCTGGAATTATCAGGTTGTGCATGCACATGGCCGTATTCGACTGCGTGACGATGAGCGTTTTGTCCGAGGGTTGGTAGCGCGACTGACCCGTGACCACGAGAATAAATCGCAGCAGAGCCGTCCCTGGAAAATGACTGATTCCAGTACGACCTATATCAGCCAGATGTTGGCGGCGATCGTGGGTATTGAGATTAAGATAGACCGCTTGGTGGGCAAGTTTAAGTTGAGCCAGAACAAGACGTCGGCCGATGTGAATGGAGCAACAGCAGCGCTGGATACGCTGGGCCAGAGTGCGCTAGCGAATAGTATGAGAAACCAAAGCAACGACTGAGTGGCGCGAATGACTGTTGGACCTTGCATTCATGGGGCACTTTACGATTGTCCGTCACACGGTCTTCCATCACAAAGAAGCTGCATTTTGGCTCGTCGATAGCGAGCCTAGCACCGCTCTGGTGCGGCGCTTTCAGCGCGAATACCGGAAATGCAGGTGGCAGAGTGATGGCACTCTTCTTGCTGTTGTCTTGAGACAAGTCTGTCCATTTAGTCAGGTTTTATCTCAAGGCGCCATTCATGCTCTCCATGCTTCGAAATCTCTCCATGCGCGGCAAACTATTGTTGCTCATTCTCCCGGCATTGCTGGGCACGCTGTACTTCTCTATTACTACCGTCAATGACCGCTACGCTAACCTGGAACGCACGGAGGAATCGCGCGATCTGTTCAGGCTCGTGTTGGTAGCTGATCCGCTAGTTGAGAACCTGCAAAAAGAACGTGGCCTCAATGCGCTCCTTATCGCTAGTGGCGGTTCAGATGGGCGGGTGGTGGAACGATTGGAAGTTCAGCGGGAGCTAACTGATGCCAGCCTGTCAGAGTTTCAGTCTGTGATAGCCACACTGGAGGGCAGCGTAAGAGTCACCATTGCACCTCAACTGGCGCGGGCATCGACCGCACTGTCAGAGCTGATGCCGCTGCGCGAACGGGTCATGATTGAAGACGTTGAAGCGGCGCTTGCCTACAACGTCTATACCCAAGCCGTAGAGCAGTTAGTCGCATTGACACCGGAGATCCTGCACCATTCTGATGAGGCCCAGCTCACCCGCCTCATGAGCGCTTTTTATGCGCTAACGCAGTCGTCCGAGTGGGCCGCGCGTGAGATGGCAGCGGGCGCGCTAGTGTTGAGCCAAGGAGAGGTGTCGCTGGGGCTCGCAGGTGACGTCGGCGCTGCCGGTGCACGTAAACAATCGCTATTGGATACCGCCGCAGATTTACTGGGCGACGCTATGCAGTCGCGCGTAAAAGCATTGCGCGAACAACCGGAATTCCTCGCCTTTGCCGAGTTACGCAACAAGTTGATCGGCTCGGAATACGGCTTTCTTGGCATGGCTAATATTGAATGGTTCGACAGTGCCAGTGGAGCCATCAACGACGTTTACCAACTGAAGGAAAACGTCGCCGTTGAGATGGCCGCTCGTACCGATTTCGTGCTCGGCAGCGCGCGCAGCCAACTGCAGCAAGCCGCAATCATCGGCTGCATAGTAGTGGTTGGGGTACTGCTGTTGGCGGTGTTGATTATTCTGGGGGTGACCGGACAGGTGAATCAGTTGCTCGGCGACTTCCGCCATATCATGGAAGAGAAAGACCTCTCGATTCGCACCAAAGTCTGCTCGCGAGATGAAATGGGCCTGATCGGCAGCGCGCTCAACGGCCTAATAGAAACCTTCTCAGGCGCCCTAAGCCAGATTGACCAGACCAGCGTGCGGCTAGCCTCCGCCTCGGAACAGACCCGCGCAACAGCGAGCCAGAATTCGGATCAGGTTGGCCAGCAACAGCAACTGGTTGATCAGGTTGCGGCAGCGGCAGAAGAGATGTCGAGCACCTCCGAGGAAATCTCACGCAACACTCAACAGGTTGCTGAAGCCGCTAGTAATGCCTCGGGTAAAAACACAGCGGGCCGCAAGGTGGTAGAGCAGAGCGTCGCGCGCATTCGACATCTGGCCAGTTCGATAGACGAGGTCAACGCTCAGATGGAGCGCCTGCAGCGCAGCAGCGAGTCCATCACCCGCGTGATTGATGTCATCAAAGCCGTGGCAGACCAAACCAATTTGCTGGCGCTGAACGCGGCCATTGAAGCGGCCAGAGCAGGCGAGCAAGGCCGAGGCTTTGCCGTAGTAGCAGATGAAGTGCGCAACCTAGCACGCCAGACCCACGACTCCACGGTCGAAATCGAATCGCTGATCGGCGGCTTTCGCGACATAGCCGACAGCGTAAAAACCTCGGTAAACCAAAGCCACAGCTTGGCCAATACCAGCGCTGATGAAGCCGAAAAACTCGAAGGTACGCTTGCCGACATCCTGCAAGACGTCGACCGCATCTCCGGCATGGCAACCCAAATTGCCGCTGCCGCCGAAGAGCAGGTGGCCGTCACCCGGGACATTTCTCGCAGCATGGCTTCAGTGCGCGAAACCTCCCTGCAAACCCTCAGCGGCTCACAGGAAATCTCGCAAGTTACGGTTAGCCAGGCAGAACTCGCCAGCGAGTTGCAGGTACTGGCGCAGGGTTTTCGGTTTTGAGAGCTTGATAAACAAGCTAGCCCGCTGACCTATCCGCATACCGAAAAGACCTGCGTGGTCAGCGAAACAAACATTGAATTGGATCTTTTCGTTTTAGTATCAAAAAAATACAAAAATGTAATTTGCATCGCAGGCAGGTGCGCTTAATACTCATGCCAACACTGACGCGTGTCTTGGAGGGCGTATGAGTCGATTCAAGTCGTTCGATGGGGTAGAAATTTATTACCAGAGCTGGGGGCAAAAGTCCGCTGAACCACCGGTAGTGCTGCACCACGGCTATGTGGCCAACGCCCGTATAAACTGGGTCATCCCCGGCATGGTGCGGCGGCTTACACTGGCCGGGCGCAGCGTCATCGCACTGGATGCACGAGGTCACGGCCGCTCAGACAAACCGCACGACCCCGAAGCCTACGGCGAGTCGCGCATGGCAAGAGACCTCAGCTGTCTATTAGATGAACTGGGGCTGGAAGAGGTAGACCTAGTCGGCTACTCCATGGGCGCTACTGTTGCATTACTGGCCGGTACACAAGAGCCGCGCATACGGCGCTTGGTAGCAGGCGGTATTGGCGGCAACGTTCTGCATCTGGATAGTCGTTACCAAGTGCAAGGTAGAAAAGCGCTATCGAGTGCCATGCTTGCCAGCCGCTGGAGCATCCGCAATCCCACCCTTGCGGGTTTTCGTCTGCTGGCTGATATGGTCTGGGCAGACCGTAAAGCCATGGCAGCACAGGCACTGGCGTTTCATTCAAGTCGCATCCCGCTGGAACAGATTACTGCCCCTACGCTGATCATCGCCGGGGACAAAGACCCGTTCGCAAAACAACCGCGTAGACTGCAGAAAGCGATTCCTGGCGCGCAGCTCAAGGTTGTGCCAGGGGACCATTCAAGTGTACTGATCAGGCCGAGTTTTCAGCGGGAAATAGTGGAGTTTCTGGAAGGCTGATAAATTGGTTGTACATAGCGCCGCAAGGCGCGAGGCGCTCGTAAAATGCAGGCCTTAAAAAAGGCGCTAGGCGCCTTCTTTAATAACAGGTAGCCATCTTTATTGATGGCTATTCACTGTCAGAGGCGTACTTGTCTTTCATAGAAAAGGCAAAGGCCGTATTAAAAGCCACTTCTTGATAGACCTTCAGGCCAGTATCTGCATAAGCGATCTGTACCGGGTTGCGCTTGAGCGATTCCTTGATGTCGGTAGGCGACATAAGCACCACATTAAGCTCACTGATCAGCTCAATTGCCGCTTCCAGCTTGAAGCCCACTGCGCCGCCAGCAAATTTACCCTTCATCGGACGTTGGCGTATGACGACCTTGTCCACCTGGTAGTCATGCATCAACTTAGCAAAGGTCTGCTGAAAATAGCGTAGCTCGCGCGTGCTATTAATGTCCGTTAAGGTCAGCCGACGTGAGCGAAAATCAGGTAGCTCAAAAATGTCGCCTGTCAGGGACAGCAAACATACATTCACATCGTTACTATTAATTTCAACGCCGCACACTTTCATAGAACACCCAACCTGACTAGATGGGCGCAGTGTAGCGCAAAACGCCGCGCCGATCTTTCGATTATAGGCAGCAGGCGCAGTGCGTGCGCAGATCGCCCGCTGGGCTGCACGCAGGATAGGAGGGCATGCTGGCCGCTCACGCATCAGCAAAGCGGGAAGCTAACGGCTCCGACAGATAAATCGTGTTTCACTATGGAGAACTGCTTTACGCCACAGCGCGATGGCGTTACCTTCTGGATATGGCAGTGAGCCAGTTCGCAGGAGCCCACGGATGGCAAGCAGAGTACCTACCGCACCAACACTACAGAACCTTGCTAAGCCGCCCGCGCTGCTGCTTAGCAATAGCCGTTCTAAATTAACCATCCTATCTTTCTGGCTTCCCATTCTGACTCGCATCGCCGGGCACATTCATTCGTCTGGAATAAATACATGTGTTGTCATTCGCTCGTCGGCGTCGGCTGCAAGATGGATGACAAGTTGCATGCCATACAGTAGTAATGAATTCGCAAAATGTCGAAGTCAAGCGAATACGTTTGGGTTTATAGGTTGGGGTGTAAGAGTTTGATTTTATTTGAAAAAAAATTATGCGGTCTCTGCCCAGCGCCCGGAGTTATCTCGAACGCGCGGTTATGTATTAATGCCGCGTGCTATCTAATCACTGTTGAACTAAACCGCTGCGCGGGGCTGAGTGGTCGAGGCGCTTATCGGCTTTGCGGGCCACACTTTTGTTTCCACCCACAGTGTGAGGAAACAAAAGATGACACCGCTACGGCAACAGATGATTA